>DATMZF010000051.1:0-47728 GCA_035560555.1 Rectinemataceae bacterium
CATAAAAGGCTTGGAGATCGAGTTACAAGCCGCCCTAATTCGGCAAGGATCATCGCGGTGAGCCCCCAGACAATTCTTCCCCCGAAATCATAGCAGGGAACCGACCAGTCCTTGTCGTCGCGCCGAATGGGAAAAGTCGAGACGGATGCCGGATCCGTCAGCGCCGCCAGGGGAATCTCGAACAGATCGCTCACTTCCTCCCGCTGAAGGCGATAGACAGGCATTGCTCCAGAGAAAGCGATGAAAGGGTGAACATGATAGCCGGAAGGCAGGGCCGAGATTTCGCTCAAGGCTCCAAGGATCGACGATTCCGGCAGCCTGACGCCGATTTCCTCCTCCGTTTCGCGCAACGCCGCGTCGAGGGGGTTTTCGCCCGGCTCGAGGGCGCCACCAGGGAAGGCTATCTGCCCGGCGTGGTGCCTCAGGCTGCCAGGCCGCTCGATCAGAGGGAATGAGAATCCGTCGCGAGCCGGATGTAGGAGGATCAGCACCGAAGCTTCACGAAAGCCTTCTTTCTCCCTTCGCGGTACGAACTCTTCATCCCCCCTGAAAGGGGGCGCCATCAGTCTCCATGCGTCGATGCCGGGCAGGGGTCCGAGAAGAGCCTGCCTTATGGCGCGACCTTCGTCGCTCAAGCGCTCTCCAGCTTATCGAACTGGCTGTTGTAGAGATTGGCGTAGAATCCGCCGACGGCGATGAGACTCTCATGAGTGCCCTGCTCGACGATATCGCCGTGGTCCATCACGAGGATCCAGTCGGCGTCCCGTATGGTAGACAGGCGGTGGGCTATGATGAAGCTCGTCCTGCCCTTCATGAGCACGCTCATCGCTTTCTGTATGAGGACCTCCGTGTGGGTGTCCACCGAACTCGTCGCCTCGTCGAGGATGAGCATCGGGGGATCGGCGAGTATGGCTCGCGCGATGGTGAGAAGCTGCTTCTGGCCCTGTGAGATGTTGGTCGTTTCCTCGTTGAGTTCGGTCTGGTAGCCTTGGGGGAAGGCCCTGATGAAGTGATCCACGTGGGCCGCCTTGGCCGCTTCGACGACCTCCTCCTCGGAGGCGCCGATCTTTCCGTAGCGTATATTGTCGAGAATGCTGCCGTTGAAGAGCCACGTGTCCTGCAGCACCATGCCGAACGTCCGCCGCAGATCGGCCCTGCCGTACTCGCGGATATCCTTGCCGTCTATGAGAATGGCCCCTTCCTTCACGTCATAGAAACGCATGAGAAGCTTCACGAGCGTCGTCTTGCCCGCGCCCGTGGGTCCCACGATGGCGACGCGCTTTCCGGGGGCTACCTTCGTCGAGAAATCGTTGATGACGATTTTGTCGTCGAGATAGCCGAAACGCACATTCCTGAACTCGACCGACCCCTCGACCTTCTCTGGCTTCCGGGCTTCCGCGCTATCGGGCACTTCCTCGGCCTCTTCCAGGAACTCGAATACCCTCTCGGCCGAAGCGGCCGTCTGCTGAAGGACGTTGGAAATATTCGCTATCTGGCTTATCGGCTGGGTGAAGGAGCGGACGTACTGGATGAAGGCCTGGATATCGCCGAGGCTTATCGCTTTCTTGGCCGCGAGATAACCTCCCACGATGGTGACGCCCACGTAGCCGAGATTCCCCACAAAGTTCATCATGGGCATCATTATTCCGGAGAGGAACTGGGATTTCCACGCCGAACGGTAGAGCGAGTCGTTGATGCCTTCGAACTTCGCGATGTTTTTCGCCTCGCCGCTGAAGGCCTTGACGACCGCGTGGCTTCCGAACATTTCCTCGATATGGCCGTTGGCGTTGCCGAGAAATTCCTGTTGCTGCTTGAAGTACTTCTGCGACTGGTTGACGATGAGCCTGATCAGGACCATCGACAGTGGAAGGATAAGGAGAGCGACGAGGGTCATCTGCCAGCTGATGGTCAGCATCATCACGAGAACGCCCAGGACGGTGACGACCGAGGTTATCATCTGCGTCAGGCTCTGGCTCAAGGTCTGGTTGACCGTATCCACGTCGTTGGTCATGCGGGAGAGCACTTCGCCGTGGTTCGTGCCGTCGAAATACTTGAGCGGCATCCTGTTGATCTTGGCGAGGATATCCTTGCGGAATTGATAAGTGATCTTGATCGACACCCCGGACATGATCCAGCCCTGGATGTAGCTGAAGAGCGCCGAAATGAGGTAGAGCCCCAGGACGCCAAGCAGGATGCTGCCGATAGCCGGAAGGTCGATGCCCCCGGCCTTCCCGGACATCTGCGCCATGACGCCCTCGAAGAGCCTGGTCGTCGCCTTGCCCAGGATTTTAGGGCCGAGTATGGAGAAAACCGTGGAACCGATCGCGAAAACAAACACGATTGCGATCGGGAGCTTAAAAGGGCTCAAGTAGCCGATGAGCTTTTTCATCGTACCCTTGAAATTGCGGGCTTTTTCGCCCTTCATCATGGCGCCAGGGCCCCCGGGTCCACCTCTGCCAAAAGCCGCACCGGGGCGCATCCCCGGCCTGCCGGCTGGTCTTGTCGGGTTATGCATGTCACTCATGCCAATTCCTCCTGCTTCAGCTGCGACATCGCGATATCGCGGTATACCTCGCAGGTTTCCATGAGCTCATGGTGCGTGCCCCGTCCCACGAGCCGGCCCTCGTCGAGGACAAGTATCTGGTCGGCCTGCTTTATTGCGGCGACGCGCTGCGTGACCAGAAGAACGGTGCTCTGGCCCAGATTCGCTTTGAGCGCTTGCCTTAACAGCGTATCGGTTTTGAAATCGAGGGCCGAAAAGCTGTCGTCGAAAATGTAGATGGGGGCCTTCTTGACGATGGCGCGCGCTATGGTCAGGCGCTGTCTCTGGCCGCCCGACACGTTGGCGCCGCCTTGGGAAATCTCGAGGCCTATTCCTTCAGGCTTCGCGTCGACGAATTCCTTAGCCTGAGAAATCTTGAGGGCGAGGGCCATATCTTCCGCGGAAGCATTCTCGTTGGCGTAGAGGAGATTGCTCTCGATCGTGCCCGAGAAAAGTGAAGCCTTCTGAGGCACAAAGCCTATCTTCGACCGCAGTTCGTGCTGGGAGACCTCTCTGATATCGATTCCGCCTACCTTGATCGAGCCCTCGGTCGCGTCGTAGAAGCGCGGAATGAGGCTCACCAAAGAGGACTTGCCCGATCCCGTCGTCCCTATTATGGCTGTCGTTTGGCCAGGTTTCGCCGTGAAACTGATTTTGTTGAGTACGTCCTCGGTCGCCCCCGGGTAGCGGAAACTCACATCCTTGAACTCGATGAGACCCTTGAAATCGGCGCCGTAAGCGCGGGGAGATTTGGGATCGACGATGCACGGCTCGGTGTCGAGCACGTCAGCTATCCTGTCGGCCGAAACGGAAGCCCTCGGCAGGATGATGAACATCATCGACAGCATGATGAAGGCGAAGAATATCTGCATGGCGTACTGCATGAAAGCCATCATGTCGCCGACCCTGATCTGCGAGAGGGCTACCTCATGGGCCCCCGTCCAGATGATGAGGAGGGATACGAGGTTCATGATGAGCATCATGAGAGGCATGAGGACGACCATGACACGCGTCACGAAGAGCATGGTTCCCGTCAGGTCCTTGTTCGCCTTGTCGAAGCGCTTCTCCTCCTGGCCCTGCATGGCGAATGCGCGGATGACCATCATGCCCGACAGGTTCTCCCTCACGACGAGGTTGAGCTTGTCGATGAGTTTCTGGATGCTCTTGAACTTGGGCAGGGCGATCGCGAAGACGACCGCGATTATTCCGAGAATGATCGATACCGCCAGCGCGATGATCCACCACATCGAGGAAGCCTTGCCCGTCGCCCTAATGACGCCGCCTATGCCGATGATCGGCGCGTAGAAGAACATCCGCAAGCCCATGACCGTGACCATCTGCATCTGCGTGATGTCGTTGGTCGATCGCGTGATGAGGGAGGCGGTGGAGAACTTGTCCAGTTCGGCGAAGGAGAAATTCTCGACCTTCCGGAAAAGATTCACGCGCAGGTCACGGGCGAAACCCGCCGCCGTGCGCGCACCAAGGAAGCCGACGATGACGGTGGCGACCACGGAGAGGAGGGTCAGAAGAAGCATGAGACCGCCCATCGAAAGTATGTAGGAGGTCTGCACGGCGCCGGTATCCATGCCCATCCTCTCGTATTCGCCCTTCACGGCCTGGATGCCCATCTGTTTGATGATGGAAAGATCGATACCCGCGAGTTTTGACGATATCGTGCCTAGCATCGTGGCTCGCTGTGCCTCAGGCATCATCGGAAGAACGGTGAAGAGATCGGTTTCGGGAGGCAGGCGCGAAAGGTCGGCCCCCATTCCCTGAGCCATCTGGCTTGCCTTGGCGGGATCGGAAGCGACCTGGTAGATAAAGGACACTGTGGCAAGGGCCTTGCCCATCGCCGCATCGAGGCTACTCCTCGCCGCGGCGTCGATCTTCTTCAGGATGAAGAGGGGCTCGCTGGCCGCGTTCGGGTATTTCTTGAGGAGAGCCTTATGGGCTTCCGAGCCCGGCTCGAAGCGGTCATATGCCGCCAGGATTGAGGCGCCCTCCTCCTGGGATGTGAAGAGAAGGGCTTTGTCGAGTTCCTTCCCGCCGATCGCCCGAGGCAGGGAGTCTTCTATGCCGCCCTGCTGTATGCCGATGTTCACGATCCTCGACATATAGTCGGGAAGCGCCAAATCGGCGTTAGCCTGTACGAAAAGCAGGGCGACGATGAGGGCGATCGAAGCCAGATAAGGCTTCAGATAACGCATTAATCGCATCATGAGTGTAAGGTTCCTTCTCCCTCGCAGTGGGGATTTTTCGCGCCGGCGTCGAGTGCCCTGGCCTTTCCGACAAGCATGGCTATAGTTTCGTTCGCGCTTTGCCTTTCCTCGATAGACAGGGAATCGGCGAGATCTTTGATCCAGCGCTGGCGCACATGGATGCCTTTCTGGAGGAAGGCCTGCCCCTTGTCGGTCAGTGTAAGGCATTTGCCGCGCCTGTCTTCGGGATTTTCGCTGCGTTGGATGAAACCTTGCTGTACCAGCCGGTCCAGCATCTGGCTCGCGGCGGCGCTCGAGACCTGGAGGTCCTCGCCGACATCGGCGACCCCACACATGCCGTTTCTCTTGATCTTGAAAAGGGCGACGGTCTGCGACATCGACAGCCCATTCTCTTTCGTGTAATGGATGAGGCCGTGCATCGAGTGGTGCATCACGACCCTGGCCCACTCCCCCATCGTTTCCAGGAATTCCGCTTCGCTTGACAACATAAGATCCTTAAATAATTAAGATTACTTAATTATAAAGAAATCTTTCCTTTTAGTCAATTCGCTCGTTTCATTTAGGCTGAACGATGAATGGCGTCGAAATAGTCTTCCACGAGAAGGGCGACGCATTCTTCTTCGCTCTTCCCCACCGATGGCGCTGAAATGACTCCAGGCGCGACGGCGGGACAGACCATGGCGGCGAAGAGCGCCTCGGTGCGCACCCTGAGTTCCCAGCCAGGATCGATGCCGAGGGCGGCGGCCACGCGGAACTCGCATTCGGCGACGAATTCCCAGAAGTTCGATCCCGCGCGCGACGACGACAGGGAAGCGTCCGCGCGGCCGCCGTCCAGCGCGCCCAGAAAGTGGAGACGCGTCACGGTCGGATATCGCAGGGCTCCGAGGCGGAGAAAGGTGGCGATTTCCAGGATCCCGGCCTTGGGATCCCAGGGCTGAACGTTCAAGAAACCCTGAAGATCCTCGAGAGCGTTCTTCCATGAAGCGGCCAGGGCCGCGGCCATGAGGGCGTCTTTCGTTCGGTAGTGATAGTTGATGGCCGCGAGATTTACCTTCGCTTCCGCCGAAATGGCTCTGGCCGTCGCGGCCTCGATGCCCTTCTTTTCTATTATGTCGATCGCGGCGGCAAGGATTCTCTCCCTGGTGCCCTCTTCGTTTTTCTCAGACATCGCTTCCCCCTTGGCCGCCGCCGAGCGCCTTTCCCACCATCGCTTCGCTCAATTCCCAGAGCCGGCGCGCGGCGGCCGCGTCATAGGAGCGGCGGGACGATCGCAGCGGAACGGCGTCGCGCCAGTACAGCCCCGTTCGTCCCGCCGCTTCCGGCGAAGAAAGGAGCGCGGCTATCCCCGAAGCGGGCCGAGCCGGACTCGCGCCGCCCTTCCTTCTCATGCTCCAGAAAAGCCCGGTGAGGCCCCGCGCGTGCTTCTGCCCCATATCGGTGTTGACAAGCCCCGGGTCTATCGTAAAGACCGTCGGTTTTCCTTCCCCCGGTCCCGCCCAGAGCGCGCCAGTCCCCAGCCTACGGGCGAGTTCGTAAGAGAAGAGCACGTTGGCCAGTTTCGACTGTTCGTAGGCCCAGAGGCTCAAATATCGTCCCTCAAGACTGGGATCGTTCCAGCGAATCCATCCATAGTAATGCGAGCCCGAGCTGACGGTCGCGATCCTGGAGTCGGCGCCCATGGCGGGCAGAAGTCTCGTCGTGAGAAGGAAGGGAGCGAGGTGGTTGACGGCGAACTGCGTCTCCAGGCCTTCCGCCGTTAGCGTTCTCTTCGCGGTGTAGACGCCGGCGCAGTTCACGAGGGCGTCGATGGGCTTTCCGGAATCGGCGAGACGCGAGGCGAGATCGGCCACTTCAGCCATGAGGCTCAGGTCGGCGAGCTCTTGTCGTGGGGGAGGAGATCCCGCCTTCTCCGCCACGCTCATAAAAGCCTTGGCGGCGGCGGCCGTCCGCCCCGGATCGCGCCCGACGAAGACCAGTTCGGCTCCTAGCCCCAGGAGCGCCTCGACCGTGGCGTAGCCGATGCCCGATGTCGCCCCCGTGACGACACAGCGTTTTCCCTTCAATGAACAGGCATTCATCCCGCACCTCCGCATTATGTCAAAAAAATAGCAGAAACGCAGGCATGCGTCAAGTTGCGTTTAATACGATTGTTTTAAACATTGTTTGACATTCACTCACAAGCGAGATATATTGAATCACAAGTTTCAAACATACGTTTTAATATGGAGTAAAAGCGATGGAAAAAGTGGCTGAATTCGCTGTCGTCACCGGCGCGAGCCAGGGCCTGGGTAAGGCCTTCGCCGAAACCTTATCGACTAAAGGCTGGAATCTCATACTGGTCGCCCTTCCCGGCACGGGTCTGCCGATCTTCGCGGAGGAGCTGCGTCGTCTCCATGGCTCGACCGTCTTCGCCCTCGAGCTGGATCTCTCCACGGCAAGCGCCCAGCAGGAATTTCTCGCCTTCGCCCTCGCCGAAGGGAGACCGGTCTCCCTTCTCGTCAACAACATGGGCATAGGCGACAATGGCCTTTTCGATCTCATACCCATAGAATTCCAGCGGAGGGTCGTCGATGTAAACATTCAGGCTACCATGGCCATCACCTATGGCCTCGTCGAAAGACTCGCCGCGAGCGGAGGAAGAATCCTCACCGTCGCGAGCCTGGCGGCCTTCTACCCCATGCCGCTCTTCGCGGTCTATGCCGCGAGCAAATCCTTCCTTCTCCACTGGAGCATAGCCCTCAGACACGAACTCTCTCCGCTCGGCATCTCGGTCACCGCCCTCACGCCGGGAGGAATCTACACGAGCGAGGCGATCAGGGAGAAGACGAATTCACAAGGCTTTTTCGGCCGCCTCTCATCGAAGGAACCTGCCCAAGTGGCGGAGACGGCCCTGCGGGGGGCCTTCGCGGGCAAAGCCCTCGTCGTGCCGGGGTTTTTCAACAAGACCTTGATGGTAATAGGAAGCAGATCGCCCAAGGATATGACGGCCAAGGCGATATTCAGGCGCTGGCGCGGCGCCTTGGGGAAGGTAAAGGAAAGTCATGACCGCGGCTGGTTCAATCGGCCCGCGCCGGCGCGCGGGCATCGCTTAGCCGAACAGCATCACCTCGTCGAATAGCGGTACGCCAAGCCTCCGGTGAGGCTTGCCTGGGGCGAGTCGCCGAACCAACATTCGCCCTTCCCCCAGGCTTCGATCGCCGGACTCAAGGCCGCCTCAATCCCGACGCCGACGATCAGGTTCCTCGTCACCGGCTCCTGGAGTTTGAACCAGGTGGCGGCGCCGTCGGAGGGGGGATAGACGCTTTCGATGCCGTAGGCTCCCTTCCGCAGGTATTTAAGCGACAGGGCGCTCTTGAGGCTGGGACTTTCCCAGGAGAGCTTCAGCATGTCGAGGATGGTGTCGGGACCATAGGGGAAACCGAGATAGAAGGCGTTGGCCGTGTACAGATAGCCGGCCGATGTGTTGACAAGCCGGTGGTCGGGCAGCGTCCATTTTCCCGAATCGTTCTCCCTGTTATAGAGGTAGGTGGTGGTCCGGTAGCCCTCGTAGCTCAGGCGCAGGCCGCCCGGTTCCGAAAAGCTGTCCTCACGAAGGGAATAATCGGCTTCCCTCATGCGGCCGAAGGCGTAGGGCGCACCACCGGCGATTTTCCATTCGGCGCCGCCGAGGAATCCAAGGGCGGTCGGTCGAGACGGGGAACCATCGGCCGCCTCCCAGGGCATGACGAGATCGTCCATCACGATCTCTCCGAAGGTCCTGACCATTCCGAATCTGACCTCGGCGCTGGCGTCGAGCATGACATTGCTATAGGCGTCCTGGTACATGTTGTGGTAGACGGCGAAGGGCGAAATATCGATGAGGCCGGGCACTATGTCATGGATGAGGTTGAGCTCGCCCACGGCGATCCTCAGCCTGTCGCTCGCGTAGCCGACCCGATGGGCGAAGATGTTCTTGTAGCCCAAGCCTCCCGCCGATTCCGGTTCCAGCTGGCTCCACACGTTGCCCGCCCTGTCCGCCCCGATAGCGACGAAACCGTACCACCACTCGCCTCTTCGCGTGGGGAAGCGATAGTCGATCCACAGGTGATCCATATAGGGCGCGCCGTCGGATATGGCGAGACCATAGGTGCCCGGCCCCCACTTGAGCTGGCGTCTCCCTATTGAAAGCAGAAGCTTCTCGCCCCCGAATTCGAAGTAGCCGACGGTGGGCATGTTAGCGTCGCCTATGGAGTTGATGCCGTGGGCGACGAAGGGCAAATTGCCGTAATACCGTTCGGTGACGAAGGATTGGAAATCGGGCCGGACGTCGACGCGGAAGACGATCTCCGACCTGGCCGCATGCAGCTCGAGTCCCAGATTGATCACGGAGGGGAAATCGTAGTAACGGGCGTAATCCTCAGGACTCAGGGACAAAGTGTCACCGAGGGGATCAACGCTCGTAAGCCTGAAGGCGGGCATCGCCTGGACGAAGAACAGCGCCTCCGCGAACGGGTAAACGGGGAGCGCCAACAGAAGAGCGAGGCATATGCGGCGAATCGGTAGTCTGAGGGGCAACCATTTTAAACGACTCATCCGAATAATGGCCCAAACCAGCCGGCGAAATAGGCCGCGACCAGGGCGGCAATCGTCACTATGAGAATATAGAGCGTCCATGGCTTCTTTTTCTCCGCGAAAGGATCCTTTATCTGCCGAGTGGAGCTCAGGGGAAGCGCTGCGAGATGGCTCAAGGTAGCGCCGAAAGGAACGTTGATCTTGAGCCTGCCATTGATCGCCCAGCCCTCCGCGTTGAGAAGGGGGCCGATATTTCTCTTTCGCAGCTTCATGTACGCCAAGATCATCGACGGGCCGGAGATGAGAACGAAGACGCCCACGATGCCCAAAGGCATCCATACGCCGAGCCCGAAGAACATGCCGAGGATGCCGGTCACCATCGCGCCTATGCTTCCCAAGGCTACCCCGATGGCGGCCACCGTGCCCACATCGACCTTTTTGGGTATCATCTGTTCAGGTTTGAGGTCCGGTTTGCCTACCTGCGCCGTCGCCTGGGCGATTCCCTTCATCTTGTCCATATTGGCCACCTCGGCGTTCGCGGCACGCTTCATCGAAAATTCCTCGAGAGTCCGGACGAGCCATTTGTAGGGGCTGAAAAACGCCTCGCGGATGCTGATGGGTTGGACGACGGTTTTCGTTATCACGGCGTCCCAGTCGAGGCCTTCGCTGTCATAGAAAACGCCGTTCCTGCCTATGAATATATTGTCCGCGTCGCCGGCCGTCAGGACGGCCACAATCGCCTTCTTCCTTCCGTCCACGCGCGAAAGGTCACAGTAGACCAGATACATGGATGACAATCCGGCCATGGTCGCGTGAGCGGGCGCGTTTCCGACGTTCAGGCAAAGCTCCAGTTCCCTGCCGTCGAGGAAGAGTTTCCCCGCCCTGAAAAGCCCCTGTTTCCGCACGTAGAAGTCCTCGAGATTCACGAAATTGCAGAGGATGCGCAGAAAATCCCGCTTGAGAAGCAGCAACGTCCTGAGCCTCCTGAGTGAATCGGCCTCGCCCGCCATGGCGAGGTCTCGTTCCACGAGCCCCTGGAGACCGGCGATCGTCTCGGCGCCGAATACGCCATCCATGACTTGCGCGCCTAAAATGGCGACTCCCGACCGAGGCTTGCCGTCGAGCCAGCGGCCGTACGTGTCCATTGTCGCGGCCATGCTCTCCCATTCCGCCTGCGAAACCGCGGTAGACGAAGCGTGGCTTTTTGCCATAGTCCCAAAAAAAGCAAGGATCGCTTTGCCATATGTCGGATGCAAGGCTCTATCGAGCCGCAAAACGCAGGAAGCGTCGGGCAGGGCGGCGGGAAGCCGCGCCAATTCAGGCGCGTCCTCCGGGAGGTTTTGAGAGAGGATGGAAGCCATGAGGGCTTCAAGTTCCCCCATCGCCGATGGAGACCCGGCCATGGCCAGGACGCGGCAGCGCTTGAAATAGTCTTCTAGAGGAGGGCGGATTGTCCTGAAAAGGTCGGAGGCTTTCCTTCCTTCGGCGTCCGAGGGGAAGAGCTCGGTGTATGAATCGGCTTCCTTGATCCATGACCTATAGGCCTCGTAATCGGTGCCGAACCTTTCCAGGCTGGACTTATCCACGCCGGATTCGCCGCTTGAGTCCTGCGCCGAATAGCCAGCCCCGATCAGGGCGACGAGAAGTCCTTTCACCGCCTCATCCTCGGTCGAGGCTGGAACGATCACACCGTCGCCGTTGAAGGGCAGCGCAGAAAAAGCGCCGATGGCTTTATCCACCGCGGCTAGATCCACGGCCTGGATCCCCGAGGAACAAAACGCGGATGCCAAACCCTGGCCAACGCCGGCGTTGATCGCGAGCACGTGGGTGGCTGTGTCCCGCATTTCCCTCTCGGCCATCTGGTCTATCGCCAGGCGGTCGTTCCGTTCGAAAAGCGCGTCGAGCGTCGTCAAACGGGCCTTAAGCTCGCCTATGGTCCGAAGGATATCGGGTACCCGTATCTTTCCATCTTTATCGGCGTCGAGGTATTCGAGCGTTTGCCTGACGGCGGGCTGGGCGGCGGGCATGGCGAGAACGGCCCAAAGCTTCTGGTCCAGGTCGCCGAGCGCCGCGACATCGTCGCCATTTCTGATGACCACCTGATCAACGCCGCCGATACGGGAAAAAGTCCATGCGTTGGCAATTCCTTTCATGGGAAACGACTCCTCTTCTCTGCTCTTCTCACGGCTAGATTCAGTATCCGCATTTTTCTTTTTCCGCGCAAGGCTTGGCGTTCTTTTCATGGCTTGAGTCATTTGACCGGCCTCGAAGAATTTGGCTATACTATACGAGTCAATCATAAAAGACAAAGCGCCAGGCAAATATTCAAGGAGCCATCATGAGCATAGAAGTAACCCTCACCTCAGCCAACTTTCAAGCCGAAGTCCTCGATTCAAAAATCCCCGTCCTCGTCGATTTCTGGGCCGAATGGTGCATGCCCTGCAGGATGATCGCCCCTTCGATAGCGCAGATCGCCGAAGCGAATACGGGCAAGGTAAAGGTGGGAAAAGTGAATGTCGATGACGAAAGCGATATAGCCTCCCAATACGGTATCATCTCGATTCCCACGCTTCTGTATTTCAAGGATGGACAGCTCGTCAAGCAGAAAGTGGGAGCCCTTCCCAAGCATGAAATCGAGAACTTCATAAAGGACTGATGCCCTTCGCCCATGGCAAAAGACGGGACCGGATATTTCCAGGCGGATTAAAACCAGGCAAAAGCAAGACAACTCAATCGCTTGTGGAATTTTCCTTCTTCACCTTCCTTGAGCTTGAAGAGGTCTTTCCCGGAGCGGCGACGCCGGGACTCTGCGAACCGGATTCGCCTATCTGCCATTGACCAGCACCCGCAGGGCCCGCGCGCATCCTGTGCAAGGGCCTTGAAGCGGAACTCTTCCATTGAAATCCATCTTCCCACTGAGGAGGGCTTGAACTAGCCCAAAGACCCGCGACCGTCAACTCCTCCAGAAGCCCCGTCAGTTTGGGTGAATCGAGTTCGCCAGTCTTCGCGGATGAAACAAAGAAAACGCCGTCCATCGGCGCGTCGCCTTCGCGAGCCTTGACCAGGAGAAGACCTGTCTCGTCGGGTATGCCTCCCCCACCGGCCCAGAAGTCCCGGCCGGAAGCGCTCGCGTCGACCCCTCCCGACCGCGAAAGATCGCCTCCCGTTTCATCCACTTCGGAGGGATCGCCCTCCGGCGCGCAGTGGAGGACGATGACGGAATTCTTCGCCACATCGCAGGGCGGAAAAGCGTAGGCCATGATTTTGACCGAACTGGCCCACTGGACATATACGCCTCCGAGATTCCCCTCCTCCTCCACCGTGAATTCGACATAGTCCCGATGAGGATTACTGGCCGAGCTGTTCTTGCCCGTCTGGAGCTCGTTGACGCGGAGCAGCGCCGGCTTTTCGTTGTATCCGACGAAAGAGAAGAGAAAACGGGTCGTGTTTCCGGAACCGTCTCTGGCTTCGCCCGAAAGGGAACAGGCCTGCCCCGCCGCCGCGGCGGGTTCGAGAGAAACGGTGAGAAGCGCCCCCTCCGAGCCGGGTGTCGCGATCGTGGCCGCCGGATCGAAAGCGAAACTTTTAGCTATCGGTTGAATCTCTTCATCGAAAAGAATTTTAAAGGAGCCGGGGCTATCCTGTCCCGCGTCGAGTATCGTTGGGGGCCTGATGTCGCCCGCCGGCACAAAGATTTCCGAGGGATTGGGGGAGCAGGCCGCTTCGAGGAATGCCGAGATGAGGTAAAAGCCAAAACAGATGACTCGGGGGGCGAGGAAGCCTCGCCCCGGCGCCCCGGGCTCGCCAGGCCCATATACCCCTGAACATCTCGACTTCCACATGGGATCCTCCTCGCCGCGCTCCACCCTATGGACGTCCTCAAAATAATCCTGTGCTTCAATATTGCGGCAAAGAGCCTCCTTGAAGTAAGATTGTCGCATGAACATAGTAATCGCCAACGACCATGGTGCCGTCGATTTGAAAAAACGGCTTCTCCAGTGGCTCCAAAAAAAGGGGCACGCGGTGAAGAATCTGGGAGTCGATTCGGAAGACAGGGTCGATTATCCCGATATAGCGGCTCTCGCGGTCCAGGAGTACTCCAAGGGCGGCTATGACTTTGGCATTCTCCTCTGCGGGACCGGCATAGGCATTTCCATCGCCGCGAACAGGCATAGAGGAATTCGCTGCGCTCTCGTCCACGACAGCTTTACTGCCCTCATGGCCAAGGAACACAACAACGCCAATTTCCTCGCCTTCGGCGGCAGGGTGCAATACAGGGAAAAACCCGAGGATATTCTGGAAGTGTTCATGAATGCCAGCTTCCAGGGCGGCCGGCACGAGCAGAGGATAGAGAAGCTGGATTCGATCTGAGGCGGACAGGCGTGCCGCGTCTGAGCGCCCCACTACTGCGCCTGGACGCCAGCTTGGTTGCTTTTAAGCGCCCCGGCGGCAAGCGCGAACAGCTCTGAGCGGCCAGCCACGAGGCTCGCCCCGTAGAAGGCGGCGCCCAACAGGCCGGCACGGTGCGAAAGCAGCGCGGTTTCGAAGCCGCAGTGATTCCAGGCGTCGCGATATACGTGCGCGGGCATGAGCTGGGCCACGCGCGCGGGCAGATGCGGAGCGCCCACGATGACGCCGCCGCCGAAAACGACGGTATCGGGCGCCAGCATGGCCAAGGCTATCGAAACGGCGCGGGCCAGAGCCTCGGCGGTTATCGCGTCGACGGCGAGGGCGAGGCGATCCCCGGCCGCGTAGGCTTCGTAGACTTCCCGGGCGTTGAAACATTCACCGGCGAGAGCGCGCGCCGCCAGGGGCGAGTCCGCGAAATCGAGGTTGGGATAGGCGGCGCGCGCCAGCGACCCGAGCCCCGCGTCCTCGCCCCTGCCCAAGGCGGTCGCCACCCTCCCGATGGAAGGTCCCGAAGCGTAGGCCTCGGAGCAGCCGTCGATGCCGCAGGCGCAGCGCCTGCCCGAGGGTTCTATTATGATATGCCCGATTTCCACCGCCCTGTCGTCGCAGCCGCCCATAATGCGGCCGTCCTCGATATAGCCCCCGCCGATACCAGTTCCCAAGCCGATGAATAACGTGCCTCTCGAACGGCCTAGCCTAACCGCCCACTCTGCGTATGCCGCGATATCGCCATCGTTCCTGACCGAACAGGGAGCAAAGGCCATGGCCGAGATTTCATCACCCAACCTCGTTCCATACCAGCCTGAGATATTGGCGGCCATCCCCACGATGACACCATCGCGATCCACGCCGCCCGGCGTGCCCACGCCCACCGCCGAGACCGCGCCGATGACGGAGAGTTCGTCGACGAGGGAACGAATCGCTTCTAGGACGGCCTTCGCGCCCCGCGACGCCTGGGTGACGCGCGACGCTTCACACCTCACGTTTCCCGCCTCATCGAGGATAATGCCCTTTATGCTTTGCCCGCCAATATCCAAACCTGCGTAAAGTATTTCCATGCGTGTCCGTTTCCCTCAGAGAGCGTAGATTTCTCCCGCCCGCACTATCTCGACGGAAGCGGCACCCGCTCCCAGCACTTTTTCTCTCATCGAAGCCAGCGCCTCGGTTTCGCCATGGACGAGGAACACTTTCTTGATCCTCGCGATATCGGTTCCCTTCAGCCAGTCGAGCGTTTCCCTCCAGTCGGCGTGAGCCGAAAAGGCGTCTATTTCCTGGATATCGGCCTTCACCCTGAACCAGTCTCCGTGAATTCGCACATCTTTGGCACCGTCCCTCAACCGCCTGCCCAGGGTTCCCTCGGCCATATAGCCGACGATAAGGACGGTATTCGCGGCGTTGCCCAGATTGTGGATCAGATGGTGCTGGATCCTGCCGAACTCGCACATTCCGTCGGCGGATATGATGATCATGGAACCCTTCGCCGCGTTGAGGGCCTTGGAATCGGCGACCGTCCTGGAAAAACGAAGCGCCGCGAAGCCGAAGGGATTCTCGGAATGGACCGTAAAGGCGTCGTTGGTCTGCTGGTCGTAGCATTCGGGATGAAGGCGGAATATCTCCGTCGCGTCCACCGCCATCGGCGAATCCACCCAGATGGGCAGATCGGGGATCTCACCCTTGTCTTGCAGAAGATGGAGGTTGAAGACGAGTTCCTGGGTTCTTTCCACGGCGAAGGCGGGTATGATCACCTTGCCGCCGGCGTTGGCCGTTCTTGTCACGATGAAGGCGAGCCTTTTCAGGGCGTCGGCGGTGTCCTCATGCAGTTTGTCGCCGTAGGTGCTTTCCAGAACCAGGTAATCGAGATCCTCGAGGAATTCGGGATCGCGGATTATGGGCTTGTCCTTCCTGCCAAGGTCTCCGCTGAAGCCCACCGCGAGCTCCTCGCCGTCGGCCGCTTTTAGCTTCATGCGCACGAGGGCTGAACCCAGTATGTGACCGGCGTCGAAAAATTCGATAGAGACGCCATCCACGAGGGTAATCGGCCGATGATAGTTTATGGTGACGAACTGACCCGTCGTCTTGACGACATCCAGGTCTTCGTACAGTGGCTTCCAGTCGAATTTTTCATTCTTCTTGTCGGCCTGACGTGAGAGATAGTCGGCGTCGCGCGCCTGGATGTGGGCCGAATCCATCATCACGAGATTGGCGAGGTCTCTCGTCGCCGACGTCGAGTATATATTGCCCGAAAATCCGCGTTTGACCAGAAGCGGCAGCAGCCCGCAATGGTCGAAATGAGCGTGCGTGAGGACGACGGCGTCGATGGCCGAGGCGGGAAGGTCTCCAAGAAGGGCGCGGTTTTTCGCGTCCGATTCGGCCCTTCTCCCCTGAAAGGCTCCGCAATCGATCAATATCCTTTTCCCGTCCATTTCGACAAGATGTTTGGAACCCGTCACTTCACCAGCGGCGCCCAGAGAGCGAATGGTTATACTCATATCGTCAATATACCACCAAGTTCGCGCCGGGCCAAGAAACCTTGTCTTCGGCCGTACTTGCGGAATTCTCGAATATCTGCCTATTATCATTCCAGCATGGCTGACAGGATAACCCTTACCGTTGAAAAGCTCGCTTCGGGCGGCGACGGTATCGCATTCCTCGACGGCAAGGCCGTCTTCATCCCCTTCAGCGTTCCCGGCGAGAAAATAGCCTGCGAAATCGCCGAAACATCCAAAGACTACATCCGCGCGAGACTCCTCGATGTTCTTGTCCCCTCCCCCTTCAGGGTAAAGCCTCCCTGTCCCATTTTTGGACTCTGCGGCGGCTGCGGCCTCCAGCATATCGAATATGGCCATCAGCTCGAATTCAAGGCCGCGGCCGCCCGGGACAGCTTCAGGCGCATCGCCAAGCTCGATCCGGCAGGTATGGCGATAAAGAGCGGCGCGCCCTATGGCTACAGGAACAGGGTCCAGCTTCACGTCACGAGTGATCACGGAATCGGCTTCATGGAAGCGGATTCCGCGTCCTCGCTTCGAGCGGAAGGCTGTCCCATCGCCGCGCCCTGCATCGACGCGTGGCTTCGCCGCCAGAACCGGAAGTCCAGACCGGACAAAGAACTTCAGGCGCGCATCGGCCAGCGCGACCGCTTCGTCGTGTTCGGCCAGGATGAGCGGCTCTACATCGAAGGTATCGACGCTCAGGCGAAGGCCATGGTGGCGGGCAGGGAATACCGTTTCCCGCTCAAGCACTTTTTCCAGAGCAACCTGGAGATGGCCGGCGCCCTCGTCGACGAAGCCCTGCGGGGCATCTCGGGACAAAAAGCCATCGACCTTTACAGCGGCGCCGGCCTCTTCGCCGCCCGCCTGGCCGGGCAGTTCGGCGAAGTGACCTGCGTAGAGAGCGACGCCGTGTCGCTCGAGGCGGCGCGCGGCAACCTGCCCGCGGGAACCGGACGTTTCGTGGCCACCGATGTCGAGACCTGGGCCCTGGCGGCGGCGGCTCGCGCGCGCCGCGGGGGAGCCTCCCGTTTCGACTGGGTCCTCGCCGATCCTCCGCGCGGCGGCCTCTCGCCCGCCACCAGGGAATGGCTGAAAGGCGCCGACATAGGCGGCTTCATCTACGTTTCCTGCGATCACGTGACGATGGCTCGCGACATCGGCGACCTTACCCGCGCGGGCTGGAGCCTGGAATCATTGACGCTGTATGATTTTTATCCCCAGACGGGATATATCGAAGCCCTCGGGCGGCTTAAGCCCCCCGGGAACGCCACATAGGAGGCTACCATGGAACGATCCGGTCCATTCAAAGGCAGAACGATCGCCGTCGTGAACGATCTATCGCTCGACGAACAGCGATATCTCTATAAAAAAACCAGCGAACTGAAAAATCTCGCCCGTTCGGGCGGGGACCTGAGTCCCTTCAAGATCAACGATCCCAGTTACCAGGCCTACCTCATCTTCATGGAAGACTCGACGAGGACGCGCGAATCCTTCCGCAACGCCGCCAAATTCCTCGGCTGCCGCACCAATGTCTTCGACGCGGCCTCCAGTTCCTTCAACAAGAACGAATCCATGACGGATGCCATAAAAATGCTATACGGCTATTCGGCGGATTCTTGTTTCATCCTGCGCACGAAGCTCGAAGGCGCCTGCCGCTGGCTTCAGGGGGCCCTCTCCCGCTACGCCGAGATTTCCGGCGGCCCCCGCCCCGGATTCATCAACGCGGGCGACGGGAAGCACGAGCACCCCACCCAGGAATTCCTCGACGAGTTCTCCTTTCTCGAACAGCTGAACTGGAACGAGGACCACATCCATATCGCCCTCACCGGCGACCTCTACCATGGACGCACCGTCCACTCCAAGGCCGACGGATTGAGAATCTTCCGGAACGTCGAGGTGGATCTCGTGGCCCCCGAACTGCTCTCAATGCCCTCCTACTACATCGAAAGGATGAAAGCCAATGGCTACAAGGTCAATGTCTACGAATCCCTGGACGAATACCTGGTATCGGGCAAGGTGGCGCCCATCTGGTACTTCACGAGGCTTCAGCTCGAGCGGATGGGCGACTCGGTGCTGGAACGCGCGCCCTTCCTGCGGAAAAGCGTGACCTTCCGCAAGGACATGTTGGGTCTCCTACCCGAAGATGCCCGTTTCTACCATCCCCTTCCCCGCGACCGGCTCAATCCTACCAATCCCACCTTCCTTGACGAACTGCCGCTCAACGGATGGGATGCCCAGTCCGCCAACGGTTACTGGACGAGAATCGTCGAAATTGGCATGGTCTCCGGTCTCCTCGGCGCCGATTTCAACGGGTCCTTCGCGATGGAACCAGATATCAAGGAAGAGTTCGTCGTAGAAGCCCCCACCTCCGAACACAGCAAGCCGGAATACAAAGTGGGAATCAAGCCGGTGGAGGAAGGTATCGTCATCGACCATATAGCTTCGGGCGAGCCCATCGAAAAGATTTGGAGCAACGTCGAGGCGGTGCGCAAGATTCTCAAACTCAATGTGCGCTCGAGCCACGGCGTCTATCACTCCTTCAAGGGAACCGATGTCTACAAGGGCATCATCTCCCTCCCCGACATCATAAGTTTTGGCGAGAAGGATCTGAAGAAGCTGGCGGCCATAGCCCCCGGATGCACGCTCAACCTGATCCGGAACTCGAAGGTCGCGAAGAAATACCGGCTCGCGATGCCGCCCCGCATCTACGGCTTCGAGGAAATATCCTGCAAGAACGAGAACTGCATTTCCAGCCCGAAGAACAACGAGGGCGTCACCACGGAATTCCGCCGCAAATCCGGCTCCACCTTTGTGTGCCGTTACTGCGAGAAGGAGCATAACTTCAGGGACATCTGGGATATCTGAGCGCGAGCGCGCGAAAGGCCGGAAACATCCTATTCGCCGTGAGCCCTTCTGTATTCGTACATGAAGAGTGCCGCGGCCACCGAGACGTTGAGCGAATCCACATGACCACGCATCGGTATGGAAACGACGGCGTCCGACGTTTCGACGAGCAGCCTGGAAACCCCTTCCCCCTCGTTCCCGAGAACGAAACAGGTCTTCGCTGGCAGATGGAGGCCGGAGAGCGGCGCGCCGCCCATATCGGCGGCGTATACCCAGAATCCCTTGCCCTGAAGTCTCTTCACGGCGTCCGTGAGGTTCTGGACAAAAGCCACAGGCACCCATGCGGAAGCGCCGGCGCTGGTCCTCGCCGCGGCGTCCCCAAGGGGGGACGCGCGCCGCGTTGGAGCCACCACGAGGTTCGCGCCGAAGGCGTCGGCTGAACGCAGGATGGCGCCGAAATTTTGGGGATCCTCGATATGATCCAGGATTATGACGAGCGCCCCATCGGGCGGGTTCTCGAGAAAATCATCCAGGGAAAGGCTTTTTTCGACATCCTTGCCAAGCACCGAGAGCGCGACGCCTTTGTTGTCCGGATCTATCCTGTCGAGCATGTCCTGCCCAACCTGATCGACGGCGATCCCCTTTTTTTTGGCCAGCTCCAGAATACCCCTGATCCGCGGGCCCGGTTTACGGCTCCCCTGTCCGGAGGCGAGGAGAATCTTCATCTGGGAAGGCTTGGCCTTGAGCGTCTCGAGAATTCCATGAAAACTTGTTATGTAGTCCACGAAATGAATAGTAGCAGAGGACGAGCCCCCATGAAAAGTGAGGGAACTCCGCCTCGCGTTCCGCGCCTCATTCCACGCGTCACGCGAGCGAGCGCGATTGACGGAGCTCCCACCTAAACAAGCGGCTTCATGGCATCACGGTGAATTCCTGGACGAGTTGGATCGCGCTCTCCACATGCTTGACGCCCGAAACCGAATGAGTGGCCGCCAGCGCCGTATCGATGGACGACTGCGCGTTCGCGACGCCGTGGAGCACCACCGAGCCCCTCTCGACCGTAGCTTCCAGAAAATGCACGGGGATCTTGCGGACGTAGATGATCTCCGTCACGACGCTCTGGGCAAGCACGAAATCCTCGATCTTCTGAACGCCGGCCTCTTCCTTTCCCTTGTCCACGAAAACCTTGCGGAGCGAGTCTATCGCCACGGCGGCATGAGACGGATCGGTGTTCCCCGTATTGATGGTCAGGTCATACTCGCGTGCATCCGACCAGTCCGCGGCGAAAAAGTATCTATGAAAACCGCCGCGGTCGTGGTCGCTCTGCTCGATGATCTGCAGGGCGCGCTTGTTGTCGCAGCCGAAGGTTCTTTTTGTCCTATCGACCCTGATCGCGATGGGCGCCGTGATCTTCACCGAGAGCATGTGGGGAACGCCTCTCAGAATGGCGTAGCCGCCTCGTCCCATGATGATGCAGTCGTTACCCTGCGCCGCGTCGAGGATCGCCGTCTTGAGAAAATGCAGATAGTCGTCCCTCTGCTGCGAGAGGGATGCCCAAAAACCAGGATTCCTTTCATCGTACTTTTGCCGCTTCTCGGCGGTGATTCCGATGGAATTAAGCTTGGCTTCGAGATACTCCTTGTCGATGAGCGTGTATCCGGAAATCCTCGCCAACTCCTGAGCCGTCTCTTCGCCGAGGGATGCAAGTTCTCGCGCTATCGTGATTATTGCCATTCTATCTCCCTCCTTCTCTATGTTTACTGTATGATCATAATCGCGGTAAGTCAAATTCTTTTAAGCCCATTGAGTTCCCGAGAGCCGGCTCAGGCTCAGCCCCGACTTGGCTCCCCCGATAGTACAAGAATGCCGATGGCGATATACTCTGGCCGATGGAAAAGTTAGGGGCACTGGCGGCTTTCGGGACAGCTTTCTGCTGGTCCATCTCGGCTATATTCTTCGAAAACGCATCCAAAAGGGTCGGCGCCCTCGCCGTCAACTTCTGGAAGGTCTTTATGGCTTTCTTCTTTCTCGCCCTCGCCGGGCTCGCTCTCAATGGCCGACCCTTTCCGCTGGACGCGACGCCCAGGACATGGCTGTATCTCTTTCTCTCGGGCATCATCGGTTTCCTCGTCTCGGATTATTTCCTGTTCAACGCCTATATCCTCATTGGATCGAGAATTACCGTCGTCTTTCAGGCGCTGACGCCTTTGTTCACCGCGCTTTTTGCCTTCATCTTTCTGGGCGAGCGGATGAAACCCCTTCGCCTTCTGGGTATGGCTATCGTCGTATGCGGTATCCTCATGGTCGTCACCTCGAGACAGCGAAAACAGAAGAGCGAGGGAAAGCCCTTTTCTGCGTCAAAAAAGGGCTACATTTTCGCCTTTCTTTCGGCGGTCTTTCAGGCCGCTGGTCTCATTTTCTCGAAGACAGGCCTCGGCGACAGCAACGCCATCGCCGGCACCCAGATCAGGGTGTTGACCGCGATAGTCGGATTTGGCCTTCAGGCCATCCTGACCGGTCGGGCCCGGCAGGTCTTCGTGGTGACCCCAAGGGAAAGCACTTTCCTGAAGAACATAGGCATCGGAGCGGTTTTTGGGCCCTTCCTTGGAGTAACGCTCTCGCTTTTCGCCCTGCAGAATACGCAGGCGGGAACGGCCAGCACCCTGATGGCGCTGACGCCCGTCCTCATCATCCCCCCTTCGATATTCATTCTCAAGCAAAAAGTGCAGGCGCTCGAAATGGCCGGCGCCGCAGTGGCCGTAAGCGGCGCTGCCCTCTTTTTTCTGTTGTAATCGGACTTCTGGCAATTTTTACGCACGAATACGTCACATTGGTATATAATTGATCCAAAAGGAGCGCGCAATGAAGGCTCTCGTAAAAAGCAAGGCGGAACCCGGGCTCTGGATGCAGGAAGTGCCCATGCCCGAGATCGGCGACAACGATCTTCTGGTTCGCGTCAAGAAAACGGCGATCTGCGGGACCGATGTCCACATCTGGAAATGGGACGCCTGGTCCCAGCGAACGATCAGCATCGGACAGACTGTCGGCCATGAATTCGTCGGCGAAATCGTCGAGATGGGACGCTCGGTCTCGGGGTACAAGTTGGGCGAGAGAGTCTCGGCGGAAGGGCATATCGTCTGCGGCGTCTGCAGGGCTTGCAGGGCCGGCAAGCGTCATCTATGTCCCAACACCATAGGCATCGGCGTCAACAGGAACGGCTGCTTCGCCGAATACGTCTCGGTGCCTGCCTCCAACGCATGGCATGTCCACGATTCCATCTCCGACGATATAGCCGCCATTTTCGATCCCTATGGCAACGCTACCCATACCGCCCTTTCCTTCGATATGATCGGCGAGGATGTGCTCATCACCGGCGCCGGCCCCATCGGATGCATGGCCGCCGCCATTTCCAAGCACGTCGGCGCGCGAAATGTCGTCATCACCGACGTAAACGACTGGCGGCTCGATCTCGCGAAGAAGCTCGGCGCCACGCGCACGGTCAATACCGCGAAGGAATCCCTCAAGGCGGTGCAGCAAGAGCTGGGCATGGTCGGCGGCTTCGACATCGGCCTCGAAATGTCGGGAAACCCAAAAGCCCTGGAACAGATGATCGAGAACATGTACAACGGCGGCAGGATGGCGCTGCTTGGCCTCCTCCCCGACGGCGCGGGCATCGACTGGAGCCGCGTCATATTCAAGGGCCTCTTCCTCAAGGGCATTTACGGCCGCGAAATTTTCGAGACCTGGTACAAGATGCAGGCCATGCTTCTTTCGGGCCTCGACATCAGCCCCGTGATCACGCATCGCTATTCTTTCGACGACTTCCAGAAGGGCTTCGACGCGATGCTTTCGGGCCAGTCCGGTAAGGTAGTCCTCAGCTTCGATTGGTGATAAAGGAAAGCTCGCGTTTTTATCCGCGGAGGGGGAACCCCTGGTTCCTCCTCCGCATCCCCGAGCCCCCTTCACTCCCTCTACTCTCGATACTCGCCGTCCTTTCTGCTATACTTGCCTCGTGAAAGAACACGCACATAAAGGCAATCGCCGGAAAGCCGGATCGCCGCGCCCCTTCGCATCGACAAAAACGGTCCAGCCCGGACCTTCGGTGGCGATCCAATTCCTGAAAGCAAGCGGCGACTGCGAGAGAGCGCTCGCGGCCCTGCCTGGCATATTCGACGAGACGGTTCCCCTTACGCAAAAGCACAGGGTGGAACTCGGCCACACCATCAGATCGCTATGGGAAGACCTCACCTCCGAACGGGAGCACAGGACGGCTGAGTATTTGAGCTCGCCCGCCTATTATTCGGCCTATGTGCGTTATTTCCTTCCCTGGAACATCCTCCGCCTCTCATCGATCTTTTCAGGCCTTCCGCTCGAACTGGAGGATGGAGCGACGATCGTCGATATCGGTTCGGGTCCTATGACCGTGCCGATCGCCCTCTATATCGCCCGCCCCGACCTGCGGAAAAAACGGCTCACCATTTACTGCCTGGATAAAACGGAACACATTCTCAAGGTCGGCCAGACGATTTTCGAAAGCCTCGGCGTCAGGCTTTCCGGCGCCCTGCCCCCCTGGAAAATCATCCCCTTGAGACAGCAGTTTGGATCCTTCCTGCCGGAAAAGGCTGACCTGCTCACCGCCGCCAATGTCTTCAACGAGTTTTTCTGGAAGAGCAAGACCCCTCTCGGCATGCGCGCCCTCCTCACGGCCCGCCAGCTTTTAGGATACCTGAAGGATTCGGGCTCGATCTTCCTCATGGAACCGGGCGACCCGCGCTCCGGTTCCTTCATCAGCTCGGTTCGCGCCGCTCTATCGGCTTTCGGGGCTTTCCCTATCGCGCCCTGTCCCCATAGTCATTCCTGCCCTATGCCCGGCATTTTCCGCAGTCTATCCACGCCGGGCGAGGAACTTCCCTCGGGAGCCTCGTCCAAAAACCTCTCCGATGTCGTCATGCCAAAACGGCGCGACAAATATCCCTGGTGCCATTTCACCATCGGAACGGAGAGCGCCCCTGCATGGCTTAAGACACTGTCCGACGAAGCGGGGCTCTCCAAGGACAAGCTGGTATTCTCTTATCTATTGTCGACCCTGCCCGGGATGCCCCTCCAGGCAAAAAAACCGCCGAAATCTTCGGCTCTATTGCGCATTATCTCCGAAGAGTTCCCCCTGCCCAACTTCAAGGCGGGTCGCTATGCCTGTTCGGCCGAGGGCTACAGCCTCGTGCGCTATTCGCCCCTGAGCTTCGGCTTCGCGAGCGGGGATCTTGTCCGCATGCCCCAGCAGGCCGCGCCTGCCGCGCCAGGCGCCCCACAGGAAAAGCGCCCGACAGGAAAACCCCAAACGCGTTTAGCGGAGATCCTGGACCACCGTCCGATCCCCGCGGCCAAGGCCGCGGGCAAGGGCAAAGACATCGATGAAAAATCGGGAGCGATAATCGTTTCCTATTGACATTAGGGTTCAATCCATATATATTTCGTCTTCGTCAGCAATGACACGGGGGCGTAGCGAAGCTGGTTATCGCGCTGGCCTGTCAAGCCGGAGATCGCGGGTTCGATACCCGTCGCTCCCGATTCGCCTCTTGGGGCGATCCAACCCGTCAATCAAACTGACGGGTTTTTTTATTACGGGCTGTAGCGCAGGGGCTAGCGCGCTTGGTTCGGGACCAAGATGTCGGAGGTTCAAATCCTCTCAGCCCGACAAAAGAAAAGCCGCCTTTACGGGCGGCTTTATTTTTTTAAGGCTTTCTCGCATCGACCTGATCAGTAATATGAAGACATAGCTCTATAATCGTATTGAATCGCCGAATGGCCGGAATACTGGCCGCCGTCGGTCGTGTAGACCCTGCAGTGCCGAATAGAATTCATCGCCGTCGCGCCGATGGCATTCCCGTCGCTGTCAAAGATATCGCTTCCGCTTAAGGCTAATGTATTCTGGGAATCGGGAGCGTTCTGGAAAGAACCCGACGAGAATTTCGTCGAACTCAATCCGGTCAGCTGATTAAAAAAATGAACGGATCGACCTACATAGTCGCCGTTGGCGTCGTAGAACCAGATCCAGCCATTTCGAACGTTGTCGCCTTTCACGGTGAAGGTGGTCAGAAGCTGTCCGCCAGAAAGCGCGAGGCTGTCGACGATTGGCCGCATGATTGCCGGGGTGGAGAAAGCGGGGTTTGAAGCTGTAGCTTCATCATCAAGACAGTAGACATAAGAATATCCTCCTGTGGATGCGGAGCCAGGCTTTCCCATTATGAAATTATAGGTGTCATTTTCCCCGTTGGTGCGTTGTATCTTCGCGGTGAGCACGCCGATCGGCAGTTCTTTGGGGTTGGCGCCATACCAGTAGCGAACCGATCCCCCGACGCTATTGGTGTCCGCATGGAAGTATCTATCATGATCGATCGTCCAATATGAGCCGGAATTGTCGGGCAGGTAGATCCTTACATAGTCGATGTCGGACGCGCTGAGGTCTTCCTTGAAGAAAACCTCAAAACTATAGATGAGCGATGGTTTTACTTCGCTCCCCGCCGCCCACCGATCGCTCGCCACGTTCTCAATGTACCAGCCAACATCCTCAATCGTCACGGTTTTGGAGCCGCCGATGAGCAAGGAACAAGAGTATTGCGTGAGCAGTCCAATAAGACAGACAACCAATGTCAATTTTTTCACAGGAACCTCCAGTCGCGGTTTTTTATTCTATTTTTTTTCAAAAGCAGTATATTCCCCGATCGCGGCCCAAGGAAGACAAGAATATATCTAATTATTAAAACCATAGGCTGGGCAAAGAGAATTTGGCACACAAAGGTTTAGCTGTTTCATTGTACCAAGAAAGCTGGACAAGCGAAGCTAGCTTTGCCAAGGGTATTGCACTAGACTATTGATAGCGAACTCAAGAAAACCTAGGTTTTCCTGATATTCGATCGACACCGAGGTGAAGGCTATGGGCAAAACGCTGCGGATACTGAACGTCGAAGATTCGGAAGACGACGCGACGCTTATCCAATATGCTCTGAAAAAAGGCGGCTACGAGCTGGAATTCGAAAGGGTGGAGACAGCCGCCACCCTGCAGATCGCTCTGGGGAAGAAACGTTGGGATCTCGTGCTTTCCGACTATAATCTTCCCCACTTCAGCGGCTTGCAGGCTATCGCGATTCTGAAAAAAATGAATCTGGATCTCCCCTTCATCATCGTCTCGGGCGCCATAGGCGAGGAGACGGCGGTAGGAGCCATGAAAGCCGGAGCCCACGACTACATCATGAAGGGGCATCTTCAGCGCCTCGTCCCGGCGGTGGAAAGGGAGCTGCTGGAAGCGAAGGTCAGGGAGGAGCACAGAATCACCCAGGAGGAACTCAAGGCCAATAAGGCGCAACTCTCCAATGCCCTGGAAATCGCTCATCTTGGCCACTGGGAATATGACGTTTCCAAGGACCTTTTCACCTTCAACGACCAATTCTACAAGCTTTTCAGGACCACGGCGGAAAAAGTCGGGGGCTATACGATGAGATCCGGGGACTATGCCAAGCGCTTCGTGCACCCGGATGACATAGAAATCGTCGCGCAGGAAACCAAAAACGCCATAGAAACGAAAGATCCCCATTTTAGCAGACAGATCGAACACCGCATCCTCTACGAAGACGGGACGATAGGCGATATCGCCGTACGCTTCTACATCATCAAGGACGAGCAAGGGATAACGCTCAAGACCTACGGCGTGAACCAGGATATCTCGGAGAGAAAAAAGGTTGAGCGTTCTCTCCAAGAAAGCGAAAGGAAATATCGCCTCATCACCGAAACTATCGCCGACGTCGTGTGGACCTGCGATCTCGATTTTATGGTTTCCTACATAAGCCCTTCCGCCGAAAAAATGTACGGCGAGCCAGTCGAGGTTCATAAAAAACGGACCAAGGAAGAGAGATTCCCTCCTGAATCTCTCCAGCTGTTGCGAACACTATTATCCGAAGAATTCAAAAAGGATGCCGATGATTTGGTCGATAAAAACAGATCGCGGCTCATGGAAGTGCAGAGCTTCCGGGCCGACGGCACGAAATTCTGGGTGTCGATGAACGTATCCTTCCTCAGAGACGTCAACGGGAAGGTTATCGGATTGCACGGAGTATCGCGCGACATCTCCGAACGCAAACGAAACGAGGAGGAAATTCTCCGCAACGAGGCTAGGCTGGAAGGCTTGCTGCGGATCGCCCAACGCAAGGCCGCCTCGATTCAGGAACTTCTTGACTACGCCCTGGAAGAGGCGATCAAGCTGACCGACAGCAAGCTTGGCTATATCTATTTTTATGATGACATAAACAGGGAATTCACGCTCAACACATGGTCCAGGGAAGTCATGAAGGAATGCAGCGTTCGCAACGCGCCGTCGATCTACCACCTGGAAAAAACTGGTATCTGGGGCGAAGCGGTGAGGCAGGCGAAACCCATCATCCTCAATGATTTCCAGTCGCCTCATCCCCTGAAAAAGGGCTATCCCGAAGGCCATGCGCCGCTTAAAAAATATTTGACCGTTCCGATATTCTCGGGCGAGAGGATCGTGGCGGTCGCCGGCGTGGCGAATAAAGTGGAGGACTACAACAGCTCAGACGTAAGGCAATTGACTCTGCTGATGGATTCGATCTGGAGGATTCTAGAGGCGAAACGATTAACCGAAGCCCTGCTCAAGACTGAAGGTAAATACCGGAGCATCTTCGACAACGCGCAGGAAGGCATCTTCCAGACGAACAAGGAGGGTAGATTCCTCACCGCCAACAAGGCCATGGCGACGATGGTCGGCTATACATCCCCCGAGGAACTCATCGCCAGCGTCCAAGACATAGTATCGGAAATGTATGTCGTTCCCGACGACCGATGTCGTCTATTGAGGCGGATCGACGAGCAGAATTTCGTGAAAGGATACGTCTGTCAGTATTACCGCCGGGATAGAAGCATCATTTGGGTATCGATAGACCAGCACGCCGTACGGGACAACCAGGGGAACATCCTCCATTATGAGGGCTTCTGCGAGGATATAACCGAACGACAACAGAGCACCGAGCGTCTGCGAAAGGCCTTGGGCGCCACGGTTTCCGCCATCTCCGCCGCCGTCGAAGCCAGGGATCCCTATACGGCGGGACACCAGAGCCGGGTGGCCAACCTGGCCCAGGCCATTGGCGCGGAGATAGGTCTCTCCGCCGACCGCATCGAGGGACTTCGCCTTGCGGCATCGATCCACGATCTAGGCAAATTGTCCGTTCCGGCCGAAATTCTGACCAAGCCTAAAAAATTGCTGGACATTGAGGCCCAGCTGATAAAGATCCATTCCCAAGCGGGGTATGAAATTTTAAAAGACATCGAGTTCCCGTGGCCGATAGCGCGAATCGTCCTGGAGCATCACGAACGCATGGATGGATCGGGGTATCCAAACAACCTGGCGGGGGATCAAATACTATTGGAGTCCCGGATCGTGGCGGTTGCCGATGTCGTTGAGTCGATGGCTACCTATCGCCCCTACCGACCGGCCTTGGGCATCGAGGTAGCCCTTGGGGAGATTGAAAAGAACAAGGGGCTTCTTTACGACAGGAAGGTCGTAGAGGGCTGCGTGCGATTGTTCCACGAAAAGGGATTCATCCTCGTTTAAGGCGACCAACGCCGAAGCGACGCGGGAAATCCCGCGCTCAAGAAAAAGCGAATTGATCCAGATTGCCAAGTTCGAGATGAAGCAGGAGCTTTCCCCAACCGAGGATTGAACTGGCTGCCAAGATCGCCCCGAATTTCCCCAAGCACCCGCTCAAAGGTCAGGCAATCCCTATATAGCCTTGTCGAACTCATCGCGTCGTGAGCGTCGCCACATCCCTCAATTCATCCATGGGCTCGAGGATAGTGGTTGTCATCAGAGGGTGCTATTTTACCTCCTCATAATCTTCTTCCGCCAGCAAGAACCTTTTCGCATATGGCGGACAGCCTCATCGAGTGCCCCTTCGTATAGCGATCCTTGGCTTCCAGGATATCCGCCAAGGTTTCCAAGGAGGAAAGAAAGAGCCCCTTGAACCTGGCGCGCGAATGTCGAACATCGCCGCCATTCGCGAAGAGGCAGCGCAAAACACCGGCATTGCGTATCCATATAAAACGGCTATACTTATTAGATAAAAGCATCAAGATTGGCGCTCGACTGAGGGTAAAAATAGTGATGATGAAAAAAAGACCGATGCCGCTCATTCTCGCGCTTTTGGCGCTGACTTCGACGCGGCTGTATGCCATACCAAGATCCGTGCGGGTTGGGGTCTTTCAAGCGGCTCCTCTCGTGCTGATTAAGGATGACGTGCCCGACGGGCTTTTCATCGATCTTGTCGAGCATTTTTCGGATGTTCTGGGATGGAAAATCCACTACGTGAAAGGGACATGGAGCGAGTTGCTCACACTTCTGGAGAAAGGAGAAATCGACCTTTTGCCGGCCGTTGGGCTGACCGACGAAAGGCTGAAGGTTTATGACTTCAGCAGAAACCCAGTCTATATCGATAGCGGGGTATTGTTCGCCAGCAAGAAATTGACGCTGCACACGGTCTTCGACCTGGAAGGAAAACGGGTCGCGGGAGTGAAGGGAAGCATCTTCACCGAGGGCTTTTTGGAATACGTTGGGTCTTTCAACATTGAATGCAAGATGGTACTCACGGATGACAATCGCCAAGTGATGGAGGCCATATCCCGAGGCGACGCGGACGCCGGAGTATGCATCTACTCACTCGGCAATGAGTTGGCTCAGGAATACTCAATACCGATCACACCGATCAGCTTTTCTCCCATCGCCCTGGAATTTGCCGTGCCCAAAGGAAGGAACGCCGATTTGCTTTCGGGGATAGACGAGCAGATGGCGGGCATGATCGGAGATCCTCACTCTTTCTACAGCGACGCCTATAGAATATGGACGGCATCGGAAAAATCGAACAGGCTACCGATATGGCTGCTCTGGGGAAGCTTTGGGGCTATTGGGTTCGCGCTTGTCGTGGGCATCTGGAACATTTCTCTCAATCGGCAGGTAGTGGCTAAAACGAAGTATCTTCACGCCGAAATAGCCGAGCGAAAACGCGCAGAAGAAGAAGTGCGGCAGCTGAACACGGATCTAGAGAAGAGAGTCGAGGATCGAACACAACAGTTTCAGAAGGCGAACAGCGAATTGGAATCCTTCACCTATTCCATCGCCCACGACCTTCGCGCTCCCGTTCGCTCGATCAACGGCTTCGCACAGATTCTGTCGGATCGCGTAGAGGACAAGCTCGACACGGAGAGCCGATTTTTTTTGGATAGAATATCGAGCAACGTCATGAAAATGGATCAGCTCATATCGGGGATGCTGGTGCTGTCTCATGTGACGCGAAGCGAACTCGCCAGCAGGCCGATAGATATGACATCGCTGGCCCTGGCGACATACCAGGAGATAGCCTCTACGCAAGCGCAGCAGCAATTCACTTTCCATGTCTCCCAATTGCCGCAATGCACTGGAGACCCTCTCCTGATCAAGCAAGTCTTAACCAACTTGATAAGCAATGCCATTAAGTATACGCAGCCGAAAGATGAGCGACGCATAGAGATCGAGGGGCGCATAGATCAGGACATGTGCATTTATTCGGTGAAGGATACCGGAGTCGGCTTTGACGAACAGTATTCATCGAAACTGTTCGGCATGTTTCAACGCCTGCATTCTGACACGGAATTCGAAGGAAACGGCATCGGCCTATCGATCGTCGCTCGAATCGTCAGCCGGCACGGCGGGAAGGTATGGGCGCATGGCGAAGTGAATAAAGGCGCAATTTTTTCATTTTCCATCCCCGCCGGGAAAAGCTGAATACGAGGCCGGCTTTTTTGCCTTTTTCGGCAATCCAAAAGCGAGCATGAGCGCGGCGGCGAGCGAAAGGCCCGCCCCGAGCGCGAAGGGCAGCGCCGGCCCGAAGGCATTCCACAGTAGTCCCGCCATCACGCTCGCGGGCAGAAGCGCGATGCCGACGATCGTCGAGTGAAGACCGAGCATCGTCCCCCTCAGCTCCGCGGGCGCGATCTCGGCTATGAAAGCGCGTTCCACGCCTGCCGTCATCGCGGTGAATACGCCATACAGGGCGAAGGCCGCGATTATGGTCGCTTTGCCCGGCGCCCAGGCAAAGCCCGAATACACGATCGCGAAGGTGACATATCCAGCGATCAAGACCCGCTTTCTTCCGACGCGATCGGACAGCCTGCCGAGTGGTATCGAGAGCAGGGATGAGACGATGTTGTACAGGAAGTACAGAAGCACCACCGACGCCGAATCAAACCCGACATTTCCGGCCCTCAGAAGCAGGAAGGTATTCGAGGAATTCCCGAGCGTGAAGATGAAAACGACCACCAAATAGAGCTTGAGTCGTGAATCTAGATGCCTCAGGCCGCTGAAGACGTTGAGCGGCGCTCTCGATTCGCGCGGCTTGCCCGTCTCCTTTATGAACAAAAACATGAAAAGCGCCATGAGCGTGGGAACGCATGAAAACAAGAAAATCCGCTTGAACGCGAACGCCCCGTTTCCCGCCTTCATTATGAAAAAAGCCAAGAGTATCCCGGCGGCGGAACCAGCCATATCGAGCGCCTTGTGCAGGCCAAAGGAATGGCCGAGCTTGGTCGCGTCGCTGCTCTCGCTGACGAGCACATCGCGGGGCGCCGTCCTTATGCCCTTGCCGAAACGGTCGATGACCCTCGCGGCGAGAATCCCAACCCATGAGCTGGCGAAGATGAGCGCCATTTTGTAGACGAGCCCGGTGGAATATCCGAAGAAAGCGATGGGCTTTTTTTTCCGGTATTTATCGGTCGCGTAACCGCTGAATACTTTCAGAAGGCTCGCGAGGCTTTCGGCTATGCCCTCGATCACGCCGACAAGCGCGGGAGTCGCGCCGAAAACCGTCGTAAGGTAGAGGGGAATGAGCGGATATACCATTTCGGTGCTCAGATCGGCAAAAAAACTGACAAGACCGATCATGATCACGTTGTTCATATTTTCTCCTGGCGCCAATGATAGCGCCGACAACGTAATTAATCAACAGGTGTTGCATATTTCCAGAAGGGTTCCAACTCAATTACAAACCTAGATCAGTCTCTCCGGCATTGAGTATACGATTGGCGACGGCGAACTTATCCTTCCAACCAACGTCAGGCCCATATCGATGGCCAGCGCGAAGGCCGCTGATGTCGGAATGCTCCGAGAAACCACCACGGGAATGCCGGCCGTCGCCGCCTTGGCGGCCATATCGGCGGCGATGCGTCCCGAGCTTATGAGACAGCTTTGGGAAAAATCGGCTTTTTCGCGAAGCCCCCGGCCGATGGCCTTATCGACCGCGTTGTGTCTTCCCACGTCCTCAAATGCGAAAACCTGCCCATCATCGAGGACGAGAGCGGCGCAGTGCATGCCGCCAGTCATCCGGTACAGCTTGGCCTGTTCGAACATCTCCCGCGCCCAATCGCGCAAGCGCGCCAGGGGGAAGAGCCGCCCGACGGGAAGCCTGACTCGGCCATCGCGCTGAAAAGAAGACGCCGGGCTCGCGCCGCAGGCCGATGAGATGACCACATTGCCCGACGCGGGGGCAATATCATGGGTACACTTGATATTGACGCGCGAATTGTCGGGGCATATCCATAGACTCAGAACCTCGTCCATGGAAAGGATGTATCCTCCGCAAAAAAGGTGTCCCAAGGCCAGGACCTCCAGGTCGTAGGGGCTGCACATCAGCGTGACGACGGCTTTTCCGTTCACTTCGACGGCGACCGCCTGCTCCGGAGCCAAGAGGCGATTTCTGGAATCGGGAAACGAATCGATGCCAGAAGTCGATGAAACGTCCATATAGCGGCTTGCGTCCATTCGGCAATCCTCCCTGTGTCGCGAGGTATAGTATAGCCTCCCTGGATGAGGCCGAACAGTTCTCTCCAAAGTGTCGCGAAGCCTTGACGGAGCTATGACGCAAGGAAGACGCTCCGCCTCACTTCGCGCGCTCGGCGCTCCGCTTTAGAAGCATCGAATTGATCGCCAAGCCGGCGAGGAGAAGCAGCGTGCCGAGGAGCTTGCGCAGTTCCAGATTTCCCGCTTTAGCGTAATCGATGAGAATGCCGGCGAGGGCCTGGCCGGAAAACACGAGCAGGGTGGCGGAAAATGCCTTTATCCGCGGGAAAATGAGATTCATCGATGTCACGACCACGACTCCCATAGTGCCGCCCCCGAGGGCGAGAAAGGGGCCGGCGGCCACCACAGAACGCAGCGAGCCGCCGATATCGGGCCTCATCGCGGCCACGATGGCCAAGGTCGTCGCGAGACCGACGATATAGTTAGTGCGCGTGCTCCGCAAAACGCCGGTTCTGCGGCCAAGCTCGGAGTTGAGGGTGAAGGAGAGCGCTGGTATCGCTCCCGACACGAGAGCCGCCATCATCGCTAGGATGTCGGCGCGCCAGCGCCCGCCCGCCATCACCATCACGCCGGAAAGCGCCAATGCCAACCCCGGCAGGCTGCGGAGGCTCAAGGGATATTTTTTTCGGCCAAGGAATCCCGCGGCGTCTATCGCGACAGAACAGAGGGTCTGGCCGAGGAGCGCGAGCGCCACCGCCAGGGACGCGCCGAGAATGCCGAACGCGTAATTGTTGGAAAACACCGTACCGACGCCGATAAACCCGCCGAGATAATAGTAGAAGGGAAGACGGTCCGGCGGCTTCGACCGATCCGACCGCCCTGGCAGTCCTGGCAGTCCCGCCTGCCGAACCCGCCGCGGCTCTCGCCTTGCCAAAAGGACGATGGAGACCGCGACAAGCCCCGCTACATGAATGGCTAGCGCCGCCACCAAGTTTCCGGTGATCGCGGAAAGACGGCTGTTCAGACCGTTCATGAGCGTGATGAGAGCGCCGACGAGAGGCGCTAGCGCGCTGTACATATGCTGTGCTCCTTTTCCATGCCCCAAGTATCCCACTATACTTGAGACAGCAATAGGACATATGTCCTATAATCGAAAAAAAGGGGCGCAAAGTGGAAATAGTGGAGAACTACGCGCGGCGCTACTCTCTCGACAGGCTTCTCTCCGCCGATCTCGTCGAGGCATTGTTTCCGCTTCAACGAAAGCCGGGCGAATACATCATTGTGGCCGACGATCCGGTGCGCAATCTCCTGTTCTTCGTGGAAGGCAGGAGCAAGGCTTACAACACCTTGGACAACGGCACGAGCATTCTTGCCGCTTTCTACGCGCCCTTCGATGTCTTCGGCGAAGCCGAGCTCTTTTCATCGGAACGCTACGCGCTGAGCGTGGAAGCCATCTCGGAAACGGTCTGTCTCGGGCTCCCGATAGCGGCCATCAAAAAAGCCGCCGGACGCAATGAACAGCTATTCATGTACCTCTGCGGCAGGCTGGGCGCAAAGCTCCTGGACCGCAACCTCGCCGAATCGATAAATCTGCGCTATCCGGTGGAAAGCCGTCTGGCCAGTTACCTCCTCGCCTCGACGGATTCCGAGGGTCGCATTCTCGGAACGGACAATCTCGGGGAACTCGCCGATTATCTAGGGGCCAGCTACCGTCAGCTCGCGCGGATCGTGCGCCGGTTCCGGGACGAGGGCATCATGGAGACGGCGAGAGGCCGAATCAGGGTCCTGGACAGGACGAGACTCGAGCCTCTCGCCGGCGACTTGTACAGGCACACGGGCAGCCGCCTCTCACCTCAGGCCTTCCTCAAATGACCGTCTCGTCGTCGAGGAAGGCTCAGGCTCGCCTGCTTCAGCGAAGCCTCACTCGATCTCCTCGATCGCGAGGGGGAATTTGGAGAGCGGCTCGCAGCCTTCTTTCCCGATGAGGATGGGATTTTCATAGCGAAAGCCCACTCCTTCGTCGGGGGCGGCGTACTGCATGGCGCAGATGAGGAGTTCGCCCGCCTTGTAGGCGTGATCGGGGTCGGTCCAATAGGGGAAAGGACCCTCGTCGGCGCGCCCGATCCGCCATTCATCGCCGAAAAGGCCGATGCCGTGCTCGCAGCCCGGGAGCAGGAAGTCGGCGCAGCCCAGGGCTTCGGCTCGATCCATCATCGTCATCTGAAGGGATGAGGGCGTGGCACCTTCCTTGTAGCTGTCGAGGACGGTGGAGACGAGATCGACGAAGTTGTCCGCGTGCCTTCGCAGTCGCGCGCTAGCCGGTCCTATCAGGTAGTTGTGCGAGTGATCGCCCAGGGCGAGCATGAACATCGAGTGAAAGTCCAGCATGAGTGGCTCTCCGGCGCGGAATTCCCGCGTCGTGGGAGGCGTGCACGCGCCGAGACCCGTGCGGTAGCCTGAGGAAATCTCGTTCAAGCCCGCGAAGTTCCATTCGGAGACGGAGCCTGAGCGGCGCATAGCCAAAGCGGCGATACCCGCGATCTCGGTCTCGGTCATGCCGCGCCAGCCTCCGTGCTCCAGCGCCGCGCGGGCCGCCTTCTGCCCTTCGTCGACGATGCGCGAAGCCTCCCGGAAGCGGGCGATCGTGCCGGAATCCTTGATGAAGGAGAGTTCGTCGACGATTCCATGCGCGTTGACGAGTTCCCAGCCGGGCAAGGCGACCTTCAAGGCTTCCCATTCATAGTGGCTCAGGTTTCCCTCGGGGGTGTAGCTGGAGATGCCATCCTCGACGCCGAGCCTTCCCGTCGCGATGCCGAATTCATCCACTAACACCGATGAAATGACCGACATCTGATCCTGGCCGCCCATGGGGGCGTAAGCCCTGACATTATCAGAAGGCAGCCAGGTCTCATCAGCCACCCTGGCCGCGTCGACGATGAAGGTGAAGAGCACTGGGTTGCCTTCCCTCGGGATTACGAGATAGCTGCGCCAGGGGCAGAAGGCATCCAGCACGAAGCTCAGGGTCCTCGGTCTCGTGCCGAGGTACGCGTCGATTCCCTTTTCGGCCATCGATTTCTGGATGGCGCGAACTCGGGCGGGGTTGTCGATCCAATACTGACTTGCGCGATCTATTGTTCTTGGCATGCTACGCTCCTAATAATCGGTCGGGATGCCCGCGAGCACCTTGTTCACTCGATCGGCGAGAGGCGCCAGGCGAACAGCCTTGGCCATGTTGCCGCGGAGCTTGAGTTTGCCCGTCATGAGAGCCCTCGTCGAACTGAGTTCGCCCCGGGTAATCGCCGCGAAGGTCTCGTATGTTCCCCTGATCGAGAACTCGGCCGCCGGAGCTTGCCCCGCGCCTGTCTCAAAACGAATCACCCTCCCCTCCGCGCATTCGAGGAAGAGGTACATTTCCCCCCCGCCGGGACATTCTTCGTAGATGTCGGCCATCGATGTGCTCACGCCGTTCATCTTGCCCGCGTCGAGTTCGGCCGCCAGGCGCGCGAGGCCCGCGTCGCGCCAATCGGGTCCGAGATAGGCCAGTTTCTCTTTCATGATTCAGTCCCCCTTGTCGTTTTGTATGATTGAGGCCGCGGTCACGGCCCGCGCGGGGTCGCGGACGCGCAGCCCGTTGAGCACGAGATCGAGGCTCTGTTCGAAAAGAAGCATTTCGCCGGCTTCTTCTTCCACATAAGCTTTTTCTATGAAGAGCTGATAGAGAGAAAAGAGAACGCGCGCGGCGGTGCGGGGATCGGGGACGGCAAAAACGCCGACCACCATTCCTTCGCGGATGAAACGTTCGAGGATGTCCACCGAACGGCGGTTGATCGCTTCGAAGGGATCCTCGGCGTCCACGACGGGGAAGAGGGCCGGGTCCCCGGCGAGAATCCTGCGCAGGCGGGGTTCGCCGGCCAGATGCCGGAACGCGGTCAAGCAGAGAAGCCTGAAGCGCTCCAGCGGATCGCCGGAGGCCTCGGCTGCCTTCACCGCCTCCACCTGCCACGACTCGAAAGCGTACTTCACCGACTTCCGGTAGAGGTCCTGCTTGTCGTGGGCGTAGCGATACAAGGTACCGACCGCCAGCCCAAGGCGCTTCGCGATATCTTCCATGCATGCCTTGCGGAATCCGAATTCCGCGAACACATCGAGCGCGGCCTCATAGATGATCGTCTGTTTTTGGTTCCGCTTTTGTGAATTTATGAATATTTCGCTCACATATTCATTTTTACATCATTTACTCGGGTTGTCAATGAAAATTGACGCCGCGAAAAAGAAAAACCGCATTATCTCATCGTCGATTTCCCGCCGGGAACGAGCGATGTGGCGCAGGCGAGCAGGAAAGCATGATCGGCGATCGGTTCAGCGTTCGCGCAGGATGAGGTCCTCGTAGGTTTCGCGGCGAACGGAGAGGCGATGCGAACCATCGCTTGTCATGACGACGGCGGGACGGGGGATGCGGTTATAGTTCGACGCCATGGAGTGGTTGTAGGCGCCCGTGGAGAAAACGGCGAGGATGTCGCCCGGCTCGGGTTCGGGCAAGCCGATATCGCGGATGAGGATATCGCCTGTTTCGCAGCATTTGCCGACAACGGTCACCGTGGTTTCGCCCGACGGGTCCCGGTCCGCCTTGTTGGCGCAGAGAGCATGGTACCTCGCCTCATAGAGAGCCGGACGGATGTTGTCGGCCATTCCGCCGTCGACGCCGACGTAGGTCCTGATACCCGGAATCGTCTTTACCGAACGGATGGTATACAGCGTGATGCCCGCCTCGCCGATGATCCAGCGGCCGGGCTCTATGGTCACCTTGGGCATGGGGATGCCCGCTTCGCCGGCGGCGCCGCGCACCAGCTCCATCATTGGATCGATGAAGTAGTCGAGGCTCGGCCGTGGATCGCTCGGCAGGTAGCGGATGCCGAATCCCCCTCCCAGGTTCAGTTCGCGGGTTGCGTAGCCGTAATCGGCTTTGGCGTCGGCGACGAGCTTCAGAACGATTTTTAGCGCGGCGAGGTGGGAAAAATTGTCCTGAAGCTGGGATCCGATATGGAAATGGAAACCCCTGAAGTCGATGTGCGGCGCGTCGAGCACGGCGCGCATATACTTTTCCCGCACCGACGGATCGAGGGGAATCCCGAATTTGGAATCGAGGCTTCCGGTGGAGATGAAGCGGTGCGTATGGCTGTCCACGCCCGGAGTCACCCTGTAGAGGACGCTGACCTTCCTGCCGTAGAGGGCGCCGAGCCGCTCGAGTTCGGCGATCTCGAAGAGATTGTCGGAGACAATCCGTCCCACATTGGCACGGACGGCGTAATCGAGTTCGTCGGCCGCCTTGGAATTGCCGTGGAAGATGAGCGTTTCGGGATCTACGCCGGCTTTCAGCGCGGCGTAGAGCTCGCCGCCGGAAACGACATCGATGCCCATGCCTTCGCTGGCGATGATCCTGCACATGTCGAGAGTCTGGAAAGCCTTGCTGGCGTAGACCGCCGAGGTGTTGGGATATTTTTCGAGAAAAGCCGCCCGGACGATGCCGCAGCGTTCCCTCACCATGGATTCGGAAACGACATAGAGGGGCGTGCCGTAGGTGGCGGCCAGCGCGACGGTGTCGACACCGTCGAAATACAGCCTGCTTCCGCGGATTTCCGCGCGGGGGTTGAACTCTGCGATGCTCATGGCGGAATTGTACACGATCCCCGGACGAATATTAAGGGCCGGGGAATATTTTCAATATGGAAAGCCGGGCATTTTGCGGCTACAATGCGCAAGATTGGGCCGATGGCGACGCCGGGTGCCCGGACCGAGGGCTTCGGGGCCCCAGACGCTGTCCTGAAGCCCGTTTTAGGAGACTGCGATGAAACCACGCATTGGTCTTTCTTCCTTCATCGATCCGCAGACGAGAGCGGACTATGTTTCGCTCAGCGAACACTATACGCGATCGATCGCGGCCTCGGGCGGCGTTCCTTTCGTCATTCCCCAACACGAGGATGTTTCGGCTGCCGAAGAGTATATCGCCGCTGTGGACGGCCTGCTTCTCACGGGCGGCAAGGATCTGGACCCGGCTCTTTATGGCCAGGATCCCGTCGCCGGTATCGGAGCCTTCGGCGCCGATCGCGATGCCTGGGAGCTGGCCCTGTTCGCGGCGGCGGTCAGAAAGGGCGCGCCGATATTCGGCATCTGCAGGGGCTGCCAGCTCATGAACGTGGCGTTGGGCGGAACGCTCTACCAGGATCTGAGGACACAGCGGCCAGGAACAAACGCCCACAGCCCCGAAAACTTCCCCGTGGACAGGCTCTACCATTCCATCGAAATCGGCGAAGGGTCCCTTCTCCATCGCGTTTTCGGGAAAAAATCCCTTAGGGTGAACAGTTTCCACCATCAGTCGGTCAGGGAATTGGCGCCCGGCCTCGAAGCTTCGGCCTTCGCCGCCGATGGTGTTCTGGAGGGTTTCGAGGCGAAGGACCGTTCGCGCTTTCTCGCCGCCGTGCAGTTCCACCCGGAAACCCTCACGCTGAGGTTCCCGGAATTCCTCGGTCTTTTCGAGGCTTTTATGGAGGCTTGCCGGGGCTGACGGGCCATGCAGGTGCGGAATTTGGATGGTGGTCTGACGGGGGAGCGCAGGCAACTGGGCTTAGGATGGCCTCAGGCTCCAAACGACTTTCCGCGATGGCTCCGGACGACCGCTGCCACTAGGCTTCGTCCGCGAAGGGATCCTCGAGAAGCTTGAGGCTGAGGGCTTCGACATCCATCCTGTAGCGGACACCGAAAGGCAAAGTCAGGGTCGGGACGCAGTGGCCGGCTTCCAGGCCGGCGAGGATGGGTTTGCCGCTGGGAAGGACCAGATCCCGGATGATTTCCTCGATCGCGAGGGAGCGTTTGCCCTCGGAAGGCGAGCAGCGAGTCCAAGAGCCGATGGCGACGCCCGCGCAGGCTTCGAATTTTCCCGCCAGCCTCAGTTGATTCATCATTCTGTCTATGCGATAGGGCGCTTCGTCGACATCCTCGATAAGGATGATCTTGCCCTCCGCGTCGATCTCCCAAGGCGTGCCCAGCGTGGCCACGAGGAGGGAAAGGTTGCCACCCGCGAGTTCGCCCTCGGCGATTCCGCCCGAGATGGCGCGAAAGGGGCGGTCGCCGGGATTCGCGACGCGGCGGACGGACGAGGAGGCTTCGGGGTCACCGAATCGCGCGGCCTTGGGGTCACCGAACAGGGCGGCTTCCAGGGAAGCCCGCGATTCCGGATTGAATTCAGGGACCATGTCCGAGGAAGGCATCGGGCCATGGAAGGTGACGAGGCCGGCGCGCTGGCGGAAAGCGATGTGGAGAGCGGTAATGTCGCTGTAGCCCAGGAAGGTCTTGGGATGGGCGGCGATGATCGAGTAGTCGATGAGGTCGAGGATGCGCGGCGTGCCGTAGCCGCCTTTGAGGCAGATAACGGCGCTTGTGTCCGGGTCGAGAAAGGCGAGTTCCAGCTCGCGCGCCCGGGTGGCGTCCTCTCCGGCGAGGTAGCCATAGACGTCGGCGCAATGGGGCGAAGCCTTCACGCGGAAGCCGAGGTTGGAAAGGGCGCGTATGGAGGCTTCGATCCTGTCGGGGCCGCTGGCCGAGCCCGAGGGGGCTATGAGGGAGACGGCGTCGCCGCGATGGAGCCGGCGCGGTTTCAGGCGTTGAAGCGCAATCTTGTGCTTGCCCGAAACCTCGGCCGTTCTCTCGGCGAGGCCCGCGCCCGCGGAAGCCGACTTCACGACCGCTTCCCGAGCAGCGCAACGACGACAGCCGCCTGCATGGCGACGCCGATGGGCAGGCAGTCCTCGTCTATGTCGAACGTGTTGGAGTGCAGCGGGGAAACAATGCCCGCGGCGGGATTTCCGCAGCCGAGATGGTAGAATGAGCCTGGCCGCTCCTGGACAAAGAAGGAAAAATCCTCGACGCCCATGCTCGCCTTGTCCCTCCAGATGATGGAATCGGCGCCTAGCATCGCGCGCGCCTCTTCGGCGATGAGATCCACGACCCAATCGTGGTTGATGAGCGCGGCGTAGCCAGCGAGGATTTCCGCTTCTCCCGATCCTCCGAATGCCGCGGGAATGCCTTCGACGATAGCCCTCACCCTTCCCGCGATTTCCGCCCTGACTTGCGGATTCGTCGTCCTGATGGTTCCCGTCATCCTCACTTCATCGGCGATGATATTGTTCCTACTGCCCCCCTGGATGGTGCCGATGGTGAGCACCGCTTCCTGCAGGGGGGAGACGTAGCGCGAAACGACCGAGTGGAGGGCGTCCACGACCTTGGACGCGATCATGATGGCATCGATGCCCGCGCTCGGATAGGCCGCGTGGGCGCTCTTGCCGCGAATGGTGAGGCCAAGAAAATCGGAAGAACCATTGAGTGCCCCATGTTTCAGCTCAACCTTGCCGACGGGAACATCGGGCATGACATGGAGACCTGTGACAAAGTCGACGTGGGGATTTTCTAGACAACCCTCAGCGATCATCGTGGCCGCGCCGCCCGTCGTCTCCTCGGCGGGCTGAAAGAGGAATTTGACCGATCCTTCCAGGCTGTCCCGATGTTCCATGAAATACTTGGCCGCGCCCAGGGCTATGGTCATGTGGGCATCGTGGCCGCACGCGTGCATATAGCCCTTGTTGCGGGACGCGTAGGGGCGATCGGCCGGTTCATTCAGCGGCAAGGCGTCCATGTCCGCGCGAAGGCCCACCACTTTGCCGGGTATGCTCCCCTCGACGAGAGCCAAGACGGATGTTCTCTTCTTCGTATAGGGGATGCCGAGCTCGTCCAGTATGCCGCAGACCGTTTCCTGGGTCCTGAACTCGGCGTCGCCGGCTTCCGGCACGCGATGCAGGGTCCTCCGCGTCCGAACGAGCCAGTCCTTCATCATCTTCGTCGTTTCGAGCAATTCTTTCCCCGTCGCCATTCCAGACTCCTTGAAGTATGCATCGCCCCAGTCAGCGGTCGCTGGCTCGAGACCTATAGCCGTTTCAGCGTCGCCCCAGAGAGGCGATCGTCGAGGGCGACAGGATTCCCATTTTTCATGTACAGGCGCGGCACTCTTCTTCCGATGCCGCACAACAGCTCGTTCCTGTTGGTGGAACCCCAATCGGAGGCTTCCATCAGGCCAATCGCCCCCCCGCCCAACAGAATGACTTCGTCGCCTTCCTCGACACCCTCGACCGCCCCGACGTCCACCATGGTTTGGTCCATGCAGACGAGGCCCACCACGGCCGCCCTTTTCCCCCTCACGGCGACCTGAGCCTTGTTGCCGAAGCGACGGGGATAGCCGTCGGCGTAGCCGACAGGAAGGGTCGCGATGAGCGTGCCTCCCGGCGGCGCCGCCCAGGAATCGTCGTAGGAAACCATCTCGCCTTCGCTCAGCCGCCTTATCCTCGCGATCCTCGTCACGAAGGTCGCGGCGGGCGGGAATGGATAGGAATCGTATTCGGGCCCCATCCTGGAAGGGCGGACACCGAAGAAAGCCGCCCCCACCCTGACCATGTCGAGCCTGAATTCGGGGTAGCGGACGGCGCCGATGCTGTCGCAGACATGGCGCGTTCCCGTCGGAATCCCTTTGCGGGCGCAAGCCGAGAGGATTTCGCTGTAGGCCGCGAACTGAGCGATGTCGGAATCGCGACTTCGGAGCGCGAGATGGGTAAAAGTCCCCCGCACTTCCAGGCCCGCCATTTTTGCGATCGCCCCGATGATGCCTACGGCATTCTCGTAGGGTTTCACGCCGAGCCGGTTCATGCCGGTATCCAGCTTTATATGGACGGGAAGCCTCGCGCCGGCGACGACAGCCGCGTCCGAAAAGGCCCTGGCATTCTCCACGCCGAACAGCGTCGGCATTATGCGCTCGCCGGCGGCGAGTCCGGCGAAAACACCCGGCGTGTACCCCATGACCAGGATGCCGGCATCGGGAAAAGCCCTCCGCAGCTCGAGGGCCTCGGATATAGTGGCGACGGCGAGCATGTCGGCTCCCGCCGACAATAGCGTTTCGCCGACCATCACGGCGCCGTGCCCGTAAGCGTCGGCCTTGATGACGGCCGCGATTTTTACGCCCTTCCCGACAATGGCCCTCATGTCGCGGAAATTGGATCCTATGACATCGAGGTCGATGGAATAGTATGTCTGCCGTCCAAGCTTTCGCAGGATGTCGTCGTCAGGCTTCATTTTTCCCGCCGGCCAGCCTGGGATTATCCGCTCCCAGAGCGCCCCAAATAATCAGTCCACCCACCATCGCTTGGGAAAATCGCCCTCCGTAGATGCCTAGGGCGGGACCGGTCATCAGCACCGAGGGACCTGAGAGGTCGAGCGAAAGCATGCCGCCGGGCATACGCACCTGGACGAGACCGACGACGAGGCCAAGCCTTTTGGCGACGCTCGCCGCCGCGCAGGAGGACGAGCCGCTCGCGAGTGTATAGCCCGCTCCCCGCTCCCAAATTTCGATCTTCAGGTTGTGCCTGTCCAGGACCTCGGCGAACTGCACGTTCGTTTTTTCGGGGAAAAGCGGGTGGCATTCGACGAGCGGCCCCAGCCGCTTCGCGAGTTCGGGAGTCGGATTCTTTGAAAAAATGACACAATGGGGATTGCCCATCGAGACGAAGGTCGCCGTGACGCTTTCGGTTCCGAGTTCCAGTTTTCCCTGGACAAACTCAGACAGGTCTGTTTTAAGACCCGCTTTCCGCGCCGAAAACGAGGGCTCGCCCATATCGACGCTGATGAGCGGCGGCTCAAGGCTTTCAACCTTCGCCCGGACGATGCCTCCCTTCGTGCCGACAAGGAATTCCTCGCCGCCGACATAACCTTGCTCGGCGAGGAAGAGACAGAAAATTCTCAGGCCGTTGCCGCTCTTTTCCGCCTCCGATCCATCGGGGTTGAAGATCCGCACCCATGGGACGACATCGGGAGAGATCCGTCCGGAAGGCAATCCCGCAAGGTCATTTTCGGACGCGAGCGGGCCCAGCAATATGCCGTCCGAACCCGCGCCCCTATTCCTGTCGCAGATCGCGCGCACGGCGCCGGCAATGGGAATGAAGGGGAATACCCGAGGATCGATGACGATGTAATCGTTGCCCAAGGCATGATATTTAATGAATTCAGCCAACATAGGTCGTTTCCTTCGTGATCCGGGGCACGCGCTTCGAGATGCCGCAGGTCACTTCGTAATCGATGGTGCCCATGAGGCGAGCGAGTTCGCCGACGGGGAGCTCTGGCAGTCCGAAAAGCGTCGCCTCATCGCCGAGCGCGGCATCGGGGATATCGGTCACGTCTACCATGATCTGATCCATGCAGACGCGGCCGGCGATGGGCGCCTTCCTTCCCCTCACGATCACCTCCGCCTTGTTGGAAAGAAGGCGGGAATAGCCGTCGGCGTAGCCGATCTGCAGGAGGGCGATACGCGAATCCCTCCGCGCGGTGAACAACCTCCCATAACTCACGCTTTCGCCCTTTTCCAAGCCGCGGATAGTGGCGATGGACGCGCAGAGCTGCATGACTGGAGCGAATCCCTTCGGAGGCTTCGGGTCCGCGTCGGGCGAAAGCCCATAGAAGAGAATGCCGGGTCGAACCATGTCGAATCTGGCCTCGGGGATATGGAGAAGGGCCGCGCTGTTGGAAATGTGCCGTATGGGAGGGCGAACCCCGACGGCCCTCATGCCTTCGAGGGCGCGGCGGAATTCCGCGAGCTGACGCATTGAGAAGGAAGTATCGGGATTGTCCGCCTCGGCGAAGTGGGAATACACACCCTCGATGACGAGCCCCGGCAAGGACGCGAGCAGACGGGTGAAGGATTCGGCTTCCTCGGGAGCGATGCCTTGCCGGTGCATACCGGTGTCTATCTTGACATGGATTCTGGCCAGGTGGTCCAGGCGGCGAGCCGACACGGAGAGGGCTTGGGCAAGCTCAGCGGTAAATACTGTCTGTGTGATATTCTGTGAGACGATGATATCGGCGTTCGAAGGATCCGTCGTGCCGAGGACGAGGAGGGGCGAGGCGACGCCGGCGGAGCGGAGCTCGAGGGCTTCCTCGAGCAGGGCTACCGCGAGATAATCGATTCCTTCCTTGTCGAGGATTTGCGATACGGTTATGGCGCCGTGTCCATATGCGTCGGCCTTGATGACCGCGCAGACTTTCGCCGAGCCCGCGAGACGCCGAATCTCGCGCAGGTTGTTCACGAGATTTTCGGGATGGATATAAGCAGCCGCTTTTCTATAGATCATACATCATCAGCCTTTCATCGTGTCGGATTATCCCGGCTGTACCCTTTGGTTTCCGGGTTCGGTTCGCAAGGTCTACGGCAGGAGGTCAAGGATCTATCCCATATGAAAAGGTCGGCGGGCGCGCCCTCTTCGATGCCGCCCCCGTGATCGCTGATCGCTAAGCCTAGGGCCGCGGCGGGAGCGCGGCTCATGGACGCGATGGCCGAGGGAAGGGAAGCCCCCGTGGCCGCCATGTAGGATAGGGCGATTTGGATACCCAGTTTGTTGGATCCGATGAGCGTCCCCGTCTCGCTGTATCGCACTCCGTTTGTCCTGGAGGTGACGGACTTCCCGAAATAGCGGTATTCGCCGTAGTCGAGGCCGGCGGAGATCACCGCGTCGCTCGTGAGGATGAGCCGCTCCGGGGGAACGCAGAGCGAAGCCACCTTCATGCAGCTGCCGTTCACATGGATTCCGTCAGCGTTGAGTTCCGTCCAGGCGGGGCTGCCGGATAAGGCTACGTTGACGAGGCCGCCGCCGCCACCGCGGTGGTCCAATCCGCTCATCGCGTTGTAGAGGTGGGTCACGGAGAAGGGCGGCGGCGGCAAGGCGACTGACGCGCTCGCGCCCGAATGCCCCAGCGAAATGAGGACGCCGTTCTCCCTCAGTATCGGATACAGCGCTTCGATGCCAGGCAGTTCCGGCGCGAGCGCCATTATTCTGAGCCTGCCCCTGGCCGTATCTACTATTTTCCCGCATAAATCCGCGTCAGGAGCGTCTATCTGCGGCAGGTTTATCCCGCCGCGATGTTTCGGATCGATGAAGGGCCCTTCAATATAGATTCCGGGAATTACGGCCTCGGGCAGCCCCGAAGCTTCGATGGCCGCCACTAGCCTCTCCACGGCGCCCTCGTCCCAGAGGATGGTGGGGACGAAGCATCCCACTCCCCTCCGCTCGAGTCTCCTGGCGACTTCAAGGATGTCCTCCCCGCCCGCTACGTTTTCGAAACCTATGCCGAAGGCCCCATGGATATGCATTTCCACAAGACGCGGAAGCACGAGGGAACCTGAGCAATCGATGACAGGCAGGTCGCCGTCTCCTGGATTGGTAGACAGATGCTCAGGCAGGGCTTCGCGGCCTATACGGCATATTCTTCCCTCCCTGACGACGAGAGTTCCCCCTTCGACGAACCGGTCGGGCAGGACGAACGCGCCGCCCGCGAGAATGTAATTGTCTGCCATACTGGCCAGTATTGTCGTATAGCTGGGCCTTCCTTGTAAAGGCGAGCGAGCTTCTTTCTTAGGCGGCACTGACAAGCATCCGCTTCTGCGCTATCATGGACCGACCGATCGACACCAAGGAACGACGATGAAAAACGGGAATTTCCGCTATATAGCCCTCGACATGGATGGCACCATCCTCGACAAGAACTACGCCCTCTCCCCCGCCGTGAGGGACACGCTGATCGCCTGCCGCGAGCTGGGCAAGAAGGTGATCATCTCCACGGGACGAGTCTTCGCCTCGGCGAACAAGCACCTCGCGGCTCTGGGAGGTGCCGACGGTTTCGTCTGCTCGAATGGGGCCGACGTCTATGACAACGCCGGCGTCCTGATCTCCCAGACCCATATGGATGACGCCCTTTCGCGGATGTTCGTGGCTCTTGCCCGCGCCAACGATTCCCATTTCCACGCTTTCATCGGCGACAGCTGGTACTACGAGCGCGAAAAAGCTTACACGCAGTTCTATATCAAGCGATCGGGTCTCGAGGGAAACCAGGTAAATTTCGACAACTTCGAAAGGCTCGGTTTCACGAAATGCATGTTCCTCGACGACCACGAAAAGCTCGAAACGCTTCGAGAGCGGATTGAGAAGGAACTGGCAGGCCGGGCGCAGCTCATGTATTCCGCTCCCTTTATGCTCGAGGTCGTCGTGAACGGCGTGAGCAAGTCCTCCGGCTTGAGGTCCTGCGTCGGCCATTGGGGCGGCAGCCTGGACGAAGTCATCGCCTTCGGCGACGCCGGCAACGACGAGGATATGCTGCTCGCCGCCGGCTTCGGCGTGGCCATGGGCAACGCTTCCGATGAGCTGAAGGCCAAAGTCGACGCCGTGGCCCCTTCGGTCGACGAGGATGGCGTCGCCGTATTCCTGAAAAGCTTTTTCGATCTCTAGGAAGGCCCCGCGCATAATGGAACGCCAAGCGGCTTTCGCGGCGCCGCGATTTCGTCCTTGACCCTTCGAGGCCGTCTTGGGTATCATTGCGACGTTGCGCGGCATGACGGCGCCCGCCGGGATCGCCTGCGCCTCGCGTTATCGATGAGCCGGGGTGGTGGAATTGGTAGACACCAGGGACTTAAAATCCCTTGCTGTGCAAACGGCGTGCGGGTTCGAGACCCGTCCCCGGCAGGTTTTTCTATTTTATTATAAAATAAACAAATATTAATCTATTTCAGAATCAGTTTACACAGTAAAACAAATCAAGATTTACGATCCGCCAGAAAAACAGCAGCTTTGAGTAATTTAGCACTCACGAAATATATTCGAGATAAGGCTGATAGTAGGGAGATAAGAAATTAGGGATGCGAACTCCGTCGACATTGTGGTTTACAATCGTAAATGAAGATAGTAGAGTGAAAGGCAGAATA
>DATMZF010000052.1:0-20116 GCA_035560555.1 Rectinemataceae bacterium
GCTATTCGCAATATATAAAGAGCGAGAATAGTTATTTGAGTATAAAAACTGTGGGCTTCTATAAAAAGCTTATCCTCATTATAGCTGGCCTGATCATATTGATTCCCACGATAACATGTTTCATATTGGGCGCGCAGAACGTCAGGATGAGGAAGAAGATCGAGGCAACGGCATTCCCTCCCGATGATATCGTGACGGTTGGGGCGACTCAACTGGAACCAGCGGGCGTCGCGCGCGATAAGCCCGTACTCAGCTATCAAGTGCTCTATCCCGATTTAAACGCCAACTTCTATGGATTCAAGGAAGATTTGGCCGGCAATAAAACGGTATTTCTCACCTTCGACGACGGCCCTTCCACGGGGACCGATGAAGTTCTCGGCATACTCAAAAAGCAAGGCGTCAAGGCCACGTTTTTCGTGAACGGAAAATCGAATCGCGTGCTGACCGATAAACTGAAGCATATAGCCAACGAAGGGCACGCGATAGGGATGCACAGTTACTCCCACAGGTACAATGTCATCTATGAAAGCATGGAAAGTTTTCTTGATGATTTTTATCGCAACTTTCTCTATATCAAGTCCGAAACCGGCAAAGCTCCTGAGATTCTCAGGTTCCCGGGCGGAAGCATCAATATTTTCAATATAACCAACTATCAATCCATCGTGGCGGAAGTGTTGCGGCGGGGATTTATCTACTATGATTGGAATGTGAGCGCGGGCGACGCGATAACCGGAACCACGACCCAGAGCGTCATCGACAATGTGGTCAATGGCGTGCGTCTCTGTTGGGGACCGGCGATCGTGCTCATGCACGATAACGGAAAACCGGCATTGCTCAACGCGTTGAACACCATCATAGAGACATTGGCGAAGGATGGCTATGAGTTCAGGATCCTCGATAACTCGATCAAGCCTCCGATGTTTATTTATCCAGACTGATCGGCGGATCCTTACGCAGGGAGAGAAGAGATGAAGAAGCAAGGCAATTTTTTCAAGGCTGTCGAAGAGCTGTTGAACGGAAAAATTATGGACTCCGAGAAGGAAGCGGCCGAACTCGATGAAGCGAGCGATCCCGAAAACGATCTTCAGCCTGAACCGGCCACGTCTCCTGATGAGGATGCGAGTGAAAAAATCCAACCTAGCCTCGCGGCGAACCCTAAAACTGTTTCCGTACGCCGAGTCGGAAGCAGAGACGTGGAAGCCGTCATCACCGAGGATATGGTGGTTAAAGGGAACATCAGCTCTACGGCCAATATTTCGATTTCAGGGACGATTCTTGGCGATGTCAGCAGCGAGGGCGACGTCGTCGTGAAGGGCAAGGTGGAAGGAAACGTGACTGTCCGTTCCCTGTCGGTCGAAGGCGGGAAGATCTCGGGTGACATCACCTCATCCGGGGTGGTGACCATAGCTGAAAACTCATCCGTCGAAGGCAACATCAAGGCCGAGCGAATCGAGGTTAACGGCCGGATTACGGGGAATCTCGATTCGGCGTCCAAGGTGGTCCTCAATCCTCATTCGATGATCGAAGGCAACGTCACGGCTCTGGAACTCTCCATGATCGAGGGCGCGGAGCTCAAGGGCACCATGAACGTGCATAAAGAAGCGTAGAGCAATTAAAAAAGGCCGCCCCTGGATTTGTAATTCGGGGGCGGCCTTGTCTCCCTCCTCGAAAGCCCGCCACTCGCCATCCGCTTTATAGCCTTTGTCCTTCGCTATCGGGATAGATATTTCTTGCGGCGACAAGGCTCGCATAGTACAATTTCGGCACATTCCCCAGAGGATGAAGGTGAGATCATTTTCTCGATCCTCGTCCTTGGCCAGATCGATAAGGAGCCCCTATGGAAATAGGCCGCTATGAACGCCCGAAGACCATGGACGAAGCGTATTCACTCATCGTCGGACAACGCGGCTTGCCCATCGCGGGCGGAGCCTGGACGCATTTAGCCGTTAAGAAGGCCGCTCTGGTCGTCGATCTGTCCGATCTGGATCTGCGCTATATCCGAGATAGCGGAGACGCGATCGAGATCGGGGCGATGGCGACCGCGAGGGACCTGGAAATTTCCCCGCTTCTCACGGCCAATTTTGGAAACCTCTTTAGGGAAGCGACTTCCCATCTTGTAGGCGTACAGCTCCGAAACGTCATCACGGCGGGTGGCACCGTGGCGGGTAAATTCGGATTTTCCGACCTCGTCACCGCGCTGACGGCCCTGAATGCTTCCCTCTGCTTTTACGGCGCTGGATGCGCCGATATGGCAGGCTTTCTGACCGCGCCAAGGGACAAACCCTTTCTCCTGGAAAAGATCGTCGTGAAAAAGGGCGCGGCCGCGGCTTTCCAGAGTTTGCGCGCCACGGCGAACGATTTCGCGATCCTGAATGCCTGCGCCGCCTTCGTTGAGGGCGCCGCATGGAGAGTCGCCGTGGGGGCGCGGCCCGCGGTCTCGCGGCTCAGCCCCGCGGCGGCTGAAATCCTCGGACGGGAAGGGGCACCCGGCGTTGAGACCGCGGGCCGCGCCGGCGCGGCCGCGGCGGCGGAGCTCTCTTTCGGGGAGGATACTCGGGGCAGCGCCGAATATCGCCGCGACCTCTGCGCGGTTCTCGTGAAGCGGGCAGTCATGGAGGCCTCCAGATGATCATCGATCTGACGGTGAATGGGAAACCCATAGGCGTGGAATGCGATCCGGGCGACGCTCTTGTCGATGTGCTGCGTTCGGCAGGCTACACCGAAGTCAAAAAAGGCTGCGGCACGGGCAACTGCGGCCTCTGTACCGTTCTTCTCGACGGCCTTCCCGTGCCATCCTGTTCCGTTTTCGTGGGGCGGGCGGCCGGCCGCGCGATAACGACGATTCGCGGCGTGGAAAAGGAAGCGGCCGAACTCGCCGGGTTCATTGTCGCGGAAGGCGCCGAACAGTGCGGGTTCTGTTCCCCGGGCTTTGCCCTCATGGTTCTAGCGATGAAAAGTGAATTATGCTCGCAAGGCGCCTCCGGCGTCCTGAACGCGCCGAGCGAATCCGAGATCCGGCACTATTTGGCGGGCAACCTTTGCCGCTGTTCGGGTTACGAGGGACATCTTCGAGCGATAAAGAAATACCTGGAGGCTTGCCGTGGATAGACAGTTCGCTTCGGTAGGCCAGAGCCTCCCAAAAATAGACGGCCTCGGTCTCGTCGCCGGCAGGCCGGCATATACTGACGACCTCGCTCCCCGCGACGCGCTCATCGTCAAAATGCTGCGAAGTCCCCACGCTTTCGCCAGGATCATATCGATCGACGCGTCTAAAGCCCTGGCTCTGCCCGGCGTCGCCTGTGTTCTTTCCTGGAAGGATGTGAACCGTGTACCGTATACGCGCGCCGGCCAGGGGCATCCTGAACCGAGCCCGCAGGACAAATTCATTCTGGATGAATTTGTGCGCTATGTGGGGGACGAAGTGGCTATCGTCGCCGCGGAAGACGAGGCGATCGCCCAGAAGGCGCTTTCGCTCATCGACGTGAAGTACGAAATCCTCGAGCCGGTGCTCGATTTCGAGACCGCAGCCGACAACGGCGCCATTCTCCATCCCGAGCCCGAAATACACGAGTTGTTCCCCATTGGCTTCAGGCCCAAGCGGAATATCGCCGCCGCGTACGATATGAAAATCGGCGACGTGGAGAAGGAACTCGCGAAGAGCGATATCGTCTTGCAGAAGGCTTTCTATACGCAGTCCCAATCTCATGTCGCCATGGAACCCCACGCCGCTTTCTGCTATCTCGATGTCCAGGGCAGGCTCAATGTTTGCACGACCACTCAGAACCCCTTCCACACGCGCCGCATCCTCGGTCAGGCGCTTTCGATGCCGTTGTCGCGGATCAGAGTGCTCAAGCCGAGGATCGGCGGCGCTTTCGGTGGCAAGCAGCATATCCACGTCGAACCCTTCGTCGCCCTCGTGACGCTCAAGACGGGCAGGCCTGCCCGGATTAGCTTGAGCCGCAAGGAAGTCTTCGAAGCGACGTTCTGCAGGCATCAGATGAGAATCAGCATGCGCGTCGGCGCCGACAAAGATGGATCGCTCAACGTTATCGACATGAACGTCCTCTCCAACACGGGGGCCTATGGGGAGCACGCGCTGACCGTATTCATGGTCGGTGGCTCGAAGACCCTGCCGCTTTACAACAAAGCGAAGGCCGTTCATTACGGCGGCAAAGTAGTCTATACGAACAAACTTTCGGCTGGAGCATTCCGAGGGTACGGCGCCATCCAGGGCAATTTCGCCCTCGAGTCCATGATGGACGAGCTCGCTCACGCCTTGGCCATGGACCCCATCGCGCTGCGCGAGAGGAACATGATCCGCGAGGGCGAAACGAGCGAAGTGTTCCGTATAATGGGCGAGGGCGGCGAAGGCATCGAGATGACCGTGGAATCCTGCAAGCTGGAGTACTGCGTCGCCCGCGGCAGGGAACTCATGGGATGGGATCCGGACAAGCTCGCGTATGAGGTAAGGCCGGGCAGAATCAGGGCCAAAGGCATGGCGATAGCCATGCAGGGCTCTGGCATTCCCCTCGTCGACATGGGGTCAGCTACCCTCGAGCTCCAGGACGGCGGATGCTTCAAGCTTCGGATAGGAGCCACCGATCTCGGCACCGGCAGCGATACGATACTTGCCCAGATAGCCGCTGAAGAGCTGGGGATCCCTCTGTCCGACATCGTCGTCTATGCTTCCGACACCGACCACACTCCCTTCGATGTCGGCGCTTACGCTTCAAGTACCACCTATGTGTCGGGCAACGCTGTTCTTTCAGCAGCCGCGAAAATGAAAAAGGTATTGATTGAAGCCGTCGCCGAACGCTATCAGCAGAGACTTGACGATGTGCGCTTCGATGGCGCGCTGTTCCGCAGAAGTGACGGGACCATTCTCGTCAGCCTCAAGGAATTCAGCTTCGACACGCTCTACCACAATGGCGAACTGATGAAAACTTTGACCGCTACGGCGTCCTACACCGGACAGAAATCCCCACCTCCCTATATGGCGGGCTTCGCTGAAATCGAAGTCGATACCGAAACGGGAAAAATCGAAATGGTACGTTATGTCGCCGTGGTGGACTGCGGCACGACGATAAATCCGAACCTTGCCCGGATTCAGATGGAAGGCGGACTGCTTCAGGGAATCGGCATGGCATTGTTCGAGAACGTGAAGTACAACGACAAGGGACGTCTCCTGACGAATAGTCTCATGACCTACACGGTGCCGTCGCGCGAGGACGTCGGGAAGATCGTCGTGGAATTCGCCGAGAGCTATGAACCTTCCGGCCCCTTCGGCGCCAAATCGGTGGCGGAAATAGGCATCGATACGCCGCCCGCGGCGATCGCTAACGCGATCCGCAACGCCACGGGCCTGAGGCTGACCGAGACACCCTTCACGCCCGAGCGCGTCCTGATGGCTTTAAAAGCCGCGGCAAAGCCGCGTATCCCGCCGCGATCATAGGTTCGGGATTCCCGCGCAGGGTCAACTAGAGATAGGCATGAGGTAGCTGTGGATGATCCTCGGTGAAAGTCGCCTATGATGGGCTCACGGCTGCCTTTGTTATATATGGATTATTGCATAAACCATCGAAGAGAAAAGATTTCCCAGTGTTGACAGCGCGCGAAAGCGGGTTGAGAATGCACGATGCCGCATCGGCGACGTTTCGACCGGACTGTTACGATATGCCATGGAGAGAGGACGAATTGGGCGCGACAAAAACCATGCAGGAAAAATCCGGAAGCAAGGCGAGCAAGAAGCTTCAGGTCTATGATGTTTTGCGAATGAGGATCGTGCGGAACGAACTGAAACCTCAACAGTACCTGAGCGAACAGGAGCTCAGCGACGACTTGGGGATCAGCAAGACTCCAATCAGGGAGGCCCTCCAGCAGCTCGAGCGCGACCGTCTCGTCGTCATTATCCCCAACAAGGGCTGTTTCGTGTCCACAATCAGCCTCGACTTCATCAGGGAGGTCTTCGAGATCCGGGAGATTTACGAGTGCGCGGCCGCGCGCATCGCGGCCAGTCTGAACGATAGGAGCCAGTTCGAGGCGGTTTTTCAAAACCACGAATCATTCCAGGGGGATGATGTCGAAAGCGCGAGAAGGGCTGTTTTGTCTGGCTATCAGATTCATGAAATTATCGTGAATTCCGCGAAAAACGGTCTTTTGACCGAGTATTACAGGCATATTCTGGACCACATCGTTCGAATACGCATGAATTTCATGACCAACTTCGATTCAAAACGTGTGCGGGAGACCCGCGAGGAGCATCGGGCGATTCTTCAGGCCATAATTGACGGCAATCCCGATGAGGCCGAGAAAGCGATGAGGGAACACATGCGGCGTTCTCTCACCACCATAGACAGACTGGTCGAACGCGCGAGGGGAACTGAGTGAGTCATTTGTCCGACGACCCGAGATTTCCATGCCTGTCTCAGTCGGGCCTCATCTCGAAGATATCCAATCCAGAACAATCTTGACCATCTCCGGCGCATGATCGTTGAAAGGGAATACGTGTCCCGCGTTTCCGATACTATGCGCCTCGAAGGACGCCGCCAGAGGAACGGCGTGACGTAGATAATCCGCTACATGCAGGGGAATGGTCTGGTCCAATTCGCCAAGTACAAGAAGGGTATGCGATCTCAATCTCTTCAGGTTTCTTCGGCACAATCTTTTCAGCCGCAGCAGCTCCGCCGCGGGCGCCACCATCACGTCGGCCCAATAATCAGGCTGTAAAGCCTTCCTCGCCGGACTCTGCATATCGAAAGCGGATAGCGGACGATTTTGGGGAAGGACGCGCATGAAGCGTGAGATCAAGGGGGTTAGGCCGATGTACTTTATGGAAAGCTCAAAGGCCGGCGCCAACAGGATCAGCTTCGGTACGTCGAAGCTGATCGCGATGGATGAAGCCAGCAATCCCCCCATGGAATGCCCCGCGACATGCACAACCTCGTATTCAGCGCGCAGCTCGAGATAGGTATCATATGCCCTGCGGGTCCAATCCTCCGCCCTCGTCTGCAAAAAGTCGCGCCTGCAGGTGCCATGTCCGGGATACCGCGGCGCGTAGACCGCGTACCCCGCGGATGCCAGACCCTGAGCCAAAGGTTCGAGTTCGCCGGGAATACCGCCGAAACCATGAAGCAGCAGCACCGCCTCGCGCGCTCCCTCTGGATCGATCCTGATCGGCAATGCCTCTTGCACGGGAGGTCTTATTTTTTTTGTCTCGGAATCAGTCCGAAGCAGTTCGTTTAGGCGTGACATGAACCCATGCTAGCGCAGGATGGACTTCAGGGCAAGCAAGGACCAGGCGGCTCATCGCCTAGAAATTGCTCAACAAAATTGATGGCGGTTGATAGGTATTGGTTTGCATTTTTCAGCGGAAAGTGCTTCAATACCCTACCGATGACCGATGTTCCTTTCGACGATCCCGGCTTCCTCCCGCGACTGGCCAACGCGCGCATGCCCTTCGGAAAGTACGCGGGCCGCCTCCTCATCGATTTGCCCGAGGCCTATGTGGTTTGGTTTGCCCGATCCGGCTATCCGAAAGGCGAGATAGGGGAACAGCTCGCCTCGCTCTACGCGATCAAGGAGAATGGGCTGGAGGGGCTTCTTCGACCATTGGTGCGGAAAATGTAGGGCAGAACGGATTTCATGGTATGCCTGGTTATTGAACCACCTGACAGATCGCTTCCATATATTCTTTGGCGATCGGAGACAAAGGTCGGCTCTTGTTGACAATATAGCCAATCTCCAGCTTCAGCTGTTTGTCGCTTAAGATCAAAGCCCTGACATTCGTATAATATTGTGTGCTGGAATAAGCGTGCCTGTTGTGCGTTCCGACCGTGTAGGCATCGGTCGTCGCTATCAGCTCGTTGAGCGTCGCGCGGTCCTTGACGGTAATCCGCTTTTTATTTTTCGCCATGCCGAGGTCCTCCCATTCGGGAGCCATGCTGTAGTTCGCGTCCCGGTACATTACAAACGGATACTCTCGGAGTTGTTCCGTACTCACCTTGGTCTGTCCGTCCCTGCAGAGCGGGTGGTCTTTGCCCATTATGACGGCGACGCTTTCCGTCGCGAGCCGATGATAGTCGATGCCATTGTTGCCCAGCATATGGATGATGATGCGCTTCTGCAGCGCGGAGAGGATGATAAGCCCGATTTCCGATTCCTGCGAACGCACCGAATCCACTACTTCCTGGAAAGCTCCTTCAAAAAAGGAGAATTGAAAATCATCGCCTTTCCACTTCTGGCATATGTTGATGAAAACGGTGTTCGCGAACCTGAGGTACTGACTGGCGATGGAGAGCGAAAGGGAAGGGCGGCCGACGAGGGAATCGCAGAAATCCCCCAGCATCCTGAACTGTCTGTAGGAAGGTTGCGCGTACGAGAGAAACTCTCTTCCGAAATGGGTCAGTTCGACTCCTTTTCCGGTTCGCTCAAAAATTCGCGAGCCCAGCTCCGTCTCCAGCTGTTTGAGCGAAAGCGAAAGATTTGGCTGCGAGACGTAGAGTTTCTGCGCCGCCTTGTTTATGGAACCCTCGGCGGCGATGGTTAGGACCTGTTCTATCTGAGCCATGCGCAAAGTTAGCTCCTTATATAAATTATCATATAGATAGTAATTAAAATTATATATTATTGCGATATATGAATCAAGTGTTATACTTTCCGGGCTGAGTCCAATAGTTGGAAGGAGGAATTCGATGAAGGACTATCTACAGGTAGCCAATAGCCCGTACATGTATATCGGCGTCGTGCTGTTGCTGAGCATCGTCTGCTGGCAGGCCGGCGTATTCATCAACAGATCGCTGAAGCGAGCGCAGGCGCTTGGAATCCCAAGGGAAAAAATCAATAAGACGGTGAAGGTGGCAGCGCTGACCAGCCTCGTCCCTAGCTTCGCGATCGTAGTCGCGTTGCTGACTCTCGCTCCGGTCCTGGGACTCCCGTTTTCCTGGACGAGGCTGTCCATCATTGGATCGCTTTCCTACGAGCTGCTGGCGGCGGATATCGGAGCCAAGGCCGCGGGCGTTACCTTAGGAGGGGCTGGCTACGGCTCCAGCGCGTTTCTCGCTTCGGTTTGCACGCAGACGATCGGATCCTTCGTGACTTTAGGACTCACCATATTCGGATTCAAATGGTACAAAGACCGGCTGAACAAATCCCTGAAGAAAGCAGGGGATAAAAGCTGGAGCCGCATATTGATAGCGGCCATTATTGTCTCCATGTATTCCCGTTTCATGGCCGAACCCGTCGCCAGAGGCGGAGTGGCGCTCATCACGATGCTGGTCAGCGCGGCATCGATGATACTCGTCGGTCTCTTGATCAAGAAATGCAAGCTCAAATGGCTCTCCGATTTCGCCATTTCTCTCAGCATGATCGTCGGCATGGCGGCCGCGATCGTCTACTCATTTTAAAAGGAGATCCTAAGATGAAACAAGAATTGACCTACGACGAAAACGCCCATCGTTTTGGAAGGATCAGCCTCATCGTCGGAACGATAGCCACCTGTGTCTTTCCCGCCATGCTGATCATCGGTTTCCATGTCCCTGTCGACATCGGAAGCATTCTCGGAGGGGCCGGCAACATACTCATATTGATGATACCGGTGTCCCTCAGCGAATTCCTGAGCATTTCGCCGATGATAGGAACCTCGGCGATGTATATCATGGTATTGACGGGCAACTTCACCAACCTGAAGATCCCTTCCTCCATCGCGGCGATGGAGGCCGTCGGCCTGGATCCGGCGAACTACACCGATGAATCCGACGTGATCTCCACCATAGCGATGGGTGTGTCGACCATCGTCTGCATCGCCATCATAGCGTTGGGCGCCCTGTTGATCGTCCCCCTGTCCGGACCACTTTCGAACCCCGTCCTTTCTCCCGCCTTCGAGAACATCGTACCGGCGCTGTTCGGAGCGCTCGGGATGGGAATGATGTCCAAGAATTTCAAACTCGCCATCGCTCCGTTCATCCTCGGCGTCGTCTTGCTCGCAACCGGGGTCATCCCGGGCGCGCTGGTCCTGCCCATCCTGATACTCGTCGGCATAATCGCGGCCCGCGTCATGTATAAAAAGAACTGGGTGAAGTGAAAAGGGAAATCATGCTCGATCTATTGATAAAGAACGCGGCGGTCATCGATGGCACCGGCGCGGATTGCATAACGAGAGATGTTGGGATAAAAGATGGCCGATTCCGCCTCGATGGAGTCGGGAACGCGGAAGCGGGGGAAACGATCGACGCCGATGGCTTGGCGCTGGCCCCCGGATTCATCGACGCGCATGGACATACGGATCTCTTCGCCTGGGTCGAGCCGCTGTGCTCGGCCAAACTCTGCCAGGGCATCACCACCGAGATCGCCGGCCAATGCGGCATGTCTCCCGCTCCGGTCAGCGTGGAATTTCAGCATGTATATCGCCTGTATTATGAAAGCCAGGGCGCGCCGATCTATCCTGGCCATATGGAACTCACATCGGTCGCCGCCCTCATGGATAGGCTGGAATCGCTGAAACTCGGGATCAATCTGGCGGTATTCGCGGCCCAAGGCACGCTGCGCATCGCGGCGATGGGCTTGAATCCCGCCAAACCGGACAGGGCCCAAATGGATCGCATGCGGGCGCAGGCCCGGGAAGCGATGCAGGCCGGGGCATTGGGAATATCCAGCGGCCTCATGTATCCGCCTGGCTCCTTTTCGGACGAGGACGAACTCGCGGCGCTCTGCGAAGCGATCGCCCCTTACGGCGGCATCTATACTTCCCACATACGCAATCAGGGGAACCAGCTCGCGCGAAGCGTCGAGGAAACCCTCTCCATCGCCCGCAGGGCGGGGATAAGCGCGAATATTTCGCATCATAAGGCCGCCGGCAAAGCAAACTGGGGGAAAGTGGCGGAGACAATCCGCATGATCCATGAAGAGGGGAACGCGACCCACGATGTATATCCCTATACGGCCAGCTCAACCTCTCTCTCGGCCACGCTCCCCCCCGCCTGCATGAAGGAAGGAATCGAAAAGCTGATCATTCACCTTGGAGATCCGTCCTATCTGCGGGAGCTTGAGGAAAGGATATTCCATCCTTACGAAGAATGGGACAACGACCTGATGGAATGCGGTTATGACGGCATCCTGGTCATCGACGCTCCCCTGACCGCCGACGCGCCGGGGCTCACTATCGCGCAGTACGCGGCTAAATGGGCTATGAGGCCCTTCGACGCGTATATCCATCTCCTGCGCGAGAACCGCCTTCGCGTCAACGATGTGTGCTTCTCGATGTCGCAGGCCGATGTGGACACCCTGATCGGCAATCCGCTGTGCATGTTCGGGACAGACTCGCTCTATGTGCCTGGCATGAAGATGACGCATCCTCGCGCTATCGGCAGCTTCCCGCGAATTCTGGGGAGAAGCGTCAGGGAGCAAAAACTCATCACCCTTGAAGAGGCGATCCGCAAGATGACCAGCCTGCCGGCGAAGCGCTATGGCCTATCGGGGAAAGGCATCATCGCGGAGGGGGCCGACGCGGATATGGTCCTGTTCGATCCAAAAACTGTCATGGATCGCGCCGACTATACTTCCCCCCTTGCCAGGAATGTGGGAATAGCGGGAGTGTATGTGGGAGGAATGCTCGCGGTGGATCATGGAACGCCAACCGGAGCGCGCAACGGACATGTGCTGAGAAAAGGCTGATTTACTAGTTTCCCGCCCTTCCATTGTGGAATACAATGCGTACTCGCAGTATGTATCGCCATGGAAGAGGTGTGGAAACGTGCCATTTCACTATGATGTCCTGATAATCGGCGGAGGCGTCGTCGGATGCGCCATCGCCAGGGAGTTGTCGCGCTTTCAGGTAAAGACCGCGGTCATCGAGAAAGAACTGGATGTCGGGTTCGGAACGAGCTGCCGCAACAGCGGCGTCCTTCATGCCGGCTTCAACTATACCCCAGGCACGCTGCGAGCCTTCCTCTGCGTGAAGGGGAATGCCCTCATGGATGAGCTTTGCCGCGATCTTAAGGTGAAGATCCGACGAATCGGCAAACTGACCGTGGCTCTCGACAAGGACGATGAAGCGACGCTCCATCGTCTCAAGGCTCAAGGGGACGCCAACGGGGTTCCGGGCCTCGAGCTCATCGGCGGAGCGCGGATGCGGACGATCCAGCCCGGGGTCGAAGGCTCTCTTGCCCTGTATTCTCCCTCCAGCTCAATAATCTCGCCCTACGCCCTCACCATCGGCCTGGCGGAAAACGCGCTCGACAATGGCGCTCATTTCCATCTTGGAAAGCGGGTTGTCTCCATGGCGCGGCTGCCCGGATCGGGCTGGCGAGTGGGGACAGCTTCCGGCGACAGCTTCACGGCCAAGGTGATCGTCAACGCGGCGGGGCTCTATGCCGCGGAAATCTGCGGCATGGCGGGCATCCAGGACTATCACATCTATCCATGCCGGGGCGAATACTATGTCCTGGATAAGCGGCTCAACGGAACCCTCAGCGCGCTCATCTATCCCGCGCCGAAGAAAAATTCCCCCGGACTCGGGATTCATCTCACGCCCACGGTGGACGGCAACATCCTCATCGGACCCAGCGCCCAGTACCTGGACGATCCCGCCGATTACGGATGCAGCGCCTGTGTCATGGAAGATCTCCGCCGCGAAGGGCAGAATCTCCTGCCCGACATACGAGTGACCGACTACATCCGCAGTTTTTCGGGCAACCGCGCCAAGCGGACGCCGCCTTCGGTCGGCGGGAACGCGGATTTCGTGATCGAAGACCGAAAGGACAAGGCGGGGTTCATCAACCTGCTGGGGATCGAAAGCCCAGGGCTGACCTCTTCTCCCGCCATCGCCCTTATGGTGAGGGAAATGGTGGAAAAGCATGTCGCACTGCGGCCCAATCCTTCCTTCAATCCGCTGCGGCCGGGCAGCGCCCTCTTCTTCTCAGAGCTTCCTTCGGAGGAAAAAGCCGATCTCATCGCGAAAAATCCCAACTATGGCGAGATCGTCTGCCGCTGCGAGAAAATCACGAAACAGGAAATACTCGACGCCATACGGAATCCTCTTGGCGCTCGCACGCTCGCGAGCATCAAGTACCGCGCCCGCGCGTCGATGGGGCGCTGTCAGGGCGGCTTCTGCATCCCCCGGATCGCCCGGATACTCCGCGACGAGCTTGACTTCAAGCCCGAGGATTTCCTGAAGAGCGGGGCAAGTTCCCCGCTCTTCGTGGGGAATGTGCGGCCTGAGGAAACGGGGGCTCACCGATGAACGAAAAAACATCAGCCATCAGAACCGAACGCAGGGAGGTCGTGGTGATAGGCGGAGGCCCCGCGGGTCTCGCCGCGGCGATCGCCGCCAGGGAAGCGGGATGCCGGGACGTTCTCCTCATCGAGCGCGACCGTCTGCTCGGCGGGATCCTTAACCAGTGCATCCACGATGGTTTCGGTCTGCAGACCTTCAAGGAAGCCCTCTCGGGCCCTGAATACGCGTCCCGCTTCATCGACAGGTTCGACGAGCTGGACATTGAGGCGAAACTGGGAACCATCGTCCTTTCTCTTTCATCCGACCGAATCCTCGAAGTGAGCGCGAGAGGCGGCTACGAGCGCATCGAAGCCAAGGCTGTGGTGCTTGCCATGGGCTGCAGGGAGCGCGCGAGAGGTGCCATCTCCATCCCGGGGGACAGGCCGTCGGGAGTAATCACCGCCGGTGCGGCCCAGAATCTCATGAACCTTGAAAACATCATGGTGGGAAAGAATGTCGCCATTCTGGGTTCGGGGGATATCGGCCTCATAATGGCGCGACGCATGACCCTCGAGGGCGCCCATGTCCAGGCTGTCTTCGAGATACTTCCCTATTCCAGCGGACTTCCCCGGAACATTCAGCAGTGCCTGAACGACTACGATATCCCTCTCTTCCTGAACACCACGGTGACCGAAATCCGCGGCGCGGGGAGGCTCGAGGGCGTAAAAGTAGCCCAGGTGGGGCAGGACAGATCGCCCATTCCCGAAACGGAACGTTATATGCCCTGCGACACGCTGCTGCTTTCGGTAGGTCTCATTCCCGAGAATGAACTAACGAGGGAAGCGGGCATCGTCATGGACGCCGTAACAAGCGGCGCGCGCGTGGATGATGCTTTCATGACAAGCGCGCCTGGAATTTTTGCCTGCGGGAACGCGCTTCATGTCCACGATCTCGTGGACTGGGTTTCGGTGGAGGCGGCGGAGGCCGGCCGCCGCGCCGCCCTCTTCGCCACGAGCGAAAAGAACGGATCTTCGCGAAGTATTCCCATAAAGCCAGGTAATGGCGTCCGCTATGCCCTGCCGCAGAGCGTTTCGGGCGAAGAGGATTTCACCCTTTCGCTTCGCGTGAAGGCGCCTTGGCGGGACAAGGCCGTAGTCGTCAGGGGCGGCGGGAAAATAGTGGCGCGAAAAATGGCCAGGCGACTTCATCCAGCCGAGATGATGCGGATCGAGGTCGAGAAAAAGAATCTGGCCGGCTGTTCCTGCCTGGAGGTGACGCTGGAATGAGCGCGAAAGAATTTACCTGCGTAGTATGTCCCAACGGCTGCTCCATCGTCGTCGACATCGATGACGATGAAACGCCCATCGTGACGGGGATTCAAGGGAATACCTGCAAAAGGGGCGCCGAATGGGCGCGCCAGGAAGTTGAAAACCCGATGCGGACCATAGCGTCCAGCGTCCCCGTTCGCGGTGGGGATTTCCCGCTAGCCAGCGTTCGGACGAGTCGGCCCATACCTTTGGTGAAAATTCGGCGAGTCATGGAAGAAATCCGAAAAATCTCCATGAACGCGCCGGTGGCCATAGGCGATGTCGTCATCGCGCGGCCGGCCGGCTGCGATACGGAGATCGTAGTCACCAGAAACGTCAGATCCTCTTCTTAAGGCTTCCGCCCTTGATCGCGTCTATCGATACCGAGATGATGAGCACGGAGCCGATGACGACCTGCTGCCAGAACGAAGGGATGTTGAGCATGACCATGCCATTGTTCAGGGTGCAGAGCACGAGGACGCCGAAGAGGGTGCCCAGGATGGTGCCCCGGCCGCCGGCGAGACCGGCGCCTCCCAGGATGACGGCCGACAGGGCCTGCATGTTGATCTCGCCGGCGGCCTGCGGGAGAGCGGCGCCTGTCTGCGCCGAAAGCAGAAGGGCCGCGATTCCGGCCATGAGGCCATGGATCATGTACAGGGTAGCTTTGATCCGATTCACCTTGACGCCAGCGAGGAAGCTGGCCTGAGGGTTGCCGCCCACCATGTAAATAGTCCGCCCGAACACGGTCCGGCGCCCAATCACCGAGAAAATGATGTAGCAGACCAGCATGATTACCAATGACAGCGGGATGCTCCCGAAGAGCCGATGCCGCCCGATGTATTGGAACACCGGATCCGCCAGAACGTAGGAGCTGCCGTCGTTGAGAAGGTAGCAGATGCCGCGCATGATCTGCATGGAGGCGAGTGTGGTTATGAACGGATTCAGCTTCAGAACGGTGATGAAGAAGCCGTTGAAGGCCCCGAAGAGAAGGCCCGCGGCAAGCGATATAGGAATGACGGCCGCGATGGGAAGGTGGTAGTCGACCATCATCTTCCCGGCGATCATGCCGATGACGGCGATCTGGGAGCCCACCGACAGGTCGATGCAGCCGGACACGTTGATGAAAGTCATGCTGCAGGCGACCGTGCCCATGATGGCCGCGTAGAGGCCGATGTTCAGCAGGTTTCTGGTCGACAGGAAATGGGGCGAAGTCAGGGAGAAGAAGACCATGAGAAGCGTGAGCGCCCCGATGACCGTAATCATCGACGAAGCGTTGTCGGATGATAGATATCGCTTGATTCTTTCGGAAAACGTCATTCATTCCCGCCTTATATTATAAAGAATAGTCTAGCCGCCTATGGCCAGCCGGAGGACTTGTTCCTGGGTTGTCTCTTTCGCGTTCAGGATCCCCATGACCTTGCCTTCGTGCATCACCATGATCTCGTCGCTCATGTTGAGAAGTTCCGGCATCTCGGAGGTTATCATGATGACGCACTTGCCGAGCGAACAGAGATCCTGGAGAAGGCGATAAATCTCCGCCTTGGCGCCGACGTCGATGCCTCTTGTCGGTTCGTTCAGGATGAGGACCGCGGGCTCCAGCTCGAGCCAGCGCGCCAGGACGACCTTCTGTTGATTGCCTCCCGAAAGGGACTCGGCGGCCGTTTCCCCGGAGGGTGTCTTCACGCTCAGGTTCCCGATCCATTTAGCGCTGATGCTCTGTTCCAGGGCCTTATCGATAAGCTTCCGCCTATGGAGGGCATAATACGAAATCATGATGTTGCTTTTCACCGAGGCGTTCAGGACAAGGCCTTCGATTTTCCGCTCCGCCGGAACATAGGCTATGCCCGCCTTCAAGGCTTCCAGGGGATTGGTGATTTTCATGGCCACGTCATCGACCTTGATCTCGCCTTGGGCGTAGCTCATCTGGCCGAAAACCGTTGGACCCACCTCGAGGTGTCCCGACCCCAAAAGACCATATATCCCGAAAATCGTTCCCTTGCGCGCCTTGAAGCTCAAGTCCCGGAAAGCATTGTTGGTGAGGTTCGCGACTTCGAGGGCCACGTCACCCGCGACAGTTTCCCGCTTGGGGTACATGACGGACAGGTTCCTGCCCACCATCATGGAGATGAGCGTTTCTCGCGTCGCGTCGCTGATATCCACCTGACCGGTCACGATTCCGTCCCTGAGGACGACCACGCGGTCGGCCAGACGGAAGAGCTCGTCCAGTTTGTGGGAGATGTATATGACAGCGACGCCCATGGACGCCATGCGATCCACCAGGTCGAAGAGCCGTTCCGTTTCCACGTCGTTGAGCGAACTCGTCGGCTCGTCGAGTATCAGGACCTTGACCTCCTCGGCCATTACCTTGGCTATCTCGATGAGCTGCTTCTGCGCGACCGTGCACTTGCCGAGAAGCATGCGGGGATCCAGGTCCAGTCCTATGCGGGCCATGATTTCCTTGGCCTCCCGCTCGAGCCTTTTCTGGTCCACGAAAGGGCCATGCCTGGGCAGGTTGCTCATGAAAATGTTCTCGGCCACGGAAATGCTAGGGACGTAGTTGAGCTCTTGGTGGACCACACCTATCCCGGCCGACCTGGCGTCCATGGGGATGTCGAAGACGCGAGCCTGGCCATCGAGCTCGAGCTGTCCGGCATCGCATCGATATACCCCGCAGAGTATCTTGATCAATGTCGATTTGCCCGCGCCGTTCTCCCCGAGCAAGGCTACGACCTCTCCTCTCCTGACGTTGAAATCCACGTTCGTGAGGGCTTTTACCCCCGGGAAAGACTTGCTGACGCCGATCGCCCGGAGAACTATCGCCGCACCGTCCAGGTTCCTTTTCTGCACCACAACCGCTCCTGCCATTCGCCTTTGTCTCGATTCCACGCATCTGCGCCGGCGCCCCGGCTATGTAGCCGGGGCGCCTAAACCATCTGGCCACCCATTCAAGAGTATAGAATGGGCGGCCCAATCTGGCTACTTGAGATTATTCCAGGGAAGGTTGTCCAGGGGATAGTACTTCTTGATATTGTCCCAGCTGACCGGCTCGTGCTGGATGAAATAGGTCGCTTCGGTTTTAGCCTTGGCCACCATCTTGTCCAGTATCTGGAATATCCATTCGCCGTAGCGGTTGGGAAAGAAGCCGATGCTGGCGATCCAGTTGGTCTTGCCTTCCTTGGCGTACAGAGCCTCGACAAATTCTCTCGCGGAATTCTGTGAGACGATGACCACCTCTTTTGTCCTTCCTGCTATCTCGGCGGCCGAATAGGCGCCGTTGGCGTACAAGTCGTTCATGGAAGCCACCGCGATGCGCGTGGAGGCGGGGTGCGCCATGAGGAAATCGGAGAACATCTGCTGCATCCTGGCGACGTCGCCTGAGGTGTCGAGCACGGTGATCTGGTTGGCGTTCACCTGGATGCCCTTGTTGCGCAGGCCGTCGACGAACTTGTGAACTCGCGGAGCCACGGTCGCGCCGGACATGGCCTGGGCGAGGAGGACCACGTTATCCACCTGTCCTTTCCAGTTCTTGTTGATCCAATCGCCTGCGAATTCTCCGCCGAGCGTGCCGGCGCGGATGTTGTCGGCCCCGAAGTAGATGGCGCCCGGATGCGGGATGTCGACCGCGATGACAGGTATCTTGGCCGCGTTGAATTTCTCCATGATGACAGGGGCGACGGAACCGTCGACATTGAATTCGATCATGTAGTCGATCTGCTGGGTGATGAGGTCGTCGGCGTTGCGCACCGCGGTAGCCCCATCCGAAGCGTTGTCCAGGCTGACGATATCCCAACCACGCTTCTTGGCTTCGACCTCGATGCCGTTGCGCACCATCTTGGTGAACGCCGACCTCTCGTTGATGTTCGCGAACCCGATCTTGATCCGCTTGGTCGCCTTGGCTTGGCTGTAACCCATCGTTCCCAGGGCCAGCATCGCCACCGCGAAAACCGCTAATACTTTTCTCATCGTTTCCTCCTTCGAATGATATGGCGCCCGCCTCCAGCGCGGCAGGCGCCGGAATGCCTACTCAATGGATATCCTGGCGTAATCGATTCCGAGCGCCTCGGCTACCTTCACCAGTTCGTCGCCGTGGTGCCCGATGCCCAAGGCGAAGTGGTGAGTCGGCCCTTCGGCCGTCCACCGCTTGAGAAAGGTCTTCAGATCGGGCTTGAAATAGCCGTGCGTATTCGTGTTGCCCGTCGGAGGGATCGCCCCCTGAAGGGATTCTCCCTCGGCGATGACGAACTTGAGCCCTCCCTCGGCGTTGACGGTGACGCTCAGCATGGTGAGGGGGCCTTCCTTTATCTTGAACTCCACGCCGGCCCCGCTGCCCGGCTTTCCATGGTACTTGCTCAGGGACCTGAGCACCGGCTTTCTGTCGGCTATGTTCAGGTGGTGGGGGCCATCGTGCCCCACCAGGATGGATCCCGTGTTGAAGTCCAGGGGGTGGAATTCGGCGAAGCTTCCGCCTATCTCCAGCCTGTCCATGATGAGCATGGCCACGCAGGTTTTCAGATCGAACTCGCCGCACATCGGGAAGCCTGCCGCGGTGAGAAGAGAGTTGCCGACGATGAAATTCGTCACCATCGTGCGCAGCTCGGAGCCTTCCTCCCCCTCGTAGTAATAGGCGAGGCCCGTGAGATCCAGCTCGTTGATGGCCATTTCCAGAGCCACCGCGGCCTTGGACGCCACCGCAAGGTCGGTTTCCGCGAGCGTGGAGGTCAGTATATCGGAGACCGGCGCCGGCCTGTCGAAGAAGGATAGAATCCTTGTCCTCATGGCCGCGAGATCCGCGCCGCCCAGACGAGTGTAATGTTTGAAGATATCCTCAGGCTCGACCTGCACCACATGACAGCCGAAGGTACGCGTCATGAGCGTGGGATCCACGTGCATATCGTACATGCATTCGAGGACGTGGCCCATGAGCCCGATCCGGGCATTCTTCAGATCGTGAAGGACATGGGCGATCCTGCACCATGAGCGGATCTCTTCGTCGGCCTCCTCGTCTCCCTCCCTGAGCCCGATGACGAGGGGAGGAGTCTTCTTCCCCATACGGACAGCGACCGAGCAGAATTCCGGGACCGAGCAGAAATCGTCGTTGCAGAGCTGCATGAAGGTCGTCCCGCGGGCGTACTCCATGGCCCTGAGGGGCTGAAGGACAACGAGGACGATAGGTATGTTCAATGCCTGAACCAGCGGCGCGAAGGTGGCCGATGTCGCGTAGGTCACCATGTCGATGAAGAGCAGGTCGAGATCGGCCTTCCTGATCTCTTCCAGCACGCGATACGCGGCCCGCGAATCGTCGATCAATCCGAAGTCCACGATTTCCACAGCGCAGCCTTCCAGCTTGAGCTTGAAGGCTTCTGTCTTCTGGACCATCACCTCGCGCAGTCCCTCGAATTGTTCCCAATATGTATGGTGTCCCACGCCCAGCACACCGACGCGGGCGTAGAGCGGTCTTCTTCGTTCAACGATCATTGTCACTCCTACTCGATGGTGATACTGATACTAAGCCCTTGCCGGAAAAAGCGTCAAATGAAATTCGTAAGGCCTGCTTGCGATTTGGTTGTAATTTAAAAATTATAAATTTATATAATAAAAAGAT
>DATMZF010000053.1:0-33710 GCA_035560555.1 Rectinemataceae bacterium
CGGTGGGCGGGGAAAAGGGAACGGCGGCGAGCGCGGCGCTCATGGCCGAGCTGTGGGCCGGGCTCTCCGGGGACGGCGTGTCGAACGCCGATGATTCGCAAGGAGGCGGCTGATGGGCGGCACGGTCCTCCACGTCAACGCCGTGGGCCTCATGGCCGCCATCGAGGAGGGGCTGGACCGCGGCCTCAGGTCGCGGCCCTTCGTGGTCGCGAGGGAGGGAGCGGTCCGCGCCATCGTCCTCGATCTTTCGCCGGAAGCGCACAGGGAAGGCATCAGGCGGGGCATGATGCTGTCGCTGGCGCGGCACCGTCTTCCCGGCCTCGCGGTGAGGCCGCCTCACCCCGACCTGTACCGGCAAGCCGACGAGGCCATGTGGGAGATCGGCATGTCCTTTTCTCCCCTCGTCGAGAAGGCCGGGCAGGGACATCTCTTCATCGATCTGGCGGGAACCTCGCGCATAAACGGCGTCCCTGAGGACGCGACCCAGAAGATCCGGATGAGAATCATGGAGGAGACGGGCGTCCAGCCGAGCCTCGCTCTCGCCTCGAACAAGACGGTGTCGAAGGTGGCCACCAGGGTGTTCAGGCCGGGCGGCTTCGTCGCCCTCCTTCCGCACGAGGAAGCCAGCCTTGTCAGGCTTCAGCCCGTGGAGCTTCTGCCCGGCGTGGGTCCGGTGCTCAAGGACAGGCTCAATCTTCTCGATATCGACGATATCGGAGGCATCGCCGACCTTGGAGCCTTCCAGGCGAGGGCCATCGGCCCCCGCGGGCCCGATCTCGTGGCGAGGGCGAGAGGCATCGACGACTCGCCGGTCAATCCCGAGCCCCCGGAAAGGCGCTGCCTCAGGGATTCCGCGGTTCTCGAGCCCGACACCGCCGAGCAGGAGGCGCTCCGCCTTCATCTCGCCTATCTCGCGGCGACTCTCGGCTTCGCCGCGCGCAAGGAAAATCTCGGCGCGCGGAAGGTGACGCTCAGGATAGACTACAGCGACGGGCGCTTCGCCTCCGCTTCGGCACGGTCGCCGCGCATCCTCACGAGGGACGACGAAATCGCCGCCATGGCCTGGGACATAGCCCAGCGAGCCATGGAACGCCGCGTGCGGGTGCGCCGCCTCGGCGTCGAACTCTCCGAATTCGGCGCGGCGGGGCCGGAGCTCGATCTCTTCGAGCCCTCGGAAACGAAGTCGGCGCGGCTGCAGACGGCCCTGGACAAGGTTCACCGAAAATATGGATTCGTCGCCCTGACCCCCTGCGCGTTCATGACGGCCGGCATCCTCGTCCCGCGCCTGTCGGAAGGGAGGGCCTGACCATGCTCGTGCCCCTTGTCGTCCGCTCCTCCTACTCGATGATGCGCGGCGTCGTCCAGCCCGCGGCCTGGGCGGCGGCGGCGAAGGCGGCTGGCCTGTCGCGTCTCGGCCTGACGGACCGGAACGGCGTCTATGGCGTCCCCACCTTCGTGGAGGCCTGCCGAAAGGTGGGTTTGAAGCCGATCGTCGGAACGGAGCTTGTGTATGAAGGAGGCCGCGCCGTCCTCATCGCCGCGACAAAAGCGGGTTTTTCGGCGATTACGCGTCTCCTGACCGCGAGGGCCGCCACGGAGGCTGCCGAAAAGGCAGACAGGCCGGCGAAGCGGCGAGGGAAGGGCCGTCTTTCCCCCTACGATCTCCGTGAAGCCGTGGCCGGCATCCTGGAAGCCGCGCGCGGTCCTGAAGATGCGGGTCGGCTCGGCGACGCAGGCCGGCTCGGCGACGCAAGCCTCAGCCCCGGCGGCGCGGACCCCAACCCCTGCGACCTCTTCATCCTCACGGACGACGAGAAGCTCCTCGCGCGCTTTTCTCCCCGCGATTGCCTTTTCGCCCTCGTCACGCCCTGCAACAGAGCCAAGTGGCGCCGCCTCGCCGCATCGGGCCACAGGCCCGCCGCGACGCCCGAGGCGAGCTTTCTCGAGCCGGAGCAGCGCGAAGTCCAACGTCTGCTTCTCGCCATCGGGGCGAATCTCACGATCCACGATATAGGCGACGACATGCTGGACCCGCCCGAGGCGCTCTGGAACGCGGCTTCAGCCGCCGCTCCAGACGCCGTCCCGGCCGCCGGCCAGGTCGCAGGCCCTGCCCCTAGCCCGGTCGCCGGCCCCTGGACCGTTCTCCCTTCCCAGGTCGCGTGGATGGAGAAAGCCTTCGCCTCCAATGCCCTCATCGCGCGCGAAGCCCTGGGAGAGCCGTTTTCGGGCTTTGTCTTCCCCCGTTTCGGAATGGGGGCCACAGCCGCTTTGGAAGCGACGCCTATGGGAAGCCTAGCCGTCGTTTCGGAAACGACGCATGGGGCAAGCCCCGAGGCCTCCTCCTCCGAATTCCTTCGCCGCCTCGTCTACGAAGGCGTGGCGCGGCGCTACTCGCCCGTTACCGCCGAGGTGGAGGCGAGAATTGAGCGCGAGCTTGCGCTCATCGAGTCCAAGGGATTCTGCGACTATTTTCTCGTGGTCTGGGACATAATAAAGAAGGCCTCGCGCATCTGTGGCCGCGGCAGCGCGGCCGCGAGCGTCGTCGCCTACTGCCTCGGCATCACCGAGGTCGATCCTATCCGCCATTCCCTCTACTTCGAGCGTTTCCTGAATCCGGGGAGGAAAGATCCGCCCGACATCGATGTGGATTTCGCCTGGGACGAGCGGGATGCCCTTCTTGAAAAAGTCGTCGAGGCCTATGGACCCGAACATACGGCCAGGGTGGCCAACCACAATTGCTTCCGCTCGCGCTCGGGCCTGCGCGAAACCGCCAGGGCCTTCGGCATGCCCGACGCCGAGATTTCGGACTTCGAGCGCTCCCTCAAGGTGGATACCGACGGGACCCTCTCTTCGGCCGATCCGGAATGGAAGATCATCGCGCGGCGGGCGGCGGGCATCGTCGGCCTGCCTCGGCATCTGGGCACACATTCGGGCGGCGTCATCATCGTGCCGGACAGTCTGGCCGACCACGTTCCCGTCGAGGAGACGGGCAACGGCATAAGGGTGATCGCCTGGGACAAGGAGGGGGCGGAGGAAGCCGGCCTCGTGAAAATAGACCTCCTCGGGAACCGCTCCCTCGCCGTCGTCAGGGACGCGCTCGCCGACCTGCGCGAAAACGATCCGTCCTTCGATACGGGAAAATGGAAGCCGATCGACGACGCCGCCACGGTCGCCCTTCTCGCGCGGGGGGATACGATGGGCGTCTTCTACGTGGAGAGCCCCGCCATGCGCCTCCTGCAAATCAAGACAAGGAGGGGGGATTTCGAGCACCTCGTCATCCATTCATCCATCATCCGTCCCGCGGCGAACAAATATATCGACGAGTACGTCGATCGCCTACGGGGCAAGCCCTGGAAGGCATTTCATCCCCTCCTCGAAGGGCTTTTCGACGAAAGTTACGGCATCCTCTGCTACCAGGAGGACGTGTCGAAGGCGGCCATAGCCCTCGCCGGCTTCTCCTCTTCCGAAGCCGACGGCATCCGCAAGATCCTTTCGAAGAAGGATGCCGACACCAGGCTCCAGGAATACAGGAGCGCTTTTTTCGAGGGCTCCGCGGCGCGGGGCGCCGACGAGGCCAGCACCGAGGTGGTCTGGGCCATGATCTGTTCTTTCGCCGGCTATTCCTTCGTGAAAGCCCATTCCGCCAGCTATGCCATGCTCTCCTTCCAGTCCGCATACCTGCGCGCCCATTATCCCGCCGAGTTCATGGCGGCCGTCCTCTCCAACCACGGGGGATTCTACTCCACGCTCGCCTACGCGAGCGAATCGAGGCGGATGGGGCTCGCCCTTCTTCCTCCCGACGTCAATCTGAGCGAACGGCGATGCGAGGGGCGAAGAGGCAGGATCCGCTTCGGCTTCTGCATGCTCTCCTCGCTCGGCGCGGGCGTCGCCGCCGCCATACTCCGCGAACGGAAGCGGGGAGGGCCTTACCTTTCCGTCGAGGATTTCGCGCGTCGCCAGCGATTCGAGCGGACCGACGCCGAAGCCCTGGTGGGCTCGGGTGCCTTCGACAGCCTCCTTGGAGGCGCGAAACGCTCCGACGCCCTCATGGTTCTCCTTTCCCTCTGCGCGGCGCGCGAGGGCGCGGCGGGAGGCTCCGCCCCCTCGGGCGGCCCCGGGGCCTCCTGCCGCGCCGGAACCTCGGGAAGCCCCGAGGCTTCCCGCCGCCCCGGGGCCTCATGCACTTCCCTGGCCGCCAGCAGGCCGCTCGAACTTTTCGCGCCCGATAGCGAGAGCGTCGTCCCCGAACCTCGCATCCTTGATGCCGGCGCCGGTCCGGCGCCTCGCGCCCACGAGCCGCGGTCCCTAGAGCCCCGCGGCTCGGAGCCGCCCGCTTCCGAGCCGCCTCCAGGCTCCACGCGCAAGAAGCGCGCCGCCGAGCTCAAATACCTCGGCACCACCCTCGATTCCCATCCCCTGGAGCTCTGGCCTCGCGCCTTCGCTACCCCCCGAGACCGCGCCGTCGACCTGCGGCGCGGCGTTGGCCGCCGTGTCCGCCTCCTCGGCTGGCCCATAACGGCCAAACCCGTCCTCACCGCCAGCGAGGAAACCATGGAGTTCGTCTCCTTCGAAGACGAGACGGCTATCTTTGAGGCTGTCCTTTTTCCCGACGCTTACCGCGAATACCGCCACCTGCTCTTCGAGGAACATCCGCTCTGGATCGCCGGCCTCGTCGAGAACAACAGGGGCGCCATAAGCCTGACGATCGAAAATCTCAGCCGGGTTTGAAGGTTACGCGCTCGACAACCCTTGACAAAGTCTAAAAATGAGCTAAAATAGGATATGTATATCTGATTTAAGCGACGCCCCGGCAACCCATGCAAACCGTAAGATACAGACCGGCCGGAACGCCAAGGAAACACGGATGGACAGAGTACTGGCGATCTCGGACAGAACGAACGCCGCGCTCCACGCTCTCGCGCTGGCATCCCGCGAAGGCGGCTCGATCGCCGCGAAGGCCGCCGCCGAGCGTCTCGGCGTCTCTCCCAGCTACCTGGCCAAGATCCTGCAGAGCCTCGCCGCCAAGGGTATCATCGCCTCGGTGCGCGGCATCGGCGGCGGCTTTTCCCTGCTCAAGCCCGCCTCCGAAATGCCCTGCGTGGAAGTGCTCGAGGCGCTCGACGGACCGTTGCCCTCCAACTACTGTCTCTTCGAGCGCGCCATCTGCGCGACCAAAACATGCGCGTTCAAGTCGCTCTGTGACGATGTGGAAAAAAAAGTGAGAGCGACGCTCGAAAACACGACGATAGCCGATATCGCCCGCAGTTTTTCCGGCGTCGATCGGGCATTGGAATGGGGCAACCCCAACGGTCGCCCCTGGGGCGCCGATTACACGCATAGATGCGGGAGGTGGACATGTTCTGCCATCAGTGTCAGGAAACTATAAAAAACTCGGGCTGCGCCGCCGCCAAAGGCGTATGTGGCAAGACCGCCGAAGTGTCGGACCTACAGGATCTCATGATCCATGTGTGCAAGGGCATCGGATTCTGGGCCATGAAAGCGGCCGAGAAGGGAATCTACGACGAAGCCGCGGCATTCTTCGTGGACAGGATGCTTTTCGCCACCATCACCAACGCCAATTTTTCGAACCGGGATTTCGAGCGCTGGATCTTCGAGGGTCTTGGGTATCGCGACAATCTCAGGGCCGCCTGCGCCAAGGCCGGCGTCAAACTGAGCGGCTCCCTCCCCGACGCGGCCACCTGGGCGGCGTCCGGCCCCGAAGCCCTGCGCGCCGCGGCCTCCCAGGGCAAGGGCGGTTGGAAGGAAATCGCCGACGAAAATGTCCGCGCCCTCCAGTCCCTCGTTCTTTACGGGCTCAAAGGGATGGCCGCCTACGTCGAGCATGCCTGGGCGATCGGCAAGAAGTCGCCCGAGGTATTCAAATTCATGCTGCGAGCCCTCGCCGACCTCACCGACGCCACGAAGAGCCTCGACCAGCTCACCGCCCTCGTCCTCGAGACGGGCGAATACGGCGTCAAGGCCATGGCGCTGCTCGACGGCGCCAATTCGGGCGCATACGGCAATCCCCGCGTCACCAAAGTGAAGACCGGCGTCCGCGACAGGCCGGGCATCCTCATCTCGGGCCACGATCTCGTCGACCTTCAGGACCTTCTCGAGCAGACCAGGGGCACGGGCGTCGACGTCTATACCCACGGCGAGATGCTGCCCGCCCACTACTATCCCTTCTTCGATAAGTACGACAACCTCTACGGAAACTACGGCGGCGCTTGGTGGAGCCAGAACGGCGACATCGAGAACTTCCACGGCCCCGTCCTCTTCACGTCGAACTGCCTCGTTCCCCCCAGGGAAAGCTACAAGGCGCGGGTCTTCACGACCGGCGTCGTCGGTTTCGAGGGCTGCGTCCATATCGCCGACCGAGCTCCCGGCGGAATGAAGGATTTTTCCGCCATCGTCGCCCTGGCCAAGACCTGCCCGCCTCCCGCCGAAATCGAAAACGGCGAGATTGTCGGCGGCTTCGCCCACGACCAGGTCTTCGCCTTGGCCGACACTGTGGTGAACGCGGTGAAGACCGGCGCCATCAAACGCTTCGTCGTGATGGCCGGCTGCGACGGCCGCCAGCCCAGCCGCTCCTACTACACCGACGTCGCCGAAAAGCTGCCCAAGGACGCCGTCATCCTCACCGCGGGCTGCGCGAAGTACCGCTACAACAAGCTGAATCTGGGCGACATCGGCGGCATTCCCCGCGTCCTCGACGCCGGCCAGTGCAACGACTCCTATTCGCTCGCCCTGATCGCCCTCAAGCTCAAGGAAATCTTCGGCCTGGACGACGTGAACAAGCTGCCCCTGTCCTTCGACATCGCCTGGTACGAGCAGAAGGCCGTGCTGGTGCTGCTCGCCCTGCTGTACCTCGGATTCAGGAACATCAGGCTCGGGCCGACGCTCCCCGGTTTCCTCTCGCCCGCCGTCGCCGCCGTCCTCGTCGAGAAGTTCGGCATCAAGGGCATAGGCGGCGCCGACGCCGACGTGGAAGCGATGATGGCCGGCGCCTGAACTTATTGACATGCGCGCGCTGACGGAATATAGTTTTATAAAGATATAGCGATATAAAGATAACGCTATATCCTGAGGAAGCGAATATTCCGATGAGCGACCTGAAGAACGATTCGGCGCGCGCTGCCGATATTGCCGAGATACTCAAGGCTCTCTCGCATCCGATTCGTCTCATGATAGCCGCCCAGCTCTGCGCCGGCGAAGCGCACGTAAGCGATCTTTCCGAGAGGCTCGCCGTCTCGCAGTCCCTCGTCTCCCAACAGCTGCGCATACTCCGCATGGCCGACCTCGTCGAATTCCGCAGGGAAAACGGCTTCGCCGTCTACCGCCTCGCCCAACCTCATCTCGTCGAACTTCTCCACTGTCTCGAAAGCTGCCGCGCTGGCGACAACTAGCGTTCTCTCAAGGAAACAATCCATGGACATCGAAAAAGAGCTCAGTGAGCTCAAGGCTAAGGTGAACTCCGCCCCCGGCATGGAGAACAAGCTCTCCATGGTCGTTTTTTCGGGCGAACTCGACAAGCAGATTGCGTCCCTCATCATCGCCACCGGCGCCGCCGCGATGGGCATGAAGGTTGTGCTCTTCTATACCTTCTGGGGAACCGCCGCCCTGCGCGATCCTTCCAAGAAGGCGGGCGGCAAGGATTTCATGGGCAAGATGTTCGGTTTCATGCTCCCGAAAGGGCGCAACAAGCTGAAGCTTTCGCGGATGAACATGGCGGGCGCCGGCACCGCGATGCTCAAAAGTCTCATGACGAAAAAAAACGTCGCCAGCCTGGATCAGCTTTTCGAGGCGGCCGGGGCCTTGGGCGTCGAAATCAATATCTGCCAGATGTCGATGGATCTCATGGGGATGAAGATGGAAGAGATGATCGACTATCCCGGCATGAAAGTCGTCGGGGTGGCTTCCTTCCTCGCGGACGCCAAGGAATCAGCCGTCCAGCTATTCATCTGATCAAGTTTTTCGCTTAAGGAGAAATATATGTCCGATTACGCCGTCACGAAAACGCTCGACTGCAAGGGGCTCGCCTGCCCGATGCCCATCGTCAAACTCAGCATGGAAATCGCGAAGATGAAGGTGGGAGAGGTCGTCGAGATGCTCTCCACCGATCCGGGTTCCCTCGCCGATGTGCCTTCCTGGGCCAAATCGACGGGCAATGCCGTTCTTGAGACGAAACAGGATTCCGGCCTGATCCGCTTCTACGTGAAGCGACAAAAGTAAGGCCCCGCCGTGGCCCCTACGGGTTTCGCCCTCTTCCTGGAAGGCCTCTATTACTTCATCATGGTGCCTCTCGTCTACATCTCCATCACCGTCATGGTTGTCGGCATCGCCGTGAAGATCGCCTCCATCCTTTCCTCGCCCGCTCCCGCCTACAGCCTAAAAACCTTCCCCGCGAGAAAGCGCCCGGTCCTGGCCGCCCTGGGCGACACCTTCGGCATGCCTATGATCAGGAAGCGCAAGCCGGTCTTCTGGTTCTTCCTCATGTGGTTCCATCTGGGCATCGCCTTCCTCATCCTGGGCCATCTGGACCTCTTCCCAAGCATCAATATCGTCCCGGCGGCGTCCCGTCATATGATGGGCGCGGGATTCGTCGGCGTCTCGGTCACGGTTCCCGCCTTCTATTTTCTTTTCAGGCGATTTGCGGGCGAGAACAGGCACATCTCGGTGCCCGCCGATTATCTACTCCTCCTCCTCCTTCTCTTCACCTTCCTTCTGGGCGATATGATTAGCTGGGGGAATTCCTGGACGGCCAAAGGCTTTGTCATGACGAAGGCCAATTTCAGCAACTATTTCGGCATTCTCTCGGGGTTCACCTTCATGAACCCCAGAACCGTCCTTCATGGCTCGCATTACCATTTCGTCGTGCTCCATGTCTTCCTGGCCGAGCTTTTCATGATGATCCTGCCCTTCAGCAAGATCGTGCACACATTCTTCAGCCTGCCGCTGAATATGCTGAGAAGGAGGTAAGCCATGGATGACATAACGACCGGCCATCTCAAACGCCTTTTCGAGACGAAGCTCAACAAGGCCATGCGCCTTTATCTCGACACCTGCGCCCGCTGCGGGCTCTGCGTCGAAGCCTGCCACGTCTACGCGTCGATGCCCGAGACCAAATATACGCCCGTCGGCAGGGCCGAGGTGATCCGCAAGCTCTTCAAGCGCTATTTCAAGGTTCAGGGCACGTTCGCGCCCTGGCTCGGCGAGACGATTCCCTTCGGCGATCTCGGCATGGACAAAGCCTATGAAGCCGCCTTTTCCTGCACAGGCTGCCGCCGCTGCGTCGGTTTCTGCCCCTTCGGCATAGACACCCAGCAGGTCATGGGCATAGCCAAGCTTCTCCTCATTGGCGTTGAGCGGCAGCCCCAGCTTCTCGCGATGCTTTCCGACATGTCGATCGCCAAGGGCGAGACCTATGTCGAGTCGGGCGAAAACTACCGGGAAGCCATCAAAAATCTCGAATCCCAGGTGGAAGCCCTGGCTCCGACGCCCGAAGGCAGGAAGACGATCCCCATCGATGTCCAGGACGCCGACATCCTCTATGTAGGACTCTCTGGCGCGCACTCCATCATTCCGGCCGCGGCCATCATGAACGCCGCGAAGGAAAACTGGACCCTGAGCTATTTCGAGGCGGTCAATTTCGCCGCCTGGCTGGGCGACGCCAAGAAACAGGCGAAGATTTCCCAGCGCATCGTCGACGAGGCTATCCGCCTCAATGTGAAGGAAGTCGTCGTCGTGGAATGCGGCACGGCCACCCGCGTCATGAAGTTCCAGTCGGGAAAGCAGGATTTCAAGGTGACTTCGATCGTGGAGCTTATCGACCGCTATATCGCCGAGGGCAGGATTTCCCTGAAGCCGGGCACGCTTCAGGGCCGTCTCACCTATCACGATCCCTGCCAGCTGGCGAGGAACGGCGGCGTCATCGAGGAGCCCCGGCGCGTCATCGGCGCCCTCACCGGCGATTTCGTCGAACTCACGCCTAACCGCGAGGAAAACTGGTGCTGCGGCGGAGGCGGCGGGCTCATCTCGATGGGCGAGCAGGAATTCCGCATGAAATCGGCCAAGGTGAAGGTCGATCAGATCAAGGCGGCCCGCGCCGATATCATCTGCACCGCCTGCGAGAACTGCCACACCCAGCTCACCGAGCTGAATGACTACTACGCCATGGGCATGAAGGTGGAATCGCTGACGAACCTGGTCGCCCACGCGCTGGCCTGACGCGACGATAGAATAGTTCGACGGGATTTACGCGATGAAACCGGCCTTCATCGGGCGAGTCCTTCGCCAAGCGCCTCGCAGAGCGCCAGGATGAAGGGGCCGGAACCCTTGAAGTCGTCGGACACGATGGGTTCGCTCATGTAATAGGCGAAAGAACCGTCGCGGTAAGGGTTTCCGCCCAGACCGGCCACCTTGCAGATGCCGTTCACATGCAGCCTGCCCGTCTCGTCTTTGGAGACGAATCGGGCGACGAGGCCCGCCAGGGCCCTGTCGGCGGCCGCGGAGAAGCCCTCCTCGCCGATGGCCGCGCTTCTCGCCGTTCCGACGGTCGAGCCAGTCTCCGAGCCCAGAATGCCCTTCCCCATGCCCTTGTACATGGAATAGATGAACATCGAGGAAACCGATTCCTCGAGATAATTGCCAGCCCTCGTCGGCATGTCGAGGATCTGGAACCAGAGCCCGGACCCGTCCTGGGCCGCGGCTGCCGAGGACATCAGGTCGCAGAACATCTCTTCGATTTCCGGCCTGGCGGCATGATCCGCCGGTAACCAGTCCAGGATATCGATGAGCGCCATGGAGAGCCAGCCCACGGCCCGTCCCCAGATGTGGGGCGAAAGGCCAGAGCCTGGGTTGGACCAGCGCTGTCGGCGCGATTCGTCCCATGCGTGGTAGTAGAGGCCGGTCGCGCTGTCCTTCATCGTGTCCCTGACATGGAGAAGCTGGCCGCATAGGTCGCGAAACAGCTCGGGCCGGGAGAACTCGGCCGCGTAGCGCGCGTAGAAAGGGCCGAACATGTAGAGTCCGTCGAGCCAGACCTGGTAGGGATAGATTTTCTTGTGCCAGAAGGCGCCGGAATCGGTGCGTGGCTGCGTGGCCAGCTGGTTCATGAGGCTCTCGACCGCCGCGCCGTAGCGCGCGTCGCCCGAATCCTTCCAGACGTCGAAAACCACCTTGCCCGAATTGATCTGATCGAGATTGTATTCTTCTTTGAGGTATCCGTGGATGGAGCCGTCGGGAGCGACGAGCGAATCGACGAGTTCCGCGACGAGGCCATCGTAGCGATGCGCGAAGTACTTTCCGGAAGCCCTTTTTATCGCGCCCAGGACGAGGCCGGTCTCATAGTTCCAGCGAAGCGCTCCGGGCACGCAGGCTTTCAGCGCGGATTCGACCGCGTCGTTGAGCAGATTCAGATACAGGGCACGCTGATCATTGTTCATGGTAAATTCCGGAAAAGGCGCGGAAGTAAGGCGCCCGGTCATGCAAAAAAAGCCTCGCGAAGGCGCTTCTTGGAGAAACGCGTCCACGAGGCTCCCATAGCGTCTCGAGACTGGGCGTGGAAGCGATTCTTCTCCGCCCAGTCCTCTTTCTTACGGAAAACGTCCGCGAGATTCGCGGCCTATTTCAGATAGCCGTTCTCATCCATCTGCGCCCTGGCGGCTTTTTCCCAGGCGGCCGCGCCCAGCTTGTCCATCTGGGCGACGAAGGCGTCGAAGTTTTCCTTCGTCAGCGCCGTCTTGCCCAGCACGAATTCCTGCACGCCCTGGTTGATGAAACGCTTGAGATCGGCGTTGTTCGGGGAGGGGGCGATGGTGCCCGCGCCGGTGACGTTGATCCAGGGATAGGACTGGAAGGTCTTCAGGTAGGGCATGGGGCCGATCCTGCGGCCGTTGGCCGTCTTGTAGAAGGGATAGCGGGCTCCGAGTTCGAGGGCGGAGTTGTAGAACACCATGTTGCGGAGCTGTGTCACCGTCTGCCCCTTGGGGGAGGAGAACTTGGTGTCGGCCGGCACGTTCTTGTCGGTGATGTCGCCGTTGGCGTCGATTGAATAGTTGACGCCTTCGACGCCCCAGCCGATGAGCTTGTAGCCTTCGTCGGTGGCCATCCAATCCAGGAACTTCGCGATCGCCTCTTTCTTTCCGGCCTTGATGGCCTTGGGGGAGACGGCGTAGATCCTGTAGTTGGCGTCGTAGATGCCGGTGGCGGAGAGGCCTTTCGGGCCTTTGGGCGGGGGAAGGGCAGCCCACTCGCCATTGGGGAAGTTCTTGTCGAAGGGCGCGTAGTTGGCCTGGGCGGCGAGGGCGGCCATCTGCTCGCGCATCACGCCGAACTTGCCCTGTTTCCAGGCGGCGCGGAAATCGTCCTTCTTGAGGCTCGGCCAGTCGGGGTCGACGACCTTGTTCTCCACCATCTTGTTGACGAACTTGAGGGCTTCGTAGAACTCGGGTTTTTTCGCGTTGAGACCGAAATTCTGCTCGGTCATGTTCCAGGTGCCGGCCACGCCGAAGGCGCCCATGATGGGCTCGAAGCGCCTGCCGAGGTACTGCTCCTGGTCGAAAAGCTCGACGAAGGCGCCGAAGCCGTAGGTGTCGTTCTTGCCGTTGCCGTCGGGATCCTTGAAGGTGAAGGCGTAGCAGACGTCGTAGAGTTCGTCGAGGGTGGTCGGCATCTTGAGGCCGAGCTTGTCGAGCCAGTCTTTCCTGATGACGAGGCCCTCGTTCTTCTGGAGGGAGCCGGGGAAGGCGAAACCGTAGCTTTTGCCCCGAATCGTCGAAAAGGCGATGGAATCCTCGTTGAAATGATTCTCGGCCCTGTTGGGCATGAGAGGATACATGTCGTTCACGGGGGCCACGAGACCTTGCTTGATCAAGGTCTGCCAGGGATCGCGGCGCACCATGAAGAGGTCGGGCAGCTGGTTGGCCGCGGCGGCGGCCAGAATCTTCACGTCCTGGTCGTTTTCGTTCGAAGGCTCGGCCGTGATCTTGAGCTCGATCCCGTATTTCTCGCGCAGTATCTTGTAGACCACCCAGTCGTCGGGGGGCGGGCCCGCCTCGGTGATGGCCGCTCCGTACCACATCTCGATCGTCACCGGTTTCGCCCCCTGGGCGAAGGTCGATCCGATGCAGACCATGGCGAGGATGAGCGTCATCATGATTCTGATTGTTCGTTTCATGGAAACCTCCTTGATCTATAGCGACGGGGCTAGAAGCCCCGAAATGGAACCCGATTCAGACGGCCTTCGCGGCGACGGCGGCCGCGGCCGCGGCAATCGATTAACCCTTCACGCTTCCCAGCATCGTCCCCTTCACGAAATAACGCTGGATGAAGGGATAGGCGATGAGCATGGGAATCGCCGCCAAAAGGACGCTGGCGGCCTTGATGGCGGCGATGGGCGCCTCGCCGAAGGCGTTCACCTCGACATATTCGTTCATCCCCGAAGAGAGGAGAATGTTGCGAAGGAGGATGGGGAGGGGCTGGAGGGCGCTGTCGTTGAGGTAGAGCATGGCGTTGAAGAAATCGTTCCAGAAATGCACCCCATAATAGAGGCCTATCGTCAGGAGTATGGGCTTGGAGAGGGGGAGGATGATCCGCAGGAGAACGGTGATCTCCGAAGCCCCGTCGATGCGCGCCGATTCCTTGAGCTCGTCGGGGATTCCCTCGAAGAAGCTCTTCATGATGAGGGTGTTGTAGACGCTTATGGCTCCCGGCAGGTAGACGGCGGCGAGCTTGTCCATGAGGCCGAGTTTGGCCACGAGGAGGTAGTTGGGGATGAGGCCCACGTTGAAGAGATAGGGGATGATGACGATGCCGTAAAGCAATTTGCGCCCGGGCAGGGTCTTGATCGACAGAATGTAGGCGAGGGGCACCGTGAGGAAAAGGGCGGTGGCCACGCCCTGGAAGAATATGCGGAAGCTGTTGAAGGTCGAGGTCAGGAAGGCCCGGTGGCCGAGGAGGGCTTCGTAGGCCGAGGTCGACCATTTCCAGGGCGCCAGGAGCATGCCGTCCAGCGCCGATCCGATGAAGGTGTTGGGGCGGAACGAAAGGGTTATCGTGCTCCATATCGGTATCACGAAAATCGCGAGAATGACGAAGAGACTCGTATTGACGAGGAAGTGGAAGAATTTATCGCTTTTTGTCAGTCGGATGCTGCTTTTCATGTTTCCATACCTCATTAGTACAACCCGGAATCGGTGTGTTTGCGGATAAGCCTGTTGGAAACCACGATGAGAATGAGGCCGAACACTCCTTTGAAGAGGCCTACCGCCGTCGCCAGCCCGAAGCGGAATTCCAGGAGCCCTTGGCGGTATATCCAGGTGTCGATGATGTCGGCCACGCTGTATACGGGCAGCGAATAGAGCATGAATATCTGGTTGAAGCCCGCGTCCAGTATGGTTCCCAGCCTCAGAAGGAAAACCATCACGATGACGGGGCGGATCGAGGGCAGGGTGATGTAGCGCACCCGCTGCCAGGCGCTGGCGCCTTCGACGGTGGCGGCTTCGAAGAGGGAAGGGTCTATGCCCATCAGCGCCGCGAGGAAGATGATGGCGCTCCAGCCCATCTCCTTCCACATGTCCGAGAGGATGACGATCCACGGGAAGGCCTTCGCGTCGGTGAGGAAGGATATCGGCTCGCCGCCGAAGAGCTTGATGACGTCATTGACGATGCCGTTCGAGGGCGAAAGGATGGCGAGGAGAATGGCGTACATGATGACCCAGGAAAGGAAGTGGGGCAGGTAGGCGAGGGTCTGTACCGTCTTGCGCAGGAAATAGACGCGGCACTCGTAGAGGGTCACCGACAGGAAAATCGCGGCGGGAATGGAGAAGATCATCTTGCCGATGCTGTACATCACCGTGTTGCGTATGAGTTCCCAGAAATAGTAGGAATTGACGAAATCCTTGAAGTTCTGGAGGCCCACCCAGGGGCTTCCCAGGACGCCGTCGAGGGCCATGAAATCCTTGAAGGCTATTTGCGCGTTCCAGATGGGAACATACTTGAAGATGATGAAGTAGGTAAAGGAGATGGAGGCCAGCAGGTAGACCGATTTGTGGCGCTTGATGTTCTTCCAGAGGCCGCTGCTGCCTGTCCTGCCCGCGCGGGCAGGAGCGATGGTCGTCGTTGGTGATGTCATACTGTTACCACCAATCATAGTATAGTATGATTTTGCAAATTTTCAGTCGGATTATTGTACTATTCTGACATTGCTTCCCGATTCTTTTCGAATGGCTCCCGGCGTCGCGCCGGTAATCCTCCGGAAAACGCGGCAGAAATACGCCTGATCCTGGAATCCCGACCTGGAGGCCACCTCCGCGACGCTCTCGGCCGAACTCCTCAGAAGCTCGATCGCGTAGCCGATCCTGAGCCTGTTAAGGTATTCCCACAGCGGGATTCCCATCTGTTTATGGAAAATTCTCGAGAGATAGTCTTCGCTCGCGTTCACGTATTCGGAGAGTTTCCAGCGCGAAACCTGTTCGCGGAAATATCGGTTGAGGAAAACGATCGCCCTCATGATGATGGCGCCCGTCGGGGCGGGAAGGAGCTCCTCCCCGCGGGGCAGCCGGCCCGCGATGCAGCCGATAACGTCGCGGAAAACATCGCCCGAGTTGCAGATGATCGTTCTGGGCCTGTCGGCGATGAGTCTTTCGAAGGAAGCGTCGTCGAATTTCGCGGCGACGCAGAGCAGTGGGGTGCTGGCAAAGGCGGAGGAATTCGCGATGGCGGCGGCGAAGTCGCTTCTCTGGCCTGAAAGAACGAGGAGGCGCGGAGTCTCCCGCCCCGCGAGAAGTTCCAATTCCTCCGCGTTCCTGCAGCGCAGGAGCCTCAGGTTTTCAGTCGCTGGGGACCGAGCCGAGGCCAGGGATGAAGCGAGGCATGCCGCCTCATCGTCGCCTCGATCGGCGCCCCCGAGGATCAGCACCGTATTGGCGGCCTTCGTCGGCGCGAAATGGAGGAGGAAATCGCCGAGCGAGGAAGTCGGCGAATCCTGTTTCAGGCTCCGCGCGGGGACGAAACAGCTCATTTTCCGAAAGGCGCCGTTGTCGAGGAGAAGACCGGCGATCGCGGTTTCCTCCCCACCCATGGAATCCGGATCCATATAGAGCAGCGAGATTTCATCGGAGAGCGCCGTCGCGGAGCCCGCTTCGGCTATGCCGATTTTCTTCGCCTTCCATCCCGGGAAAAGAGCCTGGAGCGGGGCGGGGAGTTCGACACCCAGGATGCCCAGGGTGCTGGGAGCGTCGGGAGCGTCGGGAATACCGCGAGCGTCGGGAGCGCCAAGAATGCCGGGAATTCCGGGAGCGCCGGTGGAGGGGCTTCTGCGGTCGGAAGTTTCGCGCTCGGTGGAGAGCTCCATGCAGGGATAGGGCAGGCGGAGTTCGATGCCGAAGGTTCCGGCATCCTCCAGGCTCCGCAGGCTGCCACCATGGAGAAAGGCGATGCGTTTGGCGAGTTCCAGCTCGATTTTCATCCTGTCCAGGGAGGGGATGCCCGGACCAGTTTCCAGGAGACCGCGCAGCTCGGCGAAGTTCGCGGGAGCGCCCGCGTCGCTCGGCTTTCCGCTCACCATGAAGCCGATGCCGCGAGGCGAAATTCTTAAGGTGATCGCGGCTTCTGAAGCCCCCAGGTCGCGGAAGAGGCAGTCGATGAAGATTTCGAGGACTTGGCGGATGCGGGCCTCATCGCCCCAGGCGAGCGGAACGGCGCATGGGGGCGGCGCGGCTCCGGCGGGCGTCGCTCCCATGACGACCGACACCGCAACCATCGCGGCGGTGGTACCCCGCTTTTTCCTGCGCTGCGCGGCCGTCGAGGTTCCCGCGAAACGTTCCACGAAGGATCGCGGATCGAAAAGCGCCGCCTGAAACGCCAGGTCATCCACCTGGGCGAGCGACAAATCCAACAGATGCCTCGTAAGCTCCATTTGGCGGGCTGAATAGGACACGATGGCTTCGACATCCCCCCTCTGTCCGGGGGTCGCGCCGGCGAGAAGCCGGGTGGCGGCCTCGTGGATGAAGCCGATAGGCTCCTGGAGCTCGCCTGAAATGCCCGCCAGGAACTCGGTCTTCATCTTTTCGGCCTTCTCCGCCCTTCTGCGCGCTTCGTTCACCTGCTCAAAGAGCAGCACGCCTCTCATCGCCGAAGAGAACATGGCCCGCAATTCTTCGAAGATGTAGGCGTCGCTCCGGTTGAGCCGCAGAATGACATAACCGAGCGACGTCGATTCATAGTAGAGAGGAAGGACGATATAGGCTCCCCGTCCAGAGGGATAGACTTCCTCCGGAAGCAAATCCCGCGACGGAAAGGCCCGTTTGTTGGCCCTCGGCTCCAAAATCATCGCGCCGCCCTCGTGGCCTCCCGTGGCATCGAAGCCTCCGACGAAGATTTTGTGGCCGGGATCCTTTCCGTTCAGCACGAAGTACCCCGACAGGATATTCAGCTCAGGGAGACAGCGGCCCGCTATCTTCACGATCGCCTCGAAATCCTTGGCGCAGAGCAGCTCGTGGTTGAGTATGTACAGCCAGTGGTCGACCGCTTTTTCTTTCCAAGCCCGATAATTGCTTATTCTTTTTTCGGCGTCCGACACCAGGACCCGCCCCTGGCTGAGAAGGGTTTCGAAAAGGCCCAAGGAAAGGGGCGATACCGCGCGGCTTCTGCAGCTTATCCTCAGCGCCGAGAGGATGTCTTGGAAAGTCTCGATGTCCCTGTCCTGGAAAATGAAGTCGTTGAGAACGGCGTCGAGGGTATTGATGAAAAGTCCCTTCGACCCGCCCTTCAGGCAGGAGAGGAAGCTGGAAGCTATGGGCTCAAGATGCCGCGAGGATTCTTCTGCGCCGAAGCCGGCGACGCCCGACACGAACCTGAGGATTTCCTCTTCCTCAGGAAGCGCCGTCGTTTGAGCCGACTCCTTCCAACGGGATGAAGAGGTCATCCCCGCCAGATGGACAGACTCGGTGAGGCATCCGCAGGACTGCCTGATGACGAGCCTCGTCTTCAGCACCTTGTCGGCCGGGTGCTTTCCGTCCAGCCTCTCGAGGAGCATGTGGAAAGCCTGCGGCCCCTGACGCTCGAAAGGCATGCGAACCGTCGTGTAGGTGGGCGAGAACAGGTTGCTCTCGTCCGAATCGTTGAAGCCGCCCAGGGCGACATCGGCCGGAATCCTGTACCCCCGCTCCTGCAGAAGCTTCGCGGCTTCGAAGGCGAGAAGATCGCTCGCGGCGCAGAGCGCGTCGAAATCCGTCCCCGGCTTGAGTTTTCGCCCGTCGAGAAGGTCAAGTATGGCCTTTTTCCCCTCGGTCCATGAGTTGTCGAGGGAAGCCAGGTTCTTGTCGAAGCCTATCCCCGATTCCGTCAGCGCGTCGCGGTAGGCCCTGTAGCGGTCCTCCGCCGAAGAATGGGCCCGGGGGCCGCCGATATAGGCGATCTTCCTGCATTTGTGTCGTTGGATGAGATGGGAGATGAGCTGTTTCATGCCCGCGTAGGTATCGATATTGACGACGGGGGTATCCCTGATCTTGAGACCGAAAGTGACGAGGGGGATATCGATCCGGGAAAGCAGGAAATCTTCCACTTGCTTTTCGGAAGCGAACCCGCTCATGGAGGAGGCCCAGCTTATCGCCCCGTCGAAGCTCTGCGCGTTCACGAGGCTGAAGATGCCGTTCCGCATGTACTCGAACTCGTCGTGGCTCGCCAGCCTGCCGCCGGGGAAGACGAAAAGCGCGCATTGGTGTTTTTCGCTGACCTTGAGAATTTCCGGCCAGACCTTCGTGGAGGACCCGCTGTGGATCGAAGCGAGCATGAAGGCGATGCGTCTGTGATTTTTTGTATCTTTTCCGGGGCGAATAGGCTCGTCTCCTCCACGAATGGCTTTGTGCCGCTCTCTTTTCATTTTCGGGTCACCGGGGCGACCTGTCAATGGAAATCTTTCGCTTCCGATGACTGGACATCAGAAAAATCCAAAAAGACACCATTAAAGACAATTGCATCCCCGCCGCAATAGATCGACAATTCACCCGAAACGGATAGAGCTTAGGCCAATAGCAAAGAGGCTTACGCCGCTCAGGAGCGCGTCTATGATTCCCGGCGACAATATAATGGATTTCGGCGCGAAACCGGACGGACTGGCGGACTGCTCGCCGGTTTTCGCCAGGCTTTTCGACCAGATCCGCGAAAAAGGCGAAGGCGTCGTCCTTGTCCCCGCCGGCGTCTTCCTCACGGGGCCGCTCGAACTGCCGGACAATACAACCCTGCGGATCGCGAAAGGGGCCACCCTCCTCTTCCTCGACGACCCGGAGCGCTACGTGCCGGTGGAGACGCGCTGGGAAGGCGTCGTCTGCCACGCGATGCATCCCCTCATCTTCGCCAGGAACGCCAAGAATGTGGCCATCATCGGCGAAGGCGTCATCGACGGCAACGGGCATGCCTGGTGGGAAGCCTATCGCAGGAAGAAGGCTGAGAAACAGGCTGGTCCGGTCAGCGCCATCGAGAAAAGACTTGGAACTCTCAACAATCTAGGCTTAAGCCAGCCGTCGGGAGGAGGGGGACGCGAGACGCAGTTTCTCAGGCCTCCCCTCGTACAGTTTCTAAACTGCGATGGCGTGACGATTCGGGGGGTCACGCTCAGGAATTCCCCGTTCTGGACCCTGCACCCCGTTTTTTCCAGCAGAATTCTCATCGATAACGTCAAGATCGAAAATCCCAGCGATGCCCCAAACACCGACGGCATCGACATAGACTCCTGCTCCGATATAACCATTGTCGACAGCGTCGTGGACGTGGGCGATGACTGCCTCGCCCTCAAGGCGGGAGCCGGTCCCCAGGGCCTGGCCGAAAATCGCCCGACGCGCAACGTGAGGATCTCGGGCTGCACCTTTCTGAGCGGCCACGGCGGGGTGGTGATCGGAAGCGAGACAGCCGGCGGCATCGAAAATGTCGATGTGACCAACTGCCGCTTTGTCGGGTCGGATCGCGGGATTCGCATAAAGAGCAGGAGGGGAAGGGGCGGCAAGGTCCAGAATCTGTTGTTCCAGAATCTCGTGATGGATAAGGTGCTCGCCCCGCTCACCATCAACCTCTACTACAACTGCGGGGCCAAGGCCGAGGACGCCACGGCGCTTTTTTCGAAGTCTCCCGAGCCTGTCTCGCCCCTGACGCCAAAATTCAGGAATATCAAGGTCCTGAACTTGGTAGCCACCGGCTGTCGCGCATCGGCGGGATTCATCGTCGGGCTACCCGAATCCAAAATCGATAACCTTGTCCTGGAAAACTGCATTATCAGCTTGGCCTGCGACAATCTCGTGCCGGTGAGCCAGTCTGAAATGTACCAGGGAGTCGAGGAAACGGCCAACAGAGGGCTACGGCTCAGGAATGTGAGTTGTTCGCTCAATGGCGTACGGATCGAAAACTGCGGCGATATCGGTATCCATATCGAGGAAGGCTGCGCCGTCACGCCCGCTCGGCTCCCGTAAAATGAATGGTTGAGCCTAAAGGCCGAGCCTAAAGGCTCTTTGTCCAGGGGCTCCAGCCATCGGCGCCTGAAAGCACGGCGGGAGGCGTAAAGCGGCTGGCCGCTTCTCCGTCCAGCATCCGTGCCCAGGCTACGCGCCGATTCGCCGCGCCGCGCCTGTTTTCGGCGGCTCCCGGCCCGCGGTTTTCGAATTCGGCGAACTCGGCGCTGCGCTCGTTGGTTGGGTTGTCCCAGTTGTCCCATCCGGATTCGGCTATGTGTCCGCCTAAGTCGCAACGCAGAAAGGCCGCCTTGGCCGAGGCGCGCCAGGGTCGTCCCAGAAAGACGCTGCCCTTGGCCGCGTTTCCGCCCAGCCTGCAATCCAGGAAGACGAAACCATGGCGCTGGCCCGGAAGTGTCGACGGCGCCGTCACATAGCCGTTCACCGCCTCCCCCCGCTCCAGGCTGATTATGTCGCAGTCTTCGAAGACGGCCGCGGCCGATCCGAAGATGAAGTCGATGTCGCCCTCGATGCGGCAGTCCGCGAAATAGTGCCTGAAGGGCCACGACTCGTCGCCAGCCTTGGCTATCGCGACGGGATGGACGGGATTCAAGCCTTTGGGAAGGGGATTGGTTGGCAAAGGACCGAGACAGAGAGTGTCCTGGCGCGCGAGGAATTCGCATCCGTAAAATGCCGCCCTGTCGGCGTCTACGTAACAGGCCACAGCCTGTCCCACCGCTCTCCCGTCGCCCGCCGAGTTTTCCACGCGAAGGTCGCGTGCCTGGAAATCCGGGGATCCGATATAGAGCGTGTAGGAATTGAAGGTGCGCATCGGCTCGCCGGAAGGGAGAGGTTTCGTGGCGTGATCGTCCCAGCTTATGACCGTCGTGTCGCGCCCTTCGCCGATCAGGGTTACCCCGGGGCGCTCAATCCTCAGTTTTTCGCGATAGATTCCCGCGGCGATGGAAATGACAGCTTCATCGCCGCCGCGATGGCCGACTTCGGCGCCGCGAGGATCGGCTTCGACGGCGGCCATCGCGGCTAGGGCCGCCGAAATCGTCCTGAAGTCGGCCGGTCCTTCCTTCGCTACCCTAAGCCGCGGCATTCAACGCTGCACTCGTCCCGAAGCGTCGCCGCCCAAGAGTTTCTGCACTTCGCCCGGTTCGATGAGGGCGAAATCGCCCGACAGGGAATGCTTGAGACAGGAGAGGGCGACCGCGTATTCGAGGGCTTGCCTCGGCTCGCCATACTGGATGAGTCCGTAGATGAGGCCGGCGGAGAAGCTGTCGCCGGCGCCCACCCTGTCGACAATATCAGTTATCGCATAACGTCTTGAGACTATCGCGCCTTCGCGCGCGCCTTCGCGCGAAGCGAGCATCGCCGACCAGTCGTTGCTGTCGGCGGAATGGCTTTCGCGCAACGTCACGGCGGCGTACTTCGCCGCGGGGAACCTAGCGAGAGCTCGAGCGCACATCGCTGAATATTCGGCGGTGTCTATCGCTCCATCGCCCGCGCTCGCCGGTCCCTCGATTCCGAGAGATTTCTGGTAATCCTCCTCGTTCCCGATGAGGACGTCGGCGTAGGCCGCGATTTCGGACATGACATCCTGGGCCTTGGCCCCGTATTTCCAGAGTTTCGCGCGGAAATTGAGATCGAAGGAAACCGTGAGTCCCGCCGCGCGCGCGGCCATCGCCGCCGCTATCGACGCGTCGGCCGATTTCCTGGAGATAGCCGGCGTGATGCCCGAGAGGTGGAACCATCCGGCTCCCGCGAAGGCCGCCGCCCAATCGATGTCGCCAGGCTCGATCTCGGCGATCGCCGATCCGGCCCTGTCGTAGATGACGTTGGACGGTCGCTGATTGGCTCCGTTTTCGAAGAAATAAATGCCCATGCGGCCCGGCTTGGCTTTTATGAGAGAGACGTCCACGCCGTGATAGCGCAGTTCCCTCACGCATTCCCTGCCTATCTGGTTGTCGGGAAGCACCGTGGCAAAGGAAGCGGGCTGTCCCATTCTGGCGAGCGCGACAGCCACGTTGCCTTCGCTGCCGCCAAAGGTGGCTTCCATGAGCGGAGACTGGAAAAGCCTTTCCTGTCCCGGCGATTTGAGCCTGAGCATTATTTCCCCGAAGGTCACTACATTCATCGTCGCGTTTCTCCTTGCAGAAATTTATTCAGATGGCTACTTTTATCACCACTTTATGTACCGCTATCGGAACGCCCTCGATCGCTATGCAGGGACGATGGGCATCCTCGGGAAAGAGAATGGCCACCGCTCCCGGCACCATCAGCAGCGTGTCGTACGATCCCGCTTCGGGCGCGGCGTAGAACTCGATGTCGGGCTTGTAGGGCTCCGATACTTTCAGTCCCTCGGCCGTTCTCACCTCGATGAGTTCGGCGCCCGACGCCACCAGCTGGATGTCGATGTATTGTCGGTGCGTCTCGAAGCGACAGACTTCGGCGGCTTTCGAAGGATAGCGCGAGACGATGGCGTAGACATTCTCGCCGTTTATCTCATGCTTCCCGTCGGGCAGATTTTTCCAGTCGCTCCTCAGGAGCCAGTCGATGGCTTCGTCGAGGTTTTCGCCCAAGCCCTTGTAGCGTCCGATATTCCTCAGGTTTGTCGCAATCATGGAACTTCCTCCTATCGCGCCTCGTTCGGCGTGCCAGTCAGCTTATTTCAGCGTACAAACCGCCTCGTTCAGCGCGCCAGCCAGCCTCCGTCCACGGCGACCGTATATCCATTCACGTAATCGCTCGCCGCCGACGCAAGGAAAACCGCGAGACCCTGCACATCGGCGGGAGTACCCCATCGTCCGGCGGGAATGCGTCCGAGAATCGCCTCGCTCCGTTCCGCGTCGGCCCTGAGCGCCTGAGTATTATTCGTCGCCATGTATCCGGGAGCCATCGCGTTGGCGTTGATGCCGAACTTGGCCCATTCGTTGGCCATCAGCCTCGTCAAACCCATGACGGCGCTCTTCGAAGCGGTGTAGGACGGAACCCTGATGCCGCCCTGGAAGGAGAGCATCGAGGCGATATTGATGATCTTGCCGCCCGAACCCTGCGCGATGAACTGCTTCGCGGCCGCCTGGCTGAAGAAGAAAAGCGTCTTGGCGTTGATGTTCATCACGTCATCCCAATTCTTCTCCGAGAAATCGATGGCATCCTCGCGGCGGATGATGCCGGCGTTGTTCACGAGTATGTCGAGGCGACCGAAAGCGGCCAGAGTCTGGGCGATGATGCCCGGAATCGGCTCGATCGACATGAGATTGGCCTTGATTTCGAGGAACTTCCTGCCCATCCCTTCCACGAGTTTTTTCGTCTCGGTCGATTCGACATAATCGACGCCGACGACGTCAGCGCCGGCCTCGGCAAAGGCCAGGCATACGCCCTGGCCCAGTCCCGTCGAGCTTCCCGTCACGATCGCGACCTTTCCGTCCAGCTTGAATTTATCGAGTATCATTGTTTCACTTCCTTTCTTAAGTTTAGTTCAATTTGTCCATGGATACTCCGTCCATGTCGGTAAAAGTCTGATTTTCTCCCGCCATGCCCCAGATGAAGGTGTAGGCTCCCGTTCCGACGCCGGCGTGAATGGACCAGCTGGGGCTGATCACGGCTTCCTCGTTGCGCACGACGATATGCCTCGTCTCGCTCGGTTTGCCCATGAGGTGGAAGACGAGCCTGTCCTTCGGCATATCGAAGTAGAGGTAGACTTCCATCCTGCGTTCGTGCGTGTGGACGGGCATCGTGTTCCAGACGCTTCCTTCCGAGAACATTGTCATGCCCATGACGAGCTGGCAGGTTTCGAGGACGGCCGGGTGGATGAACTGGTTGATGACGCGCTTGTTGCATTCGGCCGCGCTTCCCATCTCCACATGCTTGGCCTGTTCGAGGGTGATGAGCCTGGTGGGACAGGCTCTGTGGGCCGGCGCGCTGTTGAAGTAGAACTTGGCGGGATTCTCCGCGTCGTCGCTCGCGAAGGACACGACCTTCGATCCCATGGAGACGTAGAATCCGTCGCGCGCCCCCACGGCATACCGCGTTCCATCCACGGTGATGGTCCCCGCGCCGCCGATATTGATGATGCCCATCTCCCTGCGCTCGAGGAAGTAGGTGGTGCCCAGCTCCTTCGTCGCGGCGAGGCTGAGCGTTTCGCCGGTCGGCGTCGCCCCGCCCGCTATCATCCTGTCCACATGGCTGTACGTCATCGTTATCTCGCCGGGGACGAAAACGTTCCGGATGAGAAAATTCGATCGGAGACCTTCGGTGTCCAGGCCCTTCGCGTACTCGGAGTTTACATATTCCCTGATTTCCATACATACCTCTCTGCGTTGAATCCGGGCGCCCGGGGCTAAAAATTGCCCGGCAGCCTTGTACTTGTTCCACAATATGGAATATAATTCCAGAACATAGACCTGCCTAATGATAATCTTTTTGTCGCTCCTGTCAAGGCGCGTCATAGGCGGCGGAACGAAATTTGGAGGAATCCGATTATGGCCGAAATGAAAGTCCAATCTCTCGATCGGGCATTCGATATACTCAACATTCTCGCCCGGGCCGCCGGAGGGCTTGGCCTTTCCGAAATCGCCGATGCCGCGGAGCTTCCTCGCAGCACGACCTTTCGTCTACTCGCCGTCCTCCAGCAGAGAGAATTCGCGCGGAAAGCGGAAGACACGAGCAAATACCGGTTGGGACCTGGCTTTATCGAGCTAAGCAGCATGTATCTCAACAGCCTCGAACTGAAGACCGAATCCGCTCCCGCGATGAAGGAGCTGGCCGTCGCCTTCGGAACGATCGTCTTTCTCGCCTGCAGGCAGGGCAGCAAGATGGTCTACATCGACCGTCACGACCAGTTCGCGAGCATGCGGAAATACGCGATCATCGGACAGCAGAAACCGCTCTACTGCACCGCTCTCGGCAAGGCCCTGATGCTGGACATGGACGATGATGAGATCGGGCTCCTGCTCGCGGGCGAAGAGTTCAAATCCTTCGGCCCCCATACGCACGGCGATCTCGCGACGCTCATCGGCGACATGAGCCGCTGCCGGGAGCGCGGCTGGTCCCGCGACGACCAGGAAGCCGAGCCGGGCACGAACTGCGTCGCCGCGCCGATAAGGGACTATCGCGGCACGATCATTTCCGCGATAAGCACTTCCTGGTCCATCGAAATCCGCCCCGAACTCGACGCCGAAAAAGTGGCCGTCCATGTCATGAAGGCCGCCCGCGACATCTCGCGGAGCATGGGCTGGGTGGAAAGAGCCTCCTGAGCGCGGAGGCCATGGATGGCTATTCTTGATTTGCGCCGTAAAGCGCCGCACAATGATGAAACACTGAAGTATTGGCATGGAGGAAGATGATGACCGAGGTTGAGATGTGGTCCAATGAAGCAAGGGGCGAGCGTGTCTGTCAGGCGCTCGTCAAGAATGGTTTCGACGCCGTCTACGCGAAAACGAGGGAAGAAGCGGCGGAACTCGTCATGAAGTTCGTCAAACCTGGCATGAAGGTGGGTTTCGGCGGTTCGATGACCGTGAAATCGATGGGAATACAGGACAAGGCCCTGGCCGCAGGCGCCATACTTCTCGACCACAACAAGCCTGGGATAACGCCCGAAGAAAGGCTCTCGACGCTTCGAAGCCAGCTTACCTGCGATGTGTTCGTCTCGAGCGTCAACGCCGTTACGCGCGCCGGCTATATCGTGAATGTCGACGCGAACGGCAATCGCGTGGGCGCTCTCTGCTTCGGGCCGTCCAAAGTCGTGGCGGTGGCAGGCGCGAACAAGATCGTGGCTGACCTCGAAGACGCCTTCACCAGGCTCGAGGAAGTGGCGGGACCCATGAACAACAAGCGCCTGGGAAGACCCAATCCCTGCACCAAATCGGGATACTGCATGGACTGCGATGGTCCCATGCGCAGCTGCCGGATCTACCAGATCCTCAAGAGAAAGCCGGCCCTGACCGATTTTACGGTGATTATCGTGGGAGAAAGCCTGGGCTACTGAATCAGTAGCGTTTTCGAACCAGGGCTTTCCTCGATTTCTCCAGATTGGCAATATAGACTTCGCTGTGCAGGAGCGAAACGCCCACCGACAGCACGTCTATGACGCTGAGCTGCGCGATTCGGGAGGCCATGGGTTCGAATCTGTATTCGGTTTCGGTCGAGGCGACGCAGAGCGTGTGGTCCGCCTTGCCCGAAACCGGCGATTTATGGTGGCTGACAATGGCGATGCTGCGCGCGCCGGCCTTGGAGGCCACGTCGAGCACGTCGACGATGTCGGTGGTCGATCCCGAGTGGGAAATCACGACAAGCACTTCCTCAGGCTTCATGATCGAGGCGGCCATCATCGCCATGTGGCTGTCCTCGAACCATTCGCAGGGAATCCCGATACGGAAGAATTTGTGGTAGGCGTCTTTGGCGACGACGGCCGAATTGCCCAGGCCGAAGAACATGATTCTTCTGGCGTTCGACAGTTCCTTGATGGCCTCGTCGATCGAAGCGAAGTCGAGCGTGCCGAGCGTGCTCTGGATCGCGGCCGTATTCGCGTCGAATACCTTGCGCACGAGGTCGGGAACGTTTTCGCCCTGGTTCACCGTCTCGTGAATGTTTCTGATGCCCGGAATGATGCTTTGCGCGAGATAGATCTTGAAATCCTGAAATCCCTTGAAACCCAGGCTCCTGCAGAACCGTATGACGGTCGGATCGCTTACGCCAGCCTGTTCGGCCAGCTCGCTGACCGAAAAATGGATCGCGGCCTCGGGATGTTCCAGGATGATATCGGCAACCTTCGTTTCTGACTTGCGGAGGCTGTTGTACTTTTCCATTATTTGCTGCATCGAACTCATTGCCTCCATTATATCGTGACATGACCCCCGTCACAACCTTGGAAGGGGGTCAGTCCCGCGCGCCATGTCAGTCGATCTTGAAGCTTCCTGTTTCAAAAGTCAGGCCGAGCTTGGCAAAGGCCTGCTCAATATTCGTTCTGATTTCCCTGTACTTGGGATCGGAGAAGGGCGGGAGGAGCATCGGCTTTCTGGGGAATCCGGCATCGTAGCCTCTCGCATAGAGCGCCATGTGGCTCGCGATGGTCGAATCGGTAAAATGGAGCTTGGCCGAGAGGTCCATCATCACGAGGTAAGCCTGCCTCGCCCTGTCCATCTCGCCGGCGAAGGTCGCGCGAACCATCTCCGCCGTGATTTCCGGAGCCCAGTTGTTCATGCCGGCTATTGTCGCTTTCACGCCCATGTAATAGATGGGCAGCCATCCCGTGGAAGTGCCAACGATTAGCTGGAAGGGTTTATCTCCCCTGGCTTCGGCTTCCTGGGCGAGATAGGCGACCTGGGAGATGAAGCCGATATTGAGCGGACTGTCTTTCATGCCCGACAGCCCCAATTCCTTCAGCTTCAGGATGGTTTTCAGGTTGAAGGTGTACCTGGAGGTCTCCGGATTGTTGTAGGCGAAAACCGGGATATTCACCGCTTCCAGAATGGCTTTGTAGTACTCGATGATCGCCTCGTCGCTGTGCTTGTAGTAAAAGGGCGGCACGGCGCCGATCGCGTCCACGCCGATCTCCTGGGCCGCTTTCGCCAGCTCCACGGTGCTCTTCGTGTCGATGCAGCCGACGTGGGGCAGGAGGATTTTTCCCTTGAATCCGCCAGCGGCTTTTTTCGCGAGCCGGAAGATCCTGATCCTCTCCTCATTGGTCATGAGGGGGCCGGCTCCATAGGAACCGGTCAGAAAAAGTCCGTCGACGCCATGGGAAAACATCCAGTTCATGTGCCATGAGGTCTTCGCCTCGTCGATATTCCCCTCGCGATCGAACATCGTGATATTCGGGACGAGATTTCCTTTGATTGCCATTTTCCGCTCCTCTTGGTATATGATCATCGAGCCGCCGCGGCGACCCGATCCTTGTTGACGGCGCTCTGCGCTCGGCCGTTTTTCAGGATATCGACAATGTTCCTCGCGACTATCCAGGACATGTTGGCGGCCGTCTCGATGGACGTGGCGGCCATGTGGGGCGTCAGCGTGATGCCCGGCATGCGAAGCGGGGAATTCCCGGGCAGGGGTTCCTGCTCGAAGGCATCCAGCGCGGCTCCGGCGATCTTGCCCGCCCTGATGGCCTCGCACAAGGCCGTTTCGTCTATAAGGCCGCCCCTCGCCGTGTTGATGATGCGGGAAGTCGGCTTCATGAGGCCGAGCCTCTCCCTGTTGACGATATTCTTCGTCTGGTCGTTGCGGGGAAGGGCGAGGATGAGGAAATCGGCCTGGGCGAATACATCTTCGATCCTGTCGGTAAACCGCACGGCGCGGCTCGACGCCCAGGCTTCGTCAGGTTGGGGATCGTAGGCGATGGCCTGTATGCCGAATCCGGCGAGCAGTTCGACGATGCGCTTGCCTATGTTGCCGAGACCCAGGAACCCGATGGTCTTGCCCGAGATCTCCACCCCCGCGCTTCTCTCCCACCTGCCTTGTTTCAGCAGGCCGATATGCGTGTCGATGGCTCTCGCCGAGACCAGCATCAGTCCTACGGCCAGTTCGGCCACGGCGTTGCGGTTCGCCCCCGGCGCGTTGGCGACGAGAATTCCTTTTTTCGTGGCGTAATCCACATCTATGCCGTCGAGTCCCGTCCCGTTCATGTAGATGAGCTTGAGATCCGCGGCCGCGTCGATCACTTTTTCGTCTATCGTGTCGTTTCCCACGATGAGAGCGTCAAAACCTGGAACTTCTTTCGCTATCTCCTCGGCGGTCATCGTGGGCTTCGAGCCCCGCGTCAGTTCAAAACCATTTTCCGCGAGAAACTTGACGGCATCAGGCGCGTACCGGCCGAAGGATTTGGATGTTATCAGTATTTTCATCGAAAGCTCCTCAGGATAGGTCCGCGTTGCGGAATGTTTCGACGAGACGCGTGTACTTCCCGTAAAATTCGCGATACAGCTTTTCCCTCTCCGGATCGGGGAACATCGACGTATAGCGCGACGAGGCTCGCGGGAACTCGAGCCCATCCAGATGGCCCAAGCCCTTGAAGCCCAGAATGGCCGCTCCCGCGATGGATCCCTCATTCTGCTCGGGAATCCTTATCTCCCTGCCGAGAACGTCGGCCAGGAGCTGAGGGATGACGGGCGAGCGCGAAAGCCCTCCCGTGAGCAGGATATGCGGAATGGTGGCTATCCTCCGGTCCATGAGGCCTATGATGGTCTTTAGATCGTAGGCTACGGCTTCCAGAAGGGCGCGCGACATGTGGCCGAATCCGTGGTCGGCGGTGAGGCCGTACATGGTGCCCCGGAGACTTCCGTCCCAATAGGGCGAGCGCGCCTTCCGCAGGTATGGCATGAATAGAAGTCCTTCCGATCCCGGCGCGACGGCCGCCGCCCGCTTGTTGAGAAGCTCGAAAGCGGCCTCGAGGTTCGAGCCGGATACTTCGGCGACATTGGAGGCGAGCCACTGGTAGGAGTTGCCCACATTGGTGACGATGCCGCCATATGCCCAGTGGGCATCGTCGAGACAGAAACACCAGAGACTGGCGGTATTGTCGGTGACGGGGGCGTTGGTCGTGCAGCGCGCGGCGCCCGAAGTGCCCAGATCGATGTTGATGGCCCCGATTTCCGAAGCCCCCGACCCTATGTTGGCGAGAGGTCCGTCGCCCGCGCCCAGGAATACGAGCGTATCCTCGGGTAGTCCGAGCCCGGAGAGCGGGGAGTCCGCGAGGAGCCTGAAGCCTAGAGTGCCCGATATGGGCTTCGACAGCTGCGACTCTCTTATTCCCACGGCGTCGAGAGCCTCGGCATACCAGGCATGGCTTGCGACATCGAACATTCCCGAGGCCGAGGCCATGGAGTAATCCACCGCCCATTCACCGATGAGGGGCTTCGTCACGAATTCCTTAATACAGACGAAGCGGGCCGCGTTTCCGAAGACTTCCGGCGATTCCTCGCGGAGCCAACCGATTTTCGCGATCGGATAGATCGAATTCATGGGGCATCCCGTATGGGGATAGAGCCACATGGCTCCGCGCGCTTTCTTCATGCCCTCGGCCTGGGCTTCCGCCCTGCCGTCGGACCAGGGCAGGCTGTTGGTCAGCGGATTTCCCGCCGCGTCCAGGGCCAGGACGCTGTACATCTGCGACGAGAAAGAAAGGCAGGCTATACGTTTTGGGTCGATCGAGCCCGAGGATAAAAGTTGGGCTATCGCCCTGTAGGTCGACGAGCGGACGAGGATAGGGTCCTGCTCCTCGAAATAGGGGCGAGGCCTGATGACAGGGTAGGCGATCTGGGCGCGGGCCAGTATCCCGCCCCCGGCGTCGAAGGCCATCGCCCGCACCGAGGAAGTGCCGATGTCGACCGCCAGAACCAGCGCTTCATGTTTCATTGCGCAATCCTCCGCCTTTTCTCTCATCCGCCGTAGAGATGCAGGACATTCTTGGGTATGAAGGTGATGAGATCAGGGAATATGGCGGCCACGAAAAGCACCGCGTAGACGACGACGATATAGGGAAGCAGTTCCTTGACGACCGCGCTGAGAGATCTATCCGACATCGAGCATCCGATATAGATGAGGGTTCCCACGGGCGGCGTAATCAAACCCGCGGTGAGCGTTGAACAGAAGAATACGCCGAAGAAAATCGGATCGATATGGAAGGCGGCGACGGGACCGACGAAAATGGGCGTCAGGATCAGGATCGCGGGGGTGAGGTCCATAATCATGCCGACGATGAACAGGATGACGAAGGTGACGATCATGAATACGGTCGGCGAACTGATGGTCGACACCATGAGTTCGGTCACCTGCTGCGGCACGCGCACATAGGTGAGGACCCAGGCCACGGCGGTGGCGGCCCCGACGATCGCCATGACGGCGCCCGAGCTCTTCATGGACCGCACCATCATCTCGGGGAATTCCCTGAACTTGAATTCCTTGTAGATGAAGGTACCCACGATCCACGCGTACACGACGGCCATGGCCGAAGTCTCGGTCGGGGTCATGACGCCGGTGACGATGAATCCCATGATGAGTATCGGGAATATCAGGGCCCATGCTATTCCCTTCGTATTGCCGAAATCGATATTGGGAACGTTGATGCCGTAACCATGTTTCTTGCAGTAGAGGTAGGCGACGACTACTTCGCCGGCTGTCATCAGGATACCGAGGAGGAAGCCGCCCGCGAAAAGAGCGGCCACGGAATCGCCCGTCGTGGAGCCATAGACGATCATGGGAATGGAAGGGGGAATTATCGGGCCGATGATGCCGCCCGCGGCGATGGTCGCCGCCGCGAAAGCGGGCGGATATCCCTGCTTGACCATGGCGGGATACATGATGGCGCCGATGGCTAAGGCTGTCGCGATCGCCGAACCGTTGATGGCGGCGAAGATCGCGCAGGAAACGAGGGTGACGATGGCCAGGCCACCGGGGATGCCCTTCACGAGCTTGGACACGGCGGCGATAATTCTTCGCGTCATCCCTCCGCCATTCATCAGCTCTCCGGCCAGGATGAAGAACAGCATGGCCGTAAGGCCGTAGTTGTCCATGGAAACGACGAATTTCTGCGCGAATATGAGAAGATCGAGGCCGTTGCTCAACAGCATCACGACGGCGGCTGCCGCGAGCGACAGAACCACGGGTACTCCCACCGTGAACAGTATTCCGAATATGACGAGATAGAGTATCAATGTGCTCATTTGCTGTTTTCTCCCTTGGCTCCCGTAAAGATTTTCACCAATTTCAGGATGCCAAGAACCGTCCACGCTGCTCCGGCGAGAATGCCGGGCCACATCAACACGGCCGTGGGAAGACCGGTGCCGGTAAGAGGTACCCCGCCGGTAAATGTGTTGTATTTGAAGCCATAGATGCAGAGGATCGCTCCGACCGCGATGAGCGAGAGCGCGTAGGCGATTCTGTAGATGAGATTAGGCGCGCCCTTCTTCTTGGCTATGCCATCAAACCCGATATGCTCATTCCTTGAAAACGCGGTCGTGACCGCTATGAACATCGTCCAGACGAACAATATTCGAATGGATTCCTCCGCCCAGACAAAGGTTGTCTTGAAAAGATACCGGGATGCCGCGTTGAAGAACATGATGAGCGTGGCGACGGTTCCCAGTACGGTGAGAACGCCCCGTTCGACTTTTATCAATATGAGCAGCTCTTTTTTCTGTGTATCGGACATAGACTACTCCTGAAACGAAGCGCCGGCACGGAGTACCGGCGCTTGCGATAAATTCGGGAAAATGATTATTTGGCGGCCGCTTCCAGGACCTCATCGAGCAGGTTTTCGTACGATTTGCCGAATTCCTTCTTCGCCCAAGCGTAGGCGGGAGCCGCGGCTTTCTGGAAGGCCGCTTTCTCGGCGATGCTGAGAATGGCTACCTGGGATTTCTTGGAAATCTCGTTCACGTAGTCTTTCTGCATCTCGCGTCCGCGCTGGCGCTGCCAGAGCCTGAGGTCGTAGATCGTGTCCTTGACGAGCTTCTGGACATCGGCGGGAAGCCTGTCCCATTTCGCCTTCGAGTAGTACACGGGAACGGCGGAGTAGACATGGTCGGTCTGGGACACGTATTTCTGCTGCTCGTAGAATTTGTTGGTGGCGATGAGGGAGTAAGGGTTTTCCTGACCGTCGACTACTTTCGTCGCGAGGGCATTGTAGATTTCGGTGAAGGCCAAGGGGGTGGGGCTCGCTCCGAGATCGGTGAAATACTTGATGTGGAGCCTGTTCTGCTGGGTTCTCATCTTGAGACCCTTGAGATCCGCCGGGGCTCTGATTGGCCTAACGTTGTTCGTTATCTCGCGGAATCCGTTTTCCCAGAACGCGAGGCCGACGAGACCCTTGGGCTCGAGGACTTTGAGAATCTTCTCGCCGATGGGACCGTCCAGAACCTTGTCCGCCTGCTCCTCATCCAGGAACACGAAAGGAGTCTCGAGAACATAGAACGCCGAGTCGATCTGCCCAAGCGGGCCTGTCGTCGTGGGGAGCAGGTCGGTGATACCGGCCTGAAGCTGGCCGACAATCTCGCCTTCGGATCCAAGCTGCCCGCCCGGGAAGATTTGTACATCGATGTTGGGATTGGCCTTCTCCACGCGCTTCTCGAACTCGAGGGCGCCTTCGTGGATCGGCCCGCCGGCTGTTCCGTATCCTACCTTGATGATGATCTTGTTGGGCGCGGCGTTCGCGAACGACAGCGCCAAAAGGGTCATCATAGTGACCAATGAGAGCTTCTTGAGCATGATCTCCTCCTGAAAATGTAGTAAAATAACAACCCAGGTAGTATTATTACACTACATATA
>DATMZF010000054.1:0-145314 GCA_035560555.1 Rectinemataceae bacterium
ATGAAGGATCAAAAGCAGATCGTCATCTGCATGGGCAGCTCATGTTATGCCAGGGGCAACGCTTTCAACGTCGAGGCGATTCAAGCCTGGCTGAGAAACCATCGGATGGACGCGCGGATAGACGTTAGCGGTACGCTTTGCGAGGGTCGCTGCCGCGAAGGACCCATCCTCAAAATCGGATCGACCATTTACGCTAAGGTGAACCCGACGAGCGTAAACGATATTCTCGAACACGAGCTCTTGGACCATGAGCATCAGGAGAACGGGCGTGGATAAGGCGCAAGCGATATATACCGAGCTGACCGCATGTCAGGACTGCTACAAATGCCTGAGGGAATGCCCCGTAAAAGCGATAAGGATATCCGAAAACCACGCGAAAGTGATGGGCGAACTCTGCATCAACTGCGGGCATTGCGTCGAAGTCTGCCCCCAGAAGGCCAAAAAAGTGAGAAGCGACTTGGAGAGGGCCAAGATATTGGTTCGCCTCAGACCCAAGTCGGTGTTGTCCATCGCGCCCTCCTTCGCGGCCGAGTTTCCCGGCGTCCCCCTCGCGAATATCGTCGCGGGGATCAAGGCCCTGGGTTTCCACGCGGTATCGGAAACATCCTTCGGCGCCGATCTCGTATCCGGGGGACTCAGCCGAACGATAGCCAAGGACAAGCCCAGCATCGTCATCTCGTCGGCTTGTCCCTCCGTCGTCCAATACATACACAAATACGCGCCGACAATGTCGAGCCATATCGCCAACATCTGCTCGCCCATGGTAGCCCACGGCAGATATTTGAAGGACATGCTCGGCCAGGACAGCGCCGTCATATTCGCCGGCCCCTGCATAGCGAAAAAGACGGAGGCTGACGGTTCCGAAGGCGCCGTGGACGTCGCGCTCACGTTTTGCGAACTGCGTTCGTGGCTGAAGGAGGAAGGCATCGATGTCGGGACAATCCAGCCATCGAGTGACGACCATCTGTTTCCCAAGCGATCGCTCCATGGAGCCCTCTACCCGATCGAGGGAGGCATGATCGCCTCGCTCAAGCACGCGGGGCTTCAAAATGCCCATTGCATGACCTTTTCGGGTATCAGGCAGATAAAAGAGGCGATACAGGGCGGCGATATCGCTCTGGGCGCCGAGCTTCCGGTTTCCGGCGACAAAACGCTGTTCATCGAACTTCTCGCCTGCGAAGGCGGATGCGTCAACGGCCCGAAATCGGCGCGCCATTTCGGGACAGTGGCGAAAAGGCTGCGCGTCCTCACCTACGCGCATGGGCAGAGCCTCGATCCCCCTTCCCCGCAGGGAGCGAAGCCAGCAGAAAGCAGGCCCGGGCAGAAGCAATGCCGGAGATCATGGGACGCGCTGCTTGTCCAACCTCCCTCCCTCATGGAAGCTCCCGTGGCGGAGGAACAGGTTTCGGTCGAAAGCGAAAGACTGGCCCTGGCCTCGATCGGAAAATTGAGTCACAAGGATGAGCTGAATTGTTCGGGCTGCGGCTACGACTCCTGCAGGGCTTTCGCCAGGGCGATGCTTTTGGGCAAAGCCGAAAAAACCATGTGCGTCTCCTATATGAGGAACCTGGCGCAGAAAAAAGCGAACGCCCTCCTCAAAGCCATGCCTTCGGCGGCCGTCGTCGTGGATGCCTCGATGAGGATAGTCGAATCCAACAAACCCTTCGCGGAGCTGCTCGGTCCCGACGCGGTCGCCATCTTCGAAGTCAAGCCGACCATGGAGAACGCCGACATAAAGAAACTGGTGCCCTTCTGGCAGGCATTCCAGGACGTGCTCGAGCCGGGGCGCCAAGACAGTCTCACTTCGGATTTCCGCCTGAACGACAAGGTCATCCACGGCACCGTGTTCAGCATCGAAAAAGGGCTTCTCGCGGGGGGATTGTTCCAGGATATAACCGCCCCTTGGATACAGAAGGACAGAGTCATCCACCAGGCACAGACCGTGATGCGTCAAAATCTCAAGACGGTGCAGAAAATCGCCTACCTCCTGGGCGAAAACGCCGCGGACGCGGAATCGGCGCTCACCTCCATCATCGAGTCGTTCCAAGCCCAGGGTCCAAGCGATTCCTACGACGCGCCCAAGAAGGAATTGCCTTGAGCCAGAGTTTCGTCGAGATAGGAACGTATCAGCTGCCCAAGGGCGGCGAACTGGCGGCCGGCGATGTGTTCATGTCGCGGAAGTTGCGCGACTCCGACAGAAGCATCTCCGTTCTGTCGGATGGCCTCGGTTCGGGCATAAAAGCAGGAGTGCTGGCCACGCTCACCGCCACCCTCGCCTCGGGCTGCATCGCCTCCGACATGCCCATCAGGAAGACCGCCAGACTCATAATGAAATCCCTCCCCGTCTGTTCCGAGCGTAAAATCAGCTACTCCACCTTCACCATCGTGGACATCGGCAAGGGCACGGAGGTCAAGATCATCGAGTATGACAACCCCCCCTACCTTCTTCTCCGCGAAGGCGTGGAGCTGGAGCCGATAAAGCTCGACATAGCGGTCACCAAGAAGGAAAACATAGGCAGACATCCGAAAAAGCCCGTCCTGCATTGGTCCACCTTCAAGGCGCAATTCGGCGACAGGCTCATCTTTTTTTCCGACGGTGTCACCCAGGCGGGGATGGGCACGAAAGCCATGCCCCTGGGCTGGGGCCTCAAGGGCGTCCGCGATTTCGCCAGCGATCTGATACGCTCACAGACCGACATTTCGGCGCGGGAAATCGCGCGCGCCATCGCCCTCAAGGCGACCTATTACGACGGGGGATCGCCCAAGGATGACATCACCTGCGCAACCGTCTACTTCAGACAAGCGAGGCGCCTTCTCATCAGCTCGGGGCCGCCCATCCACCCCGAGGACGATCATGAACTCGCGGCCATTTTTTCGGCATTCGAAGGAAAGAAGATCATATGCGGGGGAACGACGGCCAACATCATCGCGAGGGAGCTCAAGAGACACATAAAAGTCTCGCTCAAGGCCTCTGATCCCCTCATACCGCCCCCGGCCACGATGGAAGGCGCGGATCTCATCACGGAGGGGATTCTCACCCTGGGTAAGGTCATAGAGTACCTCGATCAGGACGCGAGGCCGGAAAACCTGGATGGGAACGCCGCCGCGATGATTCTCCAGCTTCTCTTCGATTCCGACAGCATCGAGTTCCTCGTGGGCACGAAGATCAACGAAGCCCACCAGGACCCAACCATGCCGGTCGAGCTGGAAATAAGAAGATACGTCATCAAGCGGCTCGCCTCCCTCCTCGAGGAGAAATACCTGAAGGAAGTAGCCGTGCGATTCATCTGAAGGAAAATGGAGACGCGTCATGCGAAAAGCGAAAGTCACGATCTGTGTCGGCACGGCCTGCTATGTCCTCGGCGGCGCCGAAATACTGGGTCAGCTCGAGGAGCTGAAAGCAGCCTACGGCGACAGGGTTGAGTGGGACGGGGCGCCTTGTCTCGGTCTCTGCAAATGCGGAAAAGAGAACAAGGCACCCTTCGCCACGGTCAACGGCAAGGTCGTGGAGAAAGCCACGCTGGCGGCGCTTGAAGCCTCCATCCGGGAAGCGCTGGAAGGCAACGAAGATGGCCAGGGAAAATAACGCCGTCAAGCTCAGGCGCGAGCTGCTGTTCAGAATCGCGAGGCTCATGCTGGAAAACAGGCTGGAAGCCGGCATAGACGGCCTTCCCTTCGAGACGACCAGGGATGGCTGGGATATCATGCGCTGCTGCGTCCATCACGACAGGGCGCTGATTCGCCTCAGGCTTCTGGGCATGTTGGGCTTCTCGGCGGAAAAAATGTCCGACGTGGAGCGGCCATTGAGGGAATACGCCGCCGAGGCTATGGAAGCGGGACGCCAGGAGGCCTTCCCGTTGACGATGATAACCGAGGCCTGCAATTCCTGCGCCACAACGCGCTACCTCGTCACCGATGCCTGCCAGGGCTGCTTCGCCCGCCCATGCAAGACCGGCTGCCCCAGGAACGCGGTCAGCGTCGAGGACGATCGATCCCATATCGATCCCGAACGCTGCGTGAACTGCGGGCTCTGCGAAAAAGCCTGTCCTTTCCATGCCATCATAAAAGTGCCCGTGCCCTGCGAGGAAACCTGCCCGGTGGGGGCGATCAGGAAAGGCGATGAAGGCACGGCCGCCATCGATGAAGAAAAATGCATCCTCTGCGGCAGATGCGTGAATTCCTGCCCTTTCGGCGCTCCCGTAGAGAAATCGGAAATCGTGCGGGTCATGGCGGCGATCGGCGAGAAAAAACACGTGACCGCCATCGTGGCCCCCGCGGCCATGGCCCAGTTCCCCTTCTCGGCGGGGCAGTTCGCGGCCTCCCTCCTCCGCCTCGGTTTCGCCGAAGTGATGGAAGCGGCCGAGGCGGCCGACCTCGTGGCCGCGGAGGAGGCGAAAGAGCTGGCGGGACGATTCTCCGAAGGAGACGGCTTTCTCGCCACCTCGTGCTGCCCGTCGTGGACAAGGGCCGCGCGAAGCATCCCGGCTATGGCTGGGCATGTCTCCGATACGCCCAGCCCGATGATAATCGCCGGACTGCTCGCGAAAAAGCGAAATCCCGAGGCTTTTACGGTTTTTATCGGACCCTGCGTCGCCAAGAAATGGGAAGCCCGGAAGGCCTCGGGAAGCGCTGGCTCAGGCTCGGGCGCGACCGCGGCGGAAGCCCTGAACGGCGGCGCGGACGGGATCGGCCCGGACGGGATCGGCGCCAAAGCTATCGACGCTGTCCTAACCTCCGAGGAAGTGGGAGCCATGCTCATCGCGGCTTCGACCCAGGTCAACGAGGAAAGGGAAATCGCGCTTTCCGGCGCCTCGCCACTGGGAAGGGGTTTTGGGGCATCGAGCGGCGTGGCGGCCGCGGTTACCCATGAACTGGCTAAATTGGCGGAAGCGGGTACTTCAGTACCCGATGTCGAGACCGTGGTGGTCTCGGGGCTCACGAAAGAGAACTTGGCTGTCATAGCCGCCATGAAGCCGCGGCCGAAGGGAAAAGCCACGCTTCTGGAGGTGATGGCCTGCGAGGGGGGCTGCGTCAACGGCCCCTGTTCCATCGCCAGCGCCAAATCCGCGAAAGTCTTTCTCGAAAAATATAAGTTCAGCGGAGATGGACTGGTCGGCGGGGCTGGACTGGTCGGCGGGGCTGGACTGATCGGCGGGGCTGGACGGGCAGGCTAGGCTGGACGGGCAGGCTGCGGCGCCTGCCTGGCTGACCGGATCAGGCGGGGATGGACTTTTTCGCGATGGAAGCGAGCCCCTCCAGCGCGAGGTTGGGTACGAAGCTGCCCCTGCCCGACCTCTTCAGGAATTCGCGCCCAATCTCGTCGCCCGTTCCATATACGACGACAGCGCTCGCGCCAAGCGCCTGCATCTCTTCCGTCATCGTTTCCAGCATATGAAGGATGAGGCCTTCGTATCCCAGAAGAATGCCGGAACGCACGGATTCGCCCGTCGAACGGCCTATCGAGCGCGAGGGAAATTCCAGCTTCACCTCGGGAATCTGGACAGCCTGAAGCCTCAAGGTCTCGGCGCAGGTCTCGGGGCCGGGAACGATCGCGGCGCCGAGGAATTCGCCGGCTTGATTCACGGCGGAAAAAGTGATCGCCACGCCAAAATCGACGACGATGAAAGCCGAACGCGTCAGGTCGCGGCCGGCGGCCGCGGCGCAGACAAGATCGCTCCCCAGTTCGGAGGGCAGGTCGGTCCGGATCTTGATGCCAGTCTTGACGCCCGGACCGACGACATGAACCTCGCAGCCGAATACTTCCTTGGCCGAAGCGGTCAGCAGGGGTGTGAGCGAAGGCACGACACTGGAGATCCAGACCGAATCCGCCTTGACCGCAGGGGCTGTCGCGATAAATGAGGCCGTGAGGGCAGGCGCGCTAAAAGACATCCCGCCGGCTTCCGGCATTTCTAGCAGGAAATGCCGGAAGAGCATGGAGTATTCGTCGGAAGTTCTCTGATTGAGCGCCCCGATTCTGCGGATCGCCCTCCAGGCTCCCTCCTCATGAAAACCCACGGAAATGACCTTGTTTCGGATATCGATCGCTATCAGCATTCTGTCCTCCGCTCAAGCCCGGTTATTTCTTCTCCTCGTCCGCGAGACGAGCCTTGCCGCTCCTGGAACCGATGCCCCGCCAGGCCGCGACCACGGCAACCGTCAGCACGGCGGCCAGGGCCGCCTCGACGAAGCTGTTGGCGACGAACACCGAAGCCGCCGCGGCGAGCGGCAGCGCGCCGAGCAGGACGAGGGAGCCCAGGACGAAGAGCGAATTGGCGAGCGAGCCGACAATGGCCGCCGCCGCGGCGCCCAGCGCCACTCTCTTCCTGCCGAGGGCCTTGAAGGCCACCCAGGCTAGCAGCCCTACGAGGACGCGCGGCACCACGGATACGAGGGGATTCGTGAAAAAGACATCGATCGGCCCTTGGGGAGCCGTGGCCGCCTTTATGAGGCTCGTGACGCCGAAAATGCCGCCGATGATGGCCCCCGCCACCGGTCCTTCCAGCACGGCGCCCAGGATGGCGGGAACATGCATGACCGTCAGCGATGCCCCCGCTACCCATGGGATATAGCCGAAAGGCGTCAGAAAAAGCGCGATGGAGACGGCGCTCAAGGCTCCCGTCACGATGGTCGTGCGAATAAGGGAGTTGGTTCCCTTGGTTTCGCCTTTAGATTCAGACATATCGTCCTCCCTGCCTGGTAGCCGCCTAGAAAGGTCGAATCCAGGCTTTTATATAGATCTTGTCCGCGATCAGGACAATGATCGAAAAACAGACGACGAAAACCGCGGAAAGCGCGTCGCCCCGAACGGCGGGCCTGCGGGGAGGAGGAGTCCTGCCCTCCCCCGTATAACAGCGCGCCTCCATGGCCTCTGCCAGAAGTTCGGCCCGCTCCAGCGCCCTGATCGTCACCGGCACGAAGAGCGGCGCGTAGGCCTTCGCCTTCGCGATGATGTTCTTTCTGCCGGAACCGAAATCGGCGCCCCTGGATGCCTGCGCCTTCACGATTTCCTCCAGCTCGCCGGCCACGATCGGCACGAAGCGTATGGACGTGGCGGCGGCGAGGGACAGGCGGTGGACGAAGGATACCTTGCCGCTCAAGGGGCGCAGGATGTCCTCGATGCCCCGCGCCGCGTCGGATTCGCTCGTGACCGAGGTGAACCATCCGACGATGATCATCATGCCCGAAGATCGCAGCAGGATGAGGGACACGATCCAGAGCTCGTGCATCGTGAAGGAAAGGGGCCCGATGGAGAGCAATGAGGCGGAAAGGTCGCCGGGCCACTTGAAGAGAAACTGAAGGACCGCCGTCAGGATAAGCACGGGGAAGATGGGCTTCAGCGTCCGAAGCAGGAACGTCACGGGAATTCTCGAGGCCGCGGCGAGGCCGAGCGACAAAATTATTACCAAGGCTACCGTCACGGGCGTCGGCGCGGCGATCGCGACCGTAGAGAGGGCCAGCAGGTATACGTACTTCGTCGAGGGGCGCAGGCCGTGGAACCACGAACCCGAGTCGATATACTGGCCTATGCCGATGTTCCTGAAAAATTCCAGGTTTTTCATGCCGGGTCTCCGCTCAAAGGTGTGGCGACGGCTTGTTCCGGGAGCTGCGGGAGACTCAGCGCCTCGCGCAGGGCTTCCAGGGTCAAGGGATTCCCGTCGACACGGACGCCGAGGTCCTTAAGCCGCTTCGCGAGCCCGACGGCGAAGGGCAGCGCTATGCCCCAGCCCGAGTCGTAGCGATCGTAGAAGATCTCCCGCGGCGAACCGAAATCGGCGAGCCGCCCGTCGCGGAAAACGGCGACCATATCGGCCTGCGCCGCTTCCTCCATGGAGTGCGTGGCGAAAACCACCGTCCTCCCCTGCAGGGAAACCCGCTCAAGGAGGCTGAAAACAGCCTTCTGCGAGGAGGGATCCAGGGCCGCGGTGGGTTCGTCGAGAAGCACGGCCTCGGATTCCAGGGCGAAGACGCCCGCGAGGGCGAGCTTTCGCTTTTCGCCCCCGGAGAGCCCTTGGGTCATCCGGTCGCGGAATGATTCATAAGGTATGCCCGCCGAATCCATCCACTTTCGCACCCTATCGACGAGGGGCGCTCCGGAAATTCCGAGATTCCGGGGACCGAAGGCGACGTCGTCGGCCGCGTAGATTTCGAAAAGCGCCGATTCGGGACGTTGGATCGAAAGCGGGGCCGTGATTCTCAATTTACGGGCGTCGAGCGAGGCGGATTTCGTATCCTGCCCGAAGCTGATGACGGAGCCCTGGGATGGTTGGATCAACGAGTTGAAAAGCTGGAGCGCGGTTGACTTGCCGGAACCCGTCTTGCCCACCAACGCGACTCGCCAGCCCTTCCGGATGGCGAAGGTGATATTTTCCAGCGCCCTTACTTCGCCGGCCGTGCCGCGCAGGTAAGAAAAGGATACATCCTTGAAGGAAAACACGGGCTCGGAGGCGGCTTCATTTCGGACATCCGAGGCAGGCGCAGGCGCTTTTTCGGGGCGTGGAGCTCGCGCCGACGCGATCCGCCCGGCCAGCGTTTCGATATTGTCGTCGAGGGAAGGCCGCAGGCCGAACATTCCGGCCGCGGCGATGGTTTTGGGAAGATCGAAGCCCATGGAGAGTGCGGCGATTCCGCCTTCGGTTCGGGCCGTCAGCTGATCGTCGTCCGTCAAATCCGGAAGGTTCAGGAAAAAACGGTCGGGACTTCCGTCGAATGCGATCCGTCCCGCCTCGAGGGCGATGATTCTTCCGGCTCGGGCGGCGTCATTCATCTCGTGCGTCACGTGAACGACGGCCATCCCCTGGGCGACGAGCTCTTCCATGAGGCCGAGGACGGCCTGCTTGGTCCTCGGATCGAGCATGGAGGTAGCCTCGTCGAAAACGAGGCATTCGGGATTCATCGCCAGGGCCCCCGCGATGGCGAGCTTCTGCTGCTGGCCGCCCGAGAGCGAGCGCGTGGGCCGTCCGCGCAGCTCCGTCATGCCGACCTTTTCGAGGGCCGCGGAGACTCGCCTTTCGATTTCCGCGTTGGGAAGCCCGAGGTTGGAGGGACCGAAGGCCACGTCTTCCTCGACGCAGCTGGATACGATCTGGTCCACCGGAGACTGGAAGACGAGAGCGACGGCGGAACGCACCGCGAACAAGGAGCCGCGGAGCGCGGGATCGAGCCCTTTCACGAGCACGCTGCCCGAATCGGAGGTGCGCAGTCCGTTGAACAGGCGCACGAGCGTGCTCTTGCCCGAACCATTGTTGCCGACGACGGCGACGTATTCGCCCTTGTCGATGGAAAGAGAGACATCCTTCAATGCCTGGGTTTGGGAATCGGGATATTTGAAACCGACGGAATCGAGCTTTATCAGCGGCATCTGGCCTTCCCTTGCAGAGGGGGCCGCGCGTTCATGTTCAAGGTTCACCTCACGTCTCGGCGACTTCGCGTCCAAGCGTATACCGCAATAATGCCGCGAGGCGCCGCGGGAGTCAAGTCGGGGAGCCGCTGGAGCTTCCGGATGGGCCTAGGACTGGGCGCCTGGGCGGAAAAACAGACCGTCGGTCACGAAATGAATCCTTTCCTTCCAGGCTCCTTCGACGGCCTCGGCATGGAGGGTGTCGCCCATGACGATCGCCGAAGTGCCCTCCAGGACCAGACCGGAAAGGGAACACTCCATCCATCCGACGACACCGGCCGGAATTTTCACGTCGACGCTTTTGCCTGAAAAAGCTTCTATGCTCAATTCATGGAATTTATCGACATCCTTCCCTGAGATCGATCCGGATCGGTTCACCAGGTCTTTTTGATCGACGCCCGGCAGGGCGATGGCGAATTCTTTCGAAACCTCCAGATCCTTGAAGGTTTTGTGGCTTATATCGAGCACGCAGATAAACCGTGAAACCGGATCATAGTCCAGGGGACAACACCAGGCCACCGGCGCGAAATCGTATCGGCCATCCTGGCCTTTCGTGCAGACGAGAACAAGTCCTCCGGCATTCTGAAGCGTATAGGCTTCCTTCGGCGCCACAACCTTGTATTCCATTCCAGACCTCCATGACTTCGCGTTTCCGTACGACTCCAATCTATCACGCGGTGATGGACAGAAAGAAGCGCCGCGGGGATAATCCACGTATGGAACTTCTCTCTCCCGCGGGCAGCATCGAAAAGCTGATCTATGCCTACCGGTACGGCGCGGACGCCGCCTACATTGGCCTCCCCTTCTTCAGTCTGCGCGCCCAGGCCGAAAATATCGACGATGAGGATGGCATGGCTCCGGACAGGATACGCGCGATCAAGGAATCCTTCAGTCGGCCCGGTGCCCTGCCGGACAAGAAACTCTATTGCGCCGCCAACATTTTCTTCCACAACGACGATCTGGACGCCCTCGAAAAAACCCTGCCGAGGATCGCGGAATACCCCTTCGACGGCTTTCTCGTGAGCGACCTGGGCGCCTACGAAATGCTGAGGAGAGCCTTTCCCGACAGGGAATTTCATCTCAGCACGCAGGCGAACTGCACGAACTGGCGGGCGGCCAAGCTCTATCGGGACATGGGCTTCAGCCGCATCGTTCCGGCGCGCGAGCTTTCCCTCGACGCCATCAAGGCCATCAAGGACAACGTGCCGGGGCTGGAGGTGGAAGCCTTCGTGCACGGCGCCATGTGCATGGCCTATTCGGGCAGATGTTTCATCTCCTCCTGGCTGACGGGAAGGTCGGCCAACAAGGGCGACTGCACGCATTCCTGCCGCTGGCACTATAAAGTCTATATCGAAGAGGAAAAGCGCCACGGCCAGCTGCTGCCCGTAGAGACGGGCGAGACAAACCACGGCAGCTACACCCTCCTCATGTCATCACGCGACCTGTGCATGATCGACCACCTCCAGGACCTGAAGGCGGCGGGCGTCGACAGCCTCAAGCTGGAAGGCAGGATGAAGAGCGTCTACTATGTCGCCCTCGTCACCCGCGCCTACCGGTACGCGCTCGACCACCCTGGGGAGGAGAATCCTTTCCGCGAAGATCTCTTCGCCGTCAGCCACAGGGAATACGACACGGGCTTCTTCTACGGCCGCGAGGGGATGGACCTGTCGGCCGTCACGTCCTACCGGCAGACGCAGCTTTTCGCGGGAAGCCTCGAGAATATGCCGGCCATCGAGGAGGGAGCCGCCCAAAACCTCGAGGCCGACGCGGAGATGACTTCGCTGTTTTCCCGATTTGAAGACGAAGCCTGGAGCCTTCCCGTCTTCGCGGAACTGAAGAACAGCATTCCGGCCGGCGAAGCCATCGAGGCCATTCCCCCCGAGGGAAAGGCCATCAAGCTCGAAGCGGGGGATTACAGGTTTTTCGATATGGAGGGCCGCGCCGGGGGGAAAATCCGGCACGGCAAGCCCTGGTTCCTGCAGATCAGGAGAGAAAGGCTGGACGGGCTGATCCCTCAAGCCTCCTGGCTGCTCCGGATCGCCAGCCGAACTTAAGCCTTCAGTATCCCGCAGATCAGGTTAAAGAGCCGCACGCAGTCGGAGGGTTTCGTGGCGTAACCCGTCCCCGAAGTCTCCTGCCTCACGACGATGCTACCGTAGGCGTCGTCGCCTCCTGCCTCTATTTCGTAACCGCTCGCGCGCAGATCCTCGAACCTGCGGTAGCTGGCTCCCTTCCCTTTCGTGAGAATGACGGCGTAGAGATAGGGCAGCTCGGCGCTCGGCCCCTTGTTGATGGCCGCCTGGACCTGGACGCCCACGAAATCGTCGGGTTTGCGCTTGGGCTCGATCATCAGGCGGATATCCTCCGGCACGTCGCCCCCGTTCTTGTCCTTGTCGAAGCGGAGGTAGGGCGTGACGACGACGTGCTCGGGGATCCGCTCGGCGAACAGCGCCTGGAAGCAGGGCATTTTCAGCGAAAGGACATGGGGCACGAAGGCCTTCACCCTTCCGAAAAACATCGCGGGTATGGCGAAAAGCAGTCCGTCGGCCAGGATCAGCGACAGATCGGGGCTGAAGGCGAGCGAAACACCCGCGGCGATAGCCACGGCGCCCGCAAGCGTGACCATGAGGACGCTGCCGCCGATGGACTTGCCGAAGATCGCCTTCGATTCGCGCAGGGTATCGGCCAGCTTGTCGATCTCGGCCATCGAGACGGGACGCCATTCCTCGAGCCCCTGGTCGGCCGGCTTGTTCGTGATCGGCTTGAGGCGCAAGGGAATGTAGCCGATGACAATGGCGATCAAGCCGGGCAGGAGACCCCAGCCGAAGAGGACCTGGAGGAGGGCTCCGGCGGAAAAAAGCCCGGCCGCGAGGGCCAGCCTTGCCGAAAGACTCAGTTTCATGGAAGAAAATTCGTAGTCCATCGCTTTACCTCTTTTCGTCGGCCGCGGATACCGCGGGCCGCGATGTCGCGCGATTATCGCCGCCCGCCCTTGTTGCCATCGTTTTCCTGGCCTTCTCGAGCTCGCCGTAGCCCGCGTAGTCCCAGTACAGGGGGCAGGCGGCCTGGCAGGCGGTGAAGGAACCGCAGCTCGCGCAGGATTCGGGAGCGTAGCGTTTATTCTTGAAGTGGGCGGCGCGTTCCGAGAACCAGATATCCGAAAAATCCTTCTTCAGAATGTTGCCGAGCGATTCGGGATAGGAGGAACAGGGCAGGATATCGCCGGCGGGATTCACGCTCAGGAGACCGTCGGCGGCGGCGCAGCTCTTGTTGCCCAAGCCCCTGGCGACGGGATTGTAGATGCAGAGCGGCGTCGGCGAATACCAGAAGAAGGTGAGCCCTTCCCTGAATGCTTGCCTGCGGATTTCGTCGACGAAGGAGCCGGTTTCCGAATAGGCCACGAAGAGCTCTGACGCCCGCTCCGAATTGGCCGCCGGGATGTAGAGATTCATCGAAAAGCGCTCGACGCCGAGGCTCTTCAGGTAGGCGGGCATCGAGAGAAGGCTTTCCCTGTTGGGCCGGGTAAGGGTCGAGTTGGTCTGCACGCGGATTCCCGCGGCGGCGAGCGCTTCGATGCCCGCCAAGGTCCGGCCGTGCGCGCCCGGTGCGCCGCAGAGGCGATCGTGGATCGCGGCGTCGGGGCTCTCCAGGCTCACCTGTGCCGTCCGCAAGCCCGCCTCGTGGAGAGAGCGGGCGCGCTCGGGGCTCGCCAGCGTGCCGTTCGTGATCAAATTGACGCGAAGATGTTTCCCGTCGGCATAGGCGATGAGCTCCTCGATGTCGGGCCTGAGAAGCGGCTCCCCCCCGGTGAAGGAGAAAAAGGGAATTTTTGCCTTTTCCCTGAAAATGTCGATGACGCGCTTGATTTCCCGCGTATCCAGCTCTTCCGACGCCATGCCGGACGGAAAGGCCTGCCCGGATCCGCAGCTTCCTCCGCTCCCGCAGCCCGCGTAGCAGAAAAGGCAGCGGTTGTTGCAGCGGTAGGTGACGGCTATCTCGCCCAGGATGGGGAGGCGGGTGAAGTCAAAGCCATAGGCGACGCGCTCGGTCGTCACCTGGCGGCCATCGCAGATATCCTTGATGTCCGAAAGAAAGCCGGCTATGTCGCGCAGCTTCGCCGCGTCCATTCCCGGCAGCTTCTCGATTTTCTGGCCCGAATCGAGGGCCGCGAGGATCTTCACGCCCGTTTCATTGGTCTTGTAGACCATGTTGGGCGGAAGAATGACGACATTGTCCTCCTCGCGCACGAACACGTAATCGCGCACGGATTTCCAGAATCCCGGCACCCAGGAGAGATCGGGTCGGTCGCCTTGGTTCCCTCCGCGCGCGTTCGGATCGCCGCCGGTCAATGACCGCCTCCGGATACGCATGCCGAATGGCATGCGGAGTGGCACGCCGAATGGCAGGCGGAATGACAGGCCGAATGGCAGGCGTCGTGGCAGGCGTTATGGCAGGCTGAATAGCAGGCTCCCGCCTGGCCTTCCTTGCCGGGCGTGAAACAGCCGGAGAAGCAGGCCGAGGAGCGCATGAAATCGCCGTAGCCCGTCGAGAGCGCCTCGGGAAGTCCCAGCCCCGAGAAGCGCGTTGGATGGGAATGGATATAGCAGTAGCCATGCCAGTAGTACCAGTAATGGTTCCGGGCGCGCCAGGCGAGCCGGCGTTCTTCGTCCATAAGCGCTTCGCCGCTTTTTCGCTCAGACTCCATCGTTTCGGCCTCGGCCAGCAGCGCCCTGTAATGAGTCTTCGTCGCCTCCATGTCGCAGTCCCAGAGCTTTTCCTGGAGCCCGCGTATCGTCGCCTCGAAGAAGTCCATCATCAGGCCCGACAGCACCCGGCCCTCGGCGTCGAAGCAGGCGAGGAAGCTTTCCTCTATCGCGTCCTTCGCCTCGTTCCGGCTCAGGATGGATATCCGCAAGGGATTTTCCTCGGTGATCTCGATGATTCCCTGACTGCGCAGCCCTTCCAGCATGAGGGCGACGACCCTGGCGAGGGGAAACTCGAAGAGAAGCGCCACTTCGGCGGGATGCAGATCCTCGGCCACCTTGCCCGGAACCTGATAGGTTCCGGTGAACAGCTTGGGCGGCACCCAGGAATCGCCTGCCCAGGCGATTCCCTTCACGAGCGCGACGCGTTTTCCATAGCGACGGAGGTTCAGCATGTAAAGGTAAATCGCCAGCGCGATGAGGGCCGCGAAGGCCGGAACCGAGACGAGGGGATTCGCCAGCAGCATTAGGCCGCTCGGGCTTTCCCCGTCACCGCCTGGGCCTTCGGCGACGCCGGGCTGCGCCCTGCCTCCGGGCTGCCCTACGGCCTCAGGTTGCCCAACGGCTCCAGCCTTCCCCGCCGCCTCGCCGAAGGCCGCCGTCATGGGCAGATAGCCTTCGGGGAAATACAGCCGCAGGCGCTGGGTCTGACGCGCCGCCGGCTTTTCCTGGAAAAACCTCAGCGTCAGGTAATACGAGCCGTCGTCGCCCTTCGAGCCGTAGTAATCGATCTTGTTCTCGGCGTTCACCGATTTTTCGGTTTTGAGAGGGACGCCGGAACGCTCGGTTTCGGTGAGCGACTCGCCTGCCACCTTCACGGGGAGCACGAGCCTCACCGTCCGCGACGCCATTCCCGTATCCCATTCGACGGGAGCCCAGTCGAAGTAGAGAAGATCCCCGAATTCCTGACTGGTTGTCCTGCCGATGAGGCCGGCGCGGGCGAAATCCCCCGCATAGTGCAGGTAGTAGTAGGCGCCGCCGGAGAAGCCCTTGCCGCCCGCGAGGACAACATCGAATTTTCCCGAACCCATCGGTTTTATGGAAAGAGGCTGGCGGAGGCCGCCGGGGAGATCGGCATAGCAGCCCTTCATGTCCCAGACAGGCTCGAAGGCTTCCCCCTGGAAATAGAAACCGTGCATCTGGCCGCCCGAGGCTTCCCATTTGAGGCTGTAGTACAGATCCGCTTTGCCGTCGGTCCGTAAAACCACCGTGATGTCGGCCGAATCCAGCGATGTCGAAAGGGCGGAAAGTCCGCCCACGAGAGCGAAAAGCGCGATGGCGAGCATCGCCCCGAAACGCGTTCGTTTCATTCAATCTCCTCCCTGACCGACATGCGGCCGGACGCGGGCAAACCGCCGTCTATCTGTATCCGCCTCTCCCGCAGAAGCCCCGCTTTTTCCCGCAGCGCCGCGGCTACGCGGCTTTCCGCGTCCGCGAAGGGGTCAGCGTCCGCGAGGCCGAAGCGTTTCTCGGTGGCTGCTTCGTCCTTTTCCTTCTGAAAAATGTCGACGATATCGAGCGCCTCGTCCAGCGCGGCGTCGGCTATGGGATCGTCCCTGCCTTCCCGCCTGCATGCATCCAGATACTCGCTCGCCGCCAGCGCCACGAGTCGGACGGCATCGGCCGCCGGTCCTTCGGTGATCCTGATCCGCGCCAGTTTCTCCCTCGAGGCGTCGGCCTGGCTCAGCTTCTTCGCCCTGTCGCGCCCGAGCGCCGCGTCCCTGGCGGCGATGGCTGATTTAGGTCCGGCCCCGACTAGAAGAGAGACCAATCCGACAAAAACGACGATGACCGATCCCGCCAAGAGGGCGAAGCCAGCCGGAAATCCGCCGGCGAGGCCCGCGAGCGCGGCCGCCAGTCCCGCGAAGCCGCCGCCTATCCCCAGAGGAGAGCGCGCGTACCATTTCAGATAATCCTTGGGAAGCATGTTGAGACTCTACTATTCCGGCTCTCCTCGTGCAAGGAGCTTGCCGCGCCGCCTTCGGTTGACTCAGGGCAGGAACCAGCGTTCTGGAGAGTCTGGCGAGGTTAAAAACTTGACAATCGCCTCTTCCTCCTCTAGGGTATGTAGCATACGAGTGAAGGGAGGCTACAATGAAACGCATCCGGACAACTTTCTCAAAGATCAGGCGCGGCCCCTTCCTGTCGGGCGCGGCGCTCGCGCTCGCCATGATCGCCGCGTCCTGCGCGACCACGCAACCGGTCGTCTACAAGCTGGATATCATTCCCGAGGCGAAGGCCAGGACAGAAATCGCGGCGCCCCTTCTCGCGACGTTGCGCGATTTCGGCAACAACATGGCCGCCCTCATGCTCACCGATTATCGCTTCGCTGAAATCAAGGAAACGGGCAACGGCGCTTATCTCTATCGTTTCGATCGAACGAACCAGAAACTTCCTCGCCATGCCTACATCGTGTTCCGCCTCGAAGGGAGTCCGGCCATAACGACCAACCAGGGCGAAAGAAACTACATCCTCCTGGACGGCGGCTCGATCGGCCTCGTGCCCGCCGACGAACCGGCCATCGTCGCCAACGGAAAATTCAGCCTGCAGTTCACGAAGAGCGATTTCCGCGAAGCCTTCAATCCCTGGGTCATCGGCGAAAAGGGAAGCTACCCGGAACAGCTCCTCCTCTGGCTCAAGAACGCGGCCAGCAAGGACGCGGACATGAAAAACCTGGCCTCGCTGCTGACGAGCGCCTTCCCGAGGATAGTCTATAAGATGAATTGAGCGGCGCTATTTCTGCCTGCGTTTAGCCGACATGCGCGAGAGCCAGTCGGGAAATTCCTTCTCGACGAACTCGAAGATGTCGTGCGCTTCCTCGATCCTCACCTTCAGGGCGGGATCGGACTCCTTCTTGAGCGCGAGTCCCCTGTCGGCGATCTCGTGGAGACCGGCGAGGATCTCCATGCGGGAACGCATGAAGGTGAGCCAGCCGCCCGATTTGAAGCGGAAATAGTCCCTGCGGGGCAGGGGCGAATGCGCCGGTTCGAGTATGCCTTCGGCGACGAGATGCTTGGCGGCGACGGAGACGGCGCTCTTCGAGGCTCCCAGCGTGTCGCATATATCATTGAGCGAAAGACTTATTTCATCGGAAATGAGTATGGTGCCCAGGACGCGGCCGTTCATTCGCGGCATTCCTAACTGCTCGAAGAAGAGTCCCAGATCTTCTATGAAATGCATCTCCTCAATGTTATGGATCACGAATGCCCTCCGGATGCCTCGAGTATAGAGACCGGCCGGCCGGCTGTCAACGAAGACTATTTGTATTACCGCAACTTTCTCAACTTTCTGTATTTACAAAAAGTTTGTATCGTTCTATGATTGCTGCTTTACGCCGGACGCCATTCGCGCGAGCGGAGAGGAGCATACATGAACGATGATTTCCAGCCCGAATCCCTGCAGGGGCTTTCCGATCAGGAAGTGATGGAGCGCCTCGCCCGCGACGGCTACAATGAACTCCCCTCGTCCAAGAAACGCTCGATTTTTCTCATACTATGGAGCGTCGTCAGGGAACCGATGTTCATTCTCCTCATCGCCTGCGGCGCGCTTTATCTCCTCCTCGGTGATCGAGACGAAGCCCTGATGCTCATGGGTTTTGTCGTCGTGGTGATCGGCATAACCCTTTATCAGGAAAACAAGACCGAAAAGGCCCTCGACGCCCTTCGCGACCTCTCGAGTCCCCGGGCCCTCGTCATCCGCGACGGGCAGCAGATACGCATAGCGGGACGCGACGTCGTGACCGACGACATCGTCCTCCTGGCCGAAGGCGACAGGGTGCCCGCCGATGCCGTCGTCCTCAGGGCCACCAACCTGTCGGCGGATGAATCGCTCCTGACGGGCGAATCGGTGCCCGTGCGCAAAAGCGGCTGGAACGGCGTGGAAGCCATCGGCAGGCCCGGCGGCGACGACCAGCCTTTCGTCTACTCGGGCTCCATGATAGTCCAGGGACAGGGCATAGCCCGCGTGCTCGGCACGGGCCTCAACACGGAAATCGGCAAGATCGGCAAAGCCCTCCAGACCCTCGAGGAGGGCGAAGGCCACGAGGGCGACCTCCAGCATCAGACCGCCACCATCGTCAAGACATTCTCCATTGTCGGCGTCAGCCTCTGCCTCCTTGTCGTCGTCATCTTCGGACTCACGAGAGGGGACTGGCTCCGAGGCATCCTCGCGGGCATCTCGCTGGCCATGGCCACCCTGCCCGAGGAATTCCCCGTCGTCATGACTATTTTCCTGGCCCTTGGCGCCTGGCGCATATCCAAACGCAACGTCCTCGCGCGCAAGACCCACGCGATCGAAACCCTCGGATCGGCCACCGTCCTCTGCACCGACAAGACCGGCACCCTCACCCTGAACAGGATGACCGTCGCCCGGCTTTGTTCCCGGAGCCGCGTATGCGAAGTATCGGGCAAGGCCGCCTCGCTGCCCGACGAGTTCCACGAAATCGTTGAATACTCGATTCTGGCGAGCCCCGCCGATCCCTTCGAGCCCATGGAAAAGGCGATGAGGGAGCTGGGAGCCCGTACGCTGCACAATACGGAGCACCTGCACGAAGACTGGTCCCTCGTGCGCGAATATCCGCTGTCGGCCGCGCTTCTCGCCATGAGCAGGGTCTGGGAATCCAAGGACGGCCTGAACTACATCATCGCGGCCAAGGGAGCGCCCGAGGCGATAGCCGACCTCTGCCACATGAAGGCCGAGGAGCGAAAATCCCTCGACATCGATATCGACGGGATGGCGGACGACGGCCTCAGGGTCATCGGCGTCGCCTGCGCCTCCTTCTCGAAGACGAGCCTGCCTGAAATTCAGCACGATTTCGATTTCCGCTTTTTGGGCCTCTTGGGGCTTTTGGATCCTGTACGCCCCATGGTCCCGGCCGCCGTCGCCGAATGCAAGACGGCGGGCATCCGCGTCATCATGATAACGGGCGACTATTCAGGCACCGCGAAAAACATAGCCAGGACCATAGGCCTCTCGAATCCCGACAAGGTCATAACCGGTCCCGAAATGGACAGGATGAGCGACGCCGAACTCGCCATGCGCATCGGCGAGGTGAGCATCTTCGCCCGCGCCGTGCCCGAACAGAAACTCAGGATCGTCCAGGCGCTCAAGAGCAACGGCGAGGTGGTGGCCATGACGGGCGACGGCGTCAACGATTCGCCAGCCCTCAAGGCCGCCGACATCGGCATCGCCATGGGCGGCAGGGGCACCGATGTCGCCCGGGAATCGGCCGGCCTCGTCCTTCTCGACGACGATTTCTCCTCCATCGTGGCCGCCATCAGGCTGGGAAGAAGAATCTACGACAACCTGCAGAAAGCCATGACCTTCATCTTCTCCGTCCACCTGCCCATCGCCGGGATGTCCCTCCTCCCCGTCCTTTTCGGCTGGCCTCTCGCGCTCCTGCCGGTCCATATCATGTTCCTCGAGCTCATCATCGATCCGGCCTGCTCCATCGTTTTCGAAATGGAAGAGGAAGAGTACGACATCATGAGGCGCAGGCCCCGCGACAAAAAGGAAAAGCTTTTCGGGCCGAGGATGATATTCACCGGCCTATGCCAGGGCCTCGTCGTGTTCGCCATCGTCGCGGGCATCTACGCGTGGGGTTTAGGACAAGGATTCGGCGAAGGCGAGGCCCGCGCCATCTCCTTCGTCACGCTCGTCTTCGGCAACATCGGCATGATTTTCGCCAACCGCTCATGGACGCGAAGCATCTTCCAGAGCCTGAAAGTGCCCAACAAGGCGCTGTGGTGGGTATGCCTAGCGGCCGTGACTTTCCTCGGCATCGCCATCTTCGTGCCGGCGGTAAACGAGAAGATATTCAGCTTCTCGCCGCTTCACCCCTGGGAGATAGCCTTCTGCGCGGTGACGAGCCTTGTGGCGATCCTTGCGAATGAGATAGCGAAACTGCCGGTGTTTGCGAGGTTGTTCGAGAAGCGATGAGCCCGCCGTTACATCTCCTTCAGTACCCTGCGCGCCGCCTCGATCAGGATATTGTCCGCCTCGATCGAAGCGGTGGAAATACTGGACGCGGGGTTCGGGAAGGATAGCGACCGGCAGGCGCTCATAACGAGGGTCGCCGCCGAATTAGGGGCAATCTTCGAAGAGTCGATCACCAGGTCGAAGCCCTTCGTCGAGTCACCCCTGAAGCCGTAATGAATCTCCAGAAAGGAAGCTCTCAGCTTGTCGGCCTGGGTCAGCTCATTTTCGGCGAATGCCCGGTCGTGGCAACCATACCGTTTCATGAAGGTGGCCACCCTGGTTTCGAAGGGGCTTTTAATTCGGACATTGAGCGCGTCCCGATAAGGCTCCAGAACCTTGAAGGCTCCCCTTCCCATGATCACGACATCGCCCAGTTTCGCCATCGCGAGCACTACCCTGTCGAACATCATGACGATATTTCTCGTCTCCTCGTCGAACCGAGTCCAGAAATTGGGCATGCTGTCGTAGGCATCCCTCAGTCCGACAAAGCCGTACTGTATCAGGACCGCCTCTATCGTCTTCTTGTCGACGAGCGTATACCCTAGCTCGGCGGCCACGGATTCGGCGATCAAAGTACCGCCCGAACAAGGCTCCCTGGAAAAAGTGATGACGCCCATATTCACCTCCTTAGCCTTCAAATATCCCGCGGCGATGTAACTCTCCTGCTTATAGTCTTGGTCCATATGCGGGGGCTGTCAAGGATATCCGCGTCGAGCGGCACTAAAATCGTTGGTCTGAAAAATACCAAGACCATGTTTCAACGTTCAAAACAATGCGCGAAAAGCATCGCGTCAAAAAACGTCAACGTTAGGCGATATCGTCATTATTGCGATCATTTCCCTCTCGAAACGCATATTAATCCACAATTCTTCCAATAGAAACAATTTCAACCTGTAACAAGAATTAACAATGTTTCAAAAAAATCGGGTGTACATAATCGAAATCGAAAGGAAGCTATCTTGACAACGGGGAAACCTATTATAAAATGTGACCTAAAAAGTCAGCCGATCGAAATCGGCCAACGCAATTGCGTGCCTAAAGAGACTTTTATATATGGAATTATTTTAAAAATGAAGATACGCCTATTATCCGAAAACAGCCGCGAGGATGCTGACTATCGGAATCTAGTCTTGGGCTTTTTACGGCTTTTTGCCGCATGATTGATAGGGATCATCCCAGAAAAAAGGAGAGCTTATGCAAAAAGGAATGAAGAAAGTGATGGCCGTCCTGCTGTTGCTGACGCTGTCGTTGCTCATGAACGCCCAATCGGCGTTCGCGTGCACGATCATAGCGGTCGGCAAAGACGCGACCGTGGATGGAACGGCGATCGTCACCCACAATGACGATTCGTCGGTGGCGGATTTCAGGCTTTGGATCCTTCGCGGCAAGGAGCAGCCAGCCGGCTCGACGCGCGATATCATCATCGACTCCCACGACAATATCGATTACTCAAAATGGCCTGACGTCAACTACAGCGCCAACCGGAACGGCCAAGCCATGGTTCTAGACCAGGATCCGCAGCCGGCTAAAACGTATGATTACTTCCATTCCCGCTATTCGTTCATCAACGCGAATGGCGTGGCGATGGGCGAGTCGACCTTCGGCGTAACCTCTGGCGTTCTCGCGAAGGCAGAATACGGCAAGACGGTCCGTCAGGCTCTCTACGACAGCGACGAAGGTATATTGGACTGCTGGAACGCGCAGGATATCGCGCTGGAACGCGCGACAACCTCTCGCGAAGCGGTGCTGATCATGGGCGACCTAGTCAACAAGTACGGCTGGAACGTAACCGGCGGCGGCGGCGAGCTCATGGACATCACCGATGGTGACGAGACATGGATCATGGAATTCCTGGGAGCGAAGCTCTGGATAGCCACGCGCATGCCCGACGATATGGTCTGGGTGGGCGCGAACTCACCGCGCTTCAACCTCGATCCGCGCAATCCGGTGGAAAACGGGATTCGTTACGAAGTCCTCACCTCGCCGAATTTTATCCAGTACGCGGTCGACAAGGGCTGGTACGATCCCAATTCCGGCAAGCCCTTCAAACCGGCGGAGATTTATGGAAATCGCCTCGGCTATTACAATCCCCGCGAATGGCGCGTCGAAGACCTTGTGGCTCCCTCTCTTGGGCTCAAACCGGGCGCTTATGAGTATCCCTACTTTGTGAAGCCGGACAAAAAACTCTCCGTCAACGACATCTGGAAAATCAGCGGAGACCACTATGAAGGCACCGAGTTCGATCTCGGAAAGGGACCTCTCGCCGGACCTTTCGGCGATCCTTTGGAGAACTATTCCCTTGGTTCGAGGCCCAGGCCCATCGGCATTCCCGCCACGACCTATCTGCAGATCAGCCAGGTAAAACCCGGAACGCCCAGCCCCCTGAAGGGCATTGTCTGGTACGGCTATGGTTCCGTAGGAAACAGTTTCGTGACCCCGCTGTTCCCCGCCATGGAAAAACTGCCCGATCTCTACTCGATCGGCTCGCGCTATGACATTTTCAGGCGTGATTCCGGTTGGTGGATCAACACCTACGTCCAGGAGATGATCGGACTCCGCTACAAAGACGCGATAAAGGACGTCGACGCGATCAGGGCTCCCAAGATGGACGCGGTGTACAAGCAGACGGCGGCGTTGCTGGAAGTCGCTCGCGAACAGTATGCGACCGACCCGAAAGGCGCCGTAAAGCTCATGAGCGAATTCTGCTATAATACTTCGATAGGCTGGTATGCCGATTGGCTCAAGCTTGGCGACCAGTTATTCGCGAAATACGCCATGGAGCGGGTGAATTTCGGAGCGCAGAACTTCCCGCAGTGGTGGAAAGACTGGGTCGATCCGGCGAAGAATCCCGAGTTGTCCAAGTATTTCGGCAAATAGGCGAGGCAAAGCTATCCGATACGCCGTAATGGTGGACGCCTAGCAGCGTGGTCAAAGCAACCCCGTGGCTGTGGGTGAAACATAGAACGGATTTCGCCCACAGTCCCGATTCCGCCAAAAATTCTACGTAATAATGGTCTGGCGCAATGGATGGCTTTAGGCACCAAAAAGAAAATGTGAATAAAAATTCATGATTCTTTCATGCAGAAACATTTCCATCCTGTAACAAGAATTAAGCATGTTTCACAAAAATCGGGTGTACATAATCGAAATCGGAAGTAAGTTATCTTGACAACTTACTAGCCTGCTATAGAATGTGACGGACCTCATCGACTGAGAGAAATCAGCCAACGTAATCGCGTAGGTATAAAACTCATATATAGAGAATTATTAAGGAAAAAGGAGATACACAAATGCGTAAAGGAACAACTCTGCTCTTGGTGCTCGCGGCACTGTTTGTCGTGACGCCGGGATTCGTCTTCGCCGCCAGTTCGGGAGATCCCGTCAAGCAGTACGGGCTTCCGATGCTCATCACCAACGCGGGTCAGGGACCTGGGGGGAAGATGGCGCGGCTCCTCGTATCGCAGACCAAGACCATCGCTCTGGATCAGGATTTCTGGTACAAATCGGAGCCGGTGGAGACGGACATCAAGGAAAGGCCCTACAAGGCGCTGATGGTCATCATCGGCTCCTCCGACAAGGGCTTGGGCGCCTCAGGCATCACCATCGACCAGGAAATCGCCAGGCTTCAGAAAATGGTGAAGACGGCCAAGGACGGCAAGCTGCCGATCATCGCCGTGCTGCTCGAGAAGGACAAGCGTTCCACCATCGCCACGAACCCCAACGAGCGCTGCATCGATACCATCTGCCCGAACGCGGACTGGATGATCGTCATCAAGGGCGGCAATACCGACCAGCGCTTCGACAAGCTCAAGGCTAAATACAAGATTCCTCTCACCATCATCGACAACGCAATCGACTTCACCGAGCTGTGCAAGAAAATATTCGTCAAATAAAGGAAGACGACACGAGCGTCGCCGAAACGCCGTGTCCGTAACAATGCGTAAGGGGTATGTATGTATCTTAAAACGTCGATAGTACTTATCGCGATGGTCGCGAGCTTCGCCATTTCGAGCTGGAAACTCAAATCGCCCGAAATCTCGATGGTGATCGCGGCGGTTGTGGGCGCGGTCGCGGCGGGCCTTGGCTTTCCCGTTCGTGTCCTCGTGGAAGGGCTCTTCACCAACTTCGATCTCGCCATTCTCTTCGTCTGCGCCTCGCTCTTCGTCAATATTTATTCCTACTCGGGAGCCATGAACGTCGTGACGAGAAAGCTCGTCCAGAGCATAGACAGCAAATGGCTTCTCCTCATCTGCATGGCCGTCTTCATGCTGATTCCGGGAGCCCTGACGGGCGCCGGCTCCGTTTCGATTTTCGTGGTGGGTGGACTCGTGTCGACGGTAGTGCGCTACATGGGCCTCTCCGACAAAAAAACCACCGCCTTCGTGTTCATCTTCGCCATTCTCTCCGCCGCTGCTCCGCCCATCAATCTCTGGGTCATGCTGATGACGGCGCAGGCGAATATGCCCTACGTCGGCTTTTCGAAGCTTCTTCTCCTGCCGATCATCATCGTCGGCGCCTTCACCATCATCTATCTGGGCTGGGGAGCCAAGAGGGAGAGCAAGGAAAAGATCCTCGCCGAACTGCCGGAAGGACAAGCCAACATGGGCTGGTTCAGGATTCTCTGCCCCCTCGTCCTTCTCGTGGGGCTCATCCTCCTTTCGCTGTACGCGCCTTTCTCGACACCGGTCTTCGGCCTTCCCCTCATGTTCGTCCTCGCCACCCTGGCCGCCGTCCTCTGCAATCCGAAAAAGTCCACCATCAAGGACTACTACGAGGTCATGAAGAGGACGATGGAGCAGGTCTTCCCTCTCCTCGCGACCGTCATAAGCGTCGGCGTCCTCGTGAATACCATGGCGGCGACCGGCGTGCGAGGTCTCTTGAGCATCACCTTCGTGACGCTGCCGATGATCTGGATCCTATTGACCGTGCTCTTCTTCTGCCCCTTCGCGCAGGGCTGCCTGAGCTACGGAAGCGCGATCATTTTCGGCACGCCCCTCATCTTCATGTTCAACGCCGCGGGCCTGAACACGACCGTCGTCTGCGCGGCCTTGAGCCTCATATTCCCCATCGGGGATTGCCTGCCGCCATCGAGGATCGTGGGACGAATTTCCTGCGAGACGGTGGGCTACAAGGGCAGCTACATGTCCTTCCTGAAGCAGATATTCCTGCCCGTGCTTCTATTGGGAGCGCTGGCGCTTGTCATGCTTATCATCCCGAACAAATTCGCCTTCCTGAAGTAAGGGGGATACCATGGTGCTTTTCGAACAGATCATCCACATCATCTATTTCGTCATAGCCGGGATAATCGGATTTTTCCTCGTGCGGAATCTTTTCAAACGCGCGGCCAGACCCGGCATCGTGTACGACATCGTCTACGCATACTGTTTCATACCCTTCCTTCTGCGTGTGCTGGGCATAAAGTGACAGGAGAACGAAAAAATGGAAACTAAAAAAGCCCCCGCGAGCGGAACATCGAGACTCTATCTCAAGGCTTTCTTTCTCGTGGCCGCCCTCGCCCTCGCCTTCATGGGCGGCAGGGAATTCTACGAGCTGAGGCATTACAAGGAAACCGTCGTGTCGGCGCCGGGGCTGACCGAAGTGAAGATGCTGAGCGACTACCTTGAGAACATCAAGGGCACCTGGATGGACACGCCCATATTCGTGTACGACTCCGGGGTTCCCGGCGGATCCGTCCTCTACATGGCCAACGTGCATCCCTACGAGCCCGCCACCAGCCTCTCGGCCTACATTCTGATGGAGAACATCAAGGTGACCAAGGGCAAGGTCTTCGTGATTCCCCAGGGCAACCGCTCGGGCTCGACCACGGGCATGTTGGGCAACGCCTATCCGAAATTCTTCAGCGTGAAGACGGATTTCGGCGAAAAGAAGATGCGCATAGGCGACCGCGGGACGAATCCCTTGGACCAGTGGCCCGACCCTTTCACCTACGTCAACTATCCCTCGAAGCAAAACCTCGCCTACCAGGATATCAGGAACATGAACCGCACCTATCCCGGGCGCAAGGACGGGACGCTCACCGAACGCGCCTCCTACGCGATCATGGAGCTCATCAGGCGGGAAAAGATCGACCTGTCGATCGATTCGCACGAAGCCTCGCTGATGTATCCCGTGGTGGGCACCTATGTCGCCCACGAAAGGTCCTTCGACCTCGCTATGATGGCGGCCATGAACCTGAGCGCGGGCACCTTCGACATGAAGTGCGAATCCTCGCCCAAGGGGCTGCGCGGTCTCTCGCACCGCGAATGGGGCGACTACAGCGACACCCTGGCCATCCTCATGGAAACCCCCGAGCCCTTCATCGACCGCGTGGTGGGGCCCATGACGGAGGAGCTCTTCACCGAGGGCAAGGACGAGTTCCTGGCCACGGCGGCGAAACACGGCCTCACCTACGTGCCCTACAACCTGGAATTCGGCTCGCCTCTCTGGTACCGCTGCGGAAGGCACCTCACGGGCGCCCTCGAGGCCATCAACTGGATGAACCAGTTCCAACCGGAGAAGGAAGTGATCGTCGAATGGCCGACCTATCAGGACCTTAAGGCGAACGATTGCGGGTATTACCTCCACGACCCCAAAACGGCGGCCAAGGAGCTGGTGTTCGAGATCTGATTCTTGCGCTTTTTGCGGCTGTGAGCCGCGTTATTGAAGTTTCCCCAGAAAAGGAGAGCTTATGCAAAAAGGAATGAAAAGAGCGATGGCCGTCCTGCTGATACTGGCGGCGGCATTGTTCATGAACACCCAGTCGGCCTTCGCCTGCACGATCGTAGGCGTCGGCACGGAGGCCATGGCCGATGGTTCTACCGTCGTCACCCACAACGACGACTCTTCCGGAGCCGATTTCCGTCTCTGGATCACCCCGGGTGGGAAACAGGCCCCTGGCGCGACCCGCGACCTCGTCATCGATTCGCACAACTACGGCGATTTCGGCCAGTATCCCAAGGTCAAGGACTATGGGAACGGCACCCTCGTGGCCGAGATCCCCGAAGCCGCCCAGACCTACGCCTACTTCCATTCGCGCTATTCCTTCATCAACGAGAAGGGCGTGTCGATGGGAGAGAGCACCTTCAACTTCGACAAGTCCACGCCCTTGGCCAAGAAGGCCTACGACCTCATCTACGGCAAGAACCTCGGACTCATCGACTGCTGGAACGCCCAGGACATAGCCCTCGAGCGCGCCGCGACCGCGAAGGAAGCGGTGCTCGTCATGGGAGGCCTCGTCGAGAAGTACGGCTGGAAAGACCCGGGCGAAACCATGGATATCGCCGACGGCACCGATGTCTGGATCGCCGAGTTCTACGGACTCGATCTCTGGGCGGCCCGCCGCATCCCGAAAAACGCCTTCTTTGTCGCCGCCAACCGCGCGCGCATCGACTCCATCGACTTCAACGACCACGAGAACTACTTGTATTCGCCGAACATCAAGAGTTTCGCGGTCGAGAACGGCCTCTGGTCCGAAGCCTCCGGCGTTCCCTTCTCCCCCGCCCAGATTTACGCACCCTTCGACGGAGCCTACAGCACCCGCCGCGAGTGGAGAGCCTTCGACCTCGTCGCTCCCTCGCTCAAGCTCGACCCGAACGCTAAAAGATTCCCCTTCTATGTCGTCCCCGAGAAGAAGCTCACCGTCCAGGACGTCCTGGAGATAAAGGCCGACTACTATCAGGGCACCGAGTATGACCTTTCCCGCGCGCCCGACGCCGGTCCCTACGGCGACCCGATCGTTCCCTACCACAAGGAACGCTCGATCAACCTGTTCAGGACCTGCTACGTGATGATAGCGAACGTGAAAGCATGGCTGCCCGACGAAGCCAAGTGCCTCGTGTGGTACGGCTATGGCGCTCCCGACACCACCTACATCACGCCCCTGTGGCCGACCATGACGAAGCTGCCTTCCCTGTACACGACCGGCAACCGCTATGAGGAATTCCGCCGCGACTCCGGCTGGTGGACCAATTCCTATGTCCAGCAGATCGCCAGGATCAACTACCAGAGCGCGGTCCAGGACATCCACGCCTTCCGTCAGCCCAGGATGGACGCCCAGTACAAGATCGTGGACGAGATCCAGAACACGGCCGCCAACCTGATCAACCAGGGCAAGAAGGCAGAGGCCATCGATCTGCTCACCTCCTACGCCTACACCAACGCCGAAATGTGGCACACGGACTGGCTCGCCCTCGGCGACCAGCTGCTCGGCACCTACATGTGGGGCAATAAGAAAATGAAGACCCAGATGCCCAACAAGTGGTGGAGCGAAATCATGTCCAAAGCGCCCATCAAGCCAGTGGAAAAAAAGTAAGCCTGTTGTATACTTCCGGCACGGCATAAAGCCGTGCCGGTTTTATTTATTGGGACTCCTCCCGCGGGAGGGCGGCCCGCAACGGGAGCATCGCGTGCAGCTTGTCATCGTTTTCGGCCTGGCGCTTTTCGCCTTGGGCCTGGCGGAAAACTTCTTCCATCGGAAAAATCTGCGCTCAATACCGATACGCATCCTCGTCAACGGAACCCGGGGCAAATCCAGCGTCACGCGACTCATAGCGGGCGCGCTGCGGGAGGCGGGATACAGGACGATAGCCAAGACAACCGGCTCCGACGCCCGCGTCATCCTCGAAGACGGGAACGAGACGCCGGTCAAGCGCCCCCTGGGTCCCAGGATCACCGAACAGAAGGGCCTCGCGAGGCTGGCGGCGCGGCAAAAGGCCGATGCCCTCGTCGTCGAATGCATGGCCGTGAGGCCCGAGTCGCAGATGCTCATGAGAAGCCAGCTCGTGAGGCCGACGATCACGGTCATCACGAACGCGCGCGTGGACCATGTCGAGGAGATGGGACCGACGATCGAGGACACCGAAGCCGCCCTTTCCTTCTCCATTCCCCCCGACGGCACGCTCGTCACCGCCGATCCTCGCTTTTCAGGCGCGAGCCATGCCAAAGCGGCTCGCCGCATCGTCGTGGCGAATTCATCCTACATATCCGAGGAACTATTGGGACGGTTTTCCTATCCCGCCTTCCCCGAAAACCTGGCCATCGCGCTCCAAGTCGCCTCGGAGCTCGGCATAGACAGGGAAAAGGCCATCGAGGGAATGATCAAGGCCGAGCCCGATGTCGGCGTGCTTCGCCTGTTCAAAGTCGAGTCGCCGGCCTACAGCATGGTTTTCATCAACGGTTTCGCGGCGAACGATGTCCGCTCGACCGAGATGGTATGGGCCGAAGCGTCGAGGCGGCTGCCCGATGTGCTTCCCCTCATCCTGCTGTACAACAACCGCGCCGACCGCGAATATCGGGTTCCGGAGTTCCTTCGACTGCCTCGCAGAATCGGGAACGTCAGGCTCATCGTCGCCATGGGCGAGCATCCGGAAAAAGTGGCGCGATCCTTCAGGAAGCTCGGCCTCGATGCCCTGACCTGCGGGCCTGGTACGGACTTTGCCGTCCTGTTCGCCTCCCTCGCGGAGCGCTTAGGCGGCGCTTTCCTCCTTTTCGGCGTGGGCAACATCCATGGGATGGGTGAAACCATGGTGACATACTGCGCGGAACATGGTTTTCCGTATGAAAAGGCGAAGGAGGGGAAATGCTGCAGGAATCGATAGGGTTGAGCATCATACTGGGCTTTCTCGCGAGCGAATTCTTAGGCCTTTCGGCCGGAGGGCTCGTCTCTCCCGGCTACCTGGCCTTCTACCTCGAACAGCCGCTGCGCCTGCTCTCCACCATGGGCTTGGCGATCATCATCTATTTTCTGGTCCGCATTCTCCAGCGTTTCATGATCATCTACGGAAGGCGCAGGTTCATGGCGGCGGTGCTTTTAAGCCTCATCGGCACCTGGGTTTTCGAGCGGGTCTTCTTTTACGCCGACGCGATCGGCGAGGACATCCGGGTCATCGGATACATCATTCCCGGACTGATAGCCAATGACATGCTCAAACAGGGCGTGGCGAAGACAGCGGCGATGGTCCTCCTCGTGGCGGTCATCGTTCGTCTCGTCGTGATGCTGCTGGTCGTGTTCTGATGGCGGAGAGCGATTGGGGGCGATGGCGCCAGCCGCGATTCCGGTGGCCGCGATTCCGGCATTCGCAGTTCCAGCGGCCGAAAATCCGCGTGGGCTACCTCGCCGCTGCCCTGGCGGCGGCTTGCCTCGGCTTTGTCCTGCTTCAGGCGACGAAGACCGCCGTTCCCTACCCCTTCCACGAAATCCAGCTGGGCGCCGCGAGGCGGATGGCCGAAGCGGAAAGTCTTCTTAAAAAAAAGCTCGTTTCCGAGAATATCCCCATAGAGACAGAGCTCGATCCCAACTCGACAGGCCTTATCGGTCCCGAATGGACGGCCCTCACGACGACGCTCGGGGACCTGGAGGCCAAGCGGAGCACGCTCAACCCCAACTTCGCGGCAGCCATGGTCAGCTATTTTCACGAAGCGGGGCTCGAGGAAGGCGACCTGATAGCGGTGGGCGCGAGCGGCTCCTTCCCCGGACTGACGATAGCGACGCTCTGCGCGGCCCGGGAGATGGGGCTCAAGGCGCTGACCATCGCTTCCTTCGGCTCGTCGATGTACGGGGCGACCCGGCCGGAGTTCACCACTCCCGCGATGATCCGCGTTCTCGCCGACGCTTCGATAATTCCCTACTCCCTGATCGCCGTTTCCCCGGGAGCCGATCGTGACCACGGCGAAAATCCCCTCTTCGAAGACTCTCGCGAGATCATCGCCAGCCTCGCTGCGGAGACCGGCGTCGAGTTTATCGATTTCACCCCGCCCGACCTGGAAGCCAGCATCGCGCGGCGACTGCGGCTATTCGAACAAGCTTCCGCCGGGGAAAAAATCGCGTGTTTCGTGAATGTCGGCGGCGCCAGCCCCAACAACGGGACTTCCTCCTACACGCTCGATTTTCCCCAGGGGCTCGTGACGAGCCCGCCCCGCATCCCGATGTCGGCCGACCGCGGCCTCATCTACGAATTCGCCTCTCGCGGGATTCCTGTGATCAACCTCCTCAACGTCAGGTTTCTCGCCGCCGGAAGCGGGCTCCCCTATGACCCGATTCCCCTCCCTTCCCCGGGGGAAGGCGATGTGTACAAGGAAATACGGTATAATAAGCTCCTCATCGCCGCGACACTGGCCGTCTCGATCGGGCTCCTGATTGTCGCGGCGTTGAAAAAGCGATGATATAATGCGCGGAATGATGAAAAAAACGGATCGGCGCATTTTTGGAAAGCTTCTCGCATCCTATGCGATTGTCTTCGCCGTTCCTCTCGTCCTTCTCTTTGGCCTGTACCTTTTCGCGAGAGGACAGCTGGTCAAGGGCGAGATGGAGAAGCTCGCCCAGGATTTGTCCGGCAAGGTAGACCATGTCCAGTATTCCCTGGATGGATACTATGAGCGAACCCAGGCCATAGCGCTCTCCATCGTGCAGAACGAGGACCTGCTTTCCATTCTCGGCTCATCAGAGACCATGCACAGGGTTGGCGACGCCAGAAGCTACCGCTTGGCATCGCTGCTGCGCTCAATCATCATAAGCAACAATTTTATCGACGAAATAGTCATAAGGAATAGCGGCGACAACAGCTACATCAACCAGGATGGGTATCTCGCCGATGACAGCTTCCTGCGGGGCTCTTTTCTACCCGAAGAACGAACGAGGCTCCTGAATGGATTTACCGTCGGCGACAGCTTCTGCATGAAAGATGGCGGCCTATACTTCGCCAGATCCTATCCCGTCAGCCCGATGTATGAGAGAAATCGCTGTATGGTATTGATTCGATTCAAGGGGCGCATCCTTTCGGGCATCCTGAAAGACGGCGGCGACGGATTCCGATGTTCCATCATCGAAGACTCAAGCGGCGAGAACATCCTGTCTGCCTATCTCGAGAGCGGCTTCAGCACATCGGGGCTGGCGTTCGAAGAAGAAAAAGGACAGCTTGTTCACGACGGTTTCCTGCTGGCATACAGGAAAAGCGCCCGTCTCCCCATAACCTATATCTACTCGGTGCCGGAAAAATTTCTGCTCATACAGCAGCGAAGGCTAGGTCATTGGGCGGTTGTCGTTTTCCTCCTTTTTTCAATCCTGGGCTGCGGCCTGATCCTATACTTCACGAAGAAAAACCTCGATCCCATGAGACAACTAATCGCCGCGGTCAAGGGCGAAAAGATAATAGCCTTCGGCCTGATGGACCCCTATTCCGAGATTAAGGGCATGCTGCTCGACGCCGCGGCGCAGAAGCTCGCTTTGGCCGATCTCAACCGTAAACAGGATGACCTGGATGGGAAGCGCGACTTTTTCGAAGCCTTAGCCGACAAGGGAAGCGGTCCCGAACTGCTTGAGCGATATGCCCGCGACATCGGGATTCGCTTCGAAGAAAATGAATACTGCCTTATTCAGGCGAAGAGTGATGATCTGCGGCAATCGACGGAGAGGAAGGGTTCCCCCATCGTCCTCTGCGAGGGGATTCTGCGCGGCGTCCTGGCCGAAAGCTTTACCGTCACCAGCCTATGCTATGGCCCCAATATCCTCCTCGTGATGACCTGCGATGCCTTGAAAGCGGAAGGATGGAACGCCAGCGTCGAGAACAGCGTTGCCCAGGTCCAGCGTTTCCTGCGGGACAGCTACAGCATCGACACCATAGTGGCTGTGTCGAACACCCACGGCGCGGTTTCCGAAATGCGGCAGGCCTACGAGGAACTCACCGAAACCATGGAATATCTCGAATTGGCGGGAAACAGACCTTTCGCCCGCTATTCCCAGGTTTCGCTGCGAAAAAGCGGGAACGAGGTCAGCGCTGTCCAGACGAAGAAAGCGGCCGCGCTCATCGGCCATGTGAAGGCTGGGGATTTCACGAAGGCAAAGCGCTGTTTCAATGAAATTGTCCAAGCCGATTTCTATGACTGCCCATGTTCCGCGCAACTTTTAAAATTTCGCCTTTTTTCGTTGGTCGGCGGCATCCTCAACGCGATCAACTGCGTCGATGTTACCGACGTTCGGAAACTGGTGGATACGATAAACAGCTGCAGCCTTCAGGACTGCGAAAATGTTCCGGAATTCCAAACGAGGCTCAACGCTCTCTTCGATGAGCTCGAGAAAATCTACAGGGAGGCGGAAAACTCTTCCAGGGACAGTTTCAAGGACAAAGTCATCGCCATCGTCGATGCCAACTATATGAACGCCGACCTGAACGTCAGCCTGATAGCGGACATGATGAACCGCAATCTGGACACTGTCTCGCGCACCTTCACCAGGATGACGGGCATGGGCCTCCTCGACTATATCCATGGTGTCCGGATTCGGAAAGCGAAGCGCCGCATGGAAGAAGACCCGGGCTTAACCATCCAGCGGATTTTTCCCATGGTGGGGTATGCCACCTGCGAATCCTTCATTCGGGCATTCAAACGGATAGAGGGGATGACGCCTGGGCGCTACAAGGCGCTGGTCTCTGGCAAAAAACGTCAATAGAGCAAAATCCGTCGATGTCGTCATCGGCGAATGTCAGATAAAAATTATTATCTATATATAATATATATATTTAACATTATAAGCCGACCTTTTTGCGACAAAAATGGCCTATATCCGCAAATACTGCTTATATACAGCTCGAGGGAACGGCGGAAAGAATGGAGGCGCTCAAAGTCCCGGCATAGGGGAAAATCGAAAGGAAATAAGGAGGCTAGATTCATGAAATCGAAATCACGAATCGCATCGTTGGCTGTCTGCGCGGTTCTGGCGTTCTGCCTTGTCAACGCGGCACAGGCTCAGATCGCGGCAAAACAGGGAAAGGACATCGTCCTGAAATTCGCCTACAAACAGACGAATTCCGATCCGCTCGAAAAATGGCTGAAAGACAAGACCGTCATAGAGCAGTTCGAAGCCGCCAACCCTGGCGTGAAGATCCAGCTTTCGCCCATCCCTTCCTCGGAAGGCGATTACGCGACCGTCCTCGCGTTGCAGCTTTCATCGGTAAAGACGGCGCCCGATATCTTCATGGAAGATACGTACATGACGGCGACCGACGCGGCTTCCGGTTATCTCGCTTGCCTGGACGACTATCTCGCCCAATGGCCCGACTGGAGCAACTACCTCGATGGCACGAAAGCGGCGGTCAAAGGCGCCGATGGCAAGTACTATGGCATCCCCATCTCAACCGATTCGCGCGGCATCTGGTATTCCTATGGCGTGCTGAAAAACGCGGGAATCAAGACGCCTTGGCAACCTAAAAACTGGGCGGAAATTCTCGATGCGGCGCGAAAAATCAAGAAATACGACAGCGGCGTGGCTCCCCTCTATCTGGTCGTGGGAGCCGTCAACGGCGAGGCGGTTTCGATGCAGACCTTCGAGATGCTTCTTTACGGAACGGGCGACCAGATGTTCGAGAACGGCAAATGGCTCGTCAAGAGCGAGGGACTTCTGGATACCTTCAAGTTCATCGACACGGTCTGCACGAAGGAAAAGCTGAGCGTCGGCCTGGATATCTCCCTCTCCAAGGACGGCCAGGCGATCGCGTACACCAGGATGTTTCCCCAGAACAAGATCGGCATGAGCTTCAATGTATGCACGGTGATGGGACTCTGGATTCCCACCGGCCCCGCCCCCATAAAGGATTTGGAACAGACGGTCGGATTCGCCGCCATGCCCACCCAAAACGGAGGCGATCCCGCGACGGTGACGATGTGCGGCGGTTGGTCCTGGGCGATCTCGGAATACTCCAAGAACAAGGATATGGCATTCAGGTTCCTCGCCTTCTGCGGCAACAAGGAGAACGCCACGTTCCGGAGCCTCTACGATGGACGCATGTCCCCGAGAAAGGATTCCATATCCATCAAGCAGTACGCAAGCCGCCCATTCAGCGCCGAGATGACCGCCAACATGAAAAATTCCTTCGTGCGTCCGAAGAGTGAGGCTTACGCGATGGTTTCGTCGCAAATCCAGGCCCTTGTCGAGGAGATGGTCAGCGGCAGCTTTACTCCTGAACAGGCCGCCGAACAGTACAGAGTACGCGTCACCAACATAGTCGGAAAAGAGAACGTCTTCTCGAAATAAGGTTCCGATCAGTCCCATTGTTGACCGCGCCTCCCACCTTCGGTGGGAGGCGCGGTCTGGCGTGATCGAGGGCGCCTCATCATGAAAAATCACAGCACGACAAGTCAGGGGAAAAAAGCCTTCCTCCTTATTTTTCCCTCGATCGCTCTCCTAGTATTCTTTTTTATCTGGCCGGTGATTCTGAGCGGGTATTATTCCCTCACCGATATGATGCTCTCCGGATCGCGCGCCTCAAACTATCATTTCATCGGGTTCGATAATTTCAAATCTCTTTTCACCGATCCGCTTTTCAGGACGAGTTTCGCCAACACCCTCGTTTTCCTCGTCTTTTCGGCGATCATCGGCCAGCTAGTCCTCGGCTTTCTCATCGCCATGCTGATGAAAAAAAAGAAGCGTTGGTTTCGGAGCGCCGTGGGAATCTCGGTCCTGGCGGGCTGGATTACTCCCGAAGTCATCGTGGCGCTCTGCTGGGTGGCTTTTCTGAGCAAGGAGGGGACATTGAACGCGATGTTGACCCAGCTCGGCGTTTTGAAGGAACCCGTAGCCTGGCTGATCAGCTTCCCGATGGCCGGCGTCATTTTCGCGAATATCTGGCATGGGGCGGCATTCTCCATGCTTCAATTCCAGGCGGCTCTGGACAATATCCCGAACGCCGTCGAGGAAGCGGCCCTCATGGACGGCGCGAATGGCTGGCAAAAGCTCTGGCGAATCACCATCCCCATGGTGAGAAACACGATCATGACCGACTCCATCCTGATCACCCTCAAGACATTGGGAGTTTTCGGACTGATCTACGCGATGACCGGAGGCGGACCGGGAACCAAGACAACAACGCTCTCGATATACATGTACAAACAGGCTTTCAGCAGCTATCAGATGGGCTACGGGACGAGCATCGCCCTCGTGCTCCTCCTGTTGGGCGTCGGCTTAAGCCTCTGCTATATGAAATTTTCCAAGACTTCGCTGTAGGAGGCGCCGCAAATCAAACAGAAAAGAGCCATCGAATTCGCCCAGTACGGCGCCTTGCTCCTCATTTTCGCAAGCTTTCTCCTGCCGATTCTCTGGGTGCTGCTCGCATCCTTCGATCCTCACGCGGGACAGATCATCAAGCTGCCCACCGAACCCACGTTCGAGAATTACCTATCGGTATTCAGCGATCCCAGCAACATCCGCGGGTTCGTCAACAGCCTGGCGATATCGGGCCTGCAATCCATCGTCGTGGTGCTATTCTCATTCCTGGCGGCTTACCCGCTCTCGCGCTACAAACTCAGCTGGAAGAAGCGCTTTCTCTATGTCATCGTATTCATGACGTCGCTGCCGCTGAACGCCATACTCGTGCCGGTCTTCAAGCTTTTCGTCAACTTCGGCATACAGAACAGTCTCGTCAGCACCAGCCTATTCATGGCGGCGGCCAATCTGCCCTATGGGATATGGATGATGAAGAATTTCATGGACGCGGTGCCTGTCTCGCTGGAAGAAGCCGCCTGGGTCGACGGTGTGGGGACCTTCGACACCATGCGCCACATCATCGTGCCCCTCATGGTCCCCGGGCTCTCAACGGTGCTGATTTACGTATTCACCAACGCCTGGGGCAACTTCTTCGTCCCCTTCATCCTGCTCCAGGATTCCGCGAAATACCCCGCCTCGGTGCGCATATATCAGTATTTCCAGTACAGCGGTCTCGTCGAGTACGGCAAGCTCGCCGCCTATTCTGTCGTCTATATCATCCCCTGCATTTTCCTCTATGGCTTCACGCAGAAATACATGTCCAAGGGTTTCACGCTGGGAGGGGCCGACCGATGATCCTCAAATACTTGGGAACCGCAGCGGCCGAAGGCGTACCCGCCGTGTTCTGCAATTGCAGAATCTGCAGAGAGGCGAGAGTACTCAAGGGCAAAAATGTCAGGACACGTTCGCAAGCCCTTGTCAACGGCGACCTCTTGATCGATCTGCCGCCGGACACTTACATGCACTACATCGCCTACGACTTCAACCTGCCCGATATCACGGAGCTTCTGGTCACGCACAGTCACACCGACCATTTTTACGCGACGGAGCTCGAGATGCGCTGCAGCCCGCTCGCCTACCCGGAGCCGCCCGTCATGCGCATTTACTGCAACGAAGCGGTGGAAAAGAAATTCCGCCGCTTCATGCCCGACACCTATCATGTCGAGAAGAACTTCGCCATCGTCCGCGCCGTCCCTTTTGTCCCGCTTGCGATCGGGGGCTACACCGTGGTTCCCCTCCTCGCGAGCCACGACAAGGCCGAGGAATGCCTGCTCTACCTGATAAGCGAGGGGGAGAAGACTATCCTCTACGGAAACGACAGCGGCGTCTTCCCCGAAGCGACCTTCTCCTTCCTGGAAAAATGCGGCAAGCATATCGATCTCGCGAGTTTCGACTGCACGCTTCAGAGCTGGCGCGAGGGAACCAATCACATGGGGCTGGGCGACGCCGCGGAGACGCGCGACAGACTCAAGGCGATGAGCGTCATCGACGACAATACTCTTTGCGTCCTCAACCATTTTTCTCATAACGGGCTCTGGAGTTATGCTAGAATGAAGGAGGAAGCCCTGAAAGAGGGTTTTATAGTGGCCTATGACGGGTTGACGCTGGAGGTTTGACCGATGATGGATGAAAGCTGGGGCAACAGGATCGACGCGATGCGCCCCGACGCGCCGGAGTTGGCGCCCTTGGGCCGATTCGCGGTGGGGGTCAGGACGATGACATTCACGAACCGCGGTCAGCCGGACATCGCCAAGGCCGAGACGGGCAAGCCGACCCCCCTCTACGACAGGCCTCTGACCGTCGAAATCTGGTATCCCGCGCGGCGGAATCCAAACCGGCCCCCCTCGGGCGAATATGAGAATGTCGTGACACGCGACGGCGAAACAATGGTTTCGCTGTGGGGACAGGCCGACAGGGACGCCGTCCCCGACGCCGCGGCGGGAGCCTGCCCGCTCGTCATTCTCTCCCACGGCTACCCCGGCAACCGGTTCATCATGTGCCACTTCGGCGAGAACCTCGCCAGCAAGGGCTTTGTCGTGGCCTCTATAGACCATTTCGAGAGCACCTACGACAACCTGGGCGCTTTCTCTTCGACCCTCTACAACCGCCCCCTCGACCAACTCTTCATCCTGAACAGCATGGCCGCGCTCAATCTGGACGATCGCGGCACCGGCTTCGCGGGGATGATAGACGCGGAGAAAGCGGCGATCATAGGCTACTCCATGGGCGGCTACGGCCTCATCAACGCGGTGGGCGGCGGTTTCAGCCCAGCCGTCGTAAAATCATCGCTAGCGCCTCCGAACATGCTTCTCGCGAAGCTCCAGGCGGGAACGCCCGAGTACGCGGCGAGCATGGATTCGCGGATCAAGGCGGCGATAGCCATAGCTCCCTGGGGCTGGACCCATGGATTCTGGGACAAAACGGGCCTGGAAGGCGTCGAGACACCGACGATGTTCCTCACCGGGAGCGCCGACACGACGGTGGGATACGCCCCGGGCGTGAGGAACATCTTTGAAAACTGCGTCAACGCCGAAAGGTACCTGTTGACCTTCGAAAACGCTGGCCACAACGCCATCGCGCCCATACCGGCGCCGAGAGAAGTTCGCCTCTCGCCGGGACCGGGCGCCAAATATTGGAAACACTACCAGGACCCGGTTTGGGACGGCGTCCGGGGCAACAATATAGCCCAGCACTTCGTCGCCGCTTTCCTGGGGAAATACCTGGCGAAGGACCAGACGGCCGACGCCTATCTCGACCTGCCCGAGTATTCGAAGGAATCCATGGCCGCTGGCGCCGCGTCCTGGAAGGGCTTTGCCGTCAGGAACGCGACGGGTCTGAGATTCGAATACAGAAAAGCCGGCGAACCCGCTCGGGGAAAACAGCCATCGCCGTATCGCGGCGATGGCTGTACGTCTATATGAATGGAGCCACTATGAACACACTCGAAAAGCAGCCCGCGAGAATGAGGTTCGCGCATCTCCCAACGCCGGTCGAGGAACTGAGGAACCTGTCGGCCGAGCTGGGCGGACCGCGCGTTTTCGTGAAGAGAGACGACGAAACGGGACTCGCCCTGGGCGGCAACAAGACGCGCAAGCTGGAGTTTCTGGTGGCCGACGCCCTCGCGCGGGGAGCGAGAACCATTGTGACGGCCGGCGCCGCCCAGTCGAACCACTGCCGGCAGACGGCCGCGGCGGCGGCCAAATTCGGGCTGGGATGCGTTCTCGTCCTCAACGGCGCCGAGCCCGAGGCTTTGAGCGCGAACCTTCTCCTGGACAAGCTTTTCGGCGTCCGCATCCTGTGGGTGGCCAATAGGGACGACAGGGAAAGCGTCCAGGCCAAGACCTGCGCGGAACTCGAGGCCGCGGGAGCAAAGCCCTACTTCATGCCGTACGGCGGTTCCTCGCCTGTAGGAGCCTTGGGATACGCTTTCGCCGTCGAGGAAGCGCTGGCGCAAGGCGTCGACGCGGACTGGTTCGTGTTCGGGACCTCCTCGGGCGGAACCCACGCGGGGCTAGCCTTGGGAGCCAAGCTTTTCGGCTACAGGGGAAGAGTTCTCGGGATCAGCATCGACGAATCCGAGGCCTGGCTGAAAGCCCGCGTCTCGGCCCTCGCCTCCGACGCCTCCGAACTTCTGGGCGGACGCATCGAGATAGGGCCGGAGGAGATTCTCGCGAACGATTCCTACTGTTCGGCCGGCTACGGCGTGCTCACCGGCGCGGAGGTTGAGGCGGTGAAGCTGTTCGCGCGCACGGAGGGGCTGCTCCTGGATCCCGTCTACACGGGAAGAGCCGCGGCTGGCCTCGTCGATCTCATACGAAAAGGCCGTTTCCGGAAGGACGAGTCGGTGCTTTTCTGGAATACGGGAGGCCAGCCGGCTCTCTTCGCCGAAAAATACCAGCGCTTTCTGGCCCAGGCTTAATCGCCCACCACGCAGCGATTCCGACCGGAATTTTTCGCCTCGTAGAGACGGGAATCTGCCCTCGCCACGAGGGATTCGAGCGTGTCGCCGCTGGCGGCCCTCGCCGTCCCGATCGAAATGGTGACGCCAAGGCTTCTCGCATCATCGAGGTGAATCCAGCTGTGTTCGACCATGATCCTCACCCGTTCGGCTATATGGCTCAAATTTTCGGCCATGACATTGGGGCAGAGCAGGATGAATTCTTCGCCGCCCCAGCGCACGGCGGCGTCGAGGGGGCGCACGGCCGAGCTCAACGTCGACGCCACCATCTTCAGCACCTGGTCGCCCATGATATGTCCATACGTGTCGTTCACTCTCTTGAAGTTATCGATGTCGGCCATGAAAAAACCAAAACTGACGCCCCCCTTTGCTATCGCGTCGAGGCGCGGCTCGGTCACTATTTGCAGATATCTCCGGTTGCCCAGGCCCGTGAGCGGATCGGTGAGAATCTCTTGCCTCAACAGCTCGAGCTCGGCGAGAAGCGCCGAACGGTCCCGACGATCGGAGAACATCTCAATGGCGCCGATGATGGCGCCCGATTCATCGGTGAGCGGCGCCGCCCACACGACGATAGGCACTCGGTTGCCGTCGCAATGATGCATGTAGACTTCAGCCTGACGCACTTCCCCGTCCGCCATAGTGGCGCCGAGTGGGCAACCGTGAAGGCAGAGCTGCAGTCCATCCGCCGTAATGTGTCTCAGAAGGTTGTCAGAGCAGCGGGTTCCCAGAACCCTCTCCCTCGAATAGCCCGTAAGAAGCTCCGCGGCGCGGTTCCAGAAAGTTATCGTCCTGTCGAGGTTCAAGAAATAAACGCCACTGTCCAATTTGGACATGAGATCCTCGAGACTTCTATCATATTTCATGCGATATCTCCAATACAGAAACACTTCTCGCGAGGAGATAGGTGATAATGATCATGATAGTCTATAGGCTAGCGTTTTTCGATAACAAAGGGAAAAATAGCGTAAAAAAGACCTATCGCGGGGCCATGCGCCCTCGCTCTCGTCGTTTCTTTCCGCCGCCGCTTCCGATCCTGGGCGGTTCCAGCGCCCTATAAGCCCAGAATGTATCGGTTGACGATGTTTTCGAGGCGCTCCTGTTTCCCCGAGGTGATTCCCGCCTCCCCGTAGTCGCCCGCTAGCCTGGCCAGTTCCTCGAGACCGAGGGAACCGCGCTCGAACGCGGCGCCTTTTCCTTCGTCGAACGAGGAGTAGCGATCAGCCACGAAAGAAGAGAGGGCCTTGTCGTCGATGATGCGCCAGGCGGCCACGAGGCCGGCGGCGAAGGCGTCCATGCCGCCTATGTGGGCCTCGAAGAGATCGCTGGGGTCGACGGAGTTGCGGCGTATCTTGGCGTCGAAATTGAGGCCGCCTGAGACGAAGCCGCCCGCCTTCAGGATGGCGAGCATGGCCAGCGTCGTCTCCTGGAGACTCGAGGGGAACTGGTCGGTGTCCCAGCCGTTGCGCGGATCGCCTCTGTTCGCGTCCACGGAGCCGAAGAAGCCCATCGACGCGGCGGTTTCCAGTTCGTGGTGGAAATCGTGGCCCGCCAGCTCCGCGTGGTTGGCCTCGATGTTGATGCGGAAATCCTTCTCCAGACCATAGGCGCGCAGAAACCCTGCGACGGTTTCCACGTCGAAGTCGTATTGATGTTTCATGGGTTCCATGGGTTTCGGCTCGATGTAGAACATGCCCTTGAATCCCTGCTTTCTGCCGTAGTCGCGCGCCATGGTCAGGAATCGGGCGAGATGTTCTTTCTCGCGCTTCATGTCCGTGTTGAGGAGGCTCATGTAGCCCTCGCGGCCTCCCCAAAAGGTATAGCCCCGCCCGCCCAAGGCTATCGTCGCGTCGATCGCCGCTTTGACCTGGGCGGCCGCGTGGGCCACGATGGGGAACTCGGGATTGGTGGCCGCCCCGTTCATGAAGCGCGGGTTGAAAAACATGTTGGCGGTCGCCCAGAGGAGCTTGACCCCCGTCGCCGCCTGGCGTTCGCCCGCGAGCCTCACCATGTGCCGGAGATTCTCCTCGCTTTCGGCGGGCGTCGAGCCTTCGGGCGCCATGTCCCGGTCGTGGAAGCAGTAGTACTCGGCGCCTAGCTTGGTGAAGAACTCGAAGGCCGCGTCGAGTTTCCGCTCGGCGGCTTGTATGGGCGTGGCGGGCTGATCGTTCCAGGGATAGAAGTGCGTCGGGGAACCGAAGGGATCCAGGCCGTCGCCGCAGAAGCTGTGCCAGTAGGCGACGGCGAAGCGAAGCTGTTCCTTCATTGTCTTGCCGCCCACCTTCCTCTCCGGATCGTAGTACTTGAAGGCGAGCGGATTGTCGCTCTCGGGACCCTCGAAGGGTATGCGGCCGATGCCCGGAAAGTATTCCTTCGTCCCGACGAAATAGTCAGTCATGGCGTTCTCCTTATCGATAAAGGGGGCTTAAGGCCCCGAGATATTTCGAGTATTCGGCGTAGGCTGCTTCCCAGCGCTTCGACTGCGCGGGATCGGGCTCTACGGCGCTTTTCACGTCCATGGCGACATGGTCGTCGACAAGCGCTTCCAGACTGACCGGCCTTCCGGCGGCGCGCTCACCGCAGTACAGCGCCTGCAGGGCCGCGCCCATCGCGGCGGCTTCCTCGCCCGCCGGGATGCGGACCGGAAGCCCCATGACATTGGCGGCCATGGACCTCCAGAGCGCGCTCTTGGCCCCGCCGCCTATGAGGCGTATTTCCCTGGCCTCGAAACCGAGCGAAAGGAAGGAATCGAGGCCGATTTTCATGCCGAAGATCGCCGATTCCATGGCCGCCCGCGAAAGATTTTCCCTCGTGAAGTTGGACGCCGTAGCGCCGTTGACGCTCGCCCTGCCTTCGGGAAGGTTGGGGACGCGCTCGCCGTTGAAGAATGGCAACACGACGAGGCCTTCGGCGCCAATGGGGGCTTTTTCCGCCATCGCGTTGAAGTCGGCGAGGCCGAGGCCGAGCAGAGCCCTGATTTTCTCGCTCGCGACGGTGCAGTTCATCGTGCAGAGAAGAGGCAGCCAGCCGCCCGTCGAGGAGCAGAAGGCCGCGAGATTGCCCTTCGGATCGATGATGGGCGCGCCCGAGTATCCGTAAAGAGTCCCCGAGGTGCCGAGGCTCATCGTGAGGAAGCCGTCGCGCACCGTGCCGGTGCCGAGAGCGCCCATCATGTTGTCGCCGCCGCCCGCCGCCACGATCGCCCCTTCCGGCAGGCCGAATTCGCGGGCGGCGGCCGCCCCGACCCGCCCCGCCGGCTCTTCCGGCCGAAGCAGGCGCGGGAGACAGGCCTCGACGCGCTTATCTATAAGCGCGCAGATCGGCGCCGACCATTTCCGCGCCCTCACGTCGAAAAGCGCCGTGCCCGAAGCGTCACCGAACTCGGCCGCGTACTCGCCGGTGAGGAGGAAATTCACGTAATCGTGGGGGAGAAGTATATGGGCGAGGCGGGCGAAGGCCTCGGGTTCGCGCTTTTTCAGCCAGAGAACCTTCGGAGCCGTATAGCCGGGGAGCATGAGCATCCCCGTTCGGGCGAGGAGCGCGCCCTCCCCGCCCGCGGCGGCGGTGAGCTCGGCGCACTCTGCGGCGGTCGACGTGTCGCACCAGAGCTTGACGGGTCGGAGGGGCAACCCTTCCTCATCCAGCGCCACGAGGCCGTGCTGCTGCCCAGAGACGCCGATTCCCGCGATCGTGGCCTTCAGCGCTGGATCGATCGCGGAAAAGCAGGCTAATAGCGCGCCGCGGTACCAGGCGGCTTCCTGCTCGCGCGTGCCGTCGTCGCGCGCTATCATCTTGAGGGGGGCCTGGCTCTGCGCGACGATCCTGCGCCCCTCAACGTCGTAGAGAAGGATTTTGCAGCTCTGAGTTCCCAGGTCGATCCCGCAGACGGTTTTCATGCGACGCTCCCCCCAAATGCCTATTCAGGGAAAAGACTAAATCATATTTTCGAAAACCGCCATGCGGAATATTGACGAAACATGTCTATTATTGAGATTCCATGGTCGATGAAAGACATGGGATAACGCTCAGGGGCTGCCGCCGGATATTCTCCCGCGCCCGTCGGATAGCGGTTTCTGGCCCTTCACCCAGTAAGCGCTCCCATCGGGCTCCCGTTCGAGGAAACGGTAATCGATGAGATAGCGCCGCAGCGCGGCGTAGTCGGCGTCGGCCCTGACCAGGATGGCATCGACCTCTTTCTGGCCATAGAGGCGGCCCGGGGCGAAGCGTTCGGCGATCCTTCGCAGGATGACGAGTTTCTCCTTTTCCTTGCGCGGGATTCGCAGCAAGCTCCCGTTTTCCTTCAGGTACTTGGTCTCGATGGCTTTAGCCTCCTCCTCGGTGACGATGGCGCGGTCGTCCTGCATGGGCATGGAGGATGGGTAGGCGACGAAGCGCCCGACGCGTTTGCCAGCCTGGTCGAGAAGGCCCATGAGGGCTAGGAAAATCTTCGCCTCAGCCTCGCGCTTGCGCAGGGCGCGGCGTTGGTTCCGCACCGTCGAAGGCGACTTCCCGCCCAGGCTGGTCGCTATTTCCTTGTCGGAACTCCCCGCGTAGAGGAGCCGCAGCACACCGGCCATGGCGTCGGGCACTCCCGTCACTTCTTTTCCCATGGCGAGAAGTTCCTCGAAAAGGTCGCCGTGAGCCGTCGCCGCGTGTTCCTTCACGGCCCTTTCGGTCGTCGAAAATCCGCCAGCCGAGGGGTATACGCGGCCTTCCTCGAATATGGCGTCGCAGCGGAGGCAGCGGTATAGCGCGGCGTCTTCGTCGTAAAAATATCCGCGAGAGAGATCCGCGCTCGATCTAGTCTCAATCAGGCTTTCATCTATCATTGTTATAGTATATATCACCATATATCTATTGTTCAATAGACATATGGTGATATGTATCTATTTTTTTCATTTATATCCGGATCAAGGAAGGCTGTCGCGATTCGTCGTTTCCACTATCGCGCGGCGGAGGAGGCCGATGAACTCGCGGAATCTATCTCATTTTATGGATGAATTATATTTGTAGCTTTCATGCACCTGTACTACAATGCAGGGAGGAGGATGTCATGAAAAAAGTCGTATCGATCATAATCGCGATTGGATGCATCATGTCCCTGACCGGCTGCGCGTCGATGCTGAAATCGATGGGAGGCGTGAGCAAAGCCGATCTGACCGCCTATACTATCGCCACGGACGAGAAGCTCAACGCCATGAGCGCCGCGTGGATCAATGCCGAAAACGCCATGAAGGAAGTCGATCAGATCAAGGCGCTCGTCGCCCAGCTCACGGCCGATCTCGAAGAGGCGAAGCTCTCGGTGCAGGAACTACAGGCCGCGAAAGCCACCGTGGACGCGCTCTTGGTCAAGGTCGACGCCCTGTCGGCCGCCGCCGATGCCCTTTCGGCGAGGGTCAACACCCTGTCCGACGAAACCTTGCTCAAGCTCGCGAAACTGATCCAGGACGCGTTGGCGGCATCGGCGACCGCATCGGCGGCGACAACGGCGAAATAGCCTTCCGATCTTGAATCGGTCGCGCCTCATGAAACCGACGGGTCTTGCTGACCCGTCAGTTTTGTTGTATCCAGGTGGCGGGGCGATTAGGCGAATCGCGCGTCAATACTAGAATCGTAGGCTACCTGCGGGATAGGATAGTGAAGGAAAGGCCTTTTCTCGATACTATCGGCGTCGAGCCGTGAAAGGCGTTTCGCGGGCTGGATAATCGAAGCTAGGAGACGGCAGGTGGTCCTGGAAAAAATTCTATCGATTTTCGTCATCATGGCGATCGGTTTTGCCGCCAAGAAATTCAAAGCGGTCGACGCGGTATTCCTGCGCGGCCTTTCGGCGTTCATGGTGAATATCGCGCTTCCCTTCGCGTTCATGGCCAGCCTCGATCGCGGCATCCCGAAATCGGTGCTGCCGGAGCTGGGAATAATGGCCCTCTGGGCCTTCGCCATCCACGGAGCCTCGATTGGCCTCGCGAGCTTCGCTTACCGGCGCTTTCCGGATAATCAACGCAAGGTGCTGTCCTTCATCACCGTGTTCACGAACTGCGCTTTCATGGGTTTGCCCGTGGCGCAGAGCGTAGCCGGAACCAAGGGCATGATGTTCGCCTCGATCTACAACGTCGCGTACATGATTTTAGTCTACACCTATGGCCTTTCGCTATTTCAGGAAAAGGCGGAGAAGGGGCGGCTTAAAAAGATCCTGCTGAATCCGGGCATCATCGCGATCACCATCGGCGTCATCCTCTGGTTCCTGCCCTTTTCTCTTCCAGCCTTCTTCCTCGAATCGGTGGGCCTGATGGCGAAGCTGCAGACGCCGCTCGCGATGTTCATCGTCGGCGCCAATATCGCCAATATCCGCATCGAGAGAATTCTTCCCGAAAAAGCGCTGCTGGTGGCGATCGCGGTGAGGCTCGTCTGTATCCCGCTCGCCGTATACGGCGTCATCAAGCTCACCGGCTCGACGGGACTCGCCCCGGGGATCGCGCTCATTCTGACTGCCATGCCCGCCGGCGCCCAAACCGTCGTCGTCGCGGAATCGGTCGGAGCCGATTCTTCCTTCGCCTCGGAAGTCGTCTTCGCCACGACGATCCTGTCGGTCTTCACGATCCCGTTTTTCGCCGGCCTCGTGGTCTAGTCCCCAGCTCAGGCCCGCTATCTTCGGCTGACCCCTTAAGGCAATTCGCCGAGGTCGATAGTGTAGTCGATCATCTTTAGGATCGCGTTCCTGCACTTATCGAAATCCTTGTCGCGTATGGCCTCGAAGATCATCCTATGCTGTGAACAGGCCTTGGCTATGAGTTCGCGATTCCCGATGGAGCTCTTGTGTCGCTGGGTGACGATCATCTGCAGGTAGCGGAATATCGGTTCCCTCGCCACCTCGAACGAGTATCTATACAGAATGTTCTTCGAAAGCTTCACGATCTCATAATGAAACTCGAGATCCCTCTCTATCAGTTCCTGGAGCAGTTCCGAATTCCAGTCGGTGATGGCAAACATCCGCAGGTTGGTCGCGTCGTAGCGGTCGCAGACCTCGCCAAGCGCCTCTATCTCCTCGGGGGTGGCGCGTTCAATGGCGAGCCGCGCGCACTCCACTTCCAGCAGTTGCCTGTACTCGCACACATTATCGATCATCTCGGGCATGAGGTAGAAATCGGAAACCTCGCCGATGTAGTTGCTGAAGCTGAAATCCTTCACGTAGGTGCCTTCGCCCACGCGGGTTTCGACGATACCCTGCGAGTTCAGCTTCTGCAGGGCCATGCGGATAGTCAGGCGGTTTACGCCGAACATTTCGGAGAGTTCATTCTCGGAAGGCAGTTTTTCCTGAAGCTTCCACTCCCCATTCTTTATCGATGCCTTGATGCTGTCGCAAATTTCATCGGGCAAGGAAGTTTTTTTAATTTTCATTAAAATCCTTCGGCGTTTCAACGTCAAAAGCGCGGCCGCGACGTTTGCGCCAGAAAAGCCTCTCTTCATTGAATCGTCATTCGACCTTGAAGTCAATAACGCGAGGCTCCCCCTCCGCGGCTTTCGCCCCAAAACGACGACTCGATCCGTTTTCAACGCTCGGCGGCTTTCAACGCGCGCCGATTTGCCCTTGCTCCAGGAAATTTTCAAAAAAAAGTTGACAGGATTAAAAACTGCCCCTATTCTGCACCTAGCGAACAACCGGACAGCATACAGTTCGTCAGTCGATCAGTCAAACAAGGCTGTCGCGGCGAAGGCATATTGGGGGAATCCGAACATATGGAAGGTTACAGAAAGATAGAGCGGACGAGCGTCCCCGACCAGATTTTCGAAGAGCTCAAGAAGTCGATCATAGCGGGAAAATGGGAACCGGGCGAATCCCTGCCATCCGAGATACAGCTCGCCTCGGAATTCGGCGTCAGCAGGATGTCGGTGAGGGCGGCGATCAAGAAACTGGAAACCTTTGGACTTGTCGAAGTGAGGATGGGCGAAGGCACCTACGTTATCGAGTTCAACCCCGCTGTCTTCATCAAGGGCTTGAGCTCGATTTTCTCGAAACCCAAGAGCGCCCTCGAAATCTTGGAATTCCGCAAGGCGCTGGAAATCGAATGCCTGAAGCTGGGGATCAAAAGAGCGGACGATCACGACATTGAAATTCTCGAAAGCATCTTTAGCGAATACTGGAAGGCGCTTTTCTCGGAAGACTACAAGAAAACCGTGAACTACGACTACAAATTCCATCATCAAGTATTTCTGATGTCGAACAACAGCTTGTTCAAGGAAATCTACGAATCCATGTCGGAACTGTTTTTCATACATCTCGGCGACAACGAACAGCATTACAGGGATGCCTATGGCAGCTCCAATCAGCGCGCCGAAGAGGATCACCACGGACGGATTTTGAAAGCTTTTAAGAACAGGGACCAGCAGGCCGCCGTGAACGCCTTCACAAAAATGATCGACGAGCTTGTCGAGGTGTACGAGAAGAAGAGCGGCGACGATCAGGGTTCCAAGTAAATCTGTCGCGTTAATCCGGAAAGAAAAAGTATTTGAGAATAGTGTTGCCCAAATCAACAAGGAGGAGAGAACAATGAAGATCACAAGCGTGGATGTCATCAAGGTCCTGACAGGCCAGCCCAGCGTCAAGGGAACGCCCTGGAACCCCATCTGTGTTCGCGTCAACACCGACGAGGGAATCAGCGGCTTCGGCGAGGCGGGACTCTGCTATGGCAACGCGAATCACGCGGCTTTTGGCATGTGCGTGGATTTCGGCGAACTCATCATCGGCATGGATCCGATGAACATCGAGGCTGTCTGGAACAAGCTCCATCGCATGACCTTTTGGGGAATGGGCGGCGGCGGGGTCATTTTCTCCGGCATCAGCGCCATCGATATCGCCCTCTGGGACATCAAGGGCAAGGCCCTCGGCGTCCCCGTCTATCAGCTTCTCGGAGGAAAGACGAACGACAAGCTCCGCGCCTACGCAAGCCAGATCCAGTTCGACTGGGGCAAGGAATGCCACGCGCTCTCGAAACCCGAACAGTACGGCGAGGCGGCCAGGAAGGCAATCGCCGACGGCTACAACTGCGTCAAAGTTGACCCGATCGGCTTCGACCTCCAGGGGCGCTGGATGGGTTGGAGCAACTACGGGATCCTGGAATACGACCAGCTGAAAGTCGCCGTAGACCGCGTCGCGGCGATCCGCGAAGCGGGCGGCCCCGCCCTCGACATCATCATCGAGCTCCACTCCCTCACCGACAAGAAGACAGCTATCCAGCTCGGCCGTGAACTCGCGAAGTTCCGCTGCTTCTATTACGAGGAGCCCACTCAGCCCTTGAACCAGACCCTGTTCCGCGAGATCGCCGACAATGTGAAGATCCCGATGGCCACCGGCGAAAGGTCCTATTCCCGCTGGGGCTTCCGCGAATTCTTCGAACAGGGATCGGTCGGCATCATCCAGCCCGATCTCTGCAACACGGGCGGCATCTCCGAAGGCAAGAAAATCTGCGACATGGCCCACGTCTACGACGTCGGCGTCCAGATCCACATCTGCGGCGGCCCGATCTCCACGGCCGCGGCGCTTCAGGTCGAGGCGGTCATCCCCAACTTCGTCATCCACGAACACCACGAAGCCGCTCTTCTCGACGCGAACATCAACCTCTGCAAGTACGATTACCAACCGGTCAACGGATACTTCTCCGTTCCAGAAAGACCAGGCATAGGCAACGAGCTGACGGACGAGACGATCGCGGCCAGCGAAGTCGTGACCATCAAAACCAACCGCTGGGCTTGAGTGGTGAAGGCCACAAAGGAAATAGCATGAAAATCACGAAAGTCGACGTGCTTCTCGTGGACGCTCCGGGGAATCCCATCTGGCACCCCATTCTCTGCCGCATCTACACCGACTCGGGCATCTACGGAGACGGCGAGGCTGCCGTAGCCTACGTCTCCGGCCAGACCGCGGCCTTCGGCATGATCCAGGATCTTTCGAAGATCATCATCGGCATGGATCCCCTCAAGAACGAAGTGATCTGGGACAAGATGTACAAGACCACCTTCTGGGGACAGAACGGCGGCCCGATCGTCTTCTCCGGCATCAGCGCCATCGATATCGCCCTCTGGGACATCAAGGGCAAGTTCTTCAATCAGCCCCTCCATGTCCTCCTGGGCGGAAAGCGCAGGGACAAACTCAGGACCTATGCCTCCCAGCTCCAGTTCGGCTGGGACTGGAACGCCCAGACTGGGATGGGCAAGCCCTCGCTCACGACCGAGGACTACGCCAATGTGTGCGTGAAGGCGATGGATGAGGGCTACGACTCCGTGAAGATCGATTTCTTCACCTTCGGCCCGAACGGCGAGGCCTTCGGCGAGGACGAGCGCACCCGGATCATCCTTCCCAAGTATATGCACATGATCGAGGACAGGTTAAAGGCGATCCGCGAGAAGTGCGGCTGGGACCTGGACATCATCATCGAGAATCACTCTTTCCTCGACGCCCAGGGCGCCGTCCAGGTCGGCCAGATGGCCGAGAAATACCGAATCCTGTACTTCGAGGAGCCCAACACACCCTCGCCCTACATGCAGAAGTATATCGCCGAAAAAGTGAACATCCCCCAGGCCTCCGGCGAGCGCATCTATTCCCGTTGGCAGTACGCGCCCTATTTCGAGAACAAGTCCCTGCAGGTGATCCAGCCGGACATCGGCAACTGCGGCGGCTTGACCGAGGCCAAGAAGATCTGCGACATGGCATACACCTACGACGTGAACGTCCAGGCGCATGTCTGCGCGAGCCCCCTGTCCACGAGCGTGGCGCTACATCTCGAATCGGTGATCCCCAATTTCCTCATCCACGAACACCACATCGCCAACCGCTGCGCGTGGAACGCCTGTCTTTCCAAGTACAATCCCCAGCCGGTCAAGGGGTACTTCGAAGTGCCGAACGAGCCGGGTATCGGAAACGAGATCTCGGAGCAGGCCTACAGGCAAGCTCAGGTGATCACGATCAAATGATTTTTCAGGATGTCCCTTGCGGGCATCAATGTCGAAATCAGGAGGAATATATGAAGACTGGTACCAGAATCACCGTCATTTCGCTGGTGACCTTCTTGGCCCTCGCGGGACTCGTGTCCAACGTCGCGGCCCAGAAACTCGATGTCACGGCCTTCGCGCTGTCCATCGCCACCCCCCTTTCAGCGGCCGATGAAGCTGTCTGGAAAACGGTGGACGCGAAATCCACCAATCCCCAAAAAGTAATTTGGCGCCACGGCAACGTCACCGGAAACATGCTCGATTCACCGAGCGTGCGCGGAGACAGGCAGTTCTTTCTCGAGATGAAAAGACGGCTCGGGGATAAGGTGGAATTCCAGTTCTACATGAATGGAAGCCTCGGCACGAGCGCCGACCAGATACTGGGCGGCCTCCAGAGCAGGAATTTCGAGAGCAGCTCCTATAACATTGGAGCTTTCGCCGAATACACCAAAGCCTTCATGCCCCTCGATGTGATGTTCCTGGTTCCGAACCTTGACGCCGGCGTAGCTATCGTCTCGGGCGAACCCGGAAAGATGATGAACGAAAAATGCATCAAAGACACGGGTTTGAAGGTCTTAACGATGGGCGCTATCGGCATGCGCCATATAACGAACAGCAAAAGGCCTATCGACCAGGTATCCGACATCAAAGGCCTGAAGATTCGCACGCAGAACAATCCCCTCCACATCCTCGCCATGAACAAACTCGGCGCCGCGGCCACTCCTATCGCCTACTCCGAACTCTTCACCAGCCTTCAACAGAAGGTCGTCGATGGACAGGAAAACCCGATCGCCAACATCTTTGCCCAGAATTACGCCGAGGTTCAGAAATACCTGACCTTTACCAATCATCTCTATACGGCTGGCGCCCTGGTCGTGAACGACAAGTGGATCAAGTCCTTGAGCCCGGAATTCCAGAAGGCCATCGCCGAATCCTCGAAGATCGCCCAGGATTATTCCGGCCCCGAGCTCAAGAAGACGGAAGCGAAGATGATCGAGAAACTCAAGGAAAGAATGACGATGAACGAACTTTCCGCCGAAGAATTCGGAAAATTCAGGAAGCTGTCCATGGACACCTGGACCGAAGCGGCCAAGAGAATCGGCGTCGATTATTTCAACTCGATCAAGGACGCAGTCGCGAAGATGGGGTACTGATCAGCCTGCCGAACGTGAACCCGCACATGTGTGGGTTCACGGATCGCGGCCTTGAAGTTTGAAGCGCTGAACGACAGGCGGCTGACGAACAGTCAGATCGCCGCCTGCCGTCCGCAATAGGAAGGTGGCAATGACCGTCAAGAAATTCCTCAACGAATTCGAATTGTATATCGGCGCCGTGATATCAGGCGCCATGTTCGTGGTCCTGGGAATGCAGGTTGTTTCCAGGTATGTTTTCAACCAATCGTTTTCCTGGTCGGAAGAACTCGCCCTCATTTTGTTCGTATGGTCGATTTATTTCGGCGCCGTGGCCGCCGTGAAAAGGCATCAGCACCTCCGCCTCGAAATCCTCCTCGACAAGCTCAATCCAAAAACCCGCTTGGTCTTCGATCTTATCGCCAATTTCTTTTTCGCTCTTTTTTCCTGCGTCGTGATCGTCGGCGTGATGCCAATAGTACAGCGCCTGTTCAGAAGCGGAACCGCCACCGCCGTATTGAGCATCCCCAAATGGATAAACTATTCCGTGTTACCCGTGATGTTCGGCCTGATGTTCTTCAGGCTGATCCAGGACAGCATCGAGAGGGTAAAAACCTACAAGGCGGGATTGAACGCCGCCGGCAGCGCCAAACAAGGCGATTGAGGAGCAAGGTATGGCACCATTAGTATTAGCGTTAGTCGCCGCCGGACTCCTTTTCATTGGCGTCCCGGTCGGCATTTCCCTTGGACTCGGCATGGTAGCCGTCGCGCTGGGTTTCGGCACGACGAACCTCACCTTCCTGGCGCAGGGCATGTATTCAGGTTTCGAATCCCTGCCCCTAACAGCCATCCCCTGCTTCATGCTCGCCGGCGCCGTCATGGAAACCGGCGGCTTGTCGAAACGGCTCGTCAATGTGGCGGACAAGGCCTTCGGGCATAACATCGGCGGTCTTGGAACCGTCACCGTCGTCGCCTGCCTCTTCTTCGGCGCCATCTCCGGATCCGGCCCCGCCACCGTCGTCGCCATCGGCGGAATCATGATTCCCTACATGGTGAAAGCCAAATACGACAGGACCTACGCCACCGGCCTTTCGGCTGTCGCGGGCGGCCTTGGCGTCATAATGCCGCCCAGCATACCGCTGGTTGTCTACGGCGTCGCCACCAACACTTCCATCGGCGACCTCTTCCTGGCGGGAATCGTGCCGGCCTTCATCGTCGCCTTTTTCCTGATAGTAGTGAACGTCTTCCTCTCCAAGAAAGCGGGCTACCTAGGAAATGGGACACCCTTCAGCTTCAAGGAGCTGTTCAAAGCCACTTGGGACGCGAAATGGGCTCTCTTGATGCCGATCATCATCCTGGGCGGCATCTACGGCGGCATCTTCACGCCGACGGAAGCCGCTGTCGTCGCCACAGTCTACGGCATCATCATCGGGCTTTTCGTCTACAAGGAACTGTCGCTCAAAGCCTGCTGGAAAATGCTGGTCGATAATACCTCCTTCGTGGGCGGCATCATGCTGACCTTCGCCCCCGCGGCCGCCATGGGCGCCGTATTGTCGCTTCTCGGCGTGCCCCAGTCGATCACCGCCTTCCTGTTCGGGATTTCCAGCAACAAGATCATCATTCTCCTCATCGTGAACATATTCCTCCTCTTCGTCGGCATGGTCATGGATACCACATCGGCGAACATCATCTTCTCGCCGATTCTCCTGGCCGCCCTGCTACCGTACGGAGTAGACCCGGTTCACTTCGGCCTCCTGATGACGGTCAACTTGGCCATCGGCTTCGTGACGCCTCCCGTCGCCGCTAACCTCTTCGTGGCTTCGGGCATGACCGGTATACCGCTCGATAAGATAGTGCGGAAGGCATGGCCCTTCATCGCGGCGATGTTCGTCGCCCTGATGGTACTCACCTATATACCGGCAACGAGCATAGGGCTGCTGAAATTGATGGGAAAATAGTCCCATAATGTATTGGAAGAAAAAGGGAAGCGATCCGATGGCAAAACTGCCGGATCGCTTCCTTTTTTATGCGCACATCCTGACGCTCGACATCTAAAACCGCCTCTCTCGATTGACGAGCCTGCCTATCTTTTAGATTCCATCAAAATCGATGAACCGCAATAAACTGTTAAAAAGATAAAAAAAGATTGACATATGCCAAAACCCAGTTTACTGTTCATCAATCATGCATGATGCATCATATATTTTATGAAGCATCGAGAATAGGAGGATCTTATGAAAAAGCTCTCTCGAAAGGTTTTCGTAGGCTTGATTCTGCTCATCCTCATAAACGGCAACGTTTGGGGACAGGGAAAAATCGACCCATCGAAGCCGATTAAAATTGCTCTCAGCGCCCCGTTCACAGGGCTGGGGTCGATCCTGGGCGACTACATCAAGCAGGGCGCTTTGCTCGCCATAGACGAGATCAACGCGGCCGGCGGAGTCGCGGGCGCGAAGTTCGACCTCGTGGTCTATGACGACCAGGCGAACGCGAGCACGGCGGCGACGGTCGTTCGCAGGGCGCTCTTCGACGACAGAGCAGTGGCGATATTCGGCCCGAATATGAGCGCGGCGGTCATCGGCGTGCATACCCTCGCCCAGCAGGCCAAGAAACCCATGCTCGTGGGAGCCACCTCCCCTTCTTTCCGCTTCGACAAGGTAAAGAACGACTATCTGTTCAGACTTCGCGCCGATGACGGCATCAAAGTCGCCCAGCAGGTCAAATACATTGCGGAAGTGCTCAAGGCGAAAAAGCCCGGGGTCATCGTCGGATCCACGGACTATTGCACTTCGGCGCTCGATGTCGCCAAAGAAGCCTTCGCGAAATACGGCATCAAGATCGTCGATATCGAGAACATGAAAGAAGGCGACAAGGACGTCACCGCGCAGATCACCAAGCTCAAGAACGCGGGCATCGACTGTCTCGTCGGACTTACCCATGAGCCGGAAGCGGCCGTCGTGATGAAGCAGTATCGCCAGATGAAGCTCACCGCGCCTGTCGTCGGTTTCTCGGCTTGGGGCGTCCCCGCCTTCACGGACCTGGCCGGCGACGCGGCCGTGGGCGTAATCTCGGTGCAGGGCTTCAATCCCGCCGATACCGATCCGCCCGTGAAAGCCTTCGTGGATGCCTATAAGGCCAAGTGGGGCAGAGAGCCCAGCGATCCCGCCCAGTGCTATTATGATGGCGTTTACCTGCTGAAAAAGGCGATCGAGACGGCCGGATCCACCGATTCCGTGAAGATCACCGAAGCCTTGGCGACCATCGAATACACCGGCGTACAGGGGAGAATGAAGATGGACGCGCTGCATAATTACACCGACATCTGCTACATCTCGCAGTTCGACGGCAAGATATGGAAGATAATCACGAAGATTCAATAGTCAGACTTTCTTAGCGTTCGCTTCTTTATAGCCAATTCGGCCGGCATTCCCGGCCGAATTGGCTAAATTCCAGGCTTTGAGAGGAAACATCCATGCTTTTTAATGATCTTCTTCAAAATATTATTGGCGGTGTAACCGTGGGGTCCACCTATGGACTTATAGGCCTCGGCGTCGTTTTCCTCTGGCAAAGCATAAACAGGATAAATTTCGCGAACATAAGTTCGGCGATGCTTGCCGCGTATTTGTTTTACACATTCTACACTCAGCTGCATTTTGGTTTTTTTCTATCCTTCATCTGTTCGATCCTGATCATCGCGATTTATGGAATGCTATTGCGCTATCTCGTCTATGAACCAATCACCCGGCACGGCGGAGACAAACTCGAATTCGTGGTCGCTACGCTGATGTTGTGCATTTTATGGCTGTCGGTCATAAACGCCACCTTCGGCGGACTTCCGAAGCCCTTCCCGCCCGTTTTCGGCGAAGCCACGAGTTTTGTCCAGCTGGGTCCGATCAGCATCCCTTCGGTCTATTTCTGGATATTCCTGGTCGTGTTGCTGCTGATTCTCGGCCTTTACTTTCTTCTCCGGAAAACGTTCATCGGGAAAATGCTCAGGGCAACCGCGCAAAACAAGGAAGCCGCGGCGCTTATGGGCGTCAACGTCAACCTGACAACATCCATCGCCTTCATGATGGCGACCACGATAGTCGGTATAGCGGGCATTCTGCTCGCCCCTATATATTTCGTATCCCTGGAGCTCGGGGGCGGATCGATCGGCGTGAAAGGATTCGCTTCCGCAGTGATGGGAGGCTTGATCGATCCTTTCGGCGCGATTCTCGGCGGAATCACGATAGGTTTGATCGAGAACTTTTCCACGCTTTTCATATCGTCGGCCTACAAGGATATCATCTCCTTCATGATTCTCGTTGTCGTGCTGCTCTGGAAGCCGCGAGGCATTTTTAACTGGACAACCAAAGGAGACTGAAGCAATGCGCCAAATAATCAAACGAATCGTATATTTTCTATTTTTCGTCTTCCTCCTCTGCGTGCCTCTGCTGAGCAGGAACGATTATGATCTTTTCGTGACCAATCGAGCCTTGCTGAACGTGATCTTGGCTTCGGGCTTGGTATTTCTTACCGGTTTCGCGGGGCAGATTTCTCTTGGTCAGGCGGGCTTCTCCGCGATCGGAGCGTATACCTCGGCGCTCGTGACCGCGAAACTGGGACTGCCCATTCCCGTCGGTATCCTCGCGGGCGTCGCGTTCAGCGCTCTCGCTGGACTTTTGGTGGCGATCCCTTCATTCAAGCTGAAGGCTTTCTTCCTTTCGCTCATGACGATAGCCTTCGGGCAGATCGTATGGCTTTTGCTCGTGAACCTGACGAAGCTGACCGGAGGATCCCAGGGTCTGTTCAACATTCCTCTCATGAAAATAGGGAATAATCTGTTTTCGAACGCGATGTACTATTACGTGTTTCTCGCCTTCGCCGTCCTGTCTCTCGTCCTGATTCACCGGATAAAATACTCGCATATCGGACGAAAGATGTTCGCGGTGAACGACGACGAAATCGCCGCCGAAGCCTGCGGAATCAACTCCAAAAACACGAAGATTGTGGCCTTCAGCATTTCCGCCGCCCTGGCGGGGCTCTCGGGCAGTCTCTACGCCCATATGCTGGGATTTCTCACTCCCGAACCATTTGTCTTTTTCGAATCGGGCAACGCCGTCGCGATGGCCGTCGTCGGCGGCCTGCGCCACATGAGCGGCGGCGTTGTTGGAGGCGTACTGCTCACATGGCTTCCCGAACTGCTCCGCCTGAACATAAGGGGCTTCGAGAATTATTACCTGATCGTCAACTCCTCCATCGTTCTCCTCATCATCATCTTCCTTCCAAAGGGGCTCGGAGCAAGCCTTTTCAATGGTCTATCAAGGCTTTGGGGCGAAAATCCGCGAGCTATGACCTTGCGTAACCCAAAAGGCAAGGAGAAAGCATAATCATGTCGTATATTCTGGAAACGAAAGCGCTTACGAAAAAATTCGGCGGCATCGTCGCGAACAACGGGATCGACCTTTTAATAACGGAAGGGAAAACGACCGGTCTGATAGGCCCCAACGGTTCGGGCAAGACGACCTTCATCAATCAGATTTCCGGCATTTTCCCTCCCACATCGGGAAGCATCAAGTTTAGGGGAACGGAGATATCGCAGAAACCGGCGTGCAAAGTAGCCTCCATGGGAATCGCCAGGACCTTTCAGAGGATCCAGCTTTTCGATCGGCTGAATGTCCTGGAGAATGTATTGGTTCCAAGGGGCAAATTCATATCGTCATCGCTTTTCGACGTAGCGTTCAGGTCAAAAAAACTGCGCCGCGAAGAAGATCAGCAGTACGAAAAGTCGATGGAGCTTTTGCGGCTTTTGGGTCTCGAAAGCGACGCGATGACCTATCCGTCCAAGCTTCCGTACGGCAAAAGGCGCGCGCTGGAAATCGCGCGCGCTCTCGCGCTCGAACCTTCCCTGCTTTTGCTCGACGAACCCGCGGCCGGCATGACGAAGGAAGAATTCGTCGAGGTACTGCGCATCATGGATATCCTCAAGGAAAAGAAAATCACCATGCTGCTCGTCGAGCACACCATGGAATTCATCAGGAAAGCCGTCGATTGGGTATACGTGCTCAATTTCGGCGAAGTGATCGCCCAAGGACCATTCGAGGAGATCGAAAAGAACAGGGCGGTCATAACCGCCTATTTGGGAGACGAAGAATGAACGGCAATCACGAAGCTATGCTCGAAATCGAAAACCTGAAAGTGGCGTATAACGGCATAACCGCGCTTCGATCCATTTCCATGTATGTCAACAAAGGCGAGGTGGTATCGGTTCTGGGCCCCAATGGGGCCGGAAAAACGACGCTCCTGCGCACGATTTCAGGACTGGTGAAGCCGGAAAGCGGCTCCAGCGTCAAGTTCTGCGGCGCGCAGCTTGTGGGCAAACCGGCATACACTATCGTCAAGGAAGGCGTCGCGCATGTTCCGGAAGGGAGACAGGTGTTTCCGGCGATGTCGGTTAACGAGAACCTCGAAGTCGCGGCCACAAGAATTCCGGGCGCTTCGCGCAAGGCGAAAATCGATGAGGTTTATCAGCTCTTTCCGGAACTGGTTACCCGGAAGAATCAGCAGGCCGGATCGTTGAGCGGCGGCGAACAGCAGATGCTCGCCATCGGAAGGGCGATTGTCTCCAAGTGCGATCTCGTCTTGATCGACGAACCTTCCATGGGTTTGGCTCCCGTCATTGTCCAGAGAATTTTCAGGACCTTGAAGGAAATCGTGAAGAACACGAAACTCACGCTTCTGATCGTGGAGCAGAACGCAAAGCTGTCCCTGCCGTTGAGCGATCGCATCTATATTCTGTCGCAGGGATCGATCGTCATGGAAGGCCCGGTGTCGGAGATCCACTCCAACCAAATGATCCAGGACATGTATTTCGCGAAAGATTGAGACGAAGTCGTCCGGAGCGGGCAACATCGAAAATTTTTGACGGCAAATTTTATATAGCAAAGCTAGGAGGAAACGGAAATGACAAACGAATTACATGAATTAAAAGGCATGCCCATGAAAGGCACGCCATATTTTGACGCTCAGCGCTGGGTCTCCCCCCAGAATTATCTCGAAGGAGCCTCGTACGCCAAGCTGCCGAAAAGGGTCAGCATCCACGACGTCACCCTCCGGGATGGCGAGCAGACCTGCGGGCTTGTGTGGAGGGAAGATGACCGCGTCAGGATCGGCGAAGCCCTCGACGAGCTCGGCGTGGACCGCATCGAGGTGGGCATGCCCATCATCTCCGACGAGAACCGCAGGGCGATCAAGCGCCTGAAACAGATGCATCTCAAAAGCGAGATCGTCGCCTTCTGCAGGGCCATGCCCAAGGATATCGAGGCGGCCCTCGAAGTGGGCGTCGACCGCATCATCGTCGAACACGCGGTCAATCCCTACCTGAACGCCTATGTCTATCACAGCACCATGGATCAGGTCGTCGAAAAGGTGACGAACTGCATCGAAATGGCCACGAAGAATGGCACCAAGGTGAGTTTCATGGGTTGGGACGCGACGCGCTCTTCGATAGACTACGTGCTCGACACCTTCGGCAGGATCGCCGCGGCGGCCAACCCGGAAACCGTAGCCTTCGTCGACAGTTTCGGCGTAGGTACGCCTTCGGCCATACAGTTCGCCTTCGAGGAACTGCGAAAGGCGATCCCCGAAAAGATTGGCCTCGAATTCCACGTCCACAACGAATTCGGCCTGGCCATGGGGTCGGTGATAGCCGCCGTCATGGGAGGCGCGAGGACGATTCATTCCTCGATGAATGGACTCGGCGAGAGGACCGGAAACGTCGCGACGGAGCAGGTGGCCGCGGCGCTCAAGATCCTGCTCAACATCGATTCCGGCGTCGACATCTCCAAATTGTGGAACGTGTCGAAACTGGTGCAGGATATCGCGAAGCTGTCGCCCGCGTATAACAGTCCCGTCGTGGGCGAAAGGCTTTTCTGGGTCGAGTCGGGCGTCGTCGTCGACGCTCTCGACAAGCTGAACGAGGCCGGCATCAACGCGGCGATGACCCCCTACATGCCCCAGCTGGTGGGCAGGCCAGGTCCGGAAATAAAATACGGAGCCTTCAGCGGAAACGCAAGCGTAAAGTATTACCTGCGGCAGAACGGCATCGAGGCGACGGAGAATCAGCTCGAGGAAATTCTCGAGAGGATACACGGGGAAGGTCGCATCAGAAAGACGGTCCTCGAGGAGTCCCTTATCGCGAAGATCGTCGGCGATGTGAAGGGAAAGGCATAAAGCATGTTGATCCTGGCGGTGAATCCCGGTTCCACATCGACGCGCACCGCTCTCTACGAAGACGAGCGATGCGTCGACAGCGCCAAGATGGAACATGCCGGCGCCTTTCTGGATCTGCCGCTGTTCCCGGATCAGTATTTGGCTCGAAGACAGAGCGTCCTGGAACATCTGGAGCGCATAGGCGTGGAACCTCGACGGCTCAGCGGTTTCGCCGCCCGCGGAGGGCGGCTTAAGCCCATACCGTCGGGCGTCTACCGGGTGAACAAGGAGATGGTCAGGCACGCGAAACGAGGACTTCAAGGCCAGCATCCGGCGAACATCGCGGTGGTCATGGCTTGGGATTTCGAAAGGGAATTCGGCGTACCCGGCTACACCGTTGATCCCATCAGCGTCGACGAATTGGACGAAACGGCGAGGATCACTGGCATAAAAGGCATCAGCCGGGCTTCGCTGTCGCATGCCCTTTCCATGAAATCGGTCGCGAAAAAAGCCGCCAGGGAAATCGGGATGGAATATGCCGACGCCGGGCTCATAGTGACCCATCTCGGCGGAGGAGGATCCATCAGCGCCCATCGGCGAGGGAGAATGGTCGATCTCTACAACAGCGACCAGGAGGGCCCCTTCGCCGTGGAGCGGGCCGGCGGGCTTCCTACCCTCAAGCTTCTGGAATACATGGAGACGAAATCGATTTCCATACCTGAAGCGATAAAAGAGCTGGCGCACGAAGGCGGCATGGTGTCGCACTTTGGCATGAGAAACATTCAGGATATACTGAAGCTTGCCGAAGAAGACGCGGGTGCCAAATCGGTCATAGACGCCTACGTCTACCAGATCGCGAAGGGAGTCTCCAGCTTCCTTCCTCTCTTCGGCGGCAGACCCGACGCCCTCGCCTTCACGGGAGGCGTGGTCCATAGCGAAAAAATTCGGGGAATGCTCGCCGATTCCCTCGGATTCGCCGGCCGGCTGCTCTGGTATCCAGGCGAATTCGAGATGGAGGCGCTCGCCGAAGGCGTCCGCGGCGTCCTAAGCGGCGATCTTCTCCCCCTGGACTATTGATCGCGGGCCGAGAGTGCCGCATCGATCGGCATGGGATCGATGCGGCTTGTTTTGCTAGGAAGGAGGTCGAGAAACATGGCAGAGCTATCGAAGACACTGGCTCGATGCATCCAGAAGGCGGAATCCCGCGTCCCGGATTTCAAGGTAGGCCTGATTTTTCCCGATGAGGGACTTGTGAGGACGGCGCTGCGGGCACGCGAAAACGGAGTGGCCGAATCCATAGCCTTCGGTCCCTCGATAATTGAAGGAATCGAGACGGTCCTGGCGCGGAGTCCCGCGGAAGCCATCGAAAAAGCGCTGGAGCTCTGCCTCCGGGGAGACCTGGACAGTCTGGTGAAGGGTTTGGTCAACACCAACATCTTCCTCAAGGGCCTCGTAAAATCGGCCTTCCGTACCGGCTACATCACGCATTGCTCCATTCTCGACCTGCCCGGCTACGAAAAGCCGATTGTCGTATCGGACGGTACCGTAACCCCCTATCCGGATCTAGCGCAGAAAGTCGAGATCGTGCTCAATGCCATCCGCTGCTCCAGACTCCTGGGCGAGACGACGCCCAAAGTGGCGATCCTCAGCGCCAACGAACTCGTGCTGCCGGGCATAACCTCGGGAAGCGACGCGGCCGTTCTCTCGACCATGGCCAGGAGAGGGCAGATCGCCGGCGCGATCGTCGACGGGCCGATGGCCCTGGATTCGGCGCTCTCTCCCCTCGCCTGCGAAAAGAAAGGCCTTCGCTTTTCGTTCACGCCTCCCGCCGATGTCCTGATCGCGCCTGACCTGGAGAGCGCGGCCATGCTGATCAAGGCGGCTGTCCACCTCGCCGGAGCCTCGGTGGGCGGGATTCTTTGGGGAACGAAGTGTCCGATCGTCCTCACCTCGCGCGCCGATTCCGATGAGGCGAAATATCTTTCTCTCTGCGTCTGCAAACTGGCGGCGAGGGCGCGATGAAAAAATCCTACATGTGGATCGACCCTTCCCTCACCCGAGACCATGCCATCACCGGCCTCGACTTGCCGCTCCCCGAAGCTTTGTCACGCATGAAAGGGCTTGGCTTTGATGGCGTCGAAGTCATGATTGGCGACCCTGACCTCTTCGATCGGGATATTTTCGGCAAGGCTGTCCTGGCGCATGGCCTCGAGGTCAGCCAGCTGTGCACCGGCGAACTCTTCGGTTCCCTGAATCTCATGCTCAACAACCCCGACGGCTCGGCCAGAAAGGCCGCGCTGAAGAAGGCCGAAAGCGTGGTCAGGCTGGCCGGCGGCCTGGGCCGCAAGGTAGGGATCGGGCGCTTTCGCGGAAAAATATGGAATGGTGATGAGGCGTCTTCGCTCGAGGCGATGGCCGCATCCTTTTCCGCGCTCGACAGGCTCGCCGGCGAAGAGGGCGTGGAACTGCTTATCGAGCCCCTCAGGCCCGACATCTGCGACACGCTCAACACCGTATCGCAGGCATGCTCCTTCATGGACGCCGCCGGTCTTTCCAATTTCGGCTGGCTTCTGGACACCGATCACGTGGGGCTCGACCAAGAGCGGAGTATTATCGATCATAAGGGCAGGCTGGGTTTCGTGCACCTCGCTGACACCTTTCATGTCCCCATGGGCAAAGGAAAGATCGATTTCCCGCGATATTTCGAGCTGCTCGGGCGGCTGGAATACGCCGGCTACTGCAGCGTCGAGGTCTTCGGGGACAAGAAAAAGGGAGAATCCGTCTTTTTGGCCGAAATGGCCGAGAAACTTGAGAATTATATAGGTCACAACAATCGGGAAGGTAAGGTATGAATATTGAACCCATTGAAGCGCAAAGCCTCGAAAAAGTCGTCTATCTGAATATAAAAAACAGGATCATCTCGCTTGAGATTCCGCCGGAAGAAACGCTCAATATCAACTCCCTCGCGGCCTCCCTTAACGTGAGCATCACGCCGGTGAGAGGCGCGCTGCAGCTGCTCGAAAGGGAAGACCTCATCCGGAGGATCCACAATAAGGGCTTCTTCGTCGCGCCCATGACGAAGCTGGATTCCGAATATGTCTACGAAATGCGCCTCTCTCTCGAACTGCTCGCGCTGGAGAGAGCGATAGTCAATATCGATAAAAAAAAGCTGGACAATCTCATCAAAAAAATGGTGGAACTCCTCGAGCTCCACGACAAGTCTCCCACAAGCCTTCCGTACGAACTCGATTACTCCCTCCACGATCTCATAATCTCCTCATGCGGGAACCCATACCTGCAGCATACCTACGAAAGGCTGATGGCCAACATCCAGCGTTACCGCAATGTCATCAGGAAATTTTCGCCGCCCGACGATATGAATTGGGTACGATCCGAACTCGAGCAGCATATTCAGATCGGCGAGCTTATATTGAAAGGCGACCTGGGCAGCGCGAAGGAGCTGCTCGCCCGCCACATCAAGCATCTGATCTCGATCGTGAGCGAAAAGCTGTCGAATATAGCCTTCCCCATACCCATAACAAAGGAGTGAAGCGATGAAGCGCGGACTGATAATGAATCGGCTCGACAATGTCGCCACCGTGCTGGACGATGTCGAGAAAAATGAAATCGTCTCGTGTAAGGGCTTGACCGATATCGTCGAACTGAAGGCCAGCGAAAAAATTTCGCGCGGCCACAAGATAGCGCTGTTGGCGATCCCCGCGGGCGCGGTCGTCGTGAAATATGGTTTTGAAATCGGGTATTCCCTCCGCGAAATAGCGAAAGGCTCGTATGTTCACGTGCACAATGTGGGAAGCAAGAGAACGGAGGAATAAATGATGAAGACATTATTCGGCTATCGCCGTCCCGACGGAAAAGTCGGCTTCCGCAACGTGACGCTCGTGATGCCCGTCGTCGCCTGCGTGAATCATATCGCTTCCCTGATCGCGAAGGACATTCCCGGCGCCGTGGCCGTCCACCACGAGGTAGGCTGCGCGCAGATTGGCGCCGACCATAGGCAGGCGTTCAGGACACTCTTGAATACGGGGCTAAATCCCAACGTGGGGGCCATCCTCCTCGTGGGCTTGGGATGCGAGAGGATCGATCCCCAGGAATTGGCCGCCGATCTGGCGAAGTCGGGAAAACCGGTCGAGTTCATCGTCACCCAAGAGCTGGGAGGCACCCTTTCGACCGTGAAGAGGGGAAAGGAAATCGTGTCGGCCATGGTCCGCGACCTCGCGGGCATGAAACGCGAAGAGGTCCGGCCCTCAAACATCGTGCTCGGCGTCGAATGCGGAGGAAGCGATTTTTCGTCCAGCCTCTCATCCAATCCCGTGGTGGGCTACGTCGCGGACGAACTCTTCACCTTGGGCGGGCGCATCGTCCTTTCCGAGACCACGGAGGTCATAGGCACCGAGAGCATCCTCACCAAGCGCTGCGCCAGCCCCGAGATCGCCGCGAAGCTGGTGGACCGCATCAAGAAGATGGTCGAGTACAGCCGCGGCGAGGATAGGGACGAGGTGGACGGCGTCGCCGTACCCAACAACATCTCCCCGGGAAACGTCAGGGGGGGCCTCACGACCATCGAGGAAAAATCGCTGGGCGCTATTTCCAAGGGCGGCTACACCTGCCCCATCGTCGGCGTCGTGGAATACGCCGAGATGGTGGGCTCGACGCCGGGCCTGTGGTTCATGGATTCGCCCGGCTACGATCCGGAATGCACGACGGGGCTCATGGCCTGCGGCTGCAATCTCGTACTCTTCACCACCGGCCTCGGGACTCCCTTGGGCAATCCCGTCACGCCGATCATCAAGGTCACCGGCAACAGGAAAACCGCGTTGCGGATGAAAGACGATATCGACATAGACGTTTCCTCGATTCTCGAGGAAGGCGGCACCTTCGCGGAGGAGTCCGCGAAGATGATCGATTTTGTCGCGGACATCGCGAATGGAAGACTGACGAAATCGGAAGCCTTCGGCTACGCCGACTTCGGCATCACCAGGATCGGCCCCCGCCTCTGACCCGCGTCTATCGGGCGGCGGCATTTCGGGCTTCGGCGTCTCTGGCGCCCGCATTACGGAGGAAACATTGGAAGATATAGCGATCGATTTTGAAGAGCTTGTGAAGATTTCCGCCGCCGCTCTCCGGCGCGCCGGATTTCCGGCCGACAAGAGCGAGGAGGCGGCTCGCGTGCTAGCCGAGGCGGACTCAAGAGGGATCCGCTCCCATGGCGTCGTCCGCCTGACCCGCTATCTCAGCGAGGCGAAGCAGGGCTTCATCCGCCCCGAAGCCGAGCCCGAAATCGTCTTCGAGACGCCAGTCTCCCTCGTGGTGGACGGAAACAGGGGCTTGGGCCAGCACGTGTCGATCTTCGCCATGGAACGCTGCATCGAGAAGGCCGAGGCAAGCTATATCTGCTTCGCCACCGTCAGGAATTCCAACCATTTCGGGATCGCGGGCTATTACTCGGAGCTGGCGCAGAAAAAAGGCATGATAGGAATCTCGATGACCAACACCTATCCTCTTGTCGTCCCCACCTTCGGAAGGGAAGCCATGCTCGGAACGAATCCCATCGCCGTCTGTATCCCCGGCACGAGGGTTCCCTTCCATATGGACATGGCGACGAGCGTAGTCCCGAGAGGCAAGATCGAAGTGAAGCTCCGCGCCGGACAGCCGATACCGGAGGGTTGGGCCGTGGACGGGAATGGCTCCCGGACCACTGATTCCGAAGCCGTCATCCACAACTTCAACACCCACTCCTATGGCGGCATCCTGCCTTTAGGCGGGGAAGGCGAAGGATTCGGCGGCCATAAGGGATTCGGCCTGGCCACCCTCGTCGACCTGCTTTCCGCGGGCCTGTCGCTTGGACAGATGAGCCGCGACACCTACACCGACCAGGGGGGAGGCGTCTGCCATTTCTTCGGCGCCATCCGCATGGAAGCCTTCGGCGACGCCCGGGCCATACGCGCCGAGGTGCAGGATATCATGGACAGGCTCTGCGCCAGCCCCAAATCCTCGGGCCAGGATAAGATTTACTTCCACGGGGAGAAAGAAATGGCGGCGAGGGCGAATTCGATGAAGGATGGCGTGCGGCTGCCGAAATCCCTTCTCGACGACATCGGCTCCCTCGCGGAATAGTATGCGGAATAGTATCCCGCGAAAGTTAATACAAATTTGACGTCGAAGGAATCGCGAAGATGAATGCTGCGAAGATTCTCCCCAGATCCGAATTTTCTTCCATCGAGGTGAGGCTCGATTCCGCGAACTCGATCGTCCTCGACGGATCGGCCGCGAAATCGGCGCGTTTCGCGCAAAGCCTGCCAGGGCCGCTGCCAAGACAGGGCGCCGCCCTGCTCGGGGCTATCGACGAAGCCCTATCTTCCCGTCACGGGCAGGCCCTCGAGGACATCGTCGACCCGCGAAAGCGCGTGATCTACGCCATCGACGACCACACAAGGGGAACCCCGACGGCTCCCATCCTGGAGAGACTTCAGGAGCGGCTGAACGCCATGGGCCTATCGGACGCGCAGACGATGATCCTGGTCTCGGCCGGCACGCACAGGCCGATGAACGAAAGGGAACTCCGCATGAAGGTCGGCGGGCTCTACGGCCGCGTGGAAATCATCCTGCATGACTGCATGAATTCCGGTGAACTGTACGAAGCCGGGATTATCGATGGCATTCCCGTTCTTCTCAACAAGAACCTGAGGGACGCGGGCACGGTGATAGGCATCGGCAGCCTCGTGGCCCACAAGTTCTCAGGCTGGTCGGGCGGGGCCAAGATCGTATGTCCGGGCCTGACGGGTTACGAAACGATCTATCGCTGTCATTACAAATCCATCATCGAAGAGCACATCATCCCCGGACAGAAGGACAACTGGTTCCGGGGATTCATCGACAGGATCGGCGATCTCGCTGGGCTGAAATACAGCGTCAACTGTATCCCCACGATCGGCGGCCTCGTGGGCGTCGTGGCGGGCGATCCCCATGCCGCCTTTGACAGAAGCGTCTCCATCGCCGAAGACTTCATGGCCACCGGCTTCGAAAAAAAACACGACCTGGTGGTGGTCTCGGCCTACCCCGCGACCACTGACCTGTGGCAGAGCGGCAAAGGCTTTTACAATGGGGACCTGCTCGTCAAGGACGGGGGAACCCTCGTCCTCGTCACGCCGCTCGACGAAGGACTGGGTGACCACCCGGAGTTCATCTCTCTTCTCGAGAAAAGCCCCGCGGAAATCCTGGCTGTCCTCGATTCCGGGAAGCTTGAAGATCCCTTGGCGGCCGTGGCATCCTATGCCATCCGCCGCATCGGCGAGCGTTGCAGGCTTAGAATCGTGACGAGCAACCGATCGATCGTGGGACGAGACCTGCTGGGCGCGCCAATCTCGGGAGATATCGACAGCGCGACCGCCGAGGCTTTTCGGGATGGGGCTCGGGATCTCGCCGTTGCCAATGACAGCTATATCCTCCCCAAAACGCTTGTCGAAGGCTGATCCAACGAGGCATTATCCAGCATACAGGAGCGCGCGAACATGAAACCGAGCTTGCCAGGAAAAATCGTCGACAGGATCCACGAGATGGCGCCGTCCATGATCCGGCTGCGCCATAGATTGCATGGCCTGCCGGAGCTGAAATTCGAAGAGCGCGGGACGATGGCCATCATCAGGGATTTCGCGGCCGGCTGCGGCGTCGAGCTGATGGAACCGCTCATCGGAACCGACACGGTGGCCCTTCTCCGGGGAGGACGGCCCGGACCGACCGTGCTTCTGCGGGCCGATATCGACGCGCTTCCGATTCAGGATTGTTCCGGCAGGCCCTGGAGCTCGGCCGCTCAAGGAAGGTCACACGCCTGCGGACACGACGGCCATATGGCCATGCTGCTCGGCGCCATGAAGGTCGCGGGCGAATTCGCGAGTGACCTCGCGGGCAACATCCGCTTCGTTTTCCAGCCGGCCGAGGAGGAAATAGGCGGAGGCAAGGCGCTTATCGAAAAAGGACTGCTCGAGCTTGAGCCCAAGGCCAACGTCGCCTTCGCCTTCCATGGATGGAGCGGCCTCCCCGCGGGGAAGATCAGCTGCGCTCCCGGTCCGGCGATGGCGGCCGCGGATAGTTTTTCGATCACGATAAAGGGAAAAGGCGGACACGGGGGCATGCCTCACGAGGCGATAGATCCGGTGGTGGCCGCTGCCCAGTCCATAATCGCGCTGCAGACGATAGCGTCGCGCAACGTCGATCCGCTGAAGCCCGTCGTCATCTCCGTCTGCTCGCTTCACGGGGGGAGCACGCGCAACGTAATTCCCGACGAAGTGGTTCTCGAGGGGACGATACGCTATTTCGACAAAGAACTTCGGGACTATCTCCGCGATAAAATGCGGTCGGTCGTCTCCAACACCTGCGCCGCCCTGGGCTGCGCGAACGTCTTCACCCTCTTCGAAGGCTATATTCCGACGATCAACGACAGGAAAAGCGCGGAAACGGCGCGATCCATCATCATTTCGACCATGGGCGAAGCCGCGTGGTCCGAAGACTTCATACCCTCGATGGGGACCGAGGACTTCGCCTATTACCTGGACAGGATTCCCGGAGCCTTCATGAGGCTGGGATTGGGAAAGGACTGGCCCAGGCTCCACAACCCCGCCTTCGATTTCAACGACCAGGCGCTGGAGGCGGGGATGACGGCGCTCCTAGCCCTCGCTTTTGGATACGACGAGGCTTCGAAACGATAGCGCGCGAACAGCGTCGGCGCCTCGCCATGCGGTTTGTCCTCAGCGCACGGGATTCACGAGCCGGCCTATGCCCTCGATCTCGACGGCGACCTCGTCTCCCGCCCGCATAGGCCCCACGCCCGAAGGAGTGCCCGTCATGATGATGTCGCCAGGCTCGAGGGTCATTATCGCCGAAAGATATTCGATGAGTTTCGGCACCGCGAAGATAAGGTTGGCGGTATTGGACGACTGTTTCGCCTGGCCGTTGAGAAAGGTTTGGATCTTGAGCGACGAAGGATCCAATTCAGTCTCGATCCATGGGCCGAAAGGCAGGAAGCTGTCGAATGATTTGGACATGGTCCACTGCCCTTCCTTGGGCTGAAGATCGCGCGCGGTGACGTCGTTGCCGCAGGTGTAGCCGAGTATATAGCCGGAGGCTTCGGCGGCCGGCACGTTCTTCGCCTTCTTCCCGATCACGACGACGAATTCGCCCTCAAACTCCACCTGTCCGGACATGGCCGGCCGCTCGATGTAGTCGAGAGGAGCGATGACAGCTGTCGAAGGTTTGATGAAAAAGACGGGAGTCTTGGGAATGGCGAGCCCGAACTCCACCGCGTGGTCGCGGTAGTTGAGGCCGATGCAGAGGGCTTTGCGGGGCATGCATGGCGAGAGAAGCTTCACGGCCGACAGGGGGACGGCGGCTTCGGACGCTTCGAATGCTCCGGACGCTTCGAAGGCGCCGAAAGGCGTGCCGGCGGCGATTCGAATCATGGATCCTTCGAGGATGCCATAAGTTTCCTTGGCTTCATGGAGGAAACGGACGATTTTCATGAAAGACTCCTTCCTTTATCGACGCATGGACGCGAAAGCGGAGGCTATGGCCGCCGCGAGCGCCGCGTTGTGCTTGACGAGGGCGATGTTGGATTCCAGGCTGTCCCCGCCCGTGAGTTCGACGATCCTGGCGAGGAGAAAGGGAGTGAGCCTTTTCCCGCTTATTCCCAGCCTGCGGGCATCCGCCACGGCGCTGTCTATGGCCGGATTGATGGTTTCGGGATCCATGGAATATTCCTCGGGTATGGGATTGGCCACCACGACGCCGCCTTCGAGTCCGGCGGCCCATTTCGCTTCGAGCATGGCGGCGATCTCGGAGGGACTCTCGGCTTTCTCCTCGAGCATTATTCCGGAATGGCTCGTATAGAAGGCGGGAAGCTCCTGGGTTCGGTAGCCGATGACGGGCACGCCCTTCGTCTCAAGGTATTCGAGGGTCTTGGGAAGATCGAGGATGGACTTCGCGCCCGCGCAGACGACGGCAACGCTCGTTCTGGCTAGTTCCTCGAGGTCGGCGGAAATGTCCCAGGTGCTCTCGGCGCCCCGGTGGATGCCGCCCATCCCGCCCGTCGCGAAAATTCTGATCCTAGCCATTGAGGCCACGATCATAGTGCCCGCCACGGTAGTGGCTCCCATGCCGCCTTCGGCCAGGAGACGCGGAAAATCGCGCCTGGATGCTTTCGTCACGGAGGGTCCGGCCTTAGCGAGGCGTTCGAGGTCGGCGCGGGATAGCCCGGCCTTCAGCCGGCCGCCTATGATGGCCACCGTGGCGGGCAGGGCCCCGGCCGCCCTCACCACCTCTTCCACTTCGAGGGCGGTGTCGAGGTTTTTCGGCCAGGGCATTCCGTGGCTGATTATGGTCGACTCGAGCGCCACGACGGGCTTGCCCGCCGCGATGGCGGACTTCACTTCTTCCGCGAGATCCAGGTATTTGTTCATCGAATCACTCCTCGGGAAACATGAGGCGCGTCCGCGTCTCAAGGGCGGTTCCATCCAGATCGGGAGCCACGGGTTCGGGCGAAGCCGTCGTGAGCATGGCCGCCGCGAGGGCATAGCGAGCCTTGTCCCTCATTCCATAGCCCCTGGCGTCCGCCCAGACCAGAGCGGCGCAGGCCGCGTCGCCCGCGCCCGAACGGTTTATCGAGACGGGCCTCAATTCCGGCGCCGGAAGACAAACGCGTCCGCGGTCCACTATATCCGCATAATAATATATTCCCTTTTCGCCAAGCGATATGAAGAGCTCGCCGGGGATTTTTCCTCTGGAAGCCATCGCCGCGCAGAGGATTTCGGGATCGACGGCTTCCGTCCCCGCGAGCCCCGTGACCCCAGCCAGTATGGCCGCCTCTGCCCTGTTGGGTTTCATGCAGTCGAATTCGCCCGTCAGTTCTTTGGCTTTGACGGCCTTGGCCGAGGACACGGTATCGAGGAAGAGGCGCGGCGCCCTTCCGCCTGTCGCCGCCCTCTCCGTCCGGCCATAACCTTGGGCGAGCCAAGCCAGGCTCGAGGCAGGAAGATTGGCGTCGGCGACGATATAGTCAGCCGAATCGAGATAGGGTTTTCTGGACGCGAGGAACTCGGGCGTCAGCAAGTCGACGATCGCCATGTCGGCCACCGCCGCGACGAGGGATCCATCGCTGTTTATGGCGCAGATATAGCGCGCGGTGGGCGCGCGGGCGCGAAGACTCGCGCTCGCGATGATGCCTTTGCGCTCGCAGTCGGATTGGAGGAAGCGCGCGTCCTCATCGTCACCGAAGGCCGTGATGAGCCATGTCGAGAGTCCAAGCCGGGCGCAGTTCTCGGCGATGTTGCGCCCCACGCCGCCGCAGGCTCGCGCGATGCTTCCCGGGTTGGAATCTCCAAGTACGAAGGCGCTCCAGGAGGTGCCTTGTATATCGATGTTGGCGCCGCCGACGACGACGACGCGCGCGTTTTCGTGGTTTTCCATAGCATTTGTCCTATGATACATGATACACGCGCCGAGGCTTTTTGGCAAAGGCCGGCGGCCAAGGCCGCCAGCCAAGTCTGCCGGCGGCCTTCCCGGCAATCTGAGGGATTGCCGGCGGCCTTCCAGGCGGCCCAGGATTCCGCGGCCATTGAAAATGCCCCGTCCCTGCGGTAGAGTAGCGCAAGAGTCAGGGTCAAGGAGCTAGGGGTGGATCAGATTTTCGAGCGTCTGGAAAAGTTGGTGAAAGCGTGGGTCAGTTCCGGAACATCGGCGGCGGCTTCTTCATACGGCAGGGCCGGAACGCGGCAGACCTATGGCGACCCGGATATGGACGCGGCCATGGCCGAACTGGACGATTTCCTCGACACGAGCAAGACCGAGAGCGAGAAACGCGAAGCCGAGGAAGGGCGGGCGCAGGCCGAACGCGAGCGGCGAGCCAGGGAAGAGCAGAACAGACGCTACCGGACATCCTGGGGCAACGGAACCTCGGCCGACGCCACGAACGCCGTCATCGAGGACGCCTATAAATATCTCGGCCTCAAACCCTACAGCCCCTTCGCGGAAGTGAAGGCGGCCTACAAGAAGCTCCTCTTCAAATACCACCCCGACAGAAACGCCTCCACGCCCGACCAGCTCAAAAAAGCCACCGAGACGAGCACGAGAATCAACGCCGCCTACCAGATCATCGAAACGTACGAAGAATCCAAGAAGGCACGATGAAAGAGGTCCCCATGAAACCCTCCCTCTATATCCTCGATGTCTACGCCATCGTCTACCGCTCCTATTTCGCCTTTCTGTCCAGACCATTGAGGAATTCCTCGGGCAGGAACGTGTCGGCCGTCTATGGTTTCTTCAGATTCCTCTTCTCGTTGTTCGATCAGCGAAAGCCCGACGCCTTCGCGGCCGTCTTCGATTCGAAGGGAAAAACCTTCCGGCATGAGATGTACGACGCCTACAAGGCCACCCGCCAGAAGACGCCCGAGGATCTCATAGACCAGGTTCCCATGGTCGAGGAAATTCTAGCGGCGTTGAAGGTGCCCATGCTGAGGGCGGAAGGCTACGAGGCCGACGACGTTATAGCGACCATAGCCAAGTGGAGCCGCCGGGAAGAGAGAGACTGCTATGTCGTCTCCGGCGACAAGGACCTCCTCCAGCTCGTCGGCGGGAGCGTCAAGGCGCTTCGTCCCCAGGAAGGTTTCGGTTTCAAGGAGCTGGACTCGGCGGAAGTGGAGGTCGAATGGGGCGTGGGTCCCGACAGGATACTCGACTATCTGTCGCTCACCGGGGACGCCTCGGACAATATTCCCGGCGTGCGCGGCATCGGGGACAAAACCGCCCTCAAGCTGCTCTCGCAGTTCAGGACGGTCGACGGCATCTACGCCTCTCTCGATAGCGTCAAACCCGATTCGCTGAAGGCGAAGCTGGAGGCCGGGCGGGAAGACGCCGCCCTCTCGCGCAAGCTCATAACGCTGGCCGATGAATTGCCCCTCGGGCTTACATCCCTGGATGAGCTTCACGTTGAGACGCTCGACCGGGCGGCCGCCTCGGCTATCTTCCTGAGGGAAGGTATGAAGAGCCTGGCCCAGGGGGGAGTATCCGGGCCGGCGGCCGAGTCGGCGCCAGGATTGGCGGCGGCATCCCTGGCGGCGGCATCCCAGGCGGTATCAATTCCGGCGACTGGGAAGGCGGCGCGACCCGCGGCAACGGCAACGCCTATCGTGAAGATGCCAGTCCGCGCCGAACCCAAAAGGAAGGCGATGGTCGGCGGCCTTTTCGACGAGAATGATCTCGACGCCGCTCCCGCGCCGTCAGCGCCTGCAGCCCCGCCCAGCCTCTCGCCCGAGGATCTCAAGGGCGACGGGACATACCTGGCGGTCACGACCGAGGAGGGACTAAGCTCCCTCGTGGACGCGTGCGTCGCCGCGGGAACCTTCGCCTTCGACACGGAAACGGACAGCGTCGACGCCATTGTGGCGAACATCGTCGGCTTCTCGCTTTCGAAGACTCCCAAGGAAGCCTTCTACATCCCGCTCAAGTCGCCCGATTCGCCGACAATGCCGATCGATGCCGCGCAACGTCAACTAAAGCGGCTGTTCGAATCGAAAGCGCTCATCGTCGGACACAACATCAAATACGATTTCCACATAATGAAGAGAATCGGACTCACGATCGGCAACCGCGTCTTCGACACCATGATAGCGGCCTGGATCATAGACGCCGAATCCAATTCCTTCTCCCTCGAAAGTCTCTCGGAGCGGCTCCTCGGCCTTTCGGGACTCAGTTTCGAGGCGGTCGTCGAAAAGGGCAAGACCTTCGACTCCGTGCCCATCGCCACGGCCACGCGTTATGCGTCGGAGGACGCCGACTTCACGCTCCGCCTCCATCTTCTCCTCGACGAAGAACTCGAGCGCGAAAAACTCAAGGATATTTTCAAGTACATGGAAATGCCGCTCATCCCCGTGCTCGCCGAGATGGAGGAGAAGGGCATCGTCGTCAACGCCGGGGAACTGCGCAAATACGGCGTCGAGCTCGAGGCCGAGCTCCGCGACATCGAAAAGAAGGTTTGGGAACTCGTCGGCCACGACTTCAACCTCGCCTCGACGAAACAGCTACAGGAAGTGCTCTTCGTGGAGCGCAAGCTGCCACCGCAGAAGCGGACGAAGACAGGGTATTCGACCGACACGACCGTCCTCGAGGAACTGGCTCCTCTCGACCCCGTTCCGCAGCTCATCCTGCGCCAGCGCATGCTCGCCAAGCTCAAGAACACCTATGTCGACACGTTGGCCGAACTCGCCGAGCGCACGCCCTCGGGCCGCGTCCACACGACCTACATACAGACGGGCGCGGCCACGGGGCGCCTCTCCAGCAAGGACCCAAACCTCCAGAACATTCCGATACGCGACGAGGAAGGCAGGAGGATACGGGCGTCGTTCACGGCCGCGCCCGGCCAGCGCCTCATTTCGGCCGACTATTCCCAGATCGAGCTTGTGGTGATGGCTCATCTTTCGGGCGACGCGAACCTCATCGCCGCCTTCAAGGAGGGCGTAGACATCCACAAGCGCACAGCCGCCTTCATCTTCGGGATCGACGAGGCCGCGGTGACGCCTGAACACCGCAGGGTCGCCAAGACCATAAATTTCGGCGTGATCTACGGCATGAGCGCCTTCAGGCTGGCCAGGGACTTAGGCATACCGAACGTCAAGGCCCAGGGTTTCATCGACGCCTATTTCACCACTTACTCGGGCGTCGCGGGCTTCATCCAGAAGACGATAGCCGAAACCGAGGCGTCGGGATATTCCACGACGATGTTCGGCCGAAGACGAAAAATAGACGCTATCAACTCGAGAAACAAGACGGAGCGGCAGGCGGCTCAGCGCGTCGCGGTGAACACGCCCATCCAGGGGACGGCCGCCGACATCGTGAAGAGGGCCATGCTCCTCGTCGACGCTACGCTCCGCGAGAAGATGCCCGAAGTCACCATGCTCCTCCAGGTGCACGACGAGCTCGTGTTCGAGGCTCCCGAGGCGAGCGTCGACGCCGCCTGCGTCATCATAAGGAAGGAAATGGAGGCGGCTGCCGAACTTTCCATTCCGCTGAGAGTGAGCATGGAGTCGGCCTATTCCTGGGGCGACATGCATTAAATGAAAAGGATAATCGGACTTACGGGTGGCTACTGCGCGGGGAAGAGCCAGGCCGCCGACATTCTCGAAACCCTGGGCTTCGCCAATGTCGACGCCGACAGGCTGGCGCACAGGGCTCTCGGGCTCCGCGTCGAAAAGCTCGTCGCGACCTTCGGCCGGGGAATTCTCGCCGCCGACGGCTCGATCGACAAAAAGGCCCTAGGCGCCTTGGTCTTTTCAGACCCCGAACGCCTGCGCCTCCACGAATCCATCGTCCACCCCGTCATTCTCGGGCTCATGGAGGATGAAATCGCGGCGAACGAGTGGGTCTGCATAAACGCCCCTCTCCTTTACAGGACCGACTACGTTCGGCGCTGCGATCTCATCATCGAGGTTCGGGCGCCGCTCTGCCAGAGAATCCGGCGCGGCCGCGAGCGCGATGGCCTTCGCGCGCTCGACATCCTCAGGCGGATCGCCAGCCAGCGCCCCATGTGGAAACTTAGGCCAAAGGGCCTGCCCGGCGGAAAGCCTCTTGTCGTCTTCGTGGACAATTCCGGCAGCCGCGAGGCTCTCGAGCTGGGGATCAAGGCGGCTCTCGCCGCTTTGCCTGCCGGCGGCAACGGCGCGAAAGCGTAAAAAAAGCCTATATTTCGCCGCGAAAGCCTCCGATATTCTTGAATGGAAGAGGAAGCGCCGGACATAGACTTCAGCCTCGGTATGAAACCGCTGGCGAGCCCGGCACCTCATGGAGTCGTTCAATGGCAGAAAATTCCAGAAAATTGCTCTGGCTGGCGGCCGCCGTCAGTCTATTCGTTCTCGTCGTGGTGGGCGCGGCCTTCCTCATCTTCGCCCCGGGCAAATCCGCCGAACAGGTTCCCCTCGACCTGACGGGAAAGGCGGAGCCGCGCCAGGACAATCCCCAGGATTTTCTCGCCGACACTCCCAGCGACCCTTCAACGACGCAGACCACCAGCAGTGGCGACATAATCATCGTCTACGGAAACGACCCCTCCGGTCAGCCTTCATCTCCGGCCGAAGCGGCTAAGCCCGCCACGACGACGATCTACGTGACGCCGTCGGAGACGCCGACGACGGTGGCTCCGACCGCGACGCCCAAAACGGCTCCGGCGACCCCGGCAACCACGCCCGCAGTCGCGCCCAAGACTGTCCAAAAAGCGCCGTCGGCCGCTCCTGCGCCTGCCAAGACTCCCGCCCCCGCGGCGCCCGCGTCAAAGCCAGCGACGACGACAGCCGCGAAGGCCCCGGCTCAGACCACGAAAGCGGCTCCCTCCGTCCAGCCCTCGACGGGCGATTATTGGATCCAGGCTGGCAGCTTCTCGGTCAAAGCCAACGCGGACTCGCTTAAGGGCGCCTTCTCGGAAAAATCCCTCCCGGCCGTCATCACCGTCAAGGATATCGACGGCAAGAGCCGCTACAACGTGAGAGTGGGTCCCTACGCCACCCGCTCAGAGGCGAGCAAATGGCTATCGGCGGCCAAATCGGTCAAAGGAGCCGAACAGGCCTGGATCACCCAATAAAATAAATTGACAGCCCCCTGACCCGAGGATAGTATGACCCCAGCGCATTCTTCGCGCCGAGGGCTTTCGTGCTCTCGTCGCATATTCGGAAAGGTTAGAGGAGTAGTCGATGAAAAAGCTGATCCTTGGACTCATGGTTCTGGCCATGACGTTTTCCCTGGTAGCCCCCATGGCCGCCCAGGCGAAAAAACCCCTTAAGATCGCCTTCGTGTATATTGGCCCTCCCGGAGATATGGGATGGACCTATGAACAGGACCGAGGCCGCCTCGCGGTCGAAAAACAGTTCGGCAGCCAGATCGAGACCAAGTACATCGAAAACGTTCCCGAAGGCCCCGACGCGGAGCGCGTGATCCGCCAGTACGCCGCCGCCGGCTTCGACATGATCTTCACCACGAGCTTCGGCTACATGGATCCGACGCTCGCCGTTGCCAAGGAATTCCCCAATGTCAAATTCGAGCACTGCTCGGGCTATAAAACCGCCCCCAACATGGCCACCTATTTCGGCCGCATCGAGGAAGCGCGCTATCTCACCGGCATCATCGCGGGCAGAATGACGAAATCCAACATCATCGGCTACGTGGCGGCCTTCCCCATCCCCGAGGTCGTGCGCGGCATCAACGGATTCACTCTCGGCGTCCGCTCGGTCAATCCCAAGGCCCAGGTCAGGGTAGTCTGGACCAATACATGGTACGATCCCGTCAAGGAACGCGAAGCAGCTGTGGCCCTTCTCGACGCCGGAGCCGACATCATCGCCCAGCACCAGGACACCACCGAACCGCAGAAAGCCGCCCAGGAGCGGGGCAAGTACTCCATCGGCTACGATTCCGACATGGGCAAGTTCGTGGGCGATTCCGTGCTCGCCAGCGCCGTGTGGGAGTGGAGCACTTACCTGAGCGTCACCATACAGAACGCCCTGAACGGTACCTGGAAATCCCACGAATACTGGGGCGGGCTCAAGGATAAGGTCGTCAAGATTTCCGACATCAGCGCGAAGGTTCCCGCCAGCGTGAAGAAGGAAGTCGAGACAGCGCAGAAAAAGATCCTCGGCGGCTGGTCCATCTTCTCAGGCCCCCTCAAGGGTCAGGACGGAAAAGTGGTCTATCCGGCCGGACAGGTCGTTCCCGACGGCAAACAGGCTTCGATGGATTGGTTCGTCGAAGGCGTAGTCGGCAAGATCCAGTAATTATCGATCGAAGGAGAGCTGCCTGCGCCGCGAGCGCGGGCGGCTCTTTTTTTCGCCATCGCGGCGTCGACAATCCTCCCTTCAAGAATCCGGACACCAAGGCAAGTTCAAATGGAAAAGAATAAACAGCGGCCCCTCATCGAGATGATGGCGGTATCGAAATCCTTTCCCGGAGTCCAGGCGAACGATTGCGTCGACCTGGAGCTCTTTCCCGGGGAAGTCCTGGCGCTTCTGGGCGAAAACGGGGCGGGCAAAAGCACCCTCATGAACATCCTCTGCGGGCTCTACAGGCCGGATTCTGGCGAAATCCTCGTCAGGGGGAAAGGAGTCTCGATCGGCAGCCCCAAGGATTCGCAAAACCTGGGCATCGGAATGGTCCACCAGAACTTCAAGCTCGTCGATTCCATGACGGTGCTCGAGAACATAATCCTGGGCATGCGCGAGCAGTCTTTCTTCCCGAATATGAAGGGAGTGAGAAGGGAAGTCGAGGCGCTTTCGGGAAAATACAACCTTCGTGTCGATCCAGAGGCTTCCATCTGGCAGCTTTCGGTGGGCGAACAGCAGCGCGTCGAGATTCTCAAGCTTCTCTACCGCAAGGCGGAAATACTCATCCTCGACGAACCCACGGCCATCCTGACGCCGCAGGAATCCGCCGAACTGAGCAAGGTGATTCATCTCATGCGCGCCGAGGGGAAATCCGCCGTCTTCATCACGCACAAGATGGAAGAGGTGATGAGCTTTTCCGACAGGGTTATGGTCTTGAGGCGGGGCAAGGTGGTGGCGGGCGTGGCCACGGTCGAAACGAGTCCCTCGGAACTGGCGAGGCTCATGGTCGGGCGGGAAGTCCTCTTCGAGCTGGAGAAGAAACCTTTCGCGCCGGGCTCGGCCATTCTTCGGATCGAAAAGGTTTCGGCGAAGGATGACAGGGACTTACCCGCGCTCAAGGACGTGGATCTCGTCGTGCGCTCCGGCGAGATCGTCGGTATAGCCGGTGTCGCCGGCAACGGCCAGAGGGAACTCGCCGAGGTGATAACGGGCCTGCGGCGCCTGAGCGCCGGCAAGGTATCGGTCGGCGAGCTGGACGTCACGAACGCCGCGCCCATTTCGGTGATCAGGGCTGGCGTCTCCCACATTCCCCAGGACCGCACCTCGGTGGGCGCCGTGGGCGACATGAGCGTGGCATCCAACCTGGCCATGAAGAACTACAGGAAGCCTCCCCTCTCGGTCGGGGTCTTTCTTCTGCCAAAACGCGTCGCCGCGATGGCGAGAAGGCTGATCGAATCCTTCAAGATCATGACGCCAGGCCCCGACACCCACGTCAAATTCCTTTCGGGCGGCAACATCCAGAAAACCATCCTGGCGAGGGAGATCGGCGCCTGTAAAAATCTCCTCGTCGCCGTCTATCCTTCGCGAGGCCTCGATATAGGCGCGACCGAGGCTGTGCGCAAGCAGCTCGTCAGGCAGCGCGACCAGGGACTGGGCGTCCTCTTCGTATCGGAGGACATCGACGAGCTCATCCAGGTCGCCGACACTATTGCCGTCATGTTCGAGGGACGAATAATGGACAGCATTCCGGCGGACAGGGCCGACGCGGAGACCTTGGGCCTGCTCATGGCTGGCGTTTGCCCGGACTCGAAGGGAAAAACAACGGCGCGCGAAGGGAGCCAGCGATGAAAATCATATTCGAAAAGCGAAAAACCATCTCCAAGGCGGCCCTTTTCATCGTGCCGGCAGCCTCCTTCCTGGTCTCCTTGATTCTGACGGGGCTCGTTCTTTCCGCCTTCGGGACCGATCCATTCGCGACCTTCGCGGCCATGTTCAAGGGCGCCTTCGGCTCGTCCAACGGTTTTTCAGAAACCCTCGTCAAGGCCATTCCCTTGACGCTGACGAGCCTGGGCGTCGCCCTCGCCTTCAAGCTCAAGTTCTGGAACATCGGCGCGGAGGGCCAGCTCATGCTCGGCGGCATCGCGGCCGCCTGGATGGCCCTGTTTTTGGGCAATGCCCTCCCCTTCTTCCTTCTCCTTCCCGCCTGCTTCCTCGCCGGCTGCGTAGGAGGCGCCCTCTGGGCCGGCATCCCCGCTTTCCTCAAGACCAGGCTCAAGGTGGACGAAACCCTCGTCACCCTCATGCTGAACTATGTGGCGATCCTCTTCGCCGAATACCTGTATTACGGCCCCTGGCGCGATCCCAAGGGCTACGGTTTCCCCGGCTCGGCGCCCTTTCCCGAGGCGGCCTGGCTGCCCAGGATTTTCGGCAGGGCCCACGTGGGCATCTACTTCGCCCTTATTCTGGCCGTCATCCTCTGGATCGTGATCAAACGGACGCGCTGGGGCTTTGAGCTGACGATCATCGGCGCCAGCCCCAAGGCCGCGCGCTATCAGGGCATAGCGGTGCGGCGCAACATTTTCCTGGCCCTTCTTCTTTCGGGCGCCCTCAGCGGCCTGGCGGGCGCCTGCGAAGTCACGGGCATTTCCCACCGGCTTCAACAGGGCCTCAACCTGGGGTACGGCAGCACCGCCATCATCATCGCGTGGATGTCCCAGCTCAATCCGGCGGCCATTCCCTTCGTCGCCCTCCTCATGGCGGCGATTCTCGTCGGCGGAGACCAGGTTCAGCTGATGATGGGTCTGCCGTCGGCGATGGGCATGGTCATGCAGGGGCTCATACTCTTCCCGATGCTCGCCGGCTCGCTCTTCACGGAATACAGGATCAGGTGGATCGGCGGCTTCGGCAGGAAGCCCAAAGCCGAATGCGTCGAAGGAGAGGCATGATGGATCTCATCACTTCAATTCTCGCCATTACGGTGAGAGCGGGTACCAGTCTCGTCTTCGCGACCATCGGCGAAATCCTGACCGAAAGGGCGGGAATCATGAACCTCGGCATCGAGGGCATCATGCTCATGGGAGCCGTCTCGAGCTTCGCAGCCTCCTTCTACAGCCAGAATCTCGCGGTTGCCCTCCTCGTGGCCATGGCCGTGGGCGCCGCGATGGCGACGCTCCACGCCTTTCTCGCCGTCACCATGCGCGCGAACCAGGTCGTCTGCGGGATTTCCATCACCCTCTTCGGCACGGGCTTTTCCAGTTTCCTGGGACAGCGGCTCGGACCGGCGACGAACAACTTCCGCCTCATGGGCCTGAAGGGAGCGAAATTCTCCCCCCTTCCCGTCGAGGCGCTCTCGGACATCCCGATCCTGGGAGCCCTCTTCAGCCAGGACCTGCTCACCTACGCCGTCTACCTCCTCATACCGCTCTCCTGGTGCTTCCTCTACAAGACGCGCCCCGGACTCTGGCTCCGCTCCATCGGGGAGGACCCGCAGACGGCCGACGCGATGGGCATCGATGTCATCAAGTCCAAATATCTCTACACTATCTTGGGAGGCGCCCTCATGGGTCTGGGAGGCGCGCACCTCTCGCTCTCCTACACGCCGGGATGGTCCGAGAACATCACCGGCGGCCGCGGCTGGATCGTCGTCGCCCTGGTCATCTTCTCCATGTGGAATCCCGCCCGCTCGGTCTGGGGAGCCCTCCTCTTCGGCGGCATCAACGCCGTGCAGTTCAGGCTCCAGGCCTCGGGCACCAACATCCCGGCGGCCTTCCTCAACATGCTGCCCTATCTGGGGACGATAGCCGTCCTCGTGCTCATGACCTGGTGGGAGGCGCTGTCGAAGAAGATCGGGGCCCCCGCGGCGCTGAGCGTGCCCTACATGCGCGAGGACAAGTGAGATGGCCTCGCGGATCGAGGAACGCTTGAGAGAACTGGGGCTGGAGCTTCCGCCCGTCCCCGCGCCGGTCGGCCTCTACGCCCCGGCGCGCGAGTCGGGAGGCTATCTCTACCTCTCTGGCTCCGGGGGGACAGCCCCTGAGCGCGGAGACGAGGCTTCCGCGCCCGAAAGTGAAACCGCGGGGACCGACGCGACGCACGGACGCGTTGGCTCCGACCTCTGCGTCGACCAGGGACGAAAGGCGGCGCGAATGGCCGTCCTCAAGGCATTGAGCATCGCGAAGGACTACCTCGGCGGCTTCGAGCGCGTGCGACGCGTGGTGAAGGTGCTGGGCTTCGTCAGTTCGGCCGTGGATTTCTATCGTCAGCCCGAAGTGATCGACGGGGCGAGCGAACTCCTCCTCGATCTCTTCGGCCCGGAGGACGGCGCTCACGCCCGGTCCGCTGTCGGCGTCTTCGCCCTGCCCTTCAATATTCCCGTGGAGATAGAGATGATTTTGGAGTTGAAACAATGAGCGCCGCCGAACAGGCGCGCGCCGACAAAAGCGCAGGGGCCGGGGAAAAGGCCCGAACCGGCGGGACGATCTTCTATTTCGATGCGCACGGCCACCGCGAGGGCCTTCTGCCGAAAGCCCTCAGACTTGTCCCGGGCAACACCATCCCCGAGGACCTGCGCCTCGCCGACCTCGCGCGGGCGCGGCTGGGCGGTCTCGTTCTCTGCGTCTTGGGCGACCCCAACAGTTTTCTTCCCATCAAGATCGACCCTTACGCGAACGTGCTGAAGCGGCTAAAGACCGCCAAGAGTACCGTGGCCGAGGCGGGCGGCATCATCGCGCGCGGTTCAGGGGCCCTGGAAGCCGCGCGCGAAAAGGAAACCACCGCCTTCCTCCTGGGCATCGAGGGAGGAGATTTCGTCGGCGAAAGGATAGACAGGATAGACGCCGTCTTCGAAGAAGGCGTCAGGCTCATCGGACTCGTCCACTACTCGAGGAACAAGCTCGGCTCGATTTCCTACGGATGGGGCGGGCGCGTCGTGCCGCAGGCGGAGAGGACAGGCCTCACGGGGCTAGGCAAGGAGGCGATAGCGAGAGCCAACAAACTCGGCGTGATCGTCGACCTGGCCCACGCCGACGACGAGACGATACGGGACGCCCTGGCGGTCTCAGAGGCCCCCATGATCTGCAGCCACACGGGGCCGCGGGCCCTTCAGGCCTTTCCGCGATACATCCCCGACGAGCTCATTCGCGGCATCGCCGACGGAGGAGGGATCATCGGACTCTGGCCCTTCTTCGACAAGGGTGTGGGCGTACCCGACCTCGCGACCTTCGCCGAGTACGCGGCATACTGCGCCGACCTCGTGGGAAGCGAGCACCTCGCGATTGGAAGCGACTGCAATGGCGTCCCCGGTTACATGTCGGGCTACAGGAACCTCCTCGACGCGCCGAAGATATCGGCCGCCCTGGAGGAGCGCGGCTTTTCAGCGGACGAGATCGCCGGCATAGCCGGAAGGAATCTCCTGCGATTCTTCGGAAAAGTGACCCGTTGAAACGGCCGCGCGGCTCCGAAGAGGAATTGTTGCGCGCCGATGATTTCCCGGTTATTATAAAACTCCAGTAAAGAGCCGAGGAGCGGGAATGAACAAAGACCTTATCGATACCGCAGCCGGAAAGGTTCCATGCGACCTGAACATCCAAAACTGCACGATCGTCGACGTGCTCGGCGGGAACTTGATCGCGAAGGCCACCGTTTCGATCCGCAACGGCAGGATAGCCGGCGTGAACGACGGCCTCGAGGCCAAGGCCAATATCGACCTGAAGGGCAAGTTCCTCGCCCCCGGACTGGTGGACGCCCACGTCCACATCGAATCCTCCCTGCTCACCCCCGCTGAATACGCCCGCGTCGTCCTGCCGCACGGCACGACGACGGTGGTGGCCGATCCCCACGAAATCGTCAACGTCATGGGCTACGACGGCATGCGCTTCATGCTGGCGGCCTCGGACGACCTTCCCCTGGACATCTTCTTCATGGTCCCCTCCTGCGTTCCCGCCACCGAGTTCGACACCGCGGGCGCGGCGCTCTACGCCTCCGACATGTATCCTTTCCTCCAGGACAAGAGGGTTCTCGGCCTGGGCGAGGTGATGAACTATCCCGGTGTCCTCGCGCGCGAGCAGCGGCTGATGGACAAGATCGCCCTCTTCGCGAGCGCGCGCAAACCCGTGGACGGACACGCGCCGCGCCTTTCGGGCGCCGCGCTTTCGGCGTACATAATGGCGGGGATCGGTTCGGACCACGAGTGCACCACTCCCGAGGAAGCCAGCGAAAAGTTGTCCAAGGGAATGTATATAATGCTGAGAGAGGGCTCGACCGCCCGCGACCTTCGCCACCTCCTGCCGGCGATAACACCCTTTACCGTACCCAGATTCATGCTCTGCTCGGACGACAGGCACTCCAACGACCTTCGCGACGAAGGGCACATTGACCACGCGCTGAGGATCCTCCTCGCTGGAGGCGTGGCGCCCATCGACGCTTTCAGGATAGGAGCGGCCAACGCCGCGCTGTGGTTCGGCATGAAAGGGATCGGCGTGGTCGCGCCGGGCTGCAAGGCCGATTTCGTCGCCTTTTCCTCGTTCGAGGATTTTAGGGCCGAAATGGTCTTCAAGGGCGGACATCTCGTGGCCGAAAACGGCTCGCTCATCGATGACTTCCCTCCGCGCTCCCTGCCGCTCCGCGACTCGGTCAACATCAAATGGCTCACCGCCGGGGATTTCGCCATCCCCGACCAAGGCAAGAAGGTCCGGGTCATAGAGGCAAGACAGGATTCGCTCATAACCGGCCACCTCGTGGAGAAGCCGATGGTGAGGGAAGGCCTGTGCGTCTCCGACCAGGAGCGGGACCTCATCAAGATCTTCGTCATCGAGCGCCATACGGGTTCGGGGCGGATAGGCAAGGGCTTCATCAAGGGGCTGGGACTGAAGCGTGGAGCCATAGGCGGCACGATAAGCCACGACTCGCACAACATGATCATCGCGGGGATGGACGATGTATCCATTTTCAAGGCGGCGCGACACCTCAATAAAATCAAGGGGGGCCTCGTCTACGCCGTGGGCAACGAGATCATCCTCGACCTCCCCCTTCCGGTGGCCGGGCTCATGAGCGACAGGGACGCCGACTTCGTCATAGAACGGCTGCGCGCTTTCGAGGAAATATTCATCAGGGAAGGCTTGACGAATCACTCCCCGCTCATGACCCTTTCCTTCATGGCCCTGCCCGTCATATCCAGCCTGAGGATCACGGACGCGGGGCTCATCGACGTGGACCGCTTCGCGCCGGTGGATCTTTATGTGGACGGATAAAGGAAGCGGGAGAGGAACAGGCAGCGCATATGGAACAAATGAGAATATTCGTGAATGACCGCTGGGTCGAACCGCGGACCGCCCGCGGATCGCCGGCTCTCGATTTTATCCGCGGGGAGATGGAACTGACGGGCACCAAGGAAGGTTGCCGCGAGGGCGACTGCGGGGCCTGCGCCGTGCTGGTGGGAGAGTTTTCGGATGAATCGCTCCGCTACCTCGCGGTGCCATCTTGTCTCCTGGCCACAGGCTATCTTTCCGGCAAGCACCTCATCACCATAGAGGGCTTGAGCGCCTCGTCGCCCGATGGGCTGACACCCGTCATGAAGGCTTTTCTGGAAGAGAACGCCAGTCAGTGCGGGTTCTGCACGCCAGGCTTCATCGTATCCTTGAGCGCGTGGCTCGCCGGTCCGGGCAGGCCGGATCTGGCTGGAGCCATGGTCTCGGTGGACGGTAATCTTTGCCGATGCACGGGCTATGGATCCATAAGGAGAGCCGCCGAACGCCTCGCGAGAGAGTTCGGAGACCTGCCGGAAGCGCCGATGGCGCGCGTCGCGGCGCTCGTGGAGCGCCGCGTCTTGCCGTCTTCGGCCCTCGCTTTTTTGGAGGAGGCGAAACGGGGCGGCGCGAGTCGGCCTCTCGAGGCCGCCAAGAGAGCTTCGCGCGAGAGCGACCCGGAAACAAGGTTTTCCGCGGCCGGCGGACCTGGCGAAACGGGGTCGGTGGCCCTAGGGGGGGGGACCGATTATTATGTCCGAAACCCCGATCCAGCCCTGGACTTCAGGCCGCTTCTCCTGCGCTCGTCCGGCGCTCTTTCCGGCATAACGCGGACGAGGCTGGCCGGCTCCTCCTGGGTACGGATCGGCGCCGCCGCGACCGTGCGCGAATTTTTCGCCTCGCCGATCGTAAGGGAAGCGGTGCCCGGCATCGAAGCCTTCGAAGGGGAATTCGCCAGCACGCTCATCAGAAACATCGCCACCGTGGGGGGCAACATAGCGAACGCCTCGCCGGTCGGGGATATCACGTCGATGTTGATGGGCCTGGGCGCGATGCTGGAAATCGGAAGAGACCTAGGACTCGCCGTCGAATCGCGCTTTCTCCCCATCGAGGATTTTTTCACGGGCTATAAAACGACGGCTCTCCGCGAAAACGAGATCATCATCGCCGTCCTGACGCCCGATGGCGCGGGAGCCCCGGACGCGGCGGACTACCCGGGAGCCGAGAGCGCGACCGACGAGGCCGCACAGTCAGGCGACGCCGAAACAAGATCCGGCACGCTCTTTTCCTTCGAGAAGATCGCCAAACGGGGAAAACTCGATATAGCGGCGGTCAACACCGCCATATCCTTCCGGATCGAGGAGGGCCGCGTTCGCGCCGCGAGAATCAGCGCGGGCGGTGTCGCCGCCGTGCCGATGCTGCTCCGGAAGGCCTCGGCCGTCCTGGAGGGCGCGGCGATCGACAGGAAGGACGCGCTAGCCCTCGCCAGCCTCGCCCTGAACGTGTCCGCGGCGGCCGAGGAGGAGATATCCCCCATCGGCGACGTGCGGGGTTCGGCTTCCTACCGGAAACGGATGACGGGCAGGCTCATCCTCGCCCATTTCATCCACCTCTTCGGCGCCGACGGCATCGCGAAGGAGCTTTTTCCATGAAAACCATCGCCGAATCCGCCCTGAACCTGAGGGGCGCCACGAGATATATCGACGACCTGCCCGAGCCCAGGGACTGTCTCCAGGCCGCGGTGAGGCTCTCCGAAAGCGCGCGCGGACGGATACTGTCCATCGATGCCTCGGCGGCCCTCGCCCTCGACCCGTCTGTCAGGGTGATCACGGCCAGGGATGTCCCGGGCCAGAACCAGATAGGCTTCAACAAGCCGGACGAACCGCTCCTTCCCGCAGAAGAATGGGAATACTGGGGGCAGCCTGTCGCGCTCGTGCTCGCGAGGACGCGCTCGCTCGCGAGGAGAGCGGCCGCCGCCGTCCGGGTCAGGGGCGAGAACTTGCCGGCCCTGTTCGATCCGAGGGAAGCGGCGGCCGCCGCCGATTTCATACTGCCCTCGCGGACGATAAGGTGCGGAGAGCCCGAATCCGCCTTCGCGGCCTGCGCCCACGTGGTGTCGGGACGAGTGGATTCGGGCGGCCAGGAGCATGTCTACCTCGAAACGCAGGGAGCCTACGCGGAGATCCGCGACGACAGGAAGGTCTTCGTCATTTCGAGCACGCAAGGTCCGACCGGCGTCCAGCGCGCCGTGGCTCAGTCCCTGGGCCTCGCCATGAACATGGTGGAAGTGGAGGCGCGCCGCCTGGGCGGAGGCTTCGGCGGCAAGGAAGATCAGGCCGCCATATGGGGTTCCCTCGCGGCGCTGGGAGCCTGGGTGAGCAGAAAACCCGTCAAACTCTACCTCGACCGACGCGTGGATATGCAGGCCACCGGGAAAAGGCATCCCTACTCGAGCGATTTCCGGATCGGCGCCGATGCCGACGGAAGGCTCGCGGCCTTCGAGGCCGACTACTACCAGAACTCCGGCTGCACCTGCGACCTTTCTCCCGCCATTCTCTCCAGAACCCTCCTCCACGCGACGGGCGCCTATAAAATTCCCAACGTGAGGGTGACGGGCAACATGTGCCGCACGAACCTGCCCTCCTTCACCGCCTTCCGCGGTTTCGGGGCCCCTCAGGGCTTCTTCGTCATTGAGGCGGCCCTGGACGCCCTCGCTCGCTCCATGGGAATGGACAGGGTCGAACTCCAGCGCAGGAATCTCTACCACGAAGGGGATTCGACCTATTTCGGCATGCCTCTCGAGCGCGTACGCGCGGAGGAGTCCTTCGATAGGCTTCTCGAAAAAGTCTCCTGGAAGGAGCTTCGCGTCGACATTGAAGCCTTCAACGCCTCAAACAGCCTGGAAAAGAGAGGCGCCGCCATTCTTCCCCTCTGTTTCGGCATTTCCTTCACGAAGCTGCCGATGAACCAGGCGGGAGCCCTCGTGCATGTGTACACGGACGGCTCCGTCCTCGTCTCGACGGGCGCCATCGAGATGGGCCAGCAGGTGTCGCGGAAGATCGGGCTGATCGCCGCGAGTACCCTGGGCATTCCCCAGGAAAGGGTTTCCGTGGAGCGCACCACGACCCTGACCGTAGCCAACACCGTCCCCACGGCGGCGAGCACGGGCAGCGACCTCAACGGCATGGCGGCTAAAATCGCCTGCGAGAAAATCAGGGCGAGGCTGGCGGCGAAAGCGGCGTCCATGTTGGGCGTCGATCCCTCTTCGATCGAAATAAAAGACGGAAAGATCCTCGTCGAAAGGAAATCGAGCGCGCTCGGCTGGAACGAACTCGTCACGGCGGCGAACGAGGCGAGGATAGATCTCTCGGCTCACGGTTTCTATTCGACGCCGGGGCTCTTCTACGACATGAAGGCCGAGCGCGGGACGCCCTTCGCCTATCACGTATACGGCGCCGCCTGTCTCACGGCGCGGGTCGATCTCGTCCGCGCGACCTGCAGCATAGAATCGGCGACCATCGTCCACGACTCGGGCAACAGCCTGGACGAGCGCGTCGACATCGGGCAGATCGAGGGCGCTTTCGCCCAGGGCTTGGGCTGGACCCTCCTCGAGGATCTCCGCTTCGGCGAGGACGGCAGACCCTTGTCGGACACGCTCTCGACTTACAAGCTTCCGAACGATGCCTTTTTGCCCGAGAAGATGGATATCGAGTTCATGCCGGGAATGGATAATCCTTCAGCCCCATTCAATTCGAAAGCGGTGGGCGAGCCGCCCCTGCAGTACGGCATAGCGGCGTACTTCGCCGTCCTGGACGCGCTGCGGGCGGCGAAGCCGGACGGGAAGACGACCTACGACATTCCCTTCATCCCCGAAAAAATCGAGGCTTTCCTAAGCGGGGAGGACCCATGCTGATCGCGAACGCCCTGGCCGCCCTGCCCGGAGAAAAGGACTTCCGCAGGACCGATATCCTCGTACGCGAGGGAAAAATCGCCCGTATCGCCGCTGCCGGGAGCCTCGCCGACGTATCGCCAGCCGACGCATTGTCGGCCGGCGAGGAAACGATCGACGCCTCCGGGCTCATGATGTTTCCCGGAGCCATAGATCCCCACGTCCACTTCGACGAGCCGGGCTTCACCCAGAGGGAGGACTTCCTCCACGGCAGCTCCGAGGCGGCGCGAGGCGGCGTGACGACGGTGATCGATATGCCCTGCACCTCGCTGCCGCCTGTCACGAGCCTCGCCGCGCTTAAGAACAAGCTCGCCATCGTCTCGAAAAGCGCCGTGGTCGATTTCGCCTTTTACGGCGGCGTGAACGGTCTCTTCGACGACGCGTCGATGGATCTGGCGATCGATGCCCTCGCCCCGCGCGTCGTCGGCTTCAAGTGCTATTTCGTGTCGGGGATGGACAGTTTCACGGCGGTGACGCCGGAGCAGTTCGCCAGGGCTTACGAACGCTGCGCGGCAGCCGGCCGGCCGCTTCTCCTCCACGCCGAGTATCCCGCGGTGATAGCGGCGGCCCAGGCCGCCCTGAGCGCGGCCCGAGGCGGAAAGGCTCCCACTTGGAAGGATTACTACGCCTCGCGCCCCATGGAGGCCGAAACGGCGGCCTGCTCCACCGCGCTGCGGCTTGCCGGAGCGCGGCCGCGATGGCTCCACATCGTCCACGTCGGCACGGCCGAGGCGGCCGCGCTCGTCGCAGCCGCGGGCGCGAGCTGCGAAACCTGCGCCCACTACCTCGCCTTCGACGAAGATGACTTCGAAACCCTGGGGGCGGCGCTCAAGACAGCCCCGCCCGTCAAGGAAGCTTCCCAGAAAGCCCTGCTCTGGAAGCGGCTCGCGGAAGGCGCGATATCTTTCGTGGCGTCGGACCACGCCGGCGCGCCCGACTACGAAAAATTCACGGGCGACCCATTAAGCGCCTATGGCGGCATTCCCGGCACCGGCACCTTCTTTCCCTACCTTCTTTCCGAAGGCTTTTTCGCCAAAAGGCTCAGCCTTCCCCGCTTCCTCGAAGCGACATCGGGAGCGGCCGCGGCCCGCTACGGAATTTCGGGCGGCAAGGGTTCGCTCGCCGAAGGCAAAGACGCGGACTTCGTCCTCGTGGACCCCGAAGCCAGCACCCTTCTCGACCCGGCCTCGATGTACAGCAAGAGCCGCATAACGCCTTTCGCGGGAATGCGGCTCGCCGGCAGGATCAAGGGAACCTTCGTCAGGGGATCCCGCGTCTATGGCGCGGGCGGAATACTCGCCCTTCCGGGCAGCGGGAAATTCATACAATGGGGTTATCGATGAGCAAAATCATGAAAACGACCTCGCTTTCGGCGCTGCTCGCGCGGGCGGCGGGTGAATTCGCGGCCAAGGATTCGATCTACGAAATCCCGGGAAGCGTTTTCCGCGGAATGTTCGATCTGGAAGCGGAGAGCCCGGGACTCACGGTCATGTCGGGAAGGGCCAGCATCCCCGTCGGACCAGCCGCCGGCCCCCACACACAGATCGCCCCGAACATCCTCGCCGCGTATCTGTCGGGAGCCCGCGTCTTCGAACTCAAGACCGTCCAACAGAACGACCGCCTCGATATCGACAAACCTTGCATCGACGCGCTGGACGAGGGGCACAATGTCGAATGGTCGACCGAACTGAGCCTGGAGGAAGCCAGGAAGGAATATATCGACGCGTGGATCGCGGTAAATCTCTTCTCCTTCCTCTGGTCCCGCAAGCCCACCGAGTTCTTCTTCAACATGTCGGTCGGCTATACGCTTGACGGGATAAAGAGCGACAAGGTCGATGCCTTCATCGAGGGGATGAGGCGACCGGAGACCACCGAGTATTGGTCGAAGGCGATGGCGGAACTCGAATATTTCATCGCGGGCGAGCCTTTCGCCCGGGCATTCGGCGACGCGCTGGCCGAGAAGGCGAGAACCCTCGCCGCGCACATGCCGGTGAGGCCCGTTCACTCGGTGACGCTCTCCACGATGCACGGCTGCCCGCCGGAGGAAATCGAACGCATCGGCCTCTACCTGATCGAAGAGAAAGGCTTCGACACCTATATCAAGCTAAATCCCACCCTCCTCGGCTTCGACGAGGCGCGACGGATCCTGGACAGCCTGGGCTGGGACGATATCGTCATCAAAAGGGAGACTTTCGAACACGACCTGCGGTTCGACGCCGCCCTCGCCCTCGTCAAGAGACTGGGCGAGACGGCCCAGGCAAGGAGCCGCCGGTTCGGCATCAAGCTTTCGAACACCCTCGCCAACGCCAACGACGGCGCGAATCTCCCCGGACAGGAGCGCTATATGTCCGGACGGGCGCTTTTCCCCATCACCATGAGGCTCGCGGCAAGGATAGCTAAAGCCCTCCCCGATCCGGGAATGCGCATCTCTTACTGCGGCGGCGTTTCGGCGCTCAACGCCGCGGACCTCATCGCCGCGGGGCTCGGGCCTCTGACCGTCGCCACCGATATTCTTAAGCCGGGCGGATACCTGCGCCTGGCGCAGATCGCGAGGGAAGCCGTCGGCGCCCTGCCCCTTCCGCTTGAGCCGAGGTCGACCAGCCCCGAGGCTCTGGAAGCCCTGGCCGAGGCCGCTCTCGGAAGACCCGAGTATCGAAAAGGCTGGAAGGCGGGCAAGGTCTCCATCGCGAAGAGCCTTCCGCTTTACGACTGCTTCGCCGCCCCCTGCGTGGAAGCCTGTCCCGTGAACCAGAAGGCGCCGTCCTATATCAGGGCGCAGGGATCGGGCTTGAGCGAACAGGCTCTCGCCGCGATACTCTCCGACAATCCCCTCGCCCACATAACGGGCGTCCTCTGCGACCATGTCTGCCAGGAACATTGTTCCAGGCTCGATTACGAAGGCTCCGTGCGGATACGGGACGTGAAGCTGAAGGCCGCGAGAGCCGCCGATCTGCCCGCGGCCCCCCTGCCCGAAGCGCTCTGCGTCCCCGGCGGAAAGACTGCCGTTATAGGCGCCGGGCCGGCCGGTCTCGCCTGCGCCCATTATTTGGCTTCGGCGCGCCACGAAGTGAAAGTGTTCGACGCCGGCCCAGCGCCCGGCGGAGTCCCCGCCAATGTCATACCCGGCTTCAGGATCGCGAGGGAGGAAATCGCCCGCGATATCGACAGGATAGCCTCCATGGGCGTCGGCTTCGAATTCGGGCGGACCATCGCCTCGCTCGACGAGCTCCGGGCGGAAGGCTACACAAGCTTCTTCGTCTGCACGGGGGCCGATTCCGCGCGCGAACTGACGCTCAAAGGTTCGGGGCTCAAGACCATGGACGCCCTCGATTTCCTGAAACGCTTCGGAGCCGAAGGCGCCGAAGCCTTCGCCGGCCTTCGCCATTTCATCGTGGCCGGCGGCGGCAACACGGCCTGCGACGCGGTGAGGGCCGCCACGCGCGTCCCCGGGGTGGAATCCGTCCACCTTTCCTACAGAAGGACGCGCAAGGAAATGCCCGCCGATATGGAAGAACTGGAAAACGCGCTCAGGGAATCCAAGGCGCTCGCCGGCGAGCGGAATACGATGATGGAACTCTCCTTGCCCGAGGAAGCGAAGCCGGGCAGCCTCGTACTGAGGCGCATGGTCCTCGGCGAGAAGGACGCCTCCGGACGCCGCTCTCCCCTTCCCTCGGAAGAAACCTTCGAACTCCCCTGCGATCTCCTCATAACGGCGGTCGGGGAAGAACCCGACGCGCGGCTTCTCGAGAAGCTGGGACTCAGCCTTGGAAGAAACCATCTGCCCGTCGCCAATCCCGACACGATGGAAACCGAGGTGAAGGGTCTTTACGTCGGCGGTGACGCAAGGCGCGGTCCGGCCTCCATCATCGCCGCGGAAGCCGACGGAAGGGCGGCCGCCAGAGCCATTCTCGCCGCCGAAGGATTCGTCCTGCCGACGGCCGATTACCGCCCGCCCCGCATGGATAAGTCCAAGCTGGCGAAACGGGGAGAGATCCTGTCTTCCCTCAATTTCGACGATCCTAAATTCGCCGAGAGGGAGGCCGAACGCTGCCTCGCCTGCGACTCGGCATGCCTGCGCTGCGTGGAGGTCTGCCCCAACCGCGCCAACATGTTCATCGAATCCGGCCTGCCCTTCGCCCAGGATGCCCAGATCCTCCATCTGGACCGTCTCTGCAACGAATGCGGCAACTGCGGCTTCTTCTGTCCCTTCGAGGGAGAACCATTCTCCGGAAAAGTCACCCTCTTCGACGGCGAGGAAGATCTCGCCGCCTCGAAAAACGCCGGATTCGCCTTTGTCTCCGAAGGAGGCTTGCCCTGTCTCGTCCTGAGAGCGAGAATCGGCGCACCGCCGCATAAGCTCGACTACGCATCCTGGAACGGCGCGGTTTCCGCGCCGGCTGATTCGGCCATGGTGGCCTTCGCGCGCGAAGTCTATCGAACCCATCGCTATCTTCTGGAGGAAGCTCCATGATCCTTTTCGAGAACGTAAAGCTCCTGTCCTTCAACCCGCCCGCCGTTTCGGGGGAACGCGACCTCGTCGCCTATGGACCGGAGGAGGAAGGCGCTAAGGCCGGGACCATCGCGGAGATCGGCGCCGGGCTGCGCGCGAAATACCCGCGGGCAGAACTCGCGGGCTCAGGCGGCTATCTCTCGCCGGGCCTCGTCTGCGCCCACACGCACCTCTATTCCGCGCTCGCGAGGGGCATGGAGGTGGCCATCCAGCCCTCCAAGGATTTCTGCCAGATTCTCGAGCACCTCTGGTGGAGGCTGGATAGGGCGATCGACCTGCCCATCATCGGGGCGAGCGCCCTCGCGGGCTGCGCCGACGCGCTGGCTGCGGGCGTCACTTCCCTCGTGGACCACCACGCGAGCCCCGGCGCCATCGACGGGAGCTTGTCGGTCATCAGGCAGGCTTACGAGGAAGTGGGCCTGCGCGGCATCCTCTGCTACGAGACGACGGACCGGAACGGCGCCGAAGGCGCGCGCGCGGGCCTGTCCGAGAACCTGCGCTTCGCGCGCGAGGTGGACGGGATGCGCGCGCGCGGCTCTTCGCCCCAGGTAGAGGCCGCCATAGGCGGCCACGCCGGCTTCACCGTAGGCCAGGAGACGCTGGAAGGCCTCGCCGACGCGGTGAGGACCTCTGGCAGGGGCATCCACATTCACCTTGCCGAGGACAGGTACGACGCCGTCGATTCACGTTATCGCCACGGCCTCGATCTCGTCAAAAGGCTGGAAAAGGTCGGGGCTCTCACGCCCAAGGGCATCATCGGCCACGGCCTCTGGCTCACGCCCTCCGAGATCGAAATCATGAACGCCCGCGACGCCTTCCTCGCCCACAACGCGCGATCCAACATGAACAACGCGGTGGGCTACAACGCCCTCCTCCCTACGCACAGGAACGTCGTCCTCGGCACCGACGGCATGGGCGCGGACATGCTCGAGGAATTCAAGTTCGCCGTCTTCCGGCACAGGGAATCGGCCGGCCCCTGGTGGCCCGACAACTTCCTCTCCTGCCTCGATCGCGGCAACAGGCTTCTCGAGCGCTATTTCGCGGCCGATTTCGCGGCACCCGTCGCCTTCGGCGTCCTTGCCCCCGGCAATCCGGCCGATCTCGTCCTCTGGGACTACGACCCGCCCACCCCCCTCGACGCGGCCAACATCGCGGGACACATGGCCTTCGGCATGAGCTCGCGCTCCGTGCGCGGCGTCGCCGTCGCGGGTAAAATTCGCATCCAGGACAGGAAACCCCTGTTCGATATGGAAAAAATCCAGGCTTCGGCGCGCGCACAGGCTCGCCGCCTCTGGAACAACATGGAAGGAAGGTGACTATGGACAGCGCGACGATTCTCGCGAAAGCGAAGGAATACAGGGATTACACCGCCCGAAACTTAAGCGAACTAATCAAGGTGCCGGGCTTCAGCACGACGGAAAAGGAACGCGTTCTCCTCTTGAAGATGCTTTGCGCCGAAGCGGGCATGGAAGATATCCACATCGACGGCCTCGGCTCCCTGCTCGGACGCGTCGGCAAGGGCAAAAAGAAGCTTGTCTTCGACGCCCACATCGACACGGTCGGCGTCGGCGATCCCGCCCAGTGGAAAACCCCGCCCCACTCGGGGCTGATCAAGGACGGCCTCGTCTACGGACGCGGCTCCTCCGACCAGCTGGGCGGCGCCGCCTCCATGATCACCGCCGCGCGCATCCTGAAGGAACTGGCATACGAAGGCGACTTCACCGTCTGGTTCGCCTTCACCGTCATCGAGGAAGACTGCGACGGACTCTGCTGGAAATACCTCATCGAGGAAGAGAAATTCGTCCCCGATTTCGCCGTCTCCACCGAACCCACATCCTGCAGGCTCTATCGCGGCCACCGCGGGCGCATGGAAATCCAGATCGACATCAGAGGCGTCTCCTGCCACGGCTCGGCGCCCGAACGCGGCGATTCGGCGGCCTACAAGGCGGCGCGCGCCGCCCTCGCCATCGAGAAGCTCAACACCGAACTGAAACCGGACGACGACGAATTCCTCGGCAAGGGCACTATCACGGTTTCGCAGATCAAGGTACAGGGACCGAGCCAGTGCGCCGTGCCCGACCAGGCCATGCTCTACTGCGACCGCCGCCTCACCTGGGGAGAAAACGACGCGATCGCCATAGCCCAGGTCGAAAAGGCCCTGACGGAAGCCGGCGTGAACAACTTCACGGTAAAAATGCCCGAGTACGCCCAGCCGGCATACACGGGTACCCTCTACAGGCAGGAACTCTATTTCCCCACCTGGAAAATCAAGGCCGACCATCCCCTCGTGCGCTCGGGCGTGGAAGCCTACGGCGACCTTTTCGGCAAACCTCCCGTCGTGGACAAGTGGACCTTCTCCACGAACTGCGTCGCCATATGCGGACGCCACCAGATCCCCTGCGTCGGCTTTGGCCCCGGCGACGAGAGCCAGGCCCACGCGCCGAACGAAATCAACAGGATCGACGATCTCGAAATCTGCACCGCCTTCTACGCCGCCCTCCCCGGCAGGCTGGAGAAACGCGCGTGAAATGGCTCTACCGCTGCCCGGCTTGCGGCGCCACATACGCGATTGAGCCCGGACGTTACCTCTGCGATGTATGCGCCAGGAAAAACAAGCCGGGCATTCCCCTGGAAGGCGTCCTCGAATGCGTATGGGAGAGGGAAGCGGGCGACCCGCCCGCCGGAGGCGCTTCCCCCTGCGGACTTGGGATGGCCGGAATTCCCCTGCCCGTCGAGGCCGAATCTTTCCCGCCGCTGCCGGTTGGCGAAACGCCGCTCTGGCAACCGTCTAGACTCCGCGAAGCCCTCAGGGTTCCAAACCTTTATCTGAAAGACGACACCTGCAATCCCTCGGGCTCCTACAAGGACAGGGCAAGCTGGCTCGTGGCGGCTTTCGCGCGCAAGTTCGGGCTCAAGGAAATCGCCCTCGCTTCCACGGGCAACGCCGCCTCGAGCATGGCCTGCGTGGGAGCGGCCGCCGGCCTCAAGGTAACCGTCTTCCTGCCGGCCTCCGCGCCGGCGGCCAAACGCGTCCAGGTCCTCCAGTACGGCGCCGAATTGCGCGAGGTCCAGGGCACCTACGACCAGGCCTTCGACGAATCCCTCGCCTATTCGGCGGCCTCAGGCGTCCTCTCGCGGAACACCGCCTACAACCCCCTCACTATCGAAGGGAAAAAAACGGCCAGCTTCGAGATCGCCCGGGATTTGGGGCGCGCGCTGGCGCCCGCTTCCCGCGCTGACGCCGTCGCCACCTACATCGCCCCCGATCACGTCTTCGTGCCCACGGGCGACGGCGTCATCCTGGCCGGCGTCATCAAGGGCTTCGAGGATATGCTCAGGCTGGGCCTCACCACAAAAATGCCGACCTTCTGGACCGCCCAGGCCGAAGGCTCCAGCGCCATCGCGCGCGCCCTCGCGACGGGCGGCTTCGAGGAGCGCCCCTCCGACACTATCGCCGACTCGATCTCCGTCGACGTTCCGCGCAACGGCGGCTTCGTCCTCGCCAAATTGAGGAAGTACGGCGGCAAGGGCGTAACCGTCAACGACGAGGAAATCCTCGCCGCCCAGCGTATGCTCTCCTCCATGTCCGGCCTCTTCGCGGAACCCTCGAGCGCCTGCGCCTTCGCCTGTTACCTCAAGGCGAAAGCCTCCATACCCCGAGACGAATCCGTCGTCGTCATGCTCACTGGCTCGGGTCTCAAGGACATAAAGAGCGCCGCGAAGGCGGTGGGAGCGCGGCTCTCGTAAAGCGGCGGCGCAGACATAAAAAAAGCGGTCATCGATTTCCGATGACCGCTTTTTCATGAAGCGAAAATCAATGCGCGCACTCATGCCCGGGTTCGCCATGGCCCGCGCAGCCAAGGCCCGAATCGGCGAGCGTACCCTTCGCGAAAGCTTCCGCGGCCGCCTTGGCCGAACCCGAAGCCCCGCGCGTCACGATAATTCCCTGAGAGCCCAAAACGCGGACGGCTCCTTCTCCCATGTTGCCCGCCACGAGATGGGTAACCCCCGATTTCGCGAGAATTGAAGCCACGCCTGACTTGCAGCCGCATCCCTCGAGCGACGGTATGGACTGTTCTTGCACAAGCGCGTCGTTCTCGACGCGAAAAATGAGGAATTCCTCGCAGTGGCCGAAATGCTCGTCCACAAGCCCATCCCGTGAAGGTACCGCTATTTTCATGATCGTTTCTCCTTGTTCTCGTATGGTGATTTCGCCGCCCTCGATCCGCAGGGTTTTTCCGTTCAATATCGCGTCGGCGACCTTGCGCCGCGCGGCTTCCACGATCCGGCCGAAAGTCTGCCGCGATACGCCCATGGAACGCGCGGCCGCCTCCTGGTAGAGTCCCTCATAGTCGGCGAGCCTGAGCGCCTCGGCCTCGTCGAAGCCCAGTATGATTTCCTCCACTCCGCGGGCGGGGATGCCGGCGGGCTTCATCACCCGCGAGGGAAGAGGGGCGCCAAGACGGCGTTCGCTGACCGGACGTGGCATGAAATTCTCCTATCGGGGTTCCTTCCCGGCCTGAGCGGGACTTCCGGAAAGGCTAGTGATGGCGAGTTCCACCTCGTTCGCTATCAGATCGGCTTCCTTTCGCGCTTTTTCCGAAATCACCGACCAGCGGATGGATCGCGCCTGGGCGATTTCCTTTCTCCAGGGAAGACTCGCTATGAGGGGCAGGCCCATCCGCGCGGCCCCGATCTCGCTTCCGTCATCGAACAACGAGACCTTCTCTCCGCAGGAGGGGCAGACCAGCGTTCTCATGTTCTCGACGATGCCGAGGACAGGCACCTTCAGCATGGCCGCCATCTTTACCGATTTCGAAACGATCATCGACACATAGTCCTGCGGCGTGCCGACCACGACGATCCCCGAGAAAGGAAGGGTTTGCAATGCCGTGAGGGCCACGTCCGATGTGCCCGGGGGAAAATCGACGATGAGATAATCCAGCTCGCCCCAATCGGTATCCTCCCAGAACTGCTCGATCGCCTTCCCGAGAAGAGGGCCTCGCCAGATCACCGGCGCGTCCTCATCATCGTTGAGAAGATTGATCGAAAGCACCTTGATGCCTTCCTCGTTGACGATGGGGTATAGCTTTTGGCCGTCCGATTCGGCTCGGAAGGAATCGACGCCCAGAAGCCTCGGCAGACTCGGCCCCGTGATGTCGGCGTCGAGGACTCCGACCTTTCTGCCTTTGGCCGCGAGCGATTCCGCCAGCAGCACCGCCACGGTGGATTTGCCGACGCCGCCTTTTCCGCTCATGACGCCCACAACCCGCTTTATCGCGGGATTCCGCTTTTTCTCGGGAACCAGATCCATAGCGCGACTCCTTATCGGTTCATATCGATATTATTGTCATATGCTCATAATGAAGTGATCGAAAGACATTGTCAAGTTGCCCTGTAAAATTTCTGGAATGCGTCGTATACTATCCGAGCCGCGGGCAGCCCTCGCCGCCCGCGGTCTTCCATCACGCGTTTCAAAGGAGCCGCCGATGATCGACCTTAACGTTAACGAAACTCAAAGAAAGAAAAATATCCAGCGATGCAGGGAAAAAGGCATCCTCCTTCCCACCTATGCCCAGATGAGGGATCCGGCCAAGATTCCCGCCTCGGTGAAGAAAGAACTGTCCGGCATCGGCCTCTGGGACGTCCATCCCCGCAACCTTTTCCGCGTCAATTGGCACAACGCCCCCGTCGAAAAGGGCGGCGGCTTCGACGGCGTCAATTTCCTCGAGATTCCGCGCGCCATCACGGGCACGAAGGCCCGCATCATCGGCCTCGTCGGAAAATGGTTCCCCACGGGAGCGCACAAGGTCGGCGCGGCCTATTCCTGCCTGGTGCCCGAACTCGTCACCGGCCGGTTCGACCCGACGACGAAGAAGGCCGTCTGGCCCTCGACCGGCAACTACTGCAGGGGCGGCGCCTATATCTCCCGCCTTCTCTCCTGCCCCTCGATCGCCATCCTCCCCGCGGGCATGAGCCGCGAGCGCTTCGAATGGCTCAAGACCATGGCCGAGGAAGTGATCGCGACCCCCGGCTGCGAATCCAACGTCAAGGAAATCTTCGACAAGTGCATAGAACTTGAGCGGACGCGCCCCGACGCCGTCATCTTCAACCAGTTCGACCAGCTGCCCAACAATCTCTGGCACTATCAGGTCACGGGGCCGGCCATGGCCGAAGTCTTCGCGAAGGTGGCCAGGCCGGGCGACCATGTGGCTGGCGCCGTCCTTTCCTCGGGATCAGCCGGCACCCTCGGCTCGGGCTCCTACCTGCGCGACCACTTCCCCGGCGCCAAGGTCGCCGTGGCCGAAGCCCTCCAGTGCCCGACCATCCTCGAGAACGGGTTCGGCGACCACCGCATCGAGGGCATCGGCGACAAGCATATTCCATGGATCCACAATCTGCGCGACACCGACGCCGCGATCGGCGTCGACGACGAACTGCCCATCCGCTTCATCCGCCTCTTCAACGAGAAAGCGGGCCGCGAGGCCCTCGTCGCCGCGGGAGCCGATCCCGAAGCCGTGGCCCAGCTGGGACTCCTCGGCATCTCGGGCGTCGGCAACCTCATCGGCGCGATCAAGATGGCGAAATACTACGAAATGGACGAGCACGATGTCGTCTTCACCATGTTCACCGACTCCATGGCCATGTACCAGTCCAGGCTCGACGAGCTCAACGCGGAGCGCGGCCCCTACGGCCAGCGCCAGTCCGACAAGGATCAGGACAGGCTCGCCGGAATTTCCGTGGACCATGTGTTCGAACTCTCGCAGGTGGACAAGCGCCGCGTCCACAACCTCAAATACTTTACCTGGATCGAGCAGCAGGGCAAGGACCTGGCAGAACTCAGGGCGCAGTGGGACGACCATCGAAATTACTGGGACGGTCTCCACGCCCAGGTTGAAGCGTTGGACGATCTCATCGACGAGTTCAACGCGGAGGTTATGCGGTGATACTCCTCCGGAACTGCTTCAGGGTGCTCGCCGCCGACGCCGAACTATCGGGCGTCGATATCCTCGTCGATAAAAATCGCATAACGCGAATAGGAACGAACGTAGTCGCTCCCGCGGGAGCCGATGTCGTCGACGCGTCGCGCCATGTCGTCCTTCCGGGTCTCGTCAACACACATCACCATTTCTACCAGACGCTGACGCGCAACCTGCCCGCCGTGCAGAACGCGAAGCTCTTCGACTGGCTTCTCTATCTCTACGAAATCTGGAAGCACCTCGATCCCGAAGCCGTCTACTGGTCCTCGATGCTCGCGATGGCCGAACTCGCCAAGACGGGCTGCACTCTCACCACCGACCATCATTACCTCTACCCAGAAGGTTTCGGCGACGACATACCGGCGCTGCAGTTCAAGGCGGCCGCCGACCTGGGCCTGCGCTTCGCGCCGACGAGGGGCTCGATGAGCCGTTCGAAGAAAGACGGCGGGCTTCCCCCCGATTCCACCGTCCAGGACGAGGACGAGATTCTCGCGCACAGCGAGGCGACGATACGGCGCTTCCACGACCCGGCCCCCGATTCGATGCGGAAGGTAGCCCTCGCCCCCTGCTCGCCCTTCTCGGTGTCCGAGGATTTGATGCGCCGCAGCGCCGAACTTGCGCGCAAGTTCGGCGCTCGCCTTCACACCCACCTCGCCGAGACGAGCGACGAGGAAGCCTACTGCGTGCAGATGTACGGCAGGCGGCCCCTCAAACTCATGGAGGACTGCGGCTTCGTCGGCCCCGACGTCTGGTTCGCCCACGGCATCTTCTTCAACGACGAGGAACTCGATCTCCTCGCGAAAACGAAAACCGGCATCGCCCACTGCCCCTCCTCGAACATGAGGCTGGGCTCCGGAATCTGCCGGGTTCGCGAGATGATCGACCGCGGCATTCCCGTCGGCCTCGCCGTCGACGGCTCGGCCTCGAACGACTCCTCCGACATGCTGGGCGAGACGCGGCAGGCCCTGCTGCTGCAGCGCGTCCGCTATGGGTCGGCCGGCATCACGGCCCGGGAAGTGCTGAATATCGCCACGAAGGGCGGCGCCAACCTCCTCGGCTACGAAGAGGCCGGGGTCATCCGCGAGGGCGCCCTCGCCGACCTCGCCCTCTTCGACGTCATGAAGCTCGAATACGTGGGCGCCCTGTCGGATCCGGTCGCCGCGCTTCTCTTCTCGGGCTATAACCACGGCGTCGATCATTTGATCGTGAACGGCCGCTTCGTCGTGCGCGGCGGCCGGCTTCGCGGGGCCGACGAGGAACTGATCCGCGTCAACGCCGACAAAGCGGCCCGCCGGCTCTATGCGTCCGCGGGCATCCTGTAGGAAAACCATATGGTAAAAGCATATTTCAGGCCGAAAACCGCCGGGGAAGCGCTCGAACTGCTCTCGAGCGAAGAGGGCGCCGTCCTCCTGGCCGGCGGCACCTACCTCATGACATCCCAATTCGCCGAACGCCCCATGACCGCGATCGCGATCATGAACCTCGTCCCGAAGGGAATCGAGCGTCATGGCGACAGGATCATCATTGGCGCCGGCGCGACTTTCCAGGACATCGCCGACTCAGCCTTGCTTCCAACCGCGCTTCGCGAGGCGGCCCTCAGCATGGCCGACAGGAACATCAGGAACAGGGCGACGATAGGCGGCAACATAGGCGCCGACAAATCCTGCTCCAGCCTCCTGCCCTTCCTCCTCGTGGCCGAAGCGCGTTACAGCCGCGCCCAGGCCCCCGCCCTCACGGCGGCTGAATGGCAGGCGGCCGACCCGGCCGAAAAGGGATTGATCGCCGGTATCGAATTCGAACTGCCCGCGTCGCGCCGCTTCGCCGTCGGACGTTACGCCCGCACCTCCTGCGACGTGGCCGTCCTCACCTGCGCCGCGTCGGCCGAGGTCGTGAACGAAGGCCCATCTCCTCGCGGACTGAGCCACCTGCGCATCGCCATGGGCGGCCTTTCGCCTCACGCGCGCCGCTTCCCAGAACTGGAAAGCCTCTTTGAGGGCGTGCCGCTGCCGGACATAGCCGCGATCGAGGCCGCAGCCGCGCCCCGCTTCGCTCCCGTCGACGATGTGAGGGGCGGCGCGGCCTTCAAGCGCCTCAGGGCGGCAGCCCTCCTCGCCGATGTGCTTTTCTCGCTGGAGGCCTCCCTATGACGACGACATTCACGCTCAATGGCCGCCCGGCCAGCTATTCCTGCGAACCCGGCGAAAGCCTCAAAACATTATTGCGCCGCGCAGGTCTAGTCTCGCTGCGGAACGGCTGCGACGGCGAAGGCTCCTGCGGCCTCTGCGCCCTTCTCCTCGACGGCAAGCTCGTCAATTCCTGCCTCATCCTCGCCGCCGAGGCCGAGGGCCGCGATATCGTCACCATCGACCACTACAATAAAGATCCCATCCTGCGAACCATCCAGCGCGCCCTCATCGATTGCGCCTGTGTCCAGTGCGGCTACTGCACGCCGGCCGTCGCCCTCTCCATACGCGAACTCCTCGAGCGATCACATGAGCCTTCCGACGAGGAAGTCGCCGACGCCCTTTCGGGCACCCTCTGCCGCTGCACCGGCTACAAGCAGTATTTCGAGGCCGTGCGCCTCGCCGCCCGCCGCCTCGCCGAACCCGGCTACGCCCCGCCCGCCGGACCCGAATTCAGGCCCGACCTCCGCCATGTGGGCAAGGACAGGGAGAAGGTCGACGCCGAGACCCTGAGCCGGGGCGAGCGCGCCTTCGTCGAGGACAGGGTCACGGGCGACGCCTGCGTCCTGAAAGTTCTCGGAAGCCCCTACGCCCACGCCTGGATCGCCACCATCGACGCGGCCGAAGCCGAGGCCATGCCCGGCGTCGTCGCCGTCCTCACCCACAAGAATACGCCCGAGCGGGTGTACACGACGGCGGGCCAGGGCTTCCCCGAACCCTCCCCCTACGATCAGCGCATGTTCCCGCGCAAGATGCGCCATGTCGGCGACAGGGTCGCCGCCGTTCTCGCCGAAACGTCCGAGATCGCGGCGGCCGCCCTCGCGGCCATAAAAGTGACCTACGAGGTCCTTCCGCCCGTCCTCTCGATAGCCCAGGCCAAGGCTGCGGGTTCGCCCGTCATCCACTCGGGCGAAATCTCCTATGTCGCGGGTTCGCCCCCCGTCGGCACGGACACGAAGGGCGACGGCCGCGACGATCCTGTCGTCTACCAGTTCCCCCTGCATTCCGACCCGCACCGCAATCTGGCCGCCAGCGCGGCCGGCGGCATAGGCGACATGGAGGCGGGTTTCGCCGCCGCAGACCTCGTCATCGAACGCGGCTACAAGACCAACAGGGTGCAGTGCACGCCCATGGAGCCTCATGTCGTCTTCGCGAAGATCGAGGCGGGCCGCCTTGTCCTCCACGCGTCGACACAGGTGCCCTGGCACGTGCGGCGTATCGTCGCCCGCGCCGTCGGCATTCCCGAGAATAAGGTGCGCGTGATCAAGGAAAGGGTCGGCGGCGGCTTCGGCGCCAAGCAGGATATCGTCGTCGAGGACATCGCGGGCTATCTCGCCTGGACGACGCGTCGGCCTGTCTATTTCCGCTATACGAGAGAAGAGGAATTCATCGCGAGCCGGACCCGCCACGCCATGGAGATCAGGGTGAAGCTGGGCGCCAAACGCGACGGCAAGCTCACCGCCATCCTCATGAAGCTCGACGCCGACACTGGCCCCTACGGCCAGCACTGCCTCACCGTGCCCATGAACGCGATCTCGAAGAGCCTGCCCCTCCTTCTCTGCGACAACGCGCGCTTCGAGGTGAAATCCTACTACACGAACCTCTCGCCGACGGGAGCCTACCAGGGCTATGGCGCCCCGAAGGGTTCCTTCGCTCTGCAGACTGCCCTCGCCGAGATGGCCTGCGCCCTCGGCATTGACCAGCTCGATTTCCTCGAAAAGAACCGAGTGCGCTCAAGTTCCCGCATCGACATCCTGAAAAGCCTCGGCGAGGGACGCGAAGGCGCCGCCGTCACGCTTGGCGAATGCGGCCTGGGCGACATGATGGCGCGCGGCCGCCAGGCCTTCGGCTGGGATGCCCCCAAGCCGCCCGCCCCGGGATCGGACTGGAAGATCGGCCGAGGCGCCGTCATCATCCAACAGGGATCCGGACTTCCCGGCCTCGACGCCGCCAACGCGGAGCTGCGCCTCCTCTCCGACGGCACCCTCCTCATGCTCTCGGGCGGGGCCGACCTCGGCACGGGCCTCGACACCGTCACCGCCAAGGCCGCCGCCGAGATCCTCGGCCTCGACCTCACCGACGTCACGGTGATCTCGGGCGACACCGACATCACTCCCTTCGACAAGGGCGCCTACGCCTCCTCGGGCACCTATTTCTCCGGCAACGCCGCCCTCAAGGCCGCCGAGGACCTGCGACGCAGGGTTTTCGAAGCGGCCGCGCCTATCCTCGGCGAGGCTCCCGAAGACCTCCGCATCGAATACAGGGGCATGGTGGTCGGCAAAAAGGGCAAAATAAGCCTCGCCGCCCTCGGCCACCGCTCCGTCCAGGGCGAAGGCCATGGCGAGCTTTCCGGCTTCGGGAGCTTCAAGACCGACCACTCGGCCTTTCCCTACGGCGCGCATTTCGTCCAGGTCGCCGTCAACGAGCGCACGGGCGAGGTGAAGGTCCAGCGCTACCACGCCTATCAGGACTGCGGCACCCCCATCAACCCCGCCCTCGCGACAGGACAGGTGTACGGAGCCATCCTCAAGGCCATAGGCCATTCGCTCTACGAGGAAATGCTCTACGACGGCGAAGGCACCTGCCTCAATCCTCGTTTCCTCGACTACAAGATCCCGACCATCGCCGAGCTGCCCGCCGACTTCCACGTAGAACTCATGCCCGTGGAGGACGAGATCGGTCCCTTCGGCGCCAAAAGCGTGTCCGAGATATCGGTGAACGGCGCGGCTCCGGCTATATCGATCGCCATCCATGACGCCGTCGGCGCCTGGGTGAGGGAATGGCCCTTCTCGCCGGAGCGGGTGCTTCGCGCCATGGGCCGGCTTTAAAGCAAATACATCTGGAGGAAAAAATGGACAAGCATGGAATAGCGGCGTTGATCGCCGAACTCAAAACCAAAAAAATCGCCATGAAGGGCAAGGATTTCTTCCTCACTTGGGAGAAATCCAGGGACGAACTGGACGCCACCTTTCTCGTCGCCGACATCCTGCGGGGGATGAGGGACAACAACGTCAGCCCCAGGATTTGGGATTCGGGCATCGCCGTCTCCAACTTCCGCGACAACTCGACGCGCACCCGCTTCTCCTACGCGTCGGCCTGCGACCTCCTCGGCCTCTATATCCAGGACCTGGACGAGGGAAAGAGCCAGATCGCCCACGGCGAGACGGTGCGCGAGACGGCCAACATGATCAGCTTCCTCACCGAGGCGATCGGCATACGCGACGACATGTACCTCGGCGAAGGCGACAAGTACCAGCGAGAAGTGGCGAAAGCCCTCGACGAAGGCGTCGCGGCGGGCGTCCTGCCCTCCAGGCCCACCGTCGTCAACCTCCAGTCCGACATCGACCATCCCACGCAGTCCATGGCCGATTTCCTCCATCTGGCCCACTTTTTCGGCGGGATCGAGGCGCTCAAAGGCAAGAAGATCGCCATGTCCTGGGCCTATTCTCCCTCCTACGGCAAGCCTCTTTCGGTGCCCCAGGGCATCATCGGCCTCGCGAGCCGTTTCGGCATGGAAATCGCCCTCGCCTATCCCGAGGGCTACGATCTCATCCCCGAGGTTGTCCAGCTCTCGAGAGACCAAGCCGAGGCTTCGGGCGGCCTTCTCACCGTCGGGCACTCTATGGACGCGGCCTTCGCGGGCGCCGACATCGTCTACCCGAAGAGCTGGGCTCCCTTCGACGTGATGCAGAAACGCGTCCCCCTCCTCCACTCGGGCGATCAGGCGGGCCTGAAGGAGCTCGAGAAGAGCTGCCTCGCGAACAACGCGAAGTTCAAGGATTGGGAGTGCACGGAAGAAAAGATGAAGCTGACGAAGAACGGCAAGGCGCTCTACATGCACTGCCTGCCCGCCGACATCACCGACGTATCCTGCAAGGCGGGCGAGGTGGCGGCCACCGTCTTCGACCGCTACCGCGACGATACGTACAGGGAAGCGAGCTACAAGCCCTACATCATCGCGGCGATGATCGTCCTCGGCAAATTCAAGGACCCGGCCGCCCTTCTCAAGGCGGCCATGGAAAGCGGCGCTTCGCGGACGCTGGGGCTCTGAAGGCACGTCCTGACAGGCTTTCGAGGAGTATCATGCGCCATTCGCCATTCCGCCGCCCCGGTCTTTCCCTGGCGGTCACAATCACCGTCATCCTCTCCGCCTGCCTGCTCCTGCCAGCCTGTTCCCTGCTTCCCTCGAAAAAGTCTGTCCAAATCGTCGTCGCGCGGCCTCCCGAGCCTGTCGCGCGGCCTCCCGAGCCTGTCGCGCGCCCGCCTGAGCCCGCGACGAAACCCACACAGCCTACGCAGCCCACGCCACCAGCACTACCCGCGCCGTCCGCGCGGCCCGACCTTTCCCTCTATCGGAGCGGCCAGATCGATCCAAGAGTCCGCGCCCCAAGCGAGAAGATCCAGGCGGCGGCCTTCAGGAACCCGGCGACGGGGCTCAAGGATCTCACCGCGGCCCTCGTAAGCCAGGAAAAAGATCCCTTCATGAAGATCAAGCTCATCCACGACTGGATCTGCGTCAACATTTCCTACGATGTGGCCATGCTGAAAAGCCAGTTCGCGGCGGACCAGGATATCGAGCATGTGATGAATTCCAGGAAAGCGGTGTGCAGCGGCTATTCGCGGGTTTTCCAGGCCATGGCCGAGCAGGCCGGTTTTTCCTGCGTCACCGTCAGCGGCTACACGAAGAACCAATCGGGCCCCCGCGGCCTCACGGCGGGCAATTCGCACGCGTGGAACATTGTCCAGATAAACGGCGGACGGTACATCGTCGACACCACCTTCGACGCGGGACACGTGAAGGACTGGACCTTCATCAGGCGCTATTCGACCGACAACCTCTTCGTAGATCCTCTGATAAGCCTCTACGCGCGCTACCCAAAACAGGACGAGCAGCAGCTCGTCGCCCGCCCCATCTCCCCGGAAGAATTCCTGAATTCCCCCGATGTCGAGAATGCCTTCTTTTCCTACGGCCTGCGTCTGCCCGTCGCCGGAATATCCTGGAAAACGGCCGCGGCGGGCGTGTTTTCCTTCGACCTCGAGCTGGCTAAGCCCGGAATCGCCATCGACGCTGCCCTCACCGGTCCTAACGGGGCGGAAGTCGAACAGGGGACGATGATACAGAAGCTTTCCACAAATTCGAGAAGAGTCCTCGTCCGCATGCCGTCCACCGGTCTCTATACGCTGGAAGTGTTCGCCAAAAATGTCGAGAAACAGCGGTTCGACTATCTGATTCCCGCATCGAAATTCGAGGGAACCCTGACGCCGGCAATCGGGAAACTCTTGACCGACGGAACCATTTCAGAAAAGGACTCGAGCCTCTTCCTCTCCGCATTCGAGAAAGTTCCTTCGGTCAAAGCCTATGCTTTCAAGGAAGATCCCTTTGACCCCGGCAGGACGGAAAAGATTTCTGCGCTGCTGAAAAGCGCGGGACAGGCAACGGGCTCCTTGCGGGAAGTGCTGTCTTTCCAGCTCGACAACAGCGAGGCTTCGAGACTGCAGCGTTTCCCGCTTTTCTACGCTCAGTATCAGAACGCTCCGGCTGATTCCCTCATCGAGCCCCTCTCGGGCTATCTCCGCTCAGGCGAGAAGGTCCGGTTCAGCTACGTCTCGCCAACAACCGCCAAGGTGGCCCTCCTGGCCAACGACGCTATCTTCCCCATGGAAAAAGGAAGCGATGGCGTCTTCCGCCTCGATCTGAACCTTCCAGACACGGACAAGATAAAGCTCGCCACCAGTTCGAACGGCCTGGATTATTGGGTAGCCGCCGTCTGGCACATCATCAAGTGATATGACAGCGATGATTTCAGGCACCTTGTTCAAGGAGTTGAGATGATAATCACTGACCTTACCCATACTATATCTCCCATCATGCCCGTGTATCCGGGAACGGAAAAACCGGTCATCGTTGAAGCGACGACCATCGAAAAAAATGGATTCGCGGAAAAGTGCATTACCCTTTATTCCCATACGGGAACGCATATAGATTCTCCCGGCCATATTTTACCGGGACGGCATACTCTGGATCAGTTCAATGCCGATAAGTTCATAGGCAGGGGAATAGTCATCGATGTAGCGGAGATCAGATCGGACAGCATCGAGAAACATGACATAGAACTTTACGCGGGAGAGATCGAGGCGTCCGATTTTGTCCTTTTCAATACGGGTTGGGACAAGTATTGGAACGATACCGGGTACTTTTCCGGTTTTCCTGTCCTGTCGAAGGAAGCGACAGCCTGGCTCTGTGGCTTCCCTCTCAAGGGAATCGGGCTCGACTGCATTTCCATAGACCCCGTCGGCGATATGAATATGGAAAATCATACATTGTTGTTTGAACAAGATATGATAATCATCGAGAATCTGCGCAATCTGGATCTGTTGAAGAACATTCAATTCATGTTTTCATGTTTGCCGCTGAAACTCGAAAAAGCCGATGGCTCGCCGGTTCGGGCGGTTGGAATAATACTCTAGATACGTCGGCGATCGTTTTTGTCTGTCTCATAGCGGACAATTCCTAAACGGGTTCAAGGCGTCGCGGAATCCTAGGCTTTCTGGTAGCGCAGTTCCATGTCGTTCTGGTCGCCCGATACCATGAGCGAATAGACGCAGCGGTCGCCCAGCACCAGATAGTGGGAATAATGCACGGGAATATCCAGCGGATCGTAGATGACTTTGGTTATGGAAAAAAGCGGATCGCCCGGAACGCATTTCAGGAATTCGGCGTGTTCGGGGCCGGCGCGGATGACGCCCAGGGTCTTGTACGCCTTCGCGAAGACGATGCCGTATTTCTTCTGCATGATGCCGAAGGTGGAGATATTGTCGACGAGCAGTTCGGCCAAGCCCGGATACATCGATTCGATAAAATATGCGTCGTCGATCATATAGGGGATCTGGGAGTCCGACATCAGGCGGCGCAGGTGGATGACCTTGGCCCCGGGCTCGATTCCGAGCCTGTCGGCGACTTCGATCTCGGCGCCTTCCACATCCTTCGAGAGCACCCGGCTGTACTTGTTCTTGACGCCGTCGTTGGAGGATTCGCTGAAGCCCCCGAAGGAGCGCAGCTGGCGCTGCACGTGGCGATAGCTGACGAAGGTTCCCCTGCCCTGCTGCGATGAAAGGTAGCCCTCCTCGACGAGCTCCGACAGGGCGCGGCGCACCGTAATCCTGCTGACGCCGTATGTTTCCACGAGGCTCAGCTCCCCCGGAAGACGCTCGCCGAAAGCGTATGTTCCATCCAGCATTTTCCCTATAAGCGTCTGTTTGAGTTGTTCATAGAGAGGCCGGGCACTGGTCTGCGTCAACATTTCCAGATCAATCTCCAATCAGCGTTCGAAATCGTGGGGATAACCGAATCCTCCGAAATATCCGCAGGTGATGGCGGCCCTCTCGGCCGCGAAATCGAGGGAGGCGGCCATGTCGCCGCTCTCGTAGAAACGTGTCAGGAAGCCGGCGATGAAACTGTCGCCCGCTCCCATGGTGTCCACAACCTTTTCGGCGGCCTTCACGGGCTGGAAAAAACGCTGTCCGCGCCGCGAAAAGAGGGCGCCTTTCGATCCCAGGGTGATGCCCACCGTTTCGGTGCCGAAGGCGTGGCAGCTTTCGATGATAGAGTCAAGCTTGGCCTCTGTCAACGCGGCGCCGGAAAAGAAAGCGAAGCGCACATGGGGACATACCTCAGCCAGATAGTCCTCCTCGTTCCGGGTGGAAAAATCGTAGGAGACATCGGTCTTCGAGGCCAGCCTCGCGAGCTCGGGCTCGATGCCCGAATAGCAGGAAGTATGGCAGAGGTCGAAGGCGCCGATGTACTCCAGATCGGGAGGCGTCAGCCTGATGCGCAGTATATGCTGGGCCGTGTCCTTGGGTCCCCCGACGAAGACCCTGTCCCCATCGGGAGAAAGGTTGACGGCGGGGTGTCCCGACGCGGCATAGGCCTTGCGGGAACGCATCCATTCGACGCCTTCGAGATCCAGGCAGCGCTTGATGTGCTCGGCTTCCGGATCGTCCCCGAAGACTCCCATATAGGCCACGGGGTTCGCCCCGTTCCTGCGGCAGTTGACGGCCACGTTCACCGCGTTTCCGCCCGGATAGTACATTTTCTGGTCGAGATAGCAGTCGACGACGTTGTCGCCCACACCGATCATTTTCATCGCTTTCATTCCTTTTTCGCGGCCATCGCGGCGAGCGCCCGAGCGCCAGCCAAAATCCGGCTCAACCCTTGACCGAACCCGCCATCATGCCGCGGATGAAGTATTTCTGCACCAGGATGAAGAACACCATGAGGGGCAGGGCCGAAATAGCCATGCCGGCGAGCAGGGGGCCCCAGTCTATCTGCAGCGCGTCCCTGAAACTCATGAGACCCGCGGGTATCGTCCTGTATTTGTTCGAGTCGATGAAGATGATGGCGAAGAGGAACTCGTTCCAGGCGTAGTAGGCCGTGAGGATGGCGCTCGTGAGGAGTATGGGCCTGGACATCGGAAGGAAAATCTTCGAGAAGGTCTGGACGCTCGTGCAGCCGTCCAGCGTGGCCGACTCCTCGATCTCCTTGGGCACGCTCAGGAAAAAGGTGCGTATGAGGAGGGTGTTGAGGGGAAGCCTGAAAGCCACATAGGGAACGATGAGGGCGAGATAGGTATTCCTGATCTTCAGCGCCGTAAGGAGGCCGTAGAGGGGAACGAGGCAGACCTGCGGATTCAGCATCATGCCGCCCATGATGGCGATGAGAACGTACTTGAGCCAGGGAGCCTTATACCTGGCGAGGCCGTAGGCGCAGAGCGAGGAGAGGGCGAGAACGCCCGCTATGGTGCTCAAGGTCACGATGAGGCTGTTGACGAAATAGCCCGAAATGCCCCTGTTCCACGCGTTGGCGTAGTTCTGCCATTGGGGAACCGTCGGAAGTGCCCAGATGTTGAGGGTGATATCCTCGGTGGTCTTGAGCGAGGACATGACGACCCAGAAAAGCGGGTATGCCACCATCACGAAGCCGATGCAGAGGACGATGAGGATGAGTATCTGCGCCGGTCCGATGGAATTCCTCTTATATCGGAAAAGACTCGCGTTGGTCATGGTTCAGTCCTCCCCGCTCTTGAATGCCTTGAGCTGCACGACCGAGAGGGCGGCCGAGATCAGGAAGATGACGACGGCGATCGTGGACGCGTAGCCCATCATGTCCTTGAAAAAGCCCGACTGGTACATGTGCACCGCCAGCGTCATGGAACTGGTGCCCGGGCCTCCGCCCTTGGTGAGGATGTAGGGCTCGTTGAAGACGAGGAAGGATCCCGTCACCGTTATGACCGAGGTGACGAAGAACATTTCCTTGACCTGGGGAAGCGTGATGACGAAAAATCTGCGGAGCTTGCCGGCCCCGTCTATCTCGGCGGCCTCGTAGAGTTCCTCGGGAATCTTCTGGATCGCGACGATGAAGAGCATCATGACGTAGCCGACGCTCTGCCATTGGGAGACGGCTATCGTCGCCCAGATCGCCGTCTTTCCCGAACCCAGCCAGGGCCTGGCCCAGGAACCGAGGCCGACAAGGGTGAGGAAGTTGTTGAGAATGCCGTCTATCGGGCTGTAGATGAAGCCGAAGAGCAGGCAGATTACCGAAATGGATATGACCACGGGGAGGAAGAAGGTGGTGCGGAAGAAGGGCGAGACACGCCTCAGGGCTTTATCCTCCAGGACGGCCGCGAGCACCAGCCCCCAGCACACCTGGATGATGACGGAAACGATGGCGTAGCGCAGGTTGTTTCTCAGCGCCGTGAGGACGACGCCGTCCTTGAGCAGCATCCTGTAATTCTCCAGGCCTATGAAAATCTTCTCGGGAGAGAAGGCCGAAAACCTGAAGAAGCTGTAAATCACGTTCTGCACGAGAGGGTAATAGACGAATACCCCCAGCATGAGGACGCAAGGCAGGACGAAGCCGAGGGGCTCCACCGTCGACCGAAGTCTTCTCGAGATCATGTAAAGGCTCCTCCCCTATCCATAAGCAAGGGGACGCGGGGCTTGCCCCGCGTCCCCCGATTCTAGCACGGCGATTACTTTTTCGCTTCGCTTCTCACAACCTTGGCGGCGGCCTGAGCGTCGGCCATCACCTGATCGATGGTCTTGTCGCCCGTCGCGATGGCCTGGGAACCGCGCATGAAGGCATCGGCGACCTTGATGTTGACCGCGTTGTCGAACCAGGGCATGGAACCCTTTACGCCGAGGATGAGGTCGATCGCGCCCATGAGAGCCGGGTAGGAGTTATCCTTGTTGACGGCGCCGATGACGGCCACGGGAGCGCCCACGTCCTTCACGAACTTGATCATGTTCTCCTTGGAGAGGAGGAACTTGAAGAATTTCTCGGCGGCTTCGGGATTCTTGCTGGTGTTGGACATCATGAAGCCCTCGGGAGCTCCGGTGAGAAGCCCGGGGTCGCCCTTTCCGTCGGCGAAGGCGGGGAAGTTGAAGTAGCCGAAATCGGGTTTGGACTTGGCGTTGTTGATATAGGAGAACTCGGCCAGCTGGAGGTAGATCAGGGGGAGCTTCCCGGCGATGAACTGGTTGCGCACTTCGGTGTGGCTCAGGGAGGTGGCGTTCGGGCCCATGTAGCTCACGAGTTTCTGGAAGCGCTCGAGGACGACCTTGTAGCCGGGATTGGTGAACTCGCCGGTGGCTTCGACATAGTCCTTCGCGAGGACTTCGGCCGGGAGATAGCGCTGGAACATCGTGCCCTGGTAGTGGGAGATCGCCCAGGCGTCGGAGAGGCCTTCGAGGAGGGGAACGGCGTATCCCTTGGCTTTCAGGGTGTCGAGGGTCTTGAGTAGCTCGTCCCAGGTCTTGGGTTCCTTGGCGATTCCGGCTTTCTCGAACATATCCTTGTTGTAGACGAAGACCTTGCCGTCGATCGTCAGCGGCATGCCGTAGGTCACGCCGTCGAAGCTGAAGGGCTTGATCTGTGACTGTATGAAGGAATTCGCGAAAGCCTTGTCCTTGGCGAGCATGTCGTTGAGGGATTTGACCTTGCCGGATTTCACGAGATTGGCCGCGAAGCTGTCGGACCAGGAGAGGAAGACGTCGGGGACGTCGTTCGAGGAGATGAGGACGCGGATTTTCTCCTTGTAGGCATCGTTGACGACGCTGTCCATCTCGATCTTGATATTGGGATTCTGCTTCTCGAACTCGGCCACTACCTGGTTGAAGTAGCTGTATCGCGGTTCCATCGGCCAGCGGTGGAAGAAGCGGATCGTCACCTTGCCGCTCTGCGCCGCGGCGAAGGACACCGTCATGGCGAGCAGGACGGATACGGCTAATAGTTTCTTGAACATGAAAGCCTCCTATGTATCGTGCTGCCCCGCGCCAGGCGCGAGGCGTAGCTACCTACCGTAAATGCCCGAATGGAGGCTGATGCCCGCGGTCGGGCCATCGCGACGACATTCGGGCCATCGCGACGATCAGTATTCCATTTTCCACATATAGCGGCGCACCGAAAGAGGATGCCCGCGGTGTTCGGCGAGGCGCTCGGCGTAGACCCGGAGCACGGCGCCGAAGATGGGCGCCGAGAGGTAACTCTTCAGGCTCGCGTCGATGCCGGTCCAGTCGAAGTCCTCGGCGTCCACCACCGTCACCTTCTTCGAGAATTTCGACGCGAAGGCGAGCGCCCGCTCGTCCAGCGGCCTCGTCTCCCCCGCCGTCTTCATGAGAAGGAAGGGAACGTCGTAATCCGTGATCTCGAAGGGTCCGTGGAAATATTCGCCCGAGTGGATGGCGGCGGAGTGGACCCACTGCATCTCCTGGAGGAGGCAGATGGCGAAGGAATAGGCCTCGCCGTAGACGGGGCCGGAGCCCATGGTATAGATGATGGGCTCGCGCTTGTGGCTCGAGCCGAAATCATCGGCGACGGCGGTGAACTTGGCCTTGTTGCGGGCGAAGATGCCCTGGAGGCCTTTGATGTTCTCGAGAGCGGTCTTGTAGAGCGGTTTCGGCTGGATCGCGTCCAGGATGCCGAACATGAAGCGGAGCGCCATGCCCGCGCGGTGGTCATAGGCGTCGGCCTCGGGACCCCAGTCGTAGTGGAGGTTGTACTCGGCGGCCAGCCAGAGGGGTGAATCCACCTTGAAGGAATAGGCGACGGTGAGGGCGCCTTTCCGGCGCGCGAAGGCCGTGGCCTCGACGGTTTCCGGCGTGTTGCCCGAGTGGCTGCAGGTTATGACGAGGGAATCCTTTCCCAGTCCCTTGGGATCGCGATGGATGAACTCGTTGGAGGATAGGACGAAAGAAGGGATCGCCGTCTCCCTGTCGATCAGGTACTGCTGATTGTACATATAGGCGAGAGAGCCTCCGCAGGCGACAAAGTAAATATTTTTGGGATTTCTCCGCTTTACAGCCTCAATAGCCTGGACTAGCAATGCTCCATGGTCGACGGTCATCGGGATTCCTCTCATATGTCATTATAATACATCTTATGATGTATTAAGTCGTATTGTATTTCGTTTTTCGGATTTGTCAAGACGAAAAAAGCGGGAATTGTCATTTTTTTGGAAAAGGCGGGATCTAGCGCGGGGAAGCCGCCGGATAGGCCGTGGGCACCTGCCCCATGCCGAACTCGACGCCGAAGGCCTCCTCGAGGAACTCAGGCTTGAGCACCTCGGAAGGAAGGCCCATGCGCAGGAGACGGCGCTGTCCGAGCATGAGGATGGTGTCGGCGAGGGAGCGCGCGAGCGCCATGTCGTGGGTGGTGAAGACGATGGTCTTGCCCTTGGAGGCCAGGGAGGCGAGCTCGCGCGCGACACGCTGGGCATTGGCGGGATCGAGGAGGGATGTCGGTTCGTCGAGGAGGAGGATTTCCGCTTCCTGGGCAAGGCAGCGCGCTATCCTGACAAGCTGGTATTCGCCGCCGGATATTTCGCCCGCCCTGCGCCCGGCGAGGGACTCCAGCCCTAGTTCCGAAAGCGCGCCGAGGGCCGCCGCCTCATCGTCCGCGTCGGGCTGCGCGAGCGCCTCGATATGGGGAGCCCTGCCCATGAGGACGAACTCCAAGACCTTGTAATTGAAGGGAAGCCGCTCGATTTGGGGAAGGAAGGCGATTTTTTTGGCTAGGGCGCGCGGGGAAATCTCGCGCACCGAGACGCCGTCGAGAAGAATCCGTCCCGAGCCGGCGGCGAGCCTCCCTCCCAGCAGCGACAGGAGAGTCGTTTTGCCGGCTCCATTGGCGCCGAGGATAGCCAGCTTCTTCCCATCGCCTACGCCGAAGGAGATATCCTCCAGGATAGGTCCCCGCCTTTCGCGCGAAAAAGCGAGATTCCGGATATCGAGCCCACTCATCGTGTCAACTCCCTCATCGCGTTGACCACTTCACCTGGCGAGTTCCGTCGAGCGGGAAGCGAGCAGCGCGCAGAACGCGATAGCGCCGAGCAGGGCGGTCACGATACCAAGAGGCAGTTCGCCAGGGAATAGCGTCCGCGCGAGACCGTCGGCCGCGAGGGCGAATATAGCCCCGCCGGCCATGGATAGGGGAATGGAGTTCCTCCCCTCGGAACCAGCGTAAAGGCGCGCCACGTGGGGCACGACAAGCCCTATCCACGAGACGATGCCGCAGGCCGCCGTCACCGCCGCCACGCCAGTGGCCGCGATCATCGCGATGGCGGCGCGCTCTATCTCGGGACGCAGGCCCATCGATCGGCTCACTTCGTCGTCCAGGGAAAGAAGCGTGGCCCTCCATCTCATCAGATAGAGGAATCCGAGCGAGAAAAGCGAGATGGGCGCTATGGTCCAGAACCTCTGCCAGCCCATCGCCGTGAGCGAGCCCATCGTCCAGAAGACGATATCGGGCAGCTGGGACAGAGGATCGGCGACGTATTTCACGGCCGCGAGGAGGGAAGAGAAGAAGGCGGAAACGGCCAGGCCCGCGAGAATGAGGCGCAGCACCTGTCCGCCGAATCTGAAGCGTTTCGAGAGGGCTAAGCTCGCTCCCAGCGCCGCGAGCGCCATGGCGAAGGATGAGAGCGAGACGAAGGCGTTGAGGGCGAACCCGGAGAGAAGGGCCTTGAGGGGCTGCCAGGATCCGGCCACGAGCGCCATGGCCGCCCCGAAAGCCGCGCCCTGGGAGACGCCCAAGAAGCCTGAGTCCACGAGAGGATTGCCGAAGATCGCCTGGAAAGCCGCCCCCGACCCGCCCAGCACCGCCCCGAGGAGAATGGCTCCCAGGGCGCGCGGCAGCCTGATGGAGAGGAAAATGCGCCTCGCCGTCTCGTCGGAGAAAAGTAGGCTCGGTTTCATGAATCCCGGCCCGGGATATCGCCCCGCGAACAGATAGAGAACGAGCGTCGCCGCGAGAAGGACGGCGAAGGTCAGGCGGATCGATCGGGGGGCTTTCATCGGCTTGGGATCTTCAGGCTTCAGTCGTTCAAGTCGCCGGCGAGTTTAGGCGCCACCGTGGCGTCGAAGGCGGCGGCGTCCATGCCATACATGATCGAGAAAAACGCCCTCGCTTCCGCGAGGATGGGTTTGTCGGCGAACTGGGCCGGATAAAGCTTGCCCGCCATCCACTCGAGGCCGATGATCCAGCGCGTATCGGGTTGGTCCCAGGAGTAGAAATCCTGGGCGAAGCCATAAACGGCCCCGTTTTTCACGGCGGCTACGCGGGAAAGCCTCGCGTCGGAGGAGAAAATCCTGGCCGAAGCCGCGGCGTTCGCCCTGTAGTTGACGACGAACACCGCGTCGGGATTCCAGGCCGCTATCTGTTCGGGATTCACCTTCGCCCAGCCCGAGCCGGGGTTGGCGCCCATCCAGACGGGGATGCCCCCGGCGAGCTCCACGAGCCTCGTCTGCATCCACGATGCGGGAGGCACTTCCCACACGCCCTCGGTCGGATTGGCCGCCTGAACGAGAAGAACCTTTGGTTTCGCGGCCTTGCCGGCCCCCTGCGCGGCAAAAGCCCCCTGGGCCACGGAGGCTCCCTGAACCGCGCCCCCACCCTGAGCCACGGCCTTCTCCACGCGCTTCGCGATCTCTGCCAGCGCGTTCCTATAGAAGGAGACTATCTCATCGGCCCTCGCCTTCTGGCCCAGGAAATCGCCCAGCCTCGCGATATCGGCCTCGTAGTCCTCTGGCGTTTCCAGGTTCAAGTATACCTGCTTGATGCCCAGGGCATCGAGCGAAGGCCCGAGGCTCTTCTTCATCGCTGCCTTGAGTATCACCGTGTCGGGCTTGAGCGAGGCATAAGCCTCCACCCCCGCGGTCTTGTCGATGACCGGCTTCTTCAAAAAACTACTATCGATGGCGGAGAGGAAGGTGCCCAGGCCCTGGTCGGCTCCGGCCACGGCGATGACGCGCCTGCCCACGTCGGGGAAAAGATATACGGCGTCGGCGACCATGATCACCGCCTTCCCCCCGAGAACGAGACGCTGCTGGGCGAAAGGCGATGTTGTCGCCGCGAAGAGCAAGAACGCCGCGATGGCCGCTCTGGCGGCCTTTTTGATGTTGTTTGTTTTCATGTATTCCAGCCTACTCCAAGCCTATCCCTTCGTCAATGAAAACTATCCGCTAATATGCGACGCGACAAAAGCCCTGTATTCGCCGTTCGTCTCCATAAGCGTTTCGTGGCGGCCGAATCCGGCGACTGAACCTTCCTTCAGGAAGAGCACCTTGTCCGCGTATTGTACGCTCGAAAGCCGGTGCGAGACGGCGATGATCGTCGTGTCGCTCCTGTCGAGGGCTTTCCAGAGCCTCTCCTCGTTCTTCGTGTCGAGACTCGCCGTCATATCGTCCAGAAGGAGGAGCTCGGGCTCGCGGGCAAGCGCCCTCGCTATCGCGATGCGCTGCTTCTGCCCTCCCGAGACGCTCACGCCTCGTTGGCCCAACGGCGTTTTTTCCTTGAGAGGGAAGGAACGGATCTCCTCGTCTATCTGGGCTGTTTCCGCCAGCTCCCAGAATCGTTCGGAGGAGAGGAGCGGCGGAGTCCGCCTGACGCCGAAGGCCACGTTATCCTCGATGGTTCCCGAAAAGAGCAGGGCTTCCTGGGGTACATAGCCGACAAGCGCCGCCCAATCGCTCTTTGAAAGTCCGGAAAGGGGAATCCCGTTTACCGATATGCCGCCTTCCTGCGCGGGCAGGAGGCCGGCGATCATCTTCACGAGGCTGGTCTTGCCGCAGCCCACGGGGCCTATGACGAGGAGGCGTTCGCCGCGCGCGAGCTCGAAGGAAACCTCCGAAACCGCGCGCTTCTCCCTTCCCTTGTACCCAAAGGAAGCCCGCCCGACCTCAAGCTTCTCGAAGCGCGAAATGGCGATGGGCGACGCAGGCTCGGGGGCGCGCGGGAATCCTCCTATTTCCTCCAACCGGTCGATGTTGACGAAGGCCCTCTTGCCGAAGATGAAGAGCTGGGGGATGTCGAGGATGGGATAGATGAGGAGGTTCAGGTAATTGTAGAAGGCGTAGAAGGTCCCGATGGTTATCTCTCCCTTCACCACCATGAGGCCGCCCGCGAAGATGAGGGCTATCTGGGCCACATAATCGATATTCTGATAGATGAGGTTGAGGATCGTGTCGAGCTTGATGACGTCCATCTCGGTCTTGTAGCGCCGCTCGAGGGCTTCCGAGAAGAATCGCTCGTACTTCGCCTCGCTGGCGAAGGCCTTGATGATTCTCGCGCCCGAGAAGCTCAGCTCGAGCTGTTCGTTTATGCGCGATATGGACTCTTCATTCCTTTTCACCTTGTCGTAAATCCTGTCCTGCGTGCGCGAGAAGATATACAGCATGAAGGGCAGCGAGGCGATGGAAAAGAGAGCGAGGCGCCAGTCGAGAGCGACCATCGCGATGGCGCAGAATACCACCTTGCTCGCCGATTCGATAGCCCTGAATATTCCCGAGCAGAGGAACCAGGAGAGTTTGGGAAAATCATTGATATCGGAGGTGAGTCGCGTAACGAGGTCTCCCGACGAGAATTCGGCGAAAAACCGGTAGTCCTTTTCCGTCAGCTCGGCGAAATATTTCTTGCGGATGATATAGTCAAAAACAACGTTGAGCGCTCCGCGTATGCCGGGGAAGAATCCCGAGACGAAGCCAGCGACGCCGAGACCGATGAAGAAAAGGGCCGCCTTCCTGAGCGCCGCCAGCGGGTCGGGATAGTCGCCTTTGCCGGAGAGTATTCCCTCGAGCATATCGAATAGCTCTTTCGTCAGGAGGGGAAAGGCCACGGCCACGAGGCTCGAAAGCAGGGTGAGGAAGAGAAGGAGGGCTATGAGTCCTTTCTTTTCCTTCCAGATATGCCATATCCAGGCTATGTGTATGTTTCTGGGCTTTTTCATTTCGCCTCCTTGCCGAGGAACTGCTGTTCCACGAGGCGCCTGTATTCGGGCAGGGTTTCGAAGAGCTCGGCGTGCGTGCCGCGGGCTACTATCCTGCCCTCGCTGAAATAGAGAATCTGATCCGCGTGGAGTATGGATGAAAGCCGGTGGGCGACGATGAGCGCCGTCCTTCCGGCGAGCAGGACGTCGAGGCTCAAGCGGATCTTTTCCTCCGTGTCCATGTCTATGTTGCTGGTCGCCTCGTCGAGGATGACGAGTTCTGGGTCGGCCGCCAGCGCCCTGGCGAAGGCCAGAAGCTGCTTTTCCCCCGACGAGAGGTTTCCGCCCCGCTCCCAGAGGTTGGTCTGGAGGCCCGAAGGCAGCCCGCTGACCATATCGGTCGCGTAGACATTTCGCAGTGCCTTCTCCACCCTGTCGTCGGGGATATCGTCGTTGTAGACGCGCACATTCTCGAGCACCGAACCGGGGAAGAGGTAGACGTCCTGCAGCACGAGCCCCGTCTTTTTTCTCCAGCTCGCGAGGTTGAGGCTGTCGAGGTCAACGCCGTCGATGGCTATGCGGCCTTTCTGAGGTCTGTAGAAGCCGCAGAGGAGGCTCACGGTCGTGGATTTCCCGGAACCGGAAGAGCCCACGACGGCGGTGAGGGAACCCTTGGGAATCGAAAAGCTGATGTCTTTCAGGATCCAATCTTCGTCCTTATAGGCAAACCACAGGTTTTCGAAGCGGATTTCCCTGTCCAGGCGCGCCTCGATGGCGTTGCCGCGTCCCGGCTCTTCCGGCAGCGACATGATCGTCAGTATGCGGTTGAGCGAAACCTTCGCCTGCTGCATCCGCCTGATGCTCTCGGCTATCTCCAGCACGGGGCGCAGCAGAGAAGCCCCGTATTCGAAGAAGAGAAGGAGGGTGCCCAGGCTCATGCCGCCGGCTATGACGCGCGGCGCGTAGAGGAGGATCAAGGCGACGATGAAGAGGGGTCCCACGATGGATTCGAGGGCCGAGAAAACCGAGATCTCGAACAGGGCGACCTTCACGTTGACGCGCTGCTGCTGCCTTCCCGTCTCGTCGAGGGACGCGGCGGCCCAGGCTTTCCGGTCGAAGACCTTGACGATTTCCATGCCCTGGATGAATTCCGTCACCTTGGCGAGGACCTTCGCGTAGAGGTTTCTCGACTGGTCGTAGAAGCCGAGAATCTTGCTGAAAAACACGAGCATGAGGGCGAGGATGACGGCGACGACCGCGAGCATGATGAGGGCGAGGGTTGGCGCTATGGAGAAGGTGACGGCGAACATTCCTCCCATCATGAGAATATTGACGATGAAGGTGACGCCCAGGTTGGAAAAGAGATCCCTCACCTTCTCGGTGTCGTTTTCCGTGCGCGACATCAGTTCGCCGACGGGATGCGCGTCGAAGTAGGCCACCGGCAGCGTGAGGAGATGGGCGAACAGGTCTTCCTTGATGCGCGTGACGATCGAGAGCCCGAGTTTCGAGATGAGGATGTTGCCGTAATACGTGAGGCCGCCGACGACGACGATGACGGCGAGATAGGCGAGCGCATAACGCAGCAATAGCGCGCTGTCGCCCGTCGGGACGGCCTTGTCGATTATTTCCTTGAGAATGAGAGGTTGAACGACTCGTCCCAGGGAAATGACGATCATGACGAGAAGACCGGGAATCGCGTAGCCTTTATAGCTTCCTATATAGGAGGCCAGTTTCTTTTTGTAGTTTTTTCCGAATTCCATAATGTTTGCCCACGGATTTCGCGCGGCGGCGCATAACGCGACGGCGCGCGAAAACCTCGCGCGTGCCTTTCAAGGCGGCGCGAATTCAGTTCAGGAGTTTTCTTCCCAGATTTTATTCCAAAGAAGAAACCCGGCAATCGATGATCTTGGAGACGCTCGTCTCCCTTGTCATTGATTTAGGGGCGAGACCTAAGAAAGGCTCTAGCGGCAAACATATTCATTGTATACCTCGTGAGGCGCATAGCGGCGAAGCGCCGCGCCGGCACCATTATAATACCAGAACTTCGCATAAAAGCAAGAGCGCGTTCATTGACATCATGCCTTTTTCGTATGAGACTCGACGAACATCCTGATTACGTTGTGGAGGAGAACCATGGGAAAACTGGAAGCGAGCGCCGAATGGCGGGGCGGGATGGAATACCGCATCAGCGCGGGCGATCATTTCGTCACCACCGACGCCCCTGAGGCTTACGGCGGACAGAATCACGGACCGAAGCCGACCCACATGCTCCTCGCGGGACTCATGGGCTGCACGGGCATGGACGTCGCTTCCCTGCTCAAGAAAATGCGGGTGCCCGTCGCCAGGATTTCGCTGGATTCCAGCGCCGACGTCGCCCCCGACGATCCCCACATATTCAGGTCCATAGAACTCAACTACCGCCTCGAAGGAGAGGGACTGGAAGGCTACGAATCCCAGGTCCTCAAGGCGATCCATCTTTCCAAGGAAAAATACTGCTGCGTCTCCATCATGTACCGGCAGTTCTGCGCGATCGCGACCCGGGCCTACATCAACGGCGCGGAAATAGACCTGGAAATGTAGCCGGGTAACGGATACCGCTTTATTCCAGAGCTAATGGGAATTTGGCGGTATTCTTGCGCTTTTTTTAATTTTTAAGCATACGAGAATCTTCTTAACGCTATCTTCACAGATTGGGCTTTTCCCTAACACCTTCTTTATTCCCCATGCATACCTGGCCAGATATCCTATAATTCGAGGTGAACAATGAACTCGTTATTCTTATCGCTCGGTCTCGTTCTTTCGCTCCTGCTCTTGGGCTATCTGATCTATGTCATGATCAGGCCCGAAAGATTTTAGGAGGCGGACAATGACTTCGCAAGACATCGTATCGCTTTCGATCATCCTGGTTGTGGTCTTCGGCTCCGCCCCCTTCCTCGGCGCCTATATGGAACGCGTCTACGGCGGGCGAAGGCATCCATTGTCCTTTCTGGGCCCCGTGGAACGCTTTTTCTACCGCCTTTGCGGCATCGACCCCGAGACGCGGATGGATTGGAAGAAATACCTATTCTCGATGCTCGCCTTCAGCGCGGCGTCGCTGACCGTCCTCTTCCTCATCCTCCTGGGCCAGGGTTTCCTTCCCCTCAATCCGCAGAAGATCGCCGGCATGAGCTGGCACCTCGCCTTCAACACCGCCGTCAGCTTCATGACGAACACGAATTGGCAGTCTTATTCGGGCGAGGTTTCGGCGAGCTATTTTTCGCAGACGCTGGGTTTGGCTGTGCAGAATTTCCTGTCCGCGGCGGCCGGCATGGCCGTGGCGCTCGCGCTCGTGCGCGGCATCGTTTCACGCCGGAAAGATCCCGCCGATCCCGTTCCAAGTCTCGGCAATTTCTGGGTCGACATGACGCGCTCCGTGCTGTACATCCTCCTGCCGTTGTCTTGCATCGTCGCGATCATTCTCGTGAGCCAGGGTGTCGTGCAGAATTTTTCGCCCTATGTGGCCGCCCTGTCTTTCGAGGGGAAACAGGATCTTATTCCGATGGGACCGGCCGCGAGCCAAATCGCGATAAAGCAACTCGGCACAAACGGCGGCGGCTTCTTCGGACCGAATTCCGCTTTCCCCTTCGAGAATCCCACTCCTTTCTCCAACATCGTTGAAATGATAAGTCTCCTTCTCATCCCCGCCGGCTTTCCATTTCTGTTCGGCCGGATGGCGGGAAAGAAACGCCAGGGATATATGCTGTTCGCCGTAATGTTCGCGCTTTTCGGCATCGGGCTCTGGGCCGCGATGTCCTCCGAATACAGCTGGGGCACGCTTGAGGGCAAGGAACTTCGCTTCGGCCCCGGGATGTCGGCGGCCTGGGCGGCGACCACGACGGTGACGTCGAATGGCTCGGTCAACGCCATGCACGACTCGCTCTCCCCCCTCGCCGGCATGGTGGCGATGATCAACATGATGCTCGGCGAGGTCGTTTTCGGCGGTGTCGGCTCGGGCCTCTATGGCATCCTCGCCCTTGTCTTCATAACCGTATTCATCGCCGGTCTGATGGTGGGCAGGGGGCCGGAGTACCTCGGGAAAAAGATAGAAGCCAAGGATGTCACGCTCGCGATGGCGGCGATCATCGCGCCCAACTTTGTCATTCTTGTCTTCGCCGCGATCGCAACCGTGGCGAAGGCTGGGCTCGCCAGCGTCACCAACCCCGGTCCCCATGGCCTTACGCAGATTCTCTACGCGTTCTCCTCGGCGGCCGGCAACAACGGTTCCGCTTTCGCGGGACTGGGAGTCAATACGCCATTCTATAATGTCATGATAGGTCTCGGCATGCTCATCGGGCGCTTCGCCGTCATCGTTCCGATGATGGCGATCGCGGGCAACCTGGCCGCAAAGAAAACGATCCCCGAGAGCGCCGGGACATTCAGGACCGACACGAGGATATTCGGCGTTCTTCTTTTCTCGGTCATCATCATCGTCGCGGGACTCACCCACTTTCTTACCCTGATTCTCGGTCCCGTGCTCGAACATTTTCTGCTTGTGAGAGGGATACTTCTGTGAAAAACGATACTAAAAAGAAGAGAAACCGTTACGGCTTTACGCGCCGGATGATACTGGCGGCCATAGGCTCGGCCTTCCGCAAGCTCGATCCTCGCGTCGAGATAAGGAATCCCGTCATGTTCATCGTATGGGTCGGCGCGCTGCTCTGCACCGTCGTCGCGATCGGCGAAGCGGTCTCGGGCACGCGGCCGACGGGTTTCACCCTCCAGGTCATCGCTTGGCTTTGGTTTACCCTCGTTTTCGCCAACTTCGCCGAAAGCGTCGCCGAGGTTCAGGGCAAAGCCCGCGCGGACTCGCTCCGGAAGATGCGAAAGGCTGTCGTCGCGAAGAAGCGCGAGGCCGACGGGACGATCGTCATGGCGCATTCCAGCGACCTGCGCCTGGGCGACATAATCATCTGCGAGGCGGGGGACATAATCCCCATCGACGGGGAAGTCATCGAGGGCATCGCGAGCGTCGATGAGTCCGCCATCACGGGGGAATCCGCTCCCGTCATCCGCGAGTCGGGCGGCGACCGATCCGGCGTCACGGGCGGCACGAGAGTCATCTCGGACCGCATCGTCATCCGGGTCACCGCCGATCCGGGCAACACCTTCATAGACAAGATGATTCTCATGGTCGAAAACGCGACCCGACAGAAAACTCCCGGCGAGATAGCCCTCACCATCCTCCTCGCCGCCCTCACGATCATATTCCTCCTCGCCGTCGTGACCCTCTATCCTTTCGCCGGCTTCATCGCGGAGCGGGCAGGCAGCAAGAACCAGCTCTCGATACTCATCCTGACGGCCCTCCTCGTGTGCCTCATTCCCACCACGATTGGCGGCCTTCTTTCGGCTATCGGAATATCTGGCGTGTCACGCCTCATCAGGAAGAATGTCATGGCGCTCTCGGGCCGCGCCATCGAGGCCGCCGGCGACATAGACACCCTCCTCCTCGACAAGACTGGCACGATCACCTACGGCAACCGCATGGCGAGCGAATTCATCCCCCGCAGGGGAGTATCCGAGGTCGAGCTTGCCGAGGCCTCCTTCTCGGCTTCCCTTCCCGACGAAACGCCAGAAGGGAAATCCATCGTCCTTTTCGCCAAGACGAAGTATTTCCTCGTTTCACATGACAGCGCGAGGGTCGAGGAAACTTTCGTGCCGTTCACGGCGAGGACGCGCATGAGCGGCATCGATATAGCGGGTCCCGACGGCAGGCCTGATCCATCGAAGTGTATCCGCAAGGGTTCGATGAAAGCGGTCGAGGAACATGTTCTCTCGCTCGGCGGAACATTCCCGGAAGATGTGCGCAATGCTTGCGAGAAGATCGCGAGGTCGGGAGGAACGCCCCTCGCCGTATCGGTCGGGGGAACGGTGCTCGGCGTCATCCATCTCAAGGATGTGGTGAAGGATGGCATTCGCGAACGATTCGCCGGCCTCCACGCCATGGGGATCAGGACAGTGATGATCACGGGCGACAACTCGCTGACGGCCGCCGCCATCGCCGCCGAATCGGGTGTCATGGATTACATCGCCGAGGCGCGGCCAGAATCCAAGCTCGAAGTCATCCGCAAGGAACAGAAGGAAGGCCATCTCGTCGGCATGATCGGCGATGGCACGAATGACGCGCCCGCCCTCGCCCAGGCTGACGTGGGTGTCGCGATGGCTTCGGGCACCCAGACGGCGCGCGAGGCTGGCAACATGGTGGATTTCGACAGCGATCCGACGAAGATCATCGACGTCGTCGAGGTCGGCAAACAGCTCCTCATCACGAGAGGTTCCCTCACGACTTTCTCCATCGCGAACGACGTCGCCAAGTACTTCGCCATCCTGCCGTCGGTTTTCGCCAGCCTCTACGCCGCTTCGGGCTCGAAAGCCGGCCCCTTGGGAGCCCTCAATATCATGCATCTCGCCTCGCCCGAAAGCGCGATACTGTCGGCTGTCGTCTTCAACGCGCTTATCATTATCGCGCTCATCCCCCTCGCCCTGCGCGGCGTAAAATATTCTCCCAAGGGAGGCGCTTCCCGCATTCTCAGCCGGAATCTCCTCATCTATGGACTCGGAGGCATCGTCGTCCCTTTCGTAGGGATAAAGATCGTCGACCTTATCCTCAACGCCCTCAGGCTTGTTTAGGAGCGCATCATGAAGCTACGTAAAAAAATTCCCACATCAATCGCTTTTCTATTCTGGATGACCATCCTGGTAGGGGTACTGTACCCGCTCGCCGTCACCGGAATCGCGCAGCTCGCGTTCCGGGCCAAGGCCAATGGAAGCCTCGTCGTGATAGGAGGTCAGGTGAAAGGTTCGCGGCTCCTCGCCCAGGAATTCAAGTCCGAACGATTCTTCAAGCCGCGCCCTTCCGCAACCGGATACGCCTACATCGGTTCGGCCGGTTCGAATTTGGCCCCGACCAACGCCGCCCTCGGCAAAGCGGTCAAGGATCGCGATGAGGCCTGGCTGGCTGCCTACGGGCAGCCGGCCTACGGGCAGCCGGCCTACGGGCGGCCGGCAACCGGCCAACGGGCGCCGGCGGATATGCGCTACGCCTCGGGATCGGGCCTCGATCCCGATATCAGCCTCGAAGCCGCCCTCGACCAGCTCGATTCCGTGAGCACGGCGCGCGGTCTCTCAGTCACGCAGAAAACCGCGCTCGAGGACGCGATAAGGAAAGCCGTGGCGTCGAAGACAACTATCGTGGGATCGCCGCGGCTAAATGTGGTAGAATTGAATGTCCGCCTTGAGTCGGATCCGCTCTTCGCGGTTTCAGGCAAGTAGGCAAGGGGAAAAGCATGACAGACAGCCGCTCTGTTCAGGAAGAGGCGCTTGGCGCTATCGCGAAGACGGATACTTCGGCCGGAGGCAAGCTCAAGATCTTTTTCGGCATGGCGGCCGGCGTCGGCAAGACCTACACGATGCTAAGGGAGGCGCGATCCCTCCTTGAGCATCGCGAAGACCTCGTCATCGGCTGGGTGGAATCGCACGGCCGCGCAGAGACGGATGCCCTCCTCGTGGGTATCGAAATCGTGCCTCCCTGTCTCGTGACGTATCGAGGAGTCAAATTTTCCGAAATGGACCTCGATGCGGTCATCAAACGCTCACCTTCCCTCGTCCTCGTGGATGAGCTCGCCCACTCGAATACGCCAGGCATGCGGCACGAGAAGCGTTGGGAGGATGTCCTCGAATTGCTCGATTCCGGAATATCCGTTTGGACGACCGTCAATATCCAGCATCTCGAGAGTTGGGCCGACTCGGTTGAACTCTTTACGCTCGTTCCCGTGCGCGAGCGGGTCCCGGACTCGATATTCGACCGCGCGGACGAGATCCAGATGATAGATATCCCCCCGGAAGAACTCATCCATCGCCTTGATGAAGGGAAAATCTACACGGGGCCGGCTTCCCAGGACGCGGTGCGCAATTTCTTCACCAAGGGCAATCTCGGGATGCTCCGTGAGATCGCGCTGCGTCATGCCTCCCAAATGGCGAGCCAGCAGCTCTACGAAACACTTCGCTCGGAAGCTCCCCGCGGGCCATCCGCCGCGGGGCAAAGAATTCTCGTCGCCATGAGCCCGAGCCCCAACAGCCAGAGCCTGATCCGCTGGGCGCGACGTCTCGCGTACAGCATCAAGATGGAATGGGATTGTGTATATATCGAGAATGGCGTCGAATTAACCGAGGCGGATAAGGACAAGCTCGCCGAAAACTTCGCGCTCGCGAGGAATCTCGGCGCCAAGGTGACGAGCATACCGAACGCCGATGTCGTTGCCGGGGTCATCGGCTTCGCGGAATCGAACATGTCCTCCATCATCGTCGTAGGCAAAAGCGGGATTTCCGGGCGGCGCCGCCTGTTTTCGCGCCGCTCGATCACCGAGAGGCTTATCAAGGAATCGGGCAACGTGCCCGTTTTCGTGATCCAGGAACGTCCGATCAAGGAGGTTTTTCGCAAGAGGGTCGCCAGAAAGCTGGAAACCTCGCCAAAATGGCAATATGTGGCCGCGACCCTCGCCATTGCCGCCGTCACCGGCCTCAATCTGTTCCTTGCCGGCTATGCCGGCTATTGGGCCGCGGCTGTCACCTTTCTGGCCGCGATCGTTCTGCTGGCTCTCACGTTGGAAAGAGGACCAATGCTTTTAGCGGCCTTTCTCTCCGCGCTTCTTTGGGATTACCTCTTCATTCCCCCCCGCTTTACCTTCTACATCTCAAGGCCCGAAGACATACTGATGCTCGGTCTCTACTTCCTCGTGGCGGCGATATCGGGCCTCATGACAGGAAGACTCCGGGCGAACGAACGGATGCTTCTCGTCCGCGAACAGCGGATGAGCTTTCTTGGCGAACTCGCATCGGAACTCGCGGGGACCATGGATCTCAGCGCAATCATAGACCGCGGTGTCGCGTCTCTCACGAAAGCCTTCGAGGCCGAAGCCCTCGTTCTCCTGGAGAACGGCGAAGGCGGCCTGAAACGTGCCCCCGAGACCGGGGGCGTTCCTCTGGACGAGAAAACCTTATCGGCCGCGGAATTCTGTTTCACATCGGGCAAAAGCTCTGGAAGATTCACCTCGACACTCCAGGTCATCGATTGGCATTTTGTGCCGATGGAGACACCCAAGGGAACGAAAGGAGTGATCGGGCTCCGGCTAGCCCAGGGGAAAGCCTGGGGCGATGACCAGGAAGCCTTGCTTCGCATCATGGCGCGGACCATTTCGCTGGCCGTCGAGCGCGAGCTTCTCTCGGAAAAGAACGCGGCAAATGCCCTTGCCGTAGAGTCGGAACGGTTGAGCAAGCTCCTTCTCGACTCTGTGTCGCACGAGCTCCGCACACCTCTCGCGGTCATACAGGGCGCATCCTCGGCTCTCCAGGACAATGATACAGCGCTCGACGCCGAGGCTCGCTCTTCCTTGCTCGTCGAGATAAAAGACGCGGTAAGCCGGCTCAACGGGATTGTCGAAAACCTCCTTTCAATGAGCAGGATCGAGGCGGGCACAGCGAAGCTTCAACTGACCGAGACGGATCCAGAAGACCTTGTCGCCGCGGCCTTATCGGTTACGGACTGCGAGCTCAAAGGGCATAAGGTGACCGTCGAATATGAAGGCACTCTGGGCGATCCCGTGATCTGCGATCCGGCCTTGATAGTACAGACTCTCTCCAATCTCCTGCGCAACGCGGCGAGATACGCGGGAAATCACGCGAGCATCCGATTGCTCATCGCTTTCCTCCCCGGTTCAGTCTCTTTTTCCGTGATCGATGATGGACCTGGCGTTCGAGAATCCGACTTGAATCATATCTTTGACAAGTTCTTCAGGTCGGACCGATCGATCCCTGGAGGGACGGGATTGGGTTTGGCTATATGTAAAAGCATTGTCATAGCCCATGGGGGCAAAATTTCGGCCAGAAACCTCGTAAAGAGTGGTTTCGCGGTGGATTTCTACCTTCCCACGAAATCGCGCGAAGGAGGCGACTATTGAAGCGAGTACTCGTTATCGACGACGAACCGCAGATCAGGAGACTTCTGCGGGTCAGCCTCGAAAAAAGAGACTTTTCCGTACATGATGCCTCTACGGGATTCGAAGGGCTTCAAGCAATCCAGTCGGCCAGGCCAGACATCATACTCCTGGATCTCAATCTGCCAGACAGGGAAGGCTCCGGCGTCCTTGCTGATATTCGTTCCTGGTCTTCAATACCGGTAATAATAATATCGGTGAGAAATCTGGAAAACGACATAGTCACCCTACTCAATAGCGGCGCGGACGATTACCTCATCAAACCGTTCAGCATCGATGAATTGGTTGCGAGGATGAACGCGGCCCTTAGGCGGACCAGGCCTGAGCTTCGTGAAAATATAGTAAAATGCGGAGATCTTAAGGTGGATTTCGACACCCGTCTCGTGTCGGTGGAAAACCGTGAGATCCACTTGACGCCGACCGAGTTCGCGATCCTATCCTACCTCGCCAAGAACTGCGGCAAGATCGTTACCCAAACCCAACTGCTGAAGGAGCTGTGGGGACCTCTCGCGGCAGAAGAACAGGGGAGCCTCAGAGTCCACATATCCTCGCTCCGAAAGAAAATTGAAGATGACACGTCACGTCCAAAATACCTGAAGACGGAGATTGGGATCGGATATAGGTTAGCGCCATGAACTGCCCGAAACGACATACATAAAGGCTTCTCAGCGGCATTAAGGCCGCCGTCAGCGGTACTCCTCCCAGGCCTTGATCTCCAGGCCCTTCTCGCGCTGGGATTCGATCGCGTCGATGAACTGCTTGGCCACTTTTATGTTCGTGAAGAGGGGGATGTTGAAGTCAATGGCAGCGCGGCGGATGAGATAGTCGTTCTTGAGCTCCCGCTCGTTGTTGTTCTTCGGGATATTGATGACGAGATCGAAATCCCTGTTGCGCAGCATGGTGGCGATGTTCGGCTCCGTCTTCTCGAGGGGCCAGTGCAGGCGCGCGCAGGGCAGGTCGTTGGCGGCCAGGAACTTGGCCGTGCCGCCCGTCGCGAAGAGGGAGAAGCCCATCTCGGAAAGCTTCTTGGCGCTCGCGAGGAATTCCAGCTTGTTCTCCAGAGGTCCTGTCGAAAGAAGGATATTCTTCTTCGGGACGCTGTAGCCGACCGAAAGAAGAGCCTTGAGAAAGGCGTCGTCGAGGTCGGTGCCGATGCATCCCACTTCGCCGGTCGAGGCCATTTCGACGCCCAGGATCGGGTCGGCGCCGTGGAGGCGCGAGAAGCTGAACTGCGCGGCCTTCACGCCCACCCAGGGCAGATCGAGGGCCGAGGATGCCGTCACGCCCGTATCCTCGTCGAGGATGGCCTTCGTGGCGAGGTCTATCATGTTCACCCTCGAAACCTTGGAACAGAAGGGAAAGCTACGGCTCGCGCGAAGGTTGCACTCGATCACCTTGATCTTGTTGCGCTGGGCGATGAACTGGATGTTGAAGGGCCCCGTGATCTCGAGGGCTTCCGCGATCTTTTCGGTGATCTTCCTGATCTTGCGGATCGTTTCGATGTACAGGCGCTGGGCGGGCAGGACAACGGTGGCGTCGCCCGAGTGGACGCCGGCGTTTTCGATATGCTCCGTGATGGCGTGATAGATCACCCTTCCCCGCTTGGCCACGGCGTCTATCTCAATTTCCTTGGAATTCTCGATGAACTTGGAGATGACGACGGGATGTTCCTTGGAAACATCGGCCGCCATGCCCAGGAACTTCGTCAGACTGTCCTTGTCCCATGCCACGTTCATGGCGGCGCCAGAGAGCACGTAGCTGGGCCGGACCAGGACGGGGTAGCCCACCTTCTCGGCGAAGATAAGGGCTTCGGCCACCGTCGTCAGGTCCTTCCATTCGGGCTGGTCCACGTCGAGGGTGTCGAGGAGGGCGGAAAACTTGTTCCGGTCCTCGGCCCTGTCGATGTTCGCGGGCGAGGTGCCCAGGATGACGGCGCCCGCGTCGTAGAGCTTCAGGGCGAGGTTGTTCGGGATCTGGCCGCCCATGGAGAGGATCATCCCTTCGGGGCGCTCGAATTCGTAGATATCGAGAACGCGTTCCAGACTCAGTTCCTCGAAATAAAGCCTGTCGCAGGCGTCATAGTCGGTGCTCACGGTTTCGGGGTTGCAGTTGACCATGATGGTTTTCCTGCCCACGTTCCTCGCCGTCTGGATGGCGTTGACGCAGCACCAGTCGAACTCGACGCTCGATCCGATGCGGTAGGGACCCGAGCCTGGCACCATGACACCCGTCCCCAGAGGAGTCACGTCGTTCTTCAGGCCTGAGTAGGTGATGTAGAGATAGTTCGTCTCGGCGGGGTATTCGGCGGCCAGGGTGTCGATCTGCTTGACGACGGGCACGATGCCCTTACCTTCGCGGAAGGCGCGGAAGTCGCCTTCCTTGACGTTCAGCATCCGCGCCAGGGCCTCGTCGGAAAAACCCTTCCGCTTGGCCTCGAGTATGAGCTCCGCAGGCGGGAACTTGCCGGGACGGCACTTTTCCGCCGCCGCGCGCAGTTCCTTCTCCACGCGATGCACGGAGGCGATGCGCTCCAGGAACCAGCGGTCGATCTTCGTCTCCTTGTGGATGGCGTCGATCGTCCAGCCTTCGCTGAGGGCGCGGTAGACGGCGAAGAGACGCCTGTCCGTCGGCTGCCTGAGGGCTTCCTTGGTGGAAGTGAATTCCCTTCCCATCAGCGCCGGGTCATCGGAGAGCCCCATGGCGCCCGTGCCCGTCATGCGCACGGCTTTCTGGAGGGCTTCCTCGAAGCTGCGGCCTATCGACATGACCTCGCCCACCGACTTCATCTCGCTGCCGAGGTGCGTGTCCACCTCCTTGAATTTCGTGAGGTCCCAGCGTGGAATCTTGACCACGCAGTAATCCAGCGCGGGCTCGAAACAGGACATGGTAGCCTTGGTGATCTTGTTGCTTATCTCGGTGAGGGAGGCCCCGAGGGCGAGCTTCGCGGCCACATAGGCGAGCGGATAGCCTGTCGCCTTGGAGGCGAGGGCCGAACTGCGTGAGAGCCTTGCGTTGACCTCGATGATCCTGTACTCCTCCGATTTAGGATCGAGGGCGTACTGGATGTTGCACTCGCCCACGATGCCTATGGAGCGAATGACCTTGAGGGCCACGGCGCGGAGAAGGTGGTATTCGCGGTCGGTCAGGGTCTGGGAGGGCGCGACGACGATGCTCTCGCCCGTGTGTATGCCGAGGGGATCGAAATTCTCCATGTTGCAGACGGTGACGCAGTTGTCGTACTTGTCACGCACGACCTCGTACTCCACTTCCTTCCAGCCGCCGAGCCATTCCTCGACGAGAACCTGCGGCGAGAGGGAGAAAGCCTTCTCGCAGCGCGCCGTTAGCTGCTTTTCGTTCCTGCAGATGCCGGAGCCGGCCCCTCCCAGGGCGAAGGCGGCGCGCACCATCACGGGATAGCCGATCTCGGCGGCGGCGGCCATCGCTTCTTCTATGGAAAGAGCTGCCGAGCTGCGAGGCGTTCCCGCGCCTATCTCGTGGAGCCTGCGGGCGAAGAGATCCCTGTCCTCGGTGAGGCGGATCGCCTCGACCGGCGTCCCGAGGACGTCCACGCCGTACTTGTAGAGGATGCCCTCGTCGTGGAGGGCGATGCCGCAGTTCAGGGCGGTCTGGCCGCCGAAGGAAAGAAGAATGCCGTCGGGCCTTTCCTTCTCGATGACCTTCTTCACGAACTCGGGCGTCACGGGGAGGAAGTAGGTGGCGTCGGCCATGCCCTCGCTCGTCTGAATGGTGGCGATGTTCGGATTGATGAGGACGGTGGAGATACCTTCCTCGCGCAGGGCCTTGAGTGCCTGCGAACCGGAATAGTCGAACTCCCCGGCCTGCCCTATCTTGAGGCCGCCGGATCCGAGGACGAGGACTTTTTCAGGCTTTTTCATGGCTTTCTCCATAGAGCTTCGCGTCGGCGATGAACTGTTCGAGAAGGAACTGGGTGTCCCTCGGTCCCGGGCAGCCTTCGGGGTGGAACTGCACGGCGCGGAAGGGCTTTCGCGTCGAGCGAATGCCCTCGATCGTCCCGTCGTTGACGTTGACGAACCAGGGTTCCCAGCCGTGGGGCAGGCTGTCCGCCCGCACCGCGTAGCCGTGGTTCTGGCTCGTCATGTAGCAGCGGCGCGTGCCGACCTCCAGGGCAGGCTGGTTCTGTCCCCTGTGGCCGTAAGGCAGCTTGTAGGTGTCGGCGCCGGCCGCGAGGGCGAGGATCTGGTTGCCGAGACAGATGCCGAAGATGGGCTTTTCGTCGGCGAGGGCCCGCCGCACCGAGGCTATGGTCTTCGTGCATGCCTTGGGGTCGCCGGGACCGTTGGAGAGGAATATGCCGTCGCAGGCGATCTTGCGGAAATCGCTGTCCCAGGGAACGCGCACGACCGTCGCCCCGGCGTCGAGGATGATCCTCAGGATGTTGGCCTTCACGCCGCAGTCCACGACGGCTATCGTCGGCCCCCCGGCTTCGCCCTTGTAGGTCCGCGCCTCGGCGCAGGACACCTCGGCGACGGGGCTCTCGTCCTCCCTACCGTTGGATGCCTCGGGTTCCTTTCCGTCCACGACGATGCGCCCCTTCATGACACCCTCTTCCCGCAGAAGTTGGGTGAGGGCTCGCGTATCGATGCCGGAGATCCCGGGGATGCCCTCGCTCTCCATCCAGGCTGAGAGCGTCCGCCTTGAGCCGAAATGGCTCGGCTCTTCGCAGAGCTCGGCGACGACGAGCCCCGATACTTGTATTTTCTCCGATTCGAACTCGCGCGGAATGCCGTGGCGATCCAGCGAGCTAGCGGGAACGCCGTAGTTGCCGACGAGCGGATAGGTCAGGGTGAGAATCTGTCCTTTATAGGAGGGATCGGTGAGGGACTGCGGATAGCCGACCATGCCTGTGGAAAAAACGACTTCGCCACGCAGGGAACCTGTGGCCCCAAAGGCCGTTCCGGCGAACTCGGTGCCGTCTTCGAGGACGAGGAGAGCGGATTTTTTCCGGGAATGCATGACTGTCTCCTTCCGCCGGCTTTCCTTTCTGGCTTCCGAAAACAGCGGCGGTACGACACCGCCATGCTTGGGATACCGTGCGCGGGGTAAACCTTTGGAAGGTTCTTAGGCAGCTGCGGCGGTGTCGGTTTAAAATAGCGGGGATGAAGGGATCGCATCAAGGGGGGACACGCATTTTTTACGTATTTATGTAATTTTTTTGCATATTTATCCAGAACGACGAGATGGCCGAGACGGCGCGGCGGGGATTCCCTGGCGGCGGATCAGGCGATGAGATCGGCGGTGGCGGCTCCCGCGATGTCGAGCAGGAGCCGGGGGCTGATCAGCGCCTGCATGCCTCTTTTGCCGGCGCTCACGGAAATCTTGTCGAAGAGAAAGGCCGTCTCGTCGAGGAAGGTGGGAAAGCGCTTCTTCATGCCGATGGGCGAACAGCCTCCCCTCACATAGCCCGTGAGGGGTTCCAGCTCCTTGAGGGGAAGAAGGGAACAGCTCTTGTCACCCAGGGCTTTGGCGGCTTTTTTCAGGTCTATCTCGCAGGATCCGGGGATGACGCAGACGAAATGGCCCAACCGCTCGCCCGACAGGACGATCGTCTTGAAAACCTGGTCCGGATCGAGCCCGAGCTTTTCCGCCGCGTGGGTCGCCGAGAGGTCTTCGTCCACTTCATAATGAAGGATTTCGAAAGGAAGGTTCGCGGCTTCGAGAAGCCGGATAACATTGGTCTTTTCGCCGCTTTTTTCGCCCTGCCGCGCCATGGCCGCCATTATAGCCTCATGTTTTGGCCATGGCCACATCCCCGGGGCCGGAGAGCGGCTCCGGATTAGCGTTTGCGGCTGGAATGGCGTCCGCTTCCGGGCTCAGGCCGTATTTCGCGGCCAGGGCGGCGTATTCCTCGGGGCTGTCCATGTCCTCCAGGACGCCGTCGCATCCGGTTTCGACGATGAGGGAACCCAAGGCCGCGAGGACGTCCTTGAGTCTTTCACCCGTCCTCTGGGCCTGGATGGCGGGAATATAGGAAGCGGGGAAATAGACGGGATGGCCCGCCTTCCCGTTTCGTCCCGCGACGAGAGCGATGGGGGTTCCGGGGTGCCCCGCGTCGGCGGTAGGATACTCTGACGGGGCTTCGGGGCGCCCCAGTGTAGTGGAAGAATGCTCCAGGGAGGTGGCGGGCCGCTCCGACGGGGTTCCGGTATATCCAGCTGCGGCGATCTGCCGCGACGCGGCGCGGCTCAGGACCGCGAAAACCTCTACGTCGACAAAGGGCATGTCGGCGTGGTGTAGGAAGAAACCGGGACAATCTGCCGGAAGAGCTTCGATGCCGGCGAGGACAGAGGTCACCATGCCCGCTCTCCAGTCCGGATTGAAGACGAAGATGATATCGTCGAGACAGGATAGCGCCGCCTCGATGTTCTCGCGCCCAAACCCGGTGACGACGATGAGCGGCCGGCAATGCGCGAGGGCGATTCTGGCCGTCCTCCGAACGACGAGCTCGCCGTCCAGAGGCAGCAGGAGCTTGGGCCGGCCCATCCGCGAGCTCGCGCCCGCGGCAAGGAGGATGCAGGGCGGCGCCGAGGGCGCGACGGACGTGGCGGGGGCAGCGGACGCGGCAGTCCCCGCGGGCGCGACGAGCGCGGCAGTCCCCGCGAGCGCTGCAGGCGCGACACTTCCGAAAAGCGTATTGGGCTCATCTGGCGCCGCCGCCTCGGCCGGCTTCAAAGCTCGGCGCTCCGGGCGGCTGTCCTAGCGGCCGATTGGGCGGATAAAGCGGCCTGTCTCGCGGCGACAAGGGCCGACAGTCGCTGGACCTCCTCGCCGGTGCGTTCGGGCGCGGGGCCGCCGGTCTGTCTCCGCCTCGCCACGCAGGATGCGGGCTCGAGATAGTCGATAAAGGCTTTCCGATCGAAGCCGGGTTTGGCGAAAGCCTCATGGCTGGCCTGGATCTCCTCTAGGGACAGCGAGGAGAAACGCTTGCCTGAGGAGAGACTGAGTTTCACGAGGGCTTTGGCCGCCTGGTACGCGGTCCTGAAAGGCAGGCCTTCCAACACGAGGTATTCGGCGATGTCGGTAGCCTCGAGAAAGCCCTCGTCCACCGCTTTCCGCATCTTTTCGGCATCGGGCTGGAGCGAGGAAACGAGGACGGCAAAGGCGCGCAGGGCCCCGATCGCGGTGTCCTCGATGTCGAAGAACATTTCCTTGTCCTCCTGAAGATCGCGGTTGTAGGCGTATGGCAGGCCTTTCTGCATGACGAGGAGGGCCTGGAGGGCGCCGAAGACCCTCGCGGTCTTTCCTCGAATAAGCTCCGCGGGATCGGGATTCCTCTTCTGGGGCATGATGCTCGAGCCGGTGCTCGCGGCGTCGCTCAGGCTCATGAATGAATATTCGGTGGATACCCAGAGGGCGATGTCCTCGCAGGCGCGCGAGAGGTGGACCATTATGCTGGAGCAGGCCGCCCCGTAGTCCAGACATGCGTCCCTATCGGCGACGGCGTCCATGGTGTTGCGGGACGGACGCGCGAATCCCAGAGCGGCGGCCGTGAATTCCCTGTCGGTGGGCAGGCCCGATCCCGCGAGGGCGCCTGAGCCCAGCGGGCATTCGTCCGCCCGCGCGCGTCCGTCCCGCAACCTGCCGCAGTCGCGCTCGAGGGCCGCGCACCAGGCAAGCAGATGGTGCGCGAGCGTCACCGGCTGGGCGCGCTGCAGGTGCGTATACCCCGGCATGATCGTCTCCCTATGGTTCGCGGCCAGGCCGAGCAAAGCCCGCAGCGCGCCCAGGGCCGCCCCTTCCGTCGCGTCGAAAGCCCGCAGAATGTGCAGCCTGAAGGCGACGGCCACCTGGTCGTTCCGGCTTCTCCCGGCATGGACGGCCTTCCCCGCCTCGCCGAGCCTCTTCGTCAGCTCGGCCTCGATGAAGGAGTGAATGTCCTCGCTCTCCGGATCGATGACGAGCTTCCCCGCCCCCGCCTCTGCCAGCATAAGCTCGAGCGCCGCGCATATCGACGCCGACTCCTCGGGCGCAAGAATGCCCTGCCGCCCCAGCATCGCCGCGTGGGCTATCGAGCACTCGATGTCCTCGCCCAGGAGCCTCGTATCGACCGAAAGCGAAGAGAGAAAGGCTTCCACATCGGGGTGGAGCCCCACGCCGCCCGCGGCGGCCTGCCACAGTTTAGCCATATCGACTCCTTCTGTATTTATTCATTTTTCTTTCCGACTTGACATAATTATACATACTACTATAATTGTAGGACAAGAGGACATTTGAACAAAATAATTTACCATGAGAGGCAACCATACCATGGATGACAGTTCCGACAGAGTGATTCCCCTGCGGCATTATGGACGCTGGGCCTCAGGCACTATCGTCGCCGTACTCCTTTTCCTCCTCCTGCGCGCCTTCGCGCGAGGCCAGATCGACTGGCCCGTCTTCGCCGAGTTCTTCATGACGCCGGTTCTCCTAAAGGGACTGGGAAGCACCCTCATCATAACCTTCCTGTCTCTTCTCATCGGCCTCATCCTCGGCATTGTCTTCGCCGTGATGCGACTCTCGAAGAATCCCGTGACAAACGCCGTATCGACGCTGTACATCTGGTTTTTCCGTGGAACTCCAGTCTATCTCCAACTCCTCATCTGGTTCAACTTGGCGCTGGTCTTTCCGACGGTGAATCTCGGGTTCTGGAGCGGACGCATGGTCGACGTCATGACGCCCTTCCTCGCCGCCCTCCTGGGCCTGGGCATCAACGAGGGCGCCTACATGACGGAAATCGTTCGCGGCGGCATCATGTCGGTCGACAAGGGGCAGCTGGACGCGGCTTCGGCCTTGGGAATGACCCGCCTCTTGGCCATGAGACGAATTGTCCTGCCCCAGGCCATGCGCGTTATCATCCCGTCCATCGGCAACGAGTTCATCGGCCTGCTCAAGACATCCTCGATGGCCAGCGCCATCGCCTACGCCGAGATGCTCCACCGCGCCCAGCTCATTTACTTCGTCAACGCCAAAGTAATGGAGCTTCTCTTCGTGGCCGCGGCCTGGTATCTCATCGTGGTAACCTTGCTCTCCACCGCCCAATTCTATGTGGAACGCTTCTTTTCCAAGGGACAGAGCCATGAGCCGCCCCCTACCCTGCTTCAGAAAATCGCCTCCAATATCCTCAAGAGAAGGGGTGGAAATGAAGGAGGACGCCGATGAGAGCCCACGACGAACCTGTTCTCCGAGCCATCAACGTCCACAAGGCCTACGGCCGAAACCAGATACTGAAAGGCATCAATCTGGAAGTCGCACAAGGCGACGTCACTTGCCTCCTCGGCCCTTCCGGTGCCGGGAAAAGCACATTCCTCCGCTGCATCAACCATCTTGAAAAAACCGATCGTGGCATGATTTACGTGGACGGGGAATTAGTCGGCGGACGCCTGCGCAACGGCAGGATTTACGAACTCAAGGACAAGGAAATCTGTGGGGCTCGGGCGAAAATGGGCATGGTATTCCAGCACTTCAACCTCTTCCCCCATATGACTGCCTTGGAAAACCTCATCGAAGGACCGATGCTCGTCAAGCGCGAGCCCAGGGAAAAGGCGGTCGCCCGGGCGCGGGCCCTCCTCGCGCAGGTAGGGCTCGCCGAAAAGGAAGCCGCCTACCCTCGGCAGATGTCGGGGGGACAGCAGCAGCGCGTGGCCATAGCCCGCGCGCTCGCGATGGAACCTACCCTGATGCTCTTCGACGAACCCACAAGCGCCCTCGACCCCGAACTTGTGGGCGATGTGCTGGCCGTCATGAAGGATCTCGCAAAATCCGGCATGACGATGATCGTCGTCACCCACGAGATGGACTTCGCGAGAGCCGTGGCGAGCAACGTGGTTTTCATGGACGGAGGCGTGGTCGTCGAGTCGGGGCCTCCGCGGGAAGTCCTCAACCATCCGCGGAACGCCCGAACAAAGGCATTCCTCTCCAAAGTATAGGGATGCGGCGGCATTCCATTTCGTTTTGGGATTCATCGGGCAGAGCCCGATAAAAGGAGAAGATTATGAAGAGGATCATGAATGTTCGAAGCGCCATCGTCGCGATCGCGCTGGCGCTGACTGTTGTCATCGCGATGCCGGCAGTCGCGGCCGACCTGTCCGCGAGCCTTCCCGCAACCATCAAGGCGAAAGGGCAGATCGTCGTCGGCATCAACGGGATATTCCCGCCGATGGAATATAAGGAGCCAGGCAAAGATGAGCTCATAGGCTTCGACGTGGACTTCGCCAACGCCATCGGTAAGGCGCTTGGCGTCAAGATCGTCTACGATGACCAGAAGTTCGACCAGCTCGTCAACTCGGTCATCACCGCCAGGGTCGACATGGTCATCTCCGGAATTTCCGACACCGCCACGCGCCAGAAGACTCTCGACTTCATCGATTACTTCAATTCCGGAACCCAGGCCTACACCACCAAGACCTACGCTTCCACGGTCACGAGCCTGGAATCCCTGAGCGGCAAGACTCTCGCCGTTTCCGCCTCCACCGACTATCTGACGACGATGGAAAAGTGGAGCAAGGAAAACCTCGAGGCCAAGGGCAAGCCCGGTATCAAGATTCTCGCCGTGGACTCCGAGGCGACGGCACGCCTCCAGATGATCCAGGGCAGAGCCCAGGCTTCGGCCATCAGTCCCGAGGTCCTCGGATGGCTGGCGAAACAGAATCCGGGCATGTTCGTGGCCTTTGGTCCCCTGCTCAACGTGGATCCCTACGGCATCTGCTTCAAGAAAGACAACGTCAGCCTCCGCGACGCTGTCTTCGCGGCCGTGCGGCAGCTCTTCGCCGATGGAACCTACAAAGCCCTTTTGGCTAAATGGGAACTCCTGCCTGGCGCCCTTTCCGAGCCCCTCATCAACGGCAAGAAATAACTATTCCAGAAATGACTAGTTGCGAAAGGGAGCCTGGCCTATCCGGGTTCTCTTTCATAAGGAAGTCGTTGCCATGAGCAACCAGCGGCACGCGAAAAACTCGACGCTCGGCGTCCTCACCTTGGGCCAATCGCCGAGAAATGATGTCGTTCCCACGCTTCGCGCCATCCTGGGCGATTCGATCGGCGTCGTCGAGGCTGGCGGTCTTGACGCGATCTCGCCCGAAGAGCTCGAGGATTTAGCGCCGCGGGAAGGCGAGAGAGGCATCGAGACCCGCCTCTCATCCGGCGCTTCGATCCTCGTCGCCAAGGCGAGGCTCCTTCCTCGACTCGGGGAAGCTTTCGGACGGCTTGAGAGCTCTTGCGCCCGAATCCTTCTCCTCTGTTCGGGGGAGTTTCCCGATCTTGTATCTCTCTGCCCCGGCCTGATACAGCCGGCGCGAGCGCTCCGCTCCATCGTGGGAAGCCTCGCGTCGAACTCGGTTCTGGGCATCGTCGGTCCCGCTTCGGATATGGACGCCGCCCCCGCCCAATGGGACCCCTTCGCGGCCAAGGTCGTCTGCGCGGCGGCCTCGCCCTACGAGCCATTACAAGCGTTGGGCGAAGCGAGCGGCCGTCTCCGATCCGAGGGGGCCGATCTCATATTCCTCGACGACATGGCCTTTACCGAAGAACAGCGCCTTTTGGCTGCCTCCGCCTCGGGCCTACCCGTTCTCTGCGCCTCGACGCTGACCGCCAGGTTCCTTTTCGAACTTTATTCCCCTCTCGCTTTTTTGGAGGATTAATGCCCGCGGATTTGAATGTGATCAACGCCTCGCAGCTCGCTCGCGTAAGGGATGGCGGAACCCCACGAAGGGGCGATGGCCAGGGGGAGCTCGACCTAATCCCCGACGGCGCCGTCGCCATCAGGGCGGGGCGCATCGTCGCCGTCGGTTCCACCAGGGATGTGCTCCGCGAGGCCGGCGCCGACGCGCCCACCTTCGACGCTTCGGGGATGTCCGTCCTGCCGGCCTTCGTGGAGAGCCACTGCCACCCTGTCTTCGCGGGAAACCGGCATTGGGAATACGTGCGCAAGCTTCACGGCGCCACATCGGCCCAGATCAGGGCCGAAGGCGGCGGCATCTGGGCATCCGTCCTCGCGACGAGGGCGGCTCCGGACGCCGCCCTCGAGGAGAACGCGTTACTAGCCTTCGATTCCATTCTCTCGGGCGGCGTCGCGACGCTGGAAGTCAAATCGGGATATGGCCTGACGACAGAACAGGAACTGCGGCTTCTGCGGGTCCTCCGCTCGGCCTCGCGCCGCACGCCCCTCGATCTCGTCTACACCTTCCTAGGCGCCCACATCGCGCCCCAGGACGGCTTGTCGGCGGAGGAATACGCGCGCCTCGTCGCCACCGATATGCTTCCGGCTGTCATCGCCCAGGGAATAGCCGAATTCCAGGACCTCAGTTGCGAAATAGGGGATTTCGAAGCGCCCGCCGCGGCGACCCTTCTCGCTGAATCCAAAAAGCTAGGCATGCGCGCGCGCGTCCACGCGGACGCCTCCTCCCATTCCTTCGGCTGGCGCGCCGCCGTCGAAGGGGGAGCCATCGCGGCCGATCACCTCACCTACACGCCCGAATCGGAGATACGCCGGATCGGCCCGACTGAAACCATCGCCGTTCTCCTTCCCCTGGCCGAACAATTCTACCTGGATGAAAAGAAGGCTCCTGCCCGTCTTTTCATAGAGACGGGAGTGCCTGTCGCCATCGCCACCGACTACTGCTCCTCATTTCAGGCCACTTCCCTCCTCCTCAGCGCCTCCATCGCCTGCTCCTGGTTCCGCATGAGCCCGGCCGAAGCCCTCGTCGGCGCTACCCTGAACGCCGCCTATGTGCTGGACCGCGCTCATGATCGAGGATCGCTGGACATCGGCAAACGCGGCGACCTCACTATCCTCGAATGCGCCCATCCGGACGAAATCGGCGTGAGAATCGGCGCGCCGCTCGTCCGCGCGGTGTTTTCGCAAGGCGTGAGGATATATAATGGGGAGAGGAGGCTTCCGTGAACCTCAAGGCTATCGATGTCGATCTTTCCACGAGAGTGGATCGTGTGGCCGACGCGCTAAGGCAGGCGATCTTCGACGGAGATCTCAACCCCGGCGACCGTCTGGGCGAACAGGTCCTCTCTCAACGGCTCGGCGTTTCGCGCAACACTGTCCGCGAAGCCCTGCGCATTTTAAGCACCGACGGTCTCACCGTCCATATGCCCAACAAGGGCGTCACGGTGCGAAGCCTGAGCGTCGCCGAGGTCGAGGATATTTTCCGCGCCAGAACGGTGCTTGAAATGGAAGCCGCCCGCGCGTCGCTCTCCTGTCCCCAGCAAGCCTTGGATGTACTTTCGGCGGCCATGGACGCCTACGCCGCCGCCGCTCTTTCGGGCAACGATTCCTCGGCGGCGAAGGCGCATGTGGATTTCCATGTCGCGATGGTGGCCATAACTGGCAGCGACAGGCTCGCCGGCCTCGAAAGAGCGCTCATGCAGGATCTTCAGGTTCTGATCGTGGCCATCGATAAAAGCAGCGACGATCTGCCCAACGAGGTTGAGAAACACAGGAAACTTCTGTCCCTCTTCTCGGCCAGAGATCTGCGTGGAACCACGCGGTGTCTGGAGGAAGATCTCTTGCACGCCAAATCTTTCATCCTCCGACGCGCCACCTGAAAGTAATCAGTCGCCCGCCGGAGCGGTATAGCCCGAACAGCCCGGTTTCACCACATCGGGGCTGGCGGCCGTGCCATGGGCGGCGATGCGCGCGTTGAGCCGCGCCCTCACCTTGGTGGGCAGGCCGAAGAGGTTGATGAAGCCGCTGGAATCCTTGTGGGAGAAGAGCGGTCCCGTCGTGAAGCTGGCGAGGCTCGCGTCGTAGAGCGAATAGGGCGAGGTCGCGCCGGCCGAGAGTATGGAGCCCTTGTAGAGCTTTACGGTCACGCTGCCCGTCACCACTTCCTGGGTCGAATCGATGAAGGCGTTGAGGGCCGCGCAGAGCGGGGAGAACCACTCGCCTTCGTAGAGGATCTCGGCGAAGCGCTGCGCCACGGTGAGCTTGAAGGAGAGCGTCTTTCTGTCGAGGCAGAGCTGTTCGAGCTTGTCGTGGGCTTCCATGATGATGGTGCCGCCCGGCGTCTCGTAGACGCCGCGGGACTTCATGCCCACCACGCGGTTTTCCACCATATCGATGACGCCCACGCCGTTCTTGCCGCCGATGACGTTGAGTTTCTTGACGATGGAGAGGGGATCGAGCTTCTCGCCGTTCACCGAGACGGGCACGCCCTTCTCGAAGCCGATGGTCAGGTATTCGGCCTTGTCGGGCGCCTGTTCTGGGGGAACGCACATTTTGAGCATGCCTTCGAACTTGGGCTCGTTGGCCGGATTCTCGAGATCGAGGCCCTCGTGACTGATGTGCCAGACATTGTCGTCGCGGGAATAGGAGTCGGACTTCTTCATGGGCACGGGGATGTTTCTCTTCTCGAGGTATTCGATCTCCTCTTCCCTGCTCTGGATGTCCCAGATTCTCCAGGGAGCTATCACTTCCATCTCGGGGGCGAAGGCCTTGATGCCCAGCTCGAAGCGGACCTGGTCGTTGCCCTTGCCCGTGCAGCCGTGGGCTATCGCGTCGGCTTTCTCGGCTATGGCGACCTGCGCCAGACCCTTGGCGAGGAGAGGCCGCGCCGCCGAGGTTCCAAGCAGATATTTCTTCTCGTAGGGGCTTCCCGACTTCACGAGAGCCCAGAGGTAATCCTTCACGAATTCGTCTTTCTGGTCCACCTTGATGAACTTGATCGCGCCTGAGGCGAGGGCGCGCTTTTCCATGGCGGCCCAGTCGGCCTCCTGGCCGACATCCCCGCATGCCGCGACCACGTCGCAGTCATAATTTTCCTTGAGCCAGGGAACGATGACGGTGGTGTCGAGGCCGCCCGAGTATGCGAGTACGATTTTCTTTTTCATGGCTTACTCCTTACAATACATTTTCTGGTGATTTTTCGGCAGGACGCCCTGTCTTTCGGGCGAACCGTTGATGGCGACGCTTTCCCTGGGGAGACTGTCTCTCCCGCGCCAAGGGCGTCGAAATGAAAGCTTAGCGACGACGGAGACGGGCCTCGAAGCGGGTTTCGGGGCGGGATTGAGGAAGAAAGGAAGAATTATCGGGTCCGAACATCATGGAAAGCATATTATGCATATATTTAGAAT
>DATMZF010000055.1:0-16340 GCA_035560555.1 Rectinemataceae bacterium
CGACACGGTTTTACTATGACTGGGATTGTCTGGAATAAGATCGTGCCAAAAACGATACTTGCGGAGTGGCGCTGATGCGAATTTTCTATTCCGAGCTTTGTCTCATCGGTGGCGGGGTCGAAGATAACGTCGATTCACTTATCGAGAACGGCGCCGAGCACATCGAACTCATGCTCGACGGGGCCGGATGGAATGACTTCCATCTGCGCATGGAGGAGCTCTCTTCCATGCTCAAGACGAAGAAAGCGACATATTCCGTCCACGTTCCCGTATGGGATGTCAACCTAACCTGCGAAAACTCGCTTCTCCGCGCCGCGGCGCTCGAATCCTACAAGCAGACTATCGCCTTCGCTTCGATGCTGAACGCTGGCCATGTCGTTCTCCACACCGGATGGTGCGCTGACGCCCATTTTTCCAAAGAGACGGCCCGCCGCCGCGTGAGGGAAGACCTGCTCGCCCTCCATGAATTCAACAAGGACTATGGCCAGCTCCTCCTCGTCGAAAATATCGGCTCCAACGCCACATCCCTCTTCACCGAAAGGCAGTTCATCGATTTTCTCGATGATTTCCCGGGTGATATTGGCTACCTCGTCGATCTGGGCCATGCCTGGATAAACGGTTGGCGGATTGAGTCGCTTCTTCCCGCCTTGGGACCGAGGCTTTACGCGCTGCATATCCATGACAACGACGGGAAAAAGGACAAACACGCTCCGGTAGGCGAGGGGACCATCGATTGGAAGAGCGTCTTCGCCGCGGCCGCGAAGACCGGGAGAAATCTGAATCTGGTGCTCGAGTACAACATAGGCACCGATCTCGGCAGGCTGGCGGAAGGCAAGGCCTTTCTGGAGTCGCTTTTTCCCGCGGCTTCCTCCGTCCGAGAGGTTTGATCAGGGATCTATGCCGTCGGGTCATCCGAAACGGCGGAATCGATATTTAGCAGCTCGGAAACGAGCCAAGGAGGACAGAATGAAGAGATTGTGCTGTGCTGTCGTCGCCCTTTCCATGATGATGGCGATCACGCTGAGCGTCGGAGCGGCCGACGCCGACAAATACGCGGTCAAGGCGCCGATCAAGATCCAGTGGTGGCACGCCATGGAAGCCCAATACGCGCCCCTCATCGATAAAGTCGTCGCCGATTTCGAGAAACAGAATCCCATGATCGATGTGGAAGCGATTTATCAGGGCAGCTACGCCGACCTCAACGAGAAACTCATAGCGGCCCAGGCGGCCGGAACGACCCTTCCCGCCGTCACGGTGGCCAACACTCCCTACATCGCCCAGTATGGCGATTCCGGCATGTGCGAGATCCTCGATCCATACATCCAGGCCACCGGCTTCGACATCAAGGATTTCGGCGCGGGCTTGCGCGTGGCGTCGAGCTTCAAGGGCAAGCAAGTTTCGCTTCCTTTCCTCATTTCCACGCAGATCATGTTCTACAACAAGGACATGGCCGACGCCGAGAAGATCAAGCTCCCCGAGACCTGGGCGGACATGGACGAGTTCATGAAGAAAGCGTCCAAGGTTTCCAACGGCGTCACCCAGCGCTACGCGACGGTGATCCCCGGCTGGGACCAGTGGTATTTCGAGCCTTTCTATCTCAACGCGGGCGTCAACATCGTCAACAGCGACAACGAAACCACCGATCTCGCCAGCGCCAAAGCCGTCGACATCGCGAAGCAGCTCAAGAAATGGTGCGACGCGAAACAGACCTACTGGGCATACGGGAAGGACGCCTCGGGAATCATGCGTCAGAACTTCATCGACGGCAAAGCCTTCTCCGTCATCCACACAACCTCGCTTTACAACATGTACGTCACCAACACCAAGTTCAAGGTCGGGATGCACTATCTCCCCGGAAACCAGACCCGCGAATCCGAAATCGGCGGCTGTGTCCTCCTCATCCCCTCGAAAAATAAGCAGGATGTGAAGAACGCCGGATGGAAACTGCTCTCCTACCTCACCGGCAAGGAAGTCAACATGCTATGGGCCGATAAGACCGGCTACATGCCTACCCGAAACTCGGTGACGCAGACGGCCGAAGGCAAGGCTTTCCTCGCCGAGAAACCGGCTTTCAAGGCGGTGTTCGACAACCTCGACCACATCAATCCCCGAATCCAGCACCCCGCCTACTCGGCTCTCTCCAAGGTCTGGATGCAGGAGTTGGCGAAAGTTATAATCGAAGGCGGCGACGTCGCTTCAGCGATGCAGAAGGCTTCGAAGCTCATCGACGAGGCGCTGCAGGACTAAAGCCGGCGCGGCGTAGAATAGGGGCGGACCCGGCGGCCGTTCAGGCTCTGCCAAGTCCGTCCCTGAAGACCATACTCATAGCGACCGATGGGCTCCCAGGAGCCTGTCGGCCACAATTTAAGCGGGGAGTGAGCGAAATGGCGAAACAGGCGACAAGAGTACCCGGGGCGCGGACACGAGCGCCACATTACAGAAGGCGGGAGAAGACCAGGGATTTTCTCTGCGTCGTACCGGCATTGGGGTTTTTCATCGCCTTCGTCTACTACCCCATCGTCGAGCTGTTCAGAATCGGTTTCACGAACTGGAACCTCATCAAGGACAACTACAAATACGTCGGGCTCAAGAACTATACCTGGCTGTTCGCTGGCTCTGGCCTGGAAAAATGGCTCGCTTCACTAAGAATCACCTTCACCTATACCTTCTGGGAAATCGCGATCACCCTTGTGGGAGGCATCCTGCTCGCCGCCCTGTTCAACAGGGAAAGCAAACCCTTCTCAGCGATGCGTTCCATCGTCTTCATGCCCAAATACATCGGCGTCTCGACCTCGGCCATCGTTTTCATGTGGATATTGAGCGACCAATACGGCATCCTGAACTACGTCCTCAATCTTTTCGGGATGGCCAGCGTCACCTGGCTCAATTCCGAAAAGACGGCGCTAGCCTCTGTCCTGATACTGACGGGCTGGAGAGTCGTGGGCTATGGCATGATGATTTACCTTTCCGCGATGAAAGGCATTTCGCCCGAGTACTATGAGGCGGCCAAGCTCGACGGAGCCAATGGCCTCCAGCGCTTCAAGTACATCACGCTCCCCCTGCTCTCGCCGACGACGCTTTTCCTCTTCGTCACCACCTTCATCGCTTCGATGAAAGTCTTCCAGTCGATCGACGTCATGACGAACGGCGGACCCTATGAGAGCACGAACGTTATGGTCTACTGGATTTACGAGCTGGCTTTCGTCGAGTTCAGGGTGGACAGGGCGGCCGTCGTAGCCTGCGTCTTCTTCGTCGTCCTCCTCGTCTTCACGATGGCGACCATGAAGCTTTCGGACAAGAATGTCCACTATGAGTCCTGAGGGGATCGCCGAAATGTCAAACATGAAAACATCGACCAACAGGAAAGCGCTGCGAATGAAAACGGTCGCGACGATATTCCAGTACCTCCTGGCTATCGCCTTCACGCTCGTCGTCATTTTCCCCATCTATTGGATGATCATCTCCTCGCTCAAGAGCAGCGAAGAGATGCTGAGGCCCGTGCCCTCGCTCTGGCCGGCGGAATTCCACTGGCACAACTATGCCGACGCCCTCAAGATGGCGCCTTTCGGCAAATATTTCTTCAACACGATCGTCATGACCGCTGGCATCATGATCCTTCAGCTCCTCATCGGAGCCTACGCGGCCTACGGCTTCGCGAAGGGCCATTTCCCCGGCAGGGACGCTCTCTTCATCGTCGTCCTCGGCGCCCTCATGATTCCGATTCAGATCACCTTCGTGCCGATCTACGTCATCGTGGCGAAACTGAAATGGATAAACACCTTCGCCGGCTTGATCATCCCCAACGCCGTCTCTGCTTACATGATTTTCATGCTGCGGCAGACCTTCAAGGCGGTGGACGACAGCTTCATGGAGGCGGCGAGGCTCGAGGGACTGGGCAGGACGGGCATCATCTTCCAAATTCTCGTGCCCATGTGCAAACCGACGATCATGACGGTGGGCATCATCACCTTCATCGACAGCTGGAACGCCTATTTCTGGCCCAAGATGGTGACGACGACGCCGCTGCGCAGGACGATCGCCCAAGGCGTCTATGAACTCAAGCGTTCCTACGCGGGGCTTGAGACCATGAACCAGAACCAGATAATGGCAGGGGCCGTCATGGCCATCGTGCCCATCATCATCCTTTTCGTGATCCTGCAAAAGTATATTCTCAGCGGATTCTCCAAGGCGGCCACGAAATGAAGAAGCTCCTGTCCCTCATCCTCGCCTTCGCCTTCTGTTTCGCCGGCTACGATGTCTTTGCCCAGGATCAGGTCGGGGAGGCCGCAAAAGTCGACCGCTACAGTCAGTTATTCGACAGGAGCGGAGACGAGGGAAAGCTCGTCGTTCGTTTCCTCCAGCTGCATCTGGCCGCCGACGCGGAAACCGACGAAAAATCGGGCGACAGCGGCATCGTGACGACGCCCGACGGCAAAGTGATGCTCATAGACGGCGGATCGCCGGACTGCGCCGTCCAGGTGGAGGCGGCCCTCAAGGCCATGGGCGTGACGAAAATCGACGCCATCGTGGCGAGCCATCCGCATATCGATCATATCGGGGGTCTCGCGCGGATAATGGCGGCGTATCCGGTGGATACGCTGTATATGAGCAAGGTCGTCTATCCGACGAGCGGCATTTACAGAGGCTTCATGAGCATGGCGGCTAAGCGCGGGATCAAGATCGTTTATCTCGAGGAGGGCTCCGAATTCGCTTTAGGCGAATCGGTGAACGTGAAGGTCTACAATCCGGAGCCCGACATCCACTACTACGAGGGCTACCCTGCGAACGGCACCCAGTTCATCAACAACAAATCGCTGGTGATGAAGTTTGCTTACGGCCTCTCCACGATGCTGTTCATGGGCGATGTCTACACGCCCCGCGAAGTCGAGCTTCTCGAGAAATTCGGCTCCGAACTGAAGGCTGACGTGATAAAGGTCGGGCACCACGGAAGCGACACATCCTCATCCAAATCCTTCGTCAAGGCCGTGTCGCCGAAATTCGCCGTCATGATGCACGATAGTTTCGCCAGCCTCCAGGTGTACAAAAACTACAGGAAGGTCGGGGCCCTGACCTATGCGACCGCCATCGACGGCTGCGTGAAAATCGCGGGCGACGATGCCGGGAACTGGACGGCTCTCACCCAGTTCGACAGGTTGAGCGATTTCCTGAAATAATTATTTGGACGCCATTCCGAGAGGTTCGATACATGGCGACGCTCAGGAAGGCCGAGCGACGGCGATCGTCGCTCGGCCTTCCTCGTTTTTTATGGCTAATCGCCATTTGCGCGACTTTCGCTCCACGATCGGGCAAAAAACTGCTATAATAGAGATGAACCCAACGATGCAAGGAGGCCATATGATCGACTTGACCACTAATTTCATGGGGCTAAAGTTAGCGAATCCCATCATAGTAGCCGCGTCGGGCCTGACGGGCACCCCGGAAGGCGTCGAGAAGGCCGCGCAGGCCGGGGCGGGAGCCATCGTCCTCAAATCGCTTTTCGAGGAGCAGATACTCGCGGAACTCGGCGCCGAGGAACTAGGCATCGATCTCGACGCCTATCCGGAAGCCGAGGCGTTCGTGAGCCGCACGGCCTGGGAAGAGGGGACCGAGGCCTATCTCAATCTCATCAAGGAATCGAAGGCAAGAGCGGGAAATACGCCGATATTCGCCAGCATCAACTGCGTGGGCACGGGAACCTGGGCTTCCTTCACCAAGCGAATCGAGGAAGCCGGCGCCGACGCTCTCGAGTTGAATATCGCCTACATGCCGCATTCCACCGCTCTCAGTTCCAGGGATATTGAGGACAGGGTGCTTTCCACGATAAAGGAAGCGCGGCTTTCCACGAAACTGCCCATCGAAGTGAAGCTCGGATCGCACTATTCCAGCCTGCCTCACCTGGCCAAGAACATCTCCAAGGAGGGGGCGAACGCCCTCGTTCTCTTCAACCGCTTTTATAGGTTCGACATAGATATCGGAGGGATGAAACTGGTGCGCGCCCAGCCCCTCTCCACGGCCGACGAGTATCACGACAGCCTGCGCTGGATAGCCCTGCTTTTCCAGCGGGCCGGCATCGAGCTGGCGGGAACGACGGGCATCCACGACGCGCAGACCGCCGCCAAGTTCATCCTCGCGGGGGCGAGCGCCACCCAGGTCTGTTCGGTCATCTACAAGAGCGGGTGGAAGGTGATAGGCGCGATAATCGACGACCTGAGAAGCCTCGTTGAAACCCAGGGCTTCTCCTCCCTCGACAGCATGCGAGGCAAACTCTCGGCCTACAATTCGGGCAAGCCCGATGAGTACATGCGCCTGCAGTACATCAAAGCCCTGACAGGGATTTCCTGATTCTTTGACGACAAAGCCCGCGGCGCGACGCGCCAATGACAACCGCCCCGACCGAAGCCCGAGGCGGTTTTTTATTTGGTAGAAAATTATCCAATAGCGCTTCCAAAAGCCTTCTAAATCCTTGTGACGCAAGTACCCTTATGGTAGTATAAAAGGCGCTCGCGCATTGCGCGCATACTCCAAACCATATGACAAGGATGGTACCGTAATGAAGTTGGAATTGAGTCTCTCCAACCTTTCCAAAGCCTTCCCCGAAGATTTCACCCAGGACCAGAAAGCCCGCGCCCAGACCCTCTTTCTCAAGAAGCTCTCCATAAAGGCGCATACCTTCTACGGCGGCAAAATGCAGACCGTGCCCAAGGCCGGCGTCTACGGTTTTAACTGGTTCAATGTATGGTACACGCCCGGCGTCTCCAAGGTATCCACGACGATACGCGACGACAACGACGCCTCCTTTTCTCTCTCCAACAGGGGCAATCTCGTCGCCGTCGTTTCCGATTCCACCCGCGTCCTGGGCGACGGCGACTGCACGCCTCCGGGCGGCCTGGGCGTCATGGAGGGCAAGGCCTTTCTCATGAAATACCTGGGCGGCGTCGACTGCATCGCCCTCTGCGTCGATTCGCGGGGCAAGGACGGCAAGCACGACCCGGACAAGATCATAGAATTCGTTAAGATGCTCCAGCCCTCCGTCGGGGCTGTCAATCTCGAGGATATAAGCCAGCCCAACTGCTACAAGGTGTTGGACGAGCTGCGCGAATCCTGCGATATCCCCGTATGGCACGATGACGCCCAAGGGACGGCGAGCGTCACCCTGGCCGGGCTCATCAACGCCCTCAGCCTGGCGGGAAAGAAGATTTCCGAAGCGAAAATGGTCTTCCTCGGCGCCGGCGCGTCCAACACGACCATCATCCGCCTCATCCGCACCGACGGCGGCAAGGGCGAGAACATGATCATGTTCGACACGAAGGGCTCCCTCAACAAAAACCGAAAAGATATCGAGGCGGACTCCCGACTCTACAGGAAGTGGGAAATCTGCCAGACCACGAACCCCGATTGCGTCCAAACCGAAGCCGAGGCCATAAAGGGCGCCGACGTCCTCATAGCCCTCTCGACGCCCGGCCCCGATACGGTCAAGCGGGAGTGGATCAGGTCGATGGCCCCCAAGGCGATCGTGTTTTGCTGCGCCAATCCCGTGCCCGAAATCTGGCCCTACGCGGCGAAAGAGGAAGGGGCCTTCATCGTGGCCACCGGCCGCGGCGATTTCCCCAACCAGGTCAACAATTCCATCTGCTTCCCCGGCATCCTGAAGGGGGCCCTGGCGGTCAGGGCGCGCAAGATCACCGATACCATGGCGATACGCTGCGCCCACTCGCTCGCCGATTTCGCCAAGGAGAAGGGCATCGATCCGGACCACATCGTGCGCACCATGGAAGATACCGAAATGTTCGCCCGCGAGGCGGCCGACGTCGCCATGCAGGCCATCGCCGACGGCGTGGCCAGGGTCGAGGATACCTGGCAGAACGTCTACGATAAAGCCATGGCCGACATCAGCGCCTCCAGGAACATGACGAGGGATCTCATGGCCATGGGCTACATCAAGGAGCCGCCCCTGGAAATGCTCCAGCAGACGCTCACCGAGGTTATTGCCGAGGTGCGATGAGGCGATCGCCGAAGTGCGCTGAAGCGCGGTACCCGTAAGGGATGTATAAGGGAGGGGGTCGCGTCGTCGCTGCGCCGCGGCCCTGGGAATCCGCTGAACCGCTATAGCGCGCATCCGTTGCGTCGCTGCCCCCCGCGTCGTATAGTTGTGGCATGGAGAATCGAGTGCCGTTTCATACCAACGCAAAGGCCCTTCTCATTTTGGCCTCGGCCTGCGCTTTCCTCGCCATCTTCGCGACGATCGATACATCGGAACACTACAGGGCGTGGCGCGCGGCGCGCCGTTGGACCGCCGTGCAGAAATCGGTGGCTCCCGCCGAGGACGCCGACGCCATGCACGGGCTGATTCTGACGGCCCTCGCCATCGATACGGCCATCATAGCCATCGCTTTCGCCTGCGGGCTTGTCCTGGGGGTATCCCTGGCGACGGAGAGTCCCGGCACTTTCGCGGCGGCGAAGTGGCTAGGCTGGATCTCGATAGGCCTGGGACTGGCGTTTTCCGCCACGATGCTGTTCTATCAGCTCAGGGTGGGGGCCCGGATTATCCTCAAAGGCCCTATCTTCGACTACGATCTTTCGATGCAGATCCCGATCGCCGCGGCGGTGGGCGGCTATCCACTCGCCTTCGTCCTGTATCTGACATCTTGCCTCAGGCGGAGAAAGAGGGTCTGAGGCCTGCCCTCATCGGAGCAGCGCGGGGATGCAATATTCAAAGCAAAGCGCGAGAATCAGGAGAAAGAAACCCGATAGGGCCGTACTCTTCGTGAAGTCCTGATTTTTAGTGGGGATTCCCTCCGCTTTCTTCTCTTCCCGGTCAAAGCCCACTATTTTTTTTCTCAAGCGCTCCTCGGCATCGGCGAGGCGCTTGTAGGCCTCGCTGTCCGGACCTTCCGGCCCAGGAGCCGGGGGAGGGGGAAAAGGGGGGTCGCCCAAACCAGGCACGCGGTCCGCCCATGATTCGGCCCCTTTGGCGCCAGCCGATTTTTTGGGCGGAAAAACGCGTACGCCGTCTTTTTTGAGATAGCCGAACCAGGCTAGCCCGAACATCGCGGTGGCCCCAATCATGAGCGCGTCGCCGAAAGCGATGCTGAAACTGGCGGTTCTCCTCGAATATGCCGATAGGAATCCGACGGCGCAGACAAAGATCGTCAGCGTCAGCGATAGGGGAAGCGGGCGCTTTTTCGCCCAAGGCGTATCGGCCGGTCTATGTATCTTCATTTATTCCTGCGGCGAAACTACCACACTAGTATCCACTATTATCTAAAAAACCGAAAAGGTACAGCCTCGCCTAGGAGGGGCAAACATTAATTTATGCATCTAGTGTTGACTTGTTGATATAAAGTGATAAGAATGATTTGGTATTACCACGTCATCTATCCTCGCGATCGGTGACGGAAAATTCATTTCCACGAGAGTGGATACTATCGGGAGGCAGAAATGTTGAGAAAAACCGTATTAGCAGTAGCCGTCCTCGCTGTGCTCTTCTCAGGCACCGTGGGCGCCGCTACCCCAAAATCGAAGGACTACGTCAACGTATTCGTGAGTGATCCGCGCACTTTCAACTATCTGGAAAGCCAGCGCCAGACCACATCCCAGCATACGGTGAATTTTGTCGATTGCCTTATCGAACACGATAAGTACGGCATTCTGCGGCCAGCCCTCGCTGAAAGCTATTCCTCCAACACCGATAGCACGGTGTGGACCTTCAATATTCGCAAAGGCGTGAAGTGGGTTACCGGCGACCTCGAAGTCTACGCCGAAGTCAAGGCCCAGGACTGGGTCGACGCGATGAAGTTCATGCTCGACAAAAAAAGCACGCTCACCTACCTTATCTCCGGTTTCGTGAAGAACGCGGACAAGTATCTCGCCGGCACGATCACCGATTTCTCCCAGGTCGGCGTCAAGGCTGTCAGCGACTATGTCCTCCAGTATACCCTGGATAAGCCCATTCCCTATTTCGACACGCTCCTCACCTACAACCCCTACATGCCCGTCAACGGCGAATTCCTCAAGGCCAAGGACAAGGATTTTGGAAAAGTGGACAAGAACGGCATCCTCTACAACGGAGCCTATGTCCTCTCCAACTTCACCTCCAAGTCCGTGCTCGAGTACGACGCCAACCCCACCTATTGGGATAAAAAGAATGTGACGATCGACCATGTAAAGCTCGTTTACGACGACGGCAAGGATCCCGATTCCCGTTTCAACAACTTCGACGCGGGCATCTACGCCTCCGCTCAGGTGAATACCGACAACGAGGCGCTGTTCGCGCGCGCCCAGGCCAAGTACAAGGCGAACATCTACAGGGCGAGGCAGGATTCCACCACCTTCCTCTACGCCTTCAACTATGACCGCAACGCCTTCGCTTCCCCGGCCGATCCCACCAAGGGAAAGACTCCCAAGAGCGAGAAAGAGCAGGCCGACACCCAGAAAGCCATCCTGAATAGGAACTTCAGGAAAGCGGTATTCTTCGGCATCGACAGACCGACCATCCTCGCCCAGCGCAACGGCGAAGTGAATAAGCTGTCAGCCATCCGCAACTCCTACACCGGCACCGAACTCAGCAAGGACAAGGCCGGCAAGGACTATACGAAGTACGTCGAGGACGCCTTGAAGGCGCGCAATCCCGCCGACTTCCCGGCTTCCTTCAAGATCGACGATGCCCAGGATCCCTACTTCAACCCCACCAAGGCGAAGGCTTACATGGCCAAGGCCAAGGCCGAACTCAGCGCCAAGGGCGTGAAGTTCCCGATCCAGCTCGACACCGCCACAGATATCTCCTACACCAAAGGATTGAGGGGTGACAGGTCGCTCAAGGCCAACCTCGAGGCGGTCTTCGGGACCGACACCCTCATCGTCAACGTGGTCGAGATGGATACCGACAACGCCGATGCCTCCACCTACTACGCCGAATCCGGTTCCCAGTCCAACTACGATATCGGCGGCTACACCGGCTGGGGCCCCGACTTCGGAGATCCCTACACCTTCCTCCAGACCCTCGAGCCGGAAATCGGCGCGGTTCTCATCCAGATCGGTCTCGATGCCACCTCCGATCCCAACAGCAGCGACTACAAGGCGGCGACCGCGGTCGGACTCTATGAGTACGCGAAGAAAGTCGAAGCCGGCAACAACGTCTACAACGATCAGGTCAAGCGCTTCAAGCTCTTCGCGGAAGCGGAAGCCCAGATACTCGACGACGCCATCGCTCTTCCCTATATGTCCTACGGTGGCGGTTTCGCCGTCACGAGGATCGTTCCCTATACCATTCCTTTCGCCGCCTACGGCAACGACGAGTATAAATTCAAGGGTATGATCGTCGGCGACAAAGTCATCACCCTGGCCGAGCGCGACCAGATCAAAGCCAAATGGGAGAAGGAAAGAGCCGCCGAGTACAAGAAGCTCAACGCCAAAAAATAAATCCGTTCAGGGCGCGTTCATGCGCCGTTGATCGCACCGGGCTGTCCGCCAGGCGACTGGTGGACAGCCTTTTTTATCAATATTTAGCGGGGAAATATTCATAAAGATGCATATCCCGGTGGACTCTCGCCGCGATAAACTTTCTTGCGCTTTCCGGATGATTTCTGTATACTAAATCTTCAAATAAGAACGCTCCATGGGGAACAGATGGAGAATATCAGTTTTCGATCATCACTCGCGATTGCGATGTTTTCAGTACACATCAGCTGATAGGGCTTTTGTCCGTCTTTCACGCGCGATGGTCAGATTGCGGGGTTTCATGAAAGGGTATGTTCTCAAGAGAATTTTCCAATCGATACTCTCCGTATTCATCGTATCTACCCTTACCGTCTTCCTGGTTTATTCCTGCGTGCCTCGCCAACTCGTCTTCAAGGGCGACCTTATCCTGCCCAAACTGGCAAATAAACCCGAAGAATACCACGACTACAAGTATCGTACGTGGGAGTACCTGGGGTACATCGATTACGTGACGCAGAAGGAATACGCGCAGTCGGTCTTCGGCGATAACTCTCCCCAGGTGAGCGAGTCCCTCCTGACGGGATCTTCGTTCTATGAAAAATTCAAGGCGGATTTTTCTTCGAAAGGATATACGATCGATGTGCAGCCGGTAACTGGATATTTATACGCCAGCAAGGACATCCCGCTCTTTTCCAGGGTGCTCCGCTGGTATAGGGACCTCGTGCAGATAGACACGCCGAGTCGGATACGGGACCCCGACAATCCGGGCATGAAGCGCGGCTACTATTTCACGAAGGACTGGAGCGGCAGACTGGCCCTCGCCGCGTCCGGCACCCGCTACAAATATCAGCTATGGGTAGATGGCTCCTTCCCCTTCATCCACCAAAACATGATCAAGCTCAACATGGGCAAATCCTACCCAACCTTCGACGGCATGCCAGTTCTCGAGGTGATAGGCTCGGGCCAAGGGCGATCCTCCAGACGGGAGATCACCACGACGGTGAGAGGCGAGAAAATCACCTTCTACTCCTCGCTCGACGAGCACAGCCTCAAGTACAAGCCTATCCTGGACAGGCTGGACATGAACAAATTCGAGGACAACTACGCCGATGGCAACGTCATCACGGAGGATCCCTCGATGCTGGGGATCAGCTTCAAGATAGGCATGTACGCCCTCATCATTTCCCTCGGCATCGGCCTCACGATAGGGGTGATCGCCGCCATGCGCAAGGACAAGATCTTCGACAAGGTCACCATGGCCTATATCGTGTTCATCAGCTCCATTCCCACCCTGCTGTACATAGCGCTTTTCGCGCGTTTCGGGATGAAGGTGCTCGGTTTTCCCGATAAATTCCCCTTCCTTGGCTCGCATAATTTGCTGTCCTACGTGCTCCCGACCATATCGCTTTCGCTCGGCGGCATCGCCGGCGAGGCGCTCTGGATCAGGCGCTACATGGTCGACCAGATGAATTCGGATTACGTCAAATTCTCCAGGTCGAAGGGGCTCTCCCAGAGCGAAGTGTTCTTCAAGCACATCATCAGGAACGCGCTGATTCCCGTCGTCCATTCCATACCGATGGCGGTCATCGGCACGCTGGCCGGCGCTCTCATCACCGAGAGCTTCTACGCCGTTCCGGGCATGGGCAAGATGTTCCCCAGCTCGATCTCCGACTACAACAACGCCATGATCATCGCGCTGACCTTCATCTTTACCGTTATATCGATCTTCGCCATCTTCATGGGCGACATACTGGTCACCTTGGTCGATCCGCGCATAAGCCTGGCGGTCAAAAAGGAAGCGAGGTAAACCATGGCCAACACCGCTGAAAGATTCGCCTTCGCGACCTTCGACGTTCTCCAGTCCGAGCGCATAGCGGGCCCCCGCTATTCCTACTGGAAATCGGTTTTCCAGACTTTCTTCAAGCGAAAGACGGCCATTTTCTGGCTTGCCCTCCTCTTGAGCCTCACGCTGATGTCCTTCGTCCAGCCGCTCGTGTCCGGCTACGATCCCGCGGTGACGCCCAACATCAACAACCCCTCCACCTGGTACCAGAAACCCTCTTCGGAGCATTGGTTCGGGACCGACGATACCGGAAACGACCTCTGGGACGTCGTCTGGTCGGGCACGAGAATGTCCCTCTCCATCGCCTTCATAGCGGCCTCCATCAACATCGGTCTGGGCATTCTCGTCGGGGCGGTCTGGGGCTACTCCAAACGCCTGGATCCCATACTGCTGGCCCTGTACAACATCATCTCCAACGTTCCGTCCATCCTTCGCTCGATGATGCTCATGTACATATTCGGCAGGGGTTTCTGGCAGATGGTTCTGGCCATGACCATCACGGGCTGGCTCGGCATAGCCTTCTTCATCCGAACCCAAGTCATGATAATCCGCGACAGGGAGTACAACCTCGCGTCCCGCTGCCTCGGCACGCCGCTCAAGCGGATGATTACCCGCAACATACTTCCCTATATGGTGTCGGTCATCGCCACCCTCGTGTACCAGGAGATCCCCGGACTCATCAACACCGAGACGGTGCTTTCCTACCTCGGCATAGGCCTTCCATCGACCTATCCCTCCCTGGGCAGGATGATCGATGTGTATTGGTCTTTCGTGGACACCTATCCTCACATGATCGTTTTCCCCGGCATCGTGATGGGACTCGTCACGATCTCGTTCTATGTGGTCGGCCAGCTCTTCGCCGACGCATCCGACCCCAGAACTCACCGATAGGAGGTGGAAAATGAGTGAAAAAAAATCCCCCATCCTTCAGGTGAAGGATCTGGTAGTCAAATTCCGGGTTCGCAACAAGGAACTGACCGCGATACGCTCCGTGTCCCTCGATCTCTACGAGGGCGAAACGCTCGCTATCGTGGGAGAGTCCGGCTCGGGGAAAACGGTCCTGACCAAGACCTTCACGGGCATGCTCGAGACCAATGGCAGGATTCCCGCCGGCAGCATCGAGTTCGAGGGACGCAACCTTCTCGACATCAAGACGGACAAGGCTTGGGAAGCCATACGCGGGGCGAAGATCGCCACGGTCTTTCAGGATCCCATGACCAGCCTCAACCCGCTGAAAAAGATAGGGGTGCAGATAACCGAGGTTATCGAGAAACACCAGAAGCTCCCAAAGGAAGAAGCCAAGAGGATAGCGCTCACGCTCATGGAAAAAGTGGGCATCAAGGATGTGGGGAAACGTTTCTACGACTATCCCTTCCAGTACTCTGGCGGCATGCGTCAGAGAATCGTCATCGCCATAGCCCTGGCCTGTAAGCCACGCATTCTCATCTGCGACGAACCCACGACGGCCCTGGACGTGACGATTCAAGCCCAGATCCTCGACCTGATCCGCTATCTGCAGAAGGAATACAGCTTCACGACGATTTACATCACCCACGATCTCGGCGTCGTCGCCAACGTGGCCGACAGGGTGGCCGTCATGTACGCCGGCCAAATCGTCGAGTATGGAACGGTGAGGGAAGTATTCTATGATCCGCGCCATCCCTATACCTGGGCATTGATCTCCAGCCTCCCGACCCTCGCCAGGAAGAATGAACCGCTCTTCGCGATTCCCGGTACGCCGCCAACGCTCTTCAACGAGATCGTGGGCGACGCCTTCGCCCCGAGAAACCACTACGCTCTCAACATCGACTTCGAGGAAGAACCTCCCTTCTTTCAGGTCAGCCCGACGCATTTCGCCAAAACCTGGCTCCTCGATCCCAAGGCTCCCGACGCCGAACCTCCCGATGCCGTGAAGCTCATGAGAAAGAAGGGAAAGATCTACACCGAAACCATCGCGGAGGCCTCCAAATGAACAAGGCAATCATGTCCGTGAGGAACCTGGAAGTCACCTTCAAGAACGGACACGAGAATTTCACCGCGGTGAAGAACGTCAGCTTCGATATCTACGAGGGAGAATCCTTCGCGTTAGTCGGCGAATCCGGTTCCGGGAAAACGACGATTGGCCGAACGATCAGCAGGATCAACCCCGCCACGAAAGGCGAGATTTTTTTCCAGGACAAGAAAATTTCCGGCGTCATCGACAGGGAATTGGACACCTACGTCATCCGCAATATCCAGATGATATTCCAAGACCCGATGGCTTCCCTCAACGAACGAGCGACCATCGACTACATCGTCTCGGAGGGCCTGTACAACTTCAGCCTCTTCAAGGACGAGAACGAGCGCCGCGACAAGGTCTTCAAGGCCCTGAACGACGTCGGACTCCTCGAGGAGCACGCCGAACGCTATCCGCACGAATTCTCCGGCGGCCAACGGCAGCGCATCTGCATAGCGCGGGTGCTGGCCATGGAGCCCAAGTTCATCATCGCCGACGAGCCCATATCGGCCCTGGATGTCTCGATCAGGGCGCAGGTGCTCAATCTTCTGCGCGACCTCAAGCGGGAACACGGGCTTTCCTACCTCTTCATAGCCCACGACCTCACCGTCGTCCGCTATTTCGCGGACAGGATCGCCGTCATCCACCAGGGTGAGCTCAAGGAGCTCGCCGAGACCGAGGAACTTTTCGCGAGGCCGCTGCATCCCTACACGAGGTCGCTGCTCTCCGCCGTACCGATGCCCGATCCCGATATCGAGAAGAACAAGACCCTCCTCGTGTACGACCAGTCCATGCACGATTACAGCGTCGACAAACCTGGCTGGCGCGAGCTTTTCCCGGGGCACTTCGTCCTGGCCAACGAAAAGGAAGCGGCCGAGTATCTGAATATGTACGCTTGAGCTCGCCCGAGCTTCCGTTGGGCGTGGGGCTGTCCAAAAAGTTGGGCAGCCCCTTATTATATATATCGAGTAACTACAGGAACCATGATAAAATAGGACATGCCGAAAGGGAAAAGTGACAAGCTAGTCTTTAAGCCCTACGAACAGAAACAACCATGGCTCGTTC
>DATMZF010000056.1:0-25366 GCA_035560555.1 Rectinemataceae bacterium
TCTTTATGATACTTTTTAAAAACAGGCTTACCATTCTGAACCATAAAATGGATCGCCTGAAACGAAATGCCCGGTAAATTTGATTCAGGAGGAATACCGTGTCCAAGATCATCAATGAACCTGTCACGACCGACAACGAGAAAGTCAACATAAACAGGAACGCAATCGAGCATCGCGCAACATGGATGGGGCTGATGATGGATGAGGCGAAGAAGGCCGGCATCGACCTGGTCCCCGTGGCCAGAAGCGCCATCCAGCGCTGCGGATGCTTCCACGGCCTCAATGTCTACAAGAAAAACATGAAAAGGCCGGAGGATCTCCTCTCCTTCGCCGAAGTCTTCAGTACGGAACTGACGCTGAAATCCTTCGATATGGAGATCATGAAGCGAACGGAAGAGGAGTTCGTGCTTCATTTCCACTATTGCCCCCTCGTGAGCGCTTGGAAGAAGCAGGGCATCTCGGATGAGGACATCGATCTCTACTGCGACATCGCCATGGACGGAGACCGCAAGATAGCGGCGTCCTTCGACACCTTCGATTTCGCCCTGAATTCCACGATTGCCAAGGGGGACAAGGTCTGCGAAGTGTGTTTCCTCAAGAAGAAAAACAAGAAGTAAAGTCGGCCGGTCGGACTGGTATCGCGGCGCCGGAGCGGCGGCGGCATCGGAGCAGCGTCGGAGCGGCGCCGCCGCTATAAGGATTTCAGGACCGCGTCGAGGCCTTTAGGGTCGCGCCAAGGACCGCACAGAGCCACGAATTATGAAAAGCCACCTCGCCGGAAGACGGGGTGGCTTTTTCACGCCTATTCGCCTAAAGACTTGGGGCGAGGGACTTAAATGGAGAGGAGCTTTACGGTGAGGTCCCAGAGCCAGCCGGAGGCGAGGGCCGAGACTATAATGGTGCCAAGGTAGAGGGCGAAGACCCTGGGCTTGGCGAGGCTCCAGACGGCGGTCATGGCGGGAAGGGTTGTCGCGGCTCCGCCGAAGAGGAAAGCGAGGGCGGCGCCTTCTGACATGCCTTTGGCGATGAGCCCCGAGACGAGGCCGAGGGCGGCGAGGTTCGTGGCGTAGAGAGGCACGCCGATGAGCGTGGCGAGGGGGACGGCGAAGATGGAGCCTTTGCCCAGGATGGGCGCCACGAGGTTGACGGGCACGAAGCGGATGACGACTGCTTCGAGGGTGAAGGCTAGCAACATGACGGCCGATAGTCTGATTATTTCGGGCAGGCTCTCACGCGCCATGGCGGCGAACTTGGCGCCGAAATCCGTCGCTCGCGCTGGGGGTGCCGAGGCGTCGGCGGCCGCTTCGGGACGGACCGGGGCGGCAGGCGTGTGGGCGCTGGTACGGGCCGGCGCCGCGGCGAAGCTTGGGGCGGCGGAGGGGACGAAACGTGGCGCCGGCCCGCGGCGGGCGCCGCCTCGCAGGTAGTCATCGCCAAAGAGCCCCGCTTTTTCCATGGCATGGGCGGCAAAGCCGGCGGCGACACTCGCCATGCCCGTGGCGACAAGTCTGGCGATGGCGAGCGGCAAGCCCAGATAGGTTGTCGATAGCGCGAATATTTCGGGGTCCATCGAGGGTGAAGCGATCCAGAAGGCCATGATGGGGCCAAGGGGAGTACCAGCCCGCAGAAGCCCCGCGATGACCGGTATGACGCCGCAGGAACAGAGGGGAGAAACGGCGCCGGCGGCCGCGGCCACGAGTATAGCCACCAGGGGCTTGGCTCGCATCGCTGGAATCCAGCGCTTGGCAAGGCCGCTCTTTTTCAGCCATAGCGAAACCGGGACGGTGAGGATCACGAGAGGCATCGCCCTTATAAAGCCTTTCCCCACAAATTCAAAAAGGTAAGCCAGAAAGTCCATCTTCGAACACTCCTTTATCGTATTTTTACGATATATAGAATACTAAAAATCCTCTCTTTCATGCCCAGGTTCACAGGATCTGTTTCAGCGTTTCCCTAAACCAGGCTATGTTCTTTTTGTTCAGTTGATAGCAGACGGCGGGTCCTTCGATTTCGCCCTCGATCCAGCCCGAATCGCGCAGCACCTTGAGGTGCTGGGAGACGGTAGCCTGGGCCAGGGGAAGGGCCCCGACAATGTCGCCGGTGATGCAGCCGGGATGGGTGACGAGAAACTGCACGATTTCAAAGCGCACGGGGCTTCCAAGCGCCTTGAACATCGCGATCAGGCGAGTCTTTTCCTCTCCTTCGATGGAGAGATTGCAGCAGGGTTCATAGTCCATGTTTTATATTTATCGTAATTATACGATATAGTCAAGTGAGAAAAGATCAGTCTCCGGATAAAATGATGTTCAGGAAAAATCCTCAGCCGCCTGAGGGAAAAACCGGGAGCGACAATGCTTGTAAGTTTTTCCGCTTTCGGTACAATGGCTGGAGTAGAGCCAAGCCAATACATCCGGCGGTGATACTGGAGATCGCGCAATGTCGACGATCGATATACGAACGGTGAGCATCATGATGGTGTTCACCGACCTGTTGAGCACTATTCTCCTCGCCTCGTCGTGGTTTCAGGCGCGATCGAGGTTCAGGGGGCTCGGCTTCTGGACGATTGACTTTGCCTTGCAGGCTGGGGGAATGTTCCTCATTTCCCTGCGCGGCTCCATCCCCGACAGTCTGTCCGTCGTCGTGGCGAATATATTCATAGCGGGCGGCTCGCTGGTGGGTCTCCTTGGATATGGCCGCTTCCTGGGAAAGCATGTTCCCCTTCGCCTCAATGTCGCCCTGCTCTTCCTGTTCTCGGTCATTCACTTCTGGTTCGGTTTGGTCGATCCGCGTATCGGACCGCGCAACATCAATATTGGAGCCTTCCTGCTCATTTTGGATGTCGAAGTCCTGTGGCTATTCTTGAGCCGAATGGAAAAATCGCGGCGCCGCATAGTCGTCGTTCCGACAGTCGTCCACCTCCTCTTCGCAGCGCTCGGCTTCGCCCGATTTTTCGCGTTCTTCATAGGGCCGGGCTTCACAAAGGAAGACACTTTTTTCGCCGTGAACGCCGTTTCGTCCTTCGGGCTCCTGGCGTATCAGATTCTCCTCATCGCCCTCACCTACAGCTTTGTCATCATGATAAACCAGCGGCTTCTGGCCGATCTTTGGGGAGAACACCAGAAGTTTTCGAAGTCCTTCTACGGCGCGCCGTATGCCATGATACTCGCGCTGATGCCCAAGGGTGTCATCGTCGAGGTAAACAAGGGCTTCGAACTGCTTACAGGCTACCCTTCCGCCGACCTAATCGGCAGAAAGGTTCTCGATCTGGGTTTTTGGAAAAATCCGGAGGAACGCGGAAGACTGTTGGTCGAGCTCAAAAAGACAGGCAGGACGCAGGAGAGAGAATTGACAATCAGGAAGCGCGATGGCGCGGAGGCGGTCGTTCTTCTCTCTTCCGAAACGCTCACGATCGAAGACCAGACGATGGTACTCGCCGCCATCAGCGATATTTCAGACCGAAAACGCATGGAAGAAAAGATCCGCGACCTCTCTCGTAGGGATCCTCTCACCGGCATTTTCAACCGGCGCTACGCTTTCGAGACGCTAGAGGATATGGTCGCCCGCGCGAACAAGGATAAGCGCGCGGGAAGATTTTCAATCGCCCTGCTCGATATGGATTTTTTCAAGGGGATCAACGACCAGTACGGGCACCAGGCGGGAGATATGGCCCTCATGAGGCTCACGCAGATAATCATGTCGCATATAGGGATATTGAAGTCGGGCGCTATCGCGGCAAGGTACGGCGGCGAGGAATTCGTCGTACTCTTCCCTTCTTTATCGGGGTTCGAAGCGTCCATCATAATGGAAGAGATCCTGCAAGAACTCCGTTCCACCGTCATCGAGCGCGGGGGAGCGAGTTTTTCCTGTTCGTTCTCCTGTGGAATCGCGGACAGCGCCGAGCGGGAGACGGGATCCATCACGGTCGAATCGGTGGTGGCTCTCGTGGACCGGCGCATGTACGAGGCCAAGCATACGGGTCGCGACAGGGTCTGCGCGGATTGAAGCCAGGACTCCCTCCGTCAAGGATGGAACCAGGGACCTCGTCCTCAAACGCATATATCGATCCACTTCCCTTTTCTGTAGCGTATCGCTATGAAGACGAACCTTGCCATCTGGTCCACGACCAAGGCGAGCCACGCGCCGAACAATCCCATGGAAAACACGTTGATCAGCAGATACGCTAGACCAGGTCTTATGCACAGGATGCCTATGGCCATCGAAATAGCCGGATAGAGGGAATCGCCAGCTCCGCGAAGCGCGCCGGCATATATCTGGAATGAGGCGAGGAAGGGTTGGATCAAGCCAGAAAGCATCATGACGCTGGCGCCAAGGATAATGATCTCAGGATCGTCCGAAAAAAGCCGCACGAGCTGAACACGAAAAACGATCATGCAAAGCCCAAAGAAGGCCGCGATCAGGGCTCCCATTTTTTGGCAGGCGACCGACGCCGTCCTGGCTCCTTCGGGGTCGCCACGGCCCAAGGCCTGACCAGTGAGGCTCGTGGCGGCGATTCCGAAGGCTTGCCCTACGACGAAGGAAAGGTTGAGGATGGCGAGGGCGATCTGATGGGCCGCGAAGACTTTCGTGCCCAGCGCGGTTATCGTGAGGGTATAGAGGAGAAGCCCGACGCGGAGGGCGAGCTGTTCGGCGGCCGAAGGCAGACCAATCTTGAACAGACGCTTTAGCATCGGAAAATTTGGGACGCAGTTCTTGCGCGTAAAATGAAGCTCTATGAATTCCGAGGCCGCCTTCCCAGGCTTGCGGAACGGCGTGCCGAGAATGGCCCAGAAGGCCATCCCGCAACCCGCGGTGTTTCCTATCACGGTGGCGATGGCGGCACCGGCCACCTCCAGCCTAGGAAAGCCGAACTTTCCATAGATGAGCAGGTAATTGAAAAAGATGTTCACGAGGTTGGCGGTGAGGTTGTACTTCATCGAGATGCGCGTATCTCCCACGCCGCGCAAGAGCGCCGAGATGGCTATGGGCAGGACGGTGGGGACGAACCCGAGCATAAGAATGCGGAAATAGCTGGTCGCGGCCTCTACGGTATCGGGACCCGCGCCCATGAAACGCACCATGGGGCGAGCGAAGACCGTGCCGAAAACGCTCAGTAGTATCGCGATGAAGAAGGCGAGAATGATGGACTGAGTGGTGACGAGCTCGGCGTCCCCCTTATTTCCCTGTCCCTTGAAGCGGGCGACGAGAGCGGTCGTTCCGACATTCAGGGCGATGAAGGTGGCGAGCATGATAAAGCGCGGTTGACTCGTCAGGCCGACGGCCGATATCGCGTAGGCGCCGAGTTTGCCCACCATGATCGTGTCAGCCAGCGAGGTAGCCGATGTGAGGACGAGTTCCACGACAGCGGGCGCCGCGAGGGTCAGGACAGTTCGATAGAGAGGGCTGATTTTCATGCCATGCCACTATACCAAGATGTCCGGACGCTGCTCAATCCCGAAAAGACGCCGCTTTCGGATTCCTTGGTTCACCGCCGGACGCGTTCAGCCATGTTCACGCACCAGCTCGAGAACATCGGGCAGATCCATGCCGATTTCGATGAGGTGTTCGGGCGTTGGAATGCCGTCGGCGGTCCAGCCGCGGCGCTTGTAGACGGCGTCGATGAGGCTTTCGTACTGAGACTGGCGGTAGGCGCGCTGGGTGGCGATTTTCTCGGCCAGCGTCATCGTGGATGGATCCCCGCCAATCTTCTCGCGCAGCTGCTTATCGTAGCGGTCCGAGCGGGAGAGGTACTCTTTCTCGGTGACGGGACCCATGGCGCGGTAGGGAGGATAGTCGTCGACGCGCCTACCGTGGCCCACGCGGAGGTTGAAGACGCGCTGAAAATTGTAGACTCGCTCCGATTGGAGGATGAGTTCGGGCCAAGACAGGGGTTCGCCCGTAATCGCCGTGTACAGGTCGCGATAGTTGGCGACATGCTCGGGCACCTTGTTGGGCTCGGTCCATTTGGCGTTGTCGGAGGGCTCGATGTCGTTCCAGGGGAGCTTGCATATGCCCTGAAGGCCGAACCAGGTGCGGAACATGGGGAAATAATGCAGGGCTTCCGCTTTCTTCTCGAAGGTGGGGATCTGGTTATTCACCATATCCATGAAGATGAGCCAGGCTTCGTCGTGCTGGGGGCCTTTGTTGGTGAGATAGTAGCCGCCCTGCTGCGCCAGGGACTCCTTAGAGATGTACTGGCTTTGCTCCAGGCCCTTGCCCTGGAGGGCTATGTCTTTCATCAGCTGGGGGTCGGCGCCGTACTGGGTCGTCATATATTCGGACAGATAGCGCGAGCCTCTTCCGACGAGCATGCCGAAACCGCGGCCGTTCGCCATCTGGTGCATGAGTTCGCATACTCCGCGCCAGTTGCCCCATTCGAGGTTGACGCCGCCGGTGCGCGCCTCGTTCAGGATGCCGTATTCCCAGCATTCCATGAGGAAGCTGCAGATGGTGCCGATGCTGATAGTGTCGATGCCGTAGGTATCGCAGTAGAAGTTGATCTCGAGGATGCCTTCGGGATCCCAGACGGCGAGGTTGGAGCCAACGCCGGCGGCCGTTTCGTATTCTGGTCCGTCCACGCATACTTTTTGGCCCGCGTAGGGGCCGGTCTGGAGCTTGAAGTTGTCCACGGCATGGGCGCAGGCGAGGGTGCAGCCGTACCAGCAGCCGTCGGGCAGGCCCTGCGAAAAGAGCTTCTCCCAGACGTAGGAGGCCAGCTCGGGGCCGCGGGGATCCTGGCCGAAGCGGTGATTCTGGACGGGCAGGAGGTCGTAGTCGTTCATCACCTCCATGAGGTGGGCGGTGCCGATCTTGCGCATCTTGCACTGCTTGTCGTCCTCGCGGACTATTTCGCGGTGCAGCTTGAGGCCGAGGCGCTGGACGGCGGCCGGGTCGGCGGCGCGGTTCGAATTCTGGGAGAGGGTGGAATAGCGGCAGACGAGGGCTTTTATGCCCTTGTCGCGGAAGACGGTGCCGATGCCGCCGCGCCCGGCCTGCTTCACGCGGCAACCGCCGCGGCGCCTGTCGTAGAGGCTGAAGTTCAGGAGGCCGAGGAGGCTGTGCTCGGCGCCGCGGCCGGCGGAGACCACCGATACGGCGGCGAGGTCGGGCTCCTCCCCCGAGGCCGCGAAGGCGTGGGTGAGTTTATCGGCCAATAGGTGGGTGTCGGATTCGAGGCCTTCGGGCGATTCGAAGACTTCCACGGTTCCCGCGTCGCCATTGAGGAAGAGGATGAGGTCGCGCTCGGATTTGCCGGTCAGTTCGAGGGCGTCGAATCCGGAGAATTTGAGGAAGGGGCCGAAGTAGCCGCCGACGTTGGAATCGACGGGCACGCCGGTCATGGGCGAAAGGCTCACCACGAGGCTCTTGCCCGATCCCGGATAGTTGGTGTTGCCGCAAACGGGTCCCATGGCGATGACGATTTCATTTTCGGGATCGTCCCATCCGGTCGACGGTTTCGTGCCATCCCAGAGCAGCTTGAGGCCGAAGCCCTTGCCGCCCACGAACTTTTTCTTCATTTCGGCGCTGACGAGCTTTTCCGCGAAGCCGGCATTGTCGGGCGCCCCAGGCGTGCCGGCCAGAGCCAATCCCGGTTTGCCGCCGGTGATGGCGCCGACGTCTATGGCGAGGGTCCGCATATTGTAGCCGCGCTCGAGAGGCCGCTTCTCGTACCGCCATTCGGCGATTTTACGAAGTTCGTTTTTATTCAGACTCATTCGGCCTCCTCCTTCGTCAGGATTTCCAGCGCTCCCTTGGGGCAGGCTCGGGCACAGGCGCCGCAGGATACGCATTTGAAGGGAACGGCGTTGCCGGGGAACCATTTCATGGCGCCGATGGGGCAAACCGCGACGCAGGCCAGGCAGCCGACGCATTTCTTCCTGTCGATAACGATAGCCCCCGCTCTGTTGCGTGAAATCGCCTTCGTGGGGCATTCCCGGACGCATGCCGCGCATTCCTGATCGCAGACGATGAGGTGAAAAGCCCCGCCCGAAAGGTCGTTCACCTGGATGCAGGACTTGGCGGGATTGTCTTCCTTGAAATAAAGCTTGGAGCATGCCGAAGCGCAGGTCATGCAGCCGACACATTTTCCGTCGTTCGTGGCAAGGTATTTGATCACGGGGCCCTTCCTCCTTCTTTCCGGAACAGCCTCAAGGCCAGGTCGCTCTAGGCGGAGAGGCGTCATTATAGTATGGATTTTTCACCAAGGCAACGATGAAAGAGAAAAGTGGTATATCAGATTATATCATCAGAGGGTGATGCGTCGGGGGCCAAAAGCGAGGGTTCGCTTTTGGTGGATGAGCCCAGCGTGAAGTAGAACGTCGCGCCCTGCCCCGGGGAGGATTCGGCCCAGATTCTCCCTCCGTGTTTCGCCACGATATGCTTCGCGATGGCCAGCCCGATTCCGATGCCCTCGATGGTGTCGCCGTGAAGGCGATGGAAAGGGATAAAGAGGCTATCGCCATAGGCCTCGTCGAACCCGGCTCCGTCATCCTTGACGAAAAAAACCAGGCCATCCATTCCTTCTTCCGCGTCGAAGGTTATGCGCGCCACATCGTTATCTGACGTGAATTTAATGGCATTCTCAAGAAGATTTTGTATCAGAGCTTCAAGGAGCAGAGGATCTCCCTCGGCAAAGAGAGGCTCGGCGATATTGAACTCGAACATCCTTCCCTTGAAATACTCTTTCTGTTTTTCAGCGTAATCCCGGGCGATCAGGCCAAGATTCACATTGGCCTTGGCGAGCTGCATATGGTTTATCTTCGTCAACAGCAGAAGCCCATCGATCAGCCGGCTCATCTTCTGCGCCGCCAATTGAATGCGCTCCAGATAATGTCGGCGCGTCTCGGGTGGCGAGCCCGACGGCTCCGCCAAGAGAAGCTCGGAATACCCATGTATCCCTCGAAGCGGTGTCCTCAGATCGTGCGATATGGAATAGGCGAAGGTCTCGAGCTCCTGGTTGGTGTAATCCAGTTCCCTATTGGAATCCTCCAGCTCCTTCGTCCGCAGGTAGACCCTCTCTTCCAATCTGGTCTTGAGTTCCCTGACCTCATCGAGCAAGCCGTTTATCGATACAGCGAAGCTAGCGAGCTCGTCATCGCCGGCAGTCGACAAATTGCCCCTCAAATCTCCCAATTCCTTCTTCTTCACCAACGCCCGCTCGAGCGAAAGCATGGGATCCAAGACGGCTTTCTTGAGGGACCATAGGTTCAGGATATACAAGCCTCCCATCATAACAAAAAGAAACAGATAGAAGAAAATTATTTGAGAAAGGCCAAGAAGGTAAAACGATCGGGGTTCCTCAACTTCTATAAGAACCGCGGGAGTCCCCCAGATGTCGTTCATGAAGCGGTAACTGGCTATCGTTTTCTGGGAAAGCGGGATGACAGCTGTCGTCTCGAGCTTCAAGGCTTTTTCAACCCGCGCCCACTCCTTCGCGTCGAGATCGCTCCCACCCCCTCCAACGAGACTATACGAAATTGGAAGCTGAACCAGGCGCGAGAATTCGGCCATCATCGGCTCGTCCAGGGATTTCGCGATCAACAGGGTGCCGGCCCTGGGACCTTCCCCGCTGGATTTCAGGATCGGCGAGGCTACCAGAAGGACAGGAGCTCCTTCCGCCATGAAGAGTCCCGAGACGACGTTATCGCTCGTTCCCGCGCTGCGGAGAAAGAATGAGCGCCAGTTTTCCAGCAACAGGTTCGTTGGAGTTTCCAGCTCATCACGCGCCACATTATGGACACCCGCATAGAGAATCTTTCCCGCGGTATCGGCGATGGCCATGAAGCGGATGTGGAGGTTGCTGAAAGTTTCGATCATGAAGTTTTCTTCGATATAGGCGGGATTCTTACCCAAGGCGAAATCGTAGGTCTCGTCCCAGGAGGCCCAGTCCAGGGCGGTGGACTCGAGTCCGTCTATCGTGTACCGCATGACGCTCACGGCCCTTTCCATATTCTCGAGGACTTTGAGCTTTTCCATTTGCAGGATGCCGCCGAACAGAAACGCCGCCGCGAGGATGGAAGAGACGAGCGCCATGCTACAGACGGCTATAACGACCTTGGCGACGATTTTTCTACGAAGTTTCATTCGCTTCCATGCCTCGAAACAACGGTGGTTTATTCCAGCCTAGGCAGCGTTCTCATGAAGTTGGCCGACAAGGTTATAGTACCCTGCTTTTTCGAGAAGCGATAGAAATATTTTTATTTACTTAAAGAATATGCTCCAAAAACCTGCGGGTGCGCTCTTCGCGCGGCGAGGTGAAGAAGGTCTCGGGCGGCGCTTCCTCCACGATCTGCCCCGCGTCCATGAAGATGATGCGGTGCGCGGCCGCCCTGGCGAAGCCCATCTCGTGGGAAACGACGAGCATGGTCATCCCCTCTTTGGCGAGGTCGGTCATGACGTCCAGCACTTCCTTGATCATTTCGGGATCGAGGGCGCTCGTCGGCTCGTCGAAGAGCATGACTTTGGGATTCATGGCGAGGGCGCGAGCGATGGCGACGCGCTGCTGCTGGCCGCCAGACAGCTGTTCGGGCCAGGCTTTTTCCTTGTCGGAGAGACCGACCTTGGCGAGAAGCTTGCGCGCCAGGACTGCCGCTTCTTCCTTGCCCTGTTTCAGGACGATGGTCGGCGATAGCGTGATGTTCTCGATGACGCTCAGGTGGGGGAAGAGGTTGAAGCTCTGGAACACCATGCCCACTTCCTCGCGGATGTGGCGGATATCGGCTTTTTCGTCCGTGACGCTCTCGCCGTCGATGGAAATGGAGCCGGAGTCGAGGCGCTCGAGGCGGTTGACTGAACGCAGAAGCGTGCTCTTGCCCGAACCCGAGGGACCGATGATGAGGACGACCTCGCCTTTCTTGACGCTGAGGTCGACGCCCCTGAGGGCCTGGACTGTACCGCCGAAGGTTTTGACGGCGTTCTTTATCTCAATGTACGTTTCCATTATGTCTCAGCCTTTCTTCCATGATCGCGACGAGGCGCGAGAAAAAGAGCGTCATCACCAGATAGATGAGCGCGATGACCGTGTAACTCTCGAAATACCTGAATGAGGTGGACGCGTATTCGCGGCCGCGGCGCAGGAGGTCAGAGACGGCCAATATCGAGACGAGCGAGGAATCCTTGAGGAGGGCGATGAATTCGTTCCCGATGGGCGGCAGGATCACCCTGATGGTCTGGGGGATGATGACCCTCCGCATGGCGGCCGAGCGGGATAGTCCGAGAGCGAGCGCCGCCTCCATCTGGCCCTTCGGTATGGCCTGGATTCCGGCGCGGAAGATTTCCGCCATATACGCGCCGTAGCAGATGGACATGGCCAGAATGGCGGCGGGCGGTCCCTGGAGTTTCAGGATGGGGCCGAGGGCGTAATATATATAGAAGAGCTGGACGAGCAGCGGTATTCCGCGGATGATTTCCACGTAGATGGTCGAGACGAGGTTGATGGTCTTGTTCTGGGAAATACGCCCGAGGCCGGCGAAGAGCCCTATGATGAGGGCAAAGAAGATGGAGATGATCGTGACGGCGAAGGTTGCCACCAGACCGTCGGGGACGAAGGACAGGATTCGGAGGTAGGGATCGGGACTGACGAAAGGCAAGAGGACGAGAAGCCCCACCGCGCCGAAAAACGAGATATTCCATGCGGAAATGACATGACCCTCACTCCTGAGGGGAATGAGGGTGCCGTCGGTCACGTTGATGGTCGTCCGGTCGGAGTCTTTTTGGCTTCGGCCGGAAAACGGGGAACCTTTCGTCATGCTATTTGAGCCATTTCGCCGTCAGCTCGTCGAGCTTGCCCGATGACTTGACCTTGGCGAGTCCGTCGTTGAAGAGCTTGAGGGTTTTCGCGTCGCCTTTCTTGAAGGCGAAGCCGAGCCACTCATCGGTGAAGGGAACGCCGACGATCATGAGCTTGTCTTTGTAGGTGGGATTCTGGAGGGCGAAGTTGGCGGCGATGGGAGAGTCGGCGACGACGCCGTCGATGTTGCCGTTCGCGAGATCCTGATAGGCGAGTCCAACTTCGTCGTAGGTCTTGAGTTCGACGCCGGCGACCTTGCCGATTTCCATGACGCCCGTGGTGCCGATCTGTCCGCCCACTTTCTTGCCCACGAGGTCGGCGAGCGTGGTGACGCCGGTGGTTTCCTTGCGCACGACGAGGACTTGGCCCGCGTTGACGTAGCCTTCCGAGAAGTCCATGGTGGCCTTGCGTTCGTCGGTGATGGTGACGGAGGAGGCGATGGCCTGATAGTTGCCCGCGGCGAGTCCGGCGAAGATGCCGTCCCAGGCGGTGTTCTTGATTTCGACTTCGAATCCGCCGGCCTTGGCGACTTCGTTGACGAGGTCGATATCGAAGCCGACCACGTTTTTATTCTCGTCGACGAACTCCATGGGAGGCCATGTGGCATCGGAGGCGACGACGATTTTCGTGGTTTTTTTGGCGCAGGAGGAGAGACCTGCCGAGCCAATGGCGACCACGGCGGCGAGAAGGATAAAAGCGACGGGAGCCGACCAGGATTTCTTCATTGCGATACTCCTTGGCATTTGCCAGCATAGATTTCGATTGCAGAAGGATTTCTGGCAAGGATACGGCAATTCGCATATAGTGTCAATAATCCTGCATATATATTTGCTATAATCATGCATTATTTAAGTATAATTATACATTATGGCGATTTTCACATCCCAATTTCATCCCCCGATCTTCGCTCGCCATGAAAATCGAAGCTTGCGCGACCACTATCGCGCTGGTACGATAAAAAAATGAAGATTACGGTAAACCTGGAAGGCGCTGAGTTTCTCGAAAGGGAGTTGAGCATTTCAGAGATCATGAGGCGGATGAAGTACACTTTTCCCCATATCATCACGAGGCTGAACGGCCATCTGGTGGACAGGGAACAACGGGATCTTAGCTTGGTTTCGGATGGCGACGACCTCGAAATCTACCATTTGATAAGCGGGGGTTGAGCTTAGGTTTTGGCGTCCCGCGGTCAGGGTGGGAAAATTTTCAATGCGTGCTATAATCCTAGGAATAACTCACGCAATAAGGATGCTCAGCGATGAAAAAGATGATGTTGCTGGTTTTCGCGATCTGTCTTCTGGCTGGCTCTGTATCGGCGGCCGATAGCGCGAAGAATCTCCAGAAGATCTATCCCGTGGATTCCGAAATCTACAAGGCGATCACGTACCTGTACCTGAACCAAGGATATTCGCTCCCTTCGACGACCGGCCCATGGAGCGGCGACGAACTCCTGAAAATGCTCGACAGGATCAATCCCGCCCGCCTCGCGCCCGGGGCCGCCGAAACGTACAACTACGCCTTGGCCGAGCTTTCGCAAAAGCGCAAGGCCGTCAAGCTCAACCTCAAGACATCCCTGGAAGGCTACTACCACACCAACACGACCGATTTTACCAAGGAAAGCCAGTGGATCCGCGGCTTCGACGAGCGCAGTCCCATCCTCGACATCATCCTTGAGACCTGGCCCTCCGAGCATTTCTACGGTTACAGCTCCCTGCCGGTGCAGAACAGCCGCTTCAACGACTGGAGCTCCACCGAAGGCGCCACTTCGACCCTCTGGGGCTCGAGCGCCCTCACCACGAACATTCCCCTGGTGGCGCCAGCCGTCATCGATGATCTGGATTTCAACGTCCCCTACCGAGCCTTCGGCTCGATAGGCGGCGATGGATGGAGCGCCGAGATCGGGCGCGACAAGTATTCCTGGGGCCCAGGGGAATCGGGCAACTTCGTGCTGGGAAGCCACTTCCTCTATCACAATATGGGACGGCTCACCACCTACGGCAAAAACTTCAAGTACACCTTCGCCACATCATTCTTCCCGCATCCGGACAACTACTATCCGGTCATCGACGGCGCCGGCAATTACATCAACAAGAGCGGCCAGGACGATACGGTCGACGGCCTCTACATGTTCATCGGCCACCGTCTCGAAGGGCGCATGTTCAGCGACAAGGTGGGATTTACGCTCACCGAAGCCATTATGTACGAGTCCCTGGATAATAAGATCGACCTCACGGTGTTGAGCCCCACGGCTATCTTCCACAATTACTACATCAGGAACAACGCGAACTCAATCATATCGCTCGAGGCGGATTATACACCCTTCAAGATCGTCAACCTCTACGGCCAGATGGTCGTGGACGAATTCTGTCTCCCCGGCGAGCCGGTGCCCGGCGAAGACGCCTCGGCCCTCCCCAGCGCCTACGGCTTCATGCTCGGCGCGAAAGCCTCTCAGCCAATAGGCAAGGGCATGCTCTTCGGCTCGGCCGAGTGGGCCAAGACCGATCCCTATCTCTACATCAGGGACAACGGCAGCCGCAACCAGAAGCAGGGCGATTATGGCCTCGGCTGGATAGCCGCAACACGCGAGTTCGCCAATGGCCTCGGGATTTCCTACACAGAGGACTATCTAGGCTACCAATATGGCTGCGACGCCATCGTTTACAACGCTAACCTGGGCTACAAGGTCTTCGGCAAATGGTCCCTCGTGGGGAACGCTTTCTATATGATCCACGGCACCCACGACCAGTGGACGACCTGGGGCAAACAGGATGACAGCGCGCAGGACACCGAAACCACACCCACGACCACTCATAGCACGGCGAACAACGCCGACCTCAACGCCGACGAGCGCGACGCGGCAAGCTACACCTTCGTCGTGGGCGCCCGGGGGAGCTACACGATCCTCAGGGGCCTCGACCTCTACGGCCAGGTGGACTACATCCACATCACGAACCCGGGAAACATAAGCACGAACGAGCCTATCAGCGACGTGCAGGTCACGGCGGGCGTAAAGTACTCATTCTGAGCTGCATATGTCCTAAGCATGAGGGTTCCGGACCGCGAGGCCCGGAACCCTTTTTCGATGGAGCCGAAAAGTCCGAAGGCGGAACACTATGAGGAAAGCACGAGGAGCGATCCTTCTGGCCCTGGTCCTCGCGACCGCGGCGACGCGCGCGACTGGCCAGTCGACGCTAACTTCGACAAACCGGCCAGTGTCCCAGGAATCCATCCCGCTCGCCTCACCGGTATACGATGAGATGGACGCCCTCTACCTCATCGCCGAATATGGAACAGCCTCGAACGCCAGACCCTGGACAAAGACGGAGGCGAACCTCATCCTCGGGCGGATCGACAGGGCTTCGCTCAAGGCGGCGGCTCTCGCCCTCTACGACCACCTGGCCGCCACGATCGCGCCGGGGCTCAGGTTCAGCCTGGGGAAGGACTTCCAGTTCGGTGTGGCCTTCGATATGGCCTTCGAGACCTACCTCCACCGGAACTCGACCGACTACGATACCGAGGAAGACTGGATCTACGGCGCCGAAGAGCGGAAGCCCATGGCCAAGCTTAGGCTGGACTTCTCGGTGGGCGACTTCTTCTACACCTACTGCGATCTTCAGTACGGCAAGAATAGGTTCAGCGACTTGGACGGGATCCAGACGGTCACCTCCTTATACGCGGACGGAATTGGCGCCATCGTGAGCTCATCCAACACGACGGCCCACATCGTGGCAAGCGATTCGGCCGTCTTCGGTCCGACTTTCGCGACGAATTTTCTCGAGCGAAGCTACTACGTCGATTTCATTACCCCGAAACGCGCCATAGCGGCGGTGGGCGGCGCGAACTGGAATTTTTCCTTCGCCCGCGACAGGATCGGCTGGGGCAATGGCCACACGGGCAACTTCATCGTGGGCAGCCAAGGAGACTACCAGGACTACGCGCAGTTCACGGCCTTCGCCGACCGATTCAAGTACCAGTGGCTCAACATATTTTTGGAGACCAACCCTTCTTCAGGCGGAGATCCGGATATAAAATTCAGACTCTTCATGGCACACCGACTGGAGTTCCGCGTCCTGAGGACGCTGACTTTCGCGGTGTCCGAGGACATCATGTACCAGAACGATGTCTTCGACCTGCGGTACCTCAACCCGGCCTTCATCTATCACAACCTCAACAACCGTTCCATGTTCAACGCCATAGCCCACGCGGAACTGGAGTTCAGCCCTATAAAGGGCCTCAATTTCTATGGCCAATTCGTCCTGGATCAGGCGCGGGCGCCCAACGAGGACGCGTCCCAGTCCGACGCGATGGGCTGGATGGGAGGCATCGAGTACGCGGCGCCGGTCGGTCCGGGTTTCTTGGCCTCATCGCTGGAGTTCGCCCTTACCTCTCCCCTTCTATATAGAAGAGACCTGATAGATTTCCTCATGTTCAGGAAATACGACACGAACGGGGCGGGCAACATCCTCGCGATCGACTATCTCGGTTATCGGTACGGTGGCGACGCCATGGTCCTCCAGTGGGATACCGCCTGGCGCGTGCCCGACGCGGGCAGGCTGGGTCTGCGGCTCTTCGGCATGCGGCACGGGGAAGTCTACTACTACAAGGCCGTAAATACGGGCTACTCGGGCGACATCGTGGACGAGACCTTCGTGGCGAGCCTGACGGGGGAATATGAACTCAAGAGCCTGCTGAAGTGGCCGGCCGCATCGGCGTGGGCCGAGCTGGACTGGATCCTGAAGCGAAGCTACATGAAGTCGACGGACAGCTACTCTAGCGCCAGCGCCGACCTCCAGCTCACAGCCGGCATATCCTTGTCGCTCTGAAGCCCGACGGCGCCAGCCGCCGCGCCGGGGCTGGATCACCGCTTGGCGATACGACTCAGGGAGTCAGGCCATAGCCGAAGCGATGGACATAGCCAAACGTCATGGAAAATATTGGACTGTCGGTGCCCATCTTGGAGAAGGCGGCGCTGGCCGTGCCCAGGGATCGCTTTCCCAGGACGATTTCGGCGCGAAGGGAGGCGTCCCAGCCCAGAGTCACCGGCGCCTGTGGGCCGAGCCAGTCGCCCGAGGTGGAACCGAGCGTATAGGTAGACTCGCCCGACTGGTCGCCCAGGATGGCGAGCGTGCCCTTCCCCGAAACGGAGAGGCCGGCGAGCGAGTACTTCAGGTCGCCACGAATGAGTATCCTGTCCGGTCCGAGAGGATAGGCGAACCATGAGGGCACTTCGGCCCAGAGAGAGTCGGACTGCATGAAGTAAAGCGTCGAGTAGGCTTGGTTAGGCGCCGTATCGCTGCGCCGGTACAGATAGGTCGAGGCCCAATACGCGTCGAGGGTAGCGACGAGACCGCCGTCGAGTGACTTGCCCACCATTTCGAGCCGGTAATCCTCGCGAAAATACCTGGGGCGCTCCATGCGGACACCGTCCGCGATCTTCCACTGGAGCCCCGCGGAAAAGCCGAAGGCGTTCGGGTTGGATCCCGAACTTTCCCCGCTGAGCTGAAAGTCGTCCATGAGAGCCTCGCCGTAGAACCGGAGAAAGGATACCGGCCGCCACTCCCCATCCAGATGCAACATGACGTTAGAGCCGTCGGCGAAGAGATGGTGGTAGACGAGGAAGGGACCGATGTCTTGGAAATCGAGGGCGACTCCGGTGACGAGGTTGTATTCGGCGAAGCCGAGGGAGAAGCGGGAGAAGTCGAGGCCGACCCTGTGAAAGAACAAGCTCTTTCCGTCCACGGTCGAAGTCCTCGGCACGCTTATGGCGAGGAAGTCGTAACCGAGGCTGCCCCCGCCCAAGGGGGCGCTAAGTCCGGCGGTCAGGTGATCGTAGCGAGGGTTTTCGCCCGACACCGAGAGGGAGGCGAGTCCGCGGCCTATGTTGATCGCCCTCCTGCCCAAGGAAAGGCGCCACCAGCCCCCCGATCCCTCGATGAAGCCAACGTTGGGGTAGTTGTTGGAGAACATGAAGGAGGAGCCGTCCCGCGAGAGGAGGAAGTTGGTGAGGGCTCCCCCTTTGAGCATCTCCCCGAAGTCCTGCTGGAACTCGAGGACCATGGCGGCGCGGAAAGGGCCGGCGGCGAGGGAGAAGCCGCCCGACAGGACGGAAGGTCGCGCGAAATAGCGGGCGAGGTCATCGCTGTCGGGCGTGTAGCCGTCGATCTCGGCAGCCTGATTCGTCAGCTCGAGAAGGGGGGCCGCGTCGGCCCAGAGGCCGGCCGCGAAAATGCCCGCGCCGCGAGTCTGGCTCGTCGCCGAGGCGTCCTGGGCCGCGCAGGTCAGTCCGCCTCCCGCCAACATCGCCAAGAAGCCCCCGAGGGCGAGAATGTGGCGTAACGCCCTTTCGAGCCGAGAGCCGCGTTTCAATATCTCCATTGTACCCCCGCCGAGTAGAGCAAAACCTGCTTCCCATTATTTTCAATATTTTGATAATTGTCGTGGAGCCAAACCTGGGTCCTGACATCGAAGGTAAACCCCATCGGCAGCGGTAAGGTTACAGAAAGGGAAAAACCGTGGCTCAGCTGGTCGGGCTCGGCGAGGATATCGTCGAGGACCGAGGGGTCGGCGTCGTAGTAGATGGGCAGGTAGGTGCCCGACGCGCCGTCGTAGTAAGTCATGCCCATATAGATGGGACCCTTTTCCAGATACTCATAGCCCAGCTCGAAACGGAGCCCCGAGGGCAGGCTCGCGTCGAGGTAGAGCCCGAGGTGCCGGGCATCGGGCCCGTAGGCAAAGCCCAGTGGCCAATCGGTGCCCGAGTAGCCGCCCGAAAGCATGTGCCGCTGGTACATGGTGAGATAGGGCTGCCAGCGGCAGTACACCCACTCGCTCGTGAAGCTGTATTCGCCGCCCAGGGTGACAATGAGGGAACCTGTCGGCTTGAAGGAATAGCTGCCGCCGGTCTGCCAGGCGTACTGGAAGGGCTTGCTGGCTTCTCCCTCGTCGCGGTCCCTGATATCGTCCAGGGTGAACTCGCCGAAAACCTTGAGCCCATCGAAAGGCACCAGCGACGCGTTCAGGTTGAGCATGACATTGGTGAAGCCAGCCGTGTAGGCGTTATGCCAGAAGGTGACCGGCAGAACGTCGAGGAGGTTGGGGTCTTTGCCGCCGATGAGGTTCATCTGCGCGACCCCGACGCGGAGTTTGTCCCAAAAACGCGCCTCGATCTGGCTGTAGGCAAAGACCTTGCCAGCCTCCATCGCCGTGACGGAATCGTGGTCGTTGAGGGGATCCCAGCGGTAGCGGGCGCCATCGGCGTTTTCGCGAAACTGAATCGCCCCTTCGGCGTCGTAGAGGTGCGTGGCTGAGGAGCTCAGCATGTACATGAAGCGGAAATTCCTGTCGCCCACGGCCCCCTGGACCTGGTCATACCACTCCGCCCGCGAGTTGAGCATGGTGTTGCCGAAGTGACCGTCGCCGATGCCGGCTTTGAATCTGCCGATGGCCAGCCAGGATCTCCCGCCGCCCGCCGTCACCCAGCTTTCCTGGGGAAAATGGGAATCGGCCATGAGGAGGTTGAAGACCGAGCTAATATCCCAGGGCGCCACGAGGCTCGTGGCGTTTTCGCCAAACCAGTCCTGGCGCATGGAGAGGTCCAGCTTAACCTTGCCGGCTATGCCGTTCCCGGCATGGAAAGCGGCGCCAAACTCCAGGAAGAGGGGAAGGCTATCGATGAAGTAGAGAGCGGTGGGGTCGCCGGAGATAGAGTCGCCGTAGGCGTCGAGGCCGGAGACGCCCGTGATGGCCGGGGCGATGGAGAAGATCAAGCGACGCTTGAAACCGAGGGAAGAGGGCCCGACCCTTCCGCCGTAATCGATGATCTCGGCCAGTTCGTCGCCGGTGAAAACAAAGCTGTTGCTGATCGGCGCCTTCCCCGATATGACATATTCGGCCATTGCCCGCCGGACATCGGCGTCGCTTCGGAAGGCGAGCCCCGCGCCTTGTGCCCCGAGCCAGCCGAACGCCGCGAGAAGAAGCGACAGGGCGCAAAGCCATTTCTTCATGCGGACAGCCTCACGACGCGCTATCGCTTCGCGTTCTTGTCGTGTTCGTCTATGTCCTTGGCGTCCCAGGGATAGACGATCCAGACGTCGCCGAGCTCTTCGCCGACGATGTAGTGGGAAACTTCCTGGGGAATGGCGCCGCGCTTGGGCTTGTTCTTATTGTGAAGCACCGACACGGCGATCTCCGCCGGGCGATGACTCAAGAGTTCCTTGATGCAATATTCGAGAGTGGTGCGCGAATCGTCCACCTCGTCGACGAGAAGAATCTTTTTGCCCTTGAGCTTGCGTTCGGCCTCTTCGATCCATTGGACTTTGCGCGGGAATTCCGTAGGCTTATCGTTGGCGTCGTAGTAGGCGATGCCGACGGCCAGAATGGGAGCGCCTAAAAAGGTCCTGATGATCCTGGCGGGGATAAAGCCGCCTGTCCCGATGGCCACGATGACGTCGGGGAAAAAGCCAGCCGCGGTGATCCGTTCGGCCATGCTTTTCGCCGTTCTGTGGATTTCCTGATAACTGAAGTAGCGCTTTTCCATGGAAAGATTGTAAGGCATGTCGTCATCTTGGGCAATGGTGGGGCTCAACCTTTCCTTTTCGGTTTTTCCAGCTTTTTGGAAGGATCTGCTTTAGAATGGGAAACGTGGACAACTTGAGGTACAACGACATTCGGAATTCAAGGCCGCGACTGATTCCAAATCGAGGACGACGATGAACAGATACACGCTTTCAATCGTTATGGCTTTCGGGCTCGCGCTCTTCGCCTTCGCCCTCCCCGGACAGGGAACCCGGCCCGTTTCGCAGGAGATGATTCCGCTCTCATCGTCCATCTACATGGACATGGACGCTCTCTATCTGGCGACCGGGAATGGAACGCCTTCCAATGCCCGTCCCTGGAGCAAGACGGAAGCCAACCTGATTCTCTCCCGGCTGGACAGGGCCAGTCTGAAGCGGAGCGGACTCGCGCTCTACGATTCCATCGCGGCCGCGATCGCGCCGGGCCTGAAATTCGCCTTCAGGGACGGCTTCGGGTTCGGCGCCTCGCTGACGGCCAGTTTCGAGGCCTACGCGCACAGCAACACCGATTACGACCTGGAGTCGGACTGGATCTATGGATTCGAACGTCGCGCGCCCATGGCAAAGCTGTCGCTCGACTTTTCGGTTAAAGATTTCTTCTATGCCTATTGCGACATGCAGTACGGACGCAACCGCTTCAACATAGCGGACGACCTGTTCGTGGCCACGACGCGCTACGGCGCCGGAATCGGCGCCATCATCGACCCCACGGACTCAAGCGCGATCCTGGGCGCCCATTCGTCCATCTTCAGCCAGCCCTTCCTCACCAACATCCTTGAGCACAGCATCGATTTCGACTTCCAGTGGCCAAAGCGGGCGGTGTCGGCCATCGGCGGGGCGAACTGGAACATTTCCCTCTCCCGCGACAAGCTGAGCTGGGGGAACGGCCACTCAGGCAACTTCGTCGTGGACGACCACGTCGACTATCAGGAATTCGCCAGGCTCGTCGCCTTCACCGATGCCTTCAAATACGATTTCCTCAACATCTTCCTCGACACCAACACTTCTCCCGGCGAAAATCCCGACACCGAGTTCAAGCTGCTCATGGCGCATCGGCTGGAGTTCAGGATCCTCAAAGGGCTGACCTTCGCGATCTCCGAGAACGTTATGTACCAGAATACTGTCTTCGATTTCAGATATCTCAATCCGGCCTTCATCTACCACAATTTGAACAACAGCGGCATGTTCAACGCGATCGCGCACGCGGAGCTCGATTACAGCTTCGTGAAGGGCTTCAACCTCTACGCGCAGTTCGTGATGGATCAGGCCATGGCTCCGAACGAGGGAACGGCCCAGGCCGACGCCAAGGGTTATATGGGCGGCATAGAATACGCTTCCCTTATCGGACCCGGCATCCTCACCACTTCCCTGGAGTTCGTGTCGACCGACCCCCTGCTCTACCGCCGCGAAAAGGTGGATTTCCTGATGTTCCGGAAGTACTTCACCAACGGCAATCCCGGCGGCCCGGGCTATGTCCTCAGCCTCGACTACATCGGCTACCAGTACGGCGGAGACGCCCAGGTGCTGCAGTGGGATGCCGCCTACCGCCTTCCCGACAAAGGAACCATGGGTCTGCGGCTCTTCGGGATGCGCCACGGCGAGATGAGTTTTTTCAAGTCGCACAACTCCGGCGGCAACAATGCCGGCTACGCCGACTACGCGGGAACCACGCCCTCGGGCGACCTGATCGCCGAGACCGTCGCCGCGAGTATCATGGGGGAATTCCGGGCGCCCAGGCTCCTGTCATGGGCAGAAGCCAAGCTATGGGCCGAACTGGACTGGATTCACCGGAGAACCTGGACGAAATCGACCGACAGCCGCTCGGCCTGGAGCGCCGATCTGCAGCTGAGCGCCGGCTGCTCGCTGTCTTTGTAGGCAAACGCCTCAATACCTCCAGAGAACCCCGCCGGAATACAGGAAGAACTGCTGGGAATTCCCAGAGACATTCCTGTAGTTCTTATGGTTCCAGTACTGGACGCTGGCGTTCAGCTCGAAGCCCTTGGGAAGCGGCCACATCCCTTTTAGGGTGACACAGTGGCTCAGCTGATCGGGAAGCGCCTGGATGGCCGCGAGCGTCGTGGACCGCGCAATGTCCGTCCTCGTATCGTAGTCGTAATAGATCGGATTCCCGTTCGCGTCCATCATGCCCAGATAGATGGGGCCCTTAATCAGATACTCATAGCCCAGCTCGACATTCGCGCCTGTGGGCAGGCTCGCGTTCACGAAGACGCCCAGATGCTTGGCGTCGGGACCGTAGGCGAAGCCGAGAGGCCAGTCCGTCGCCCAGCTCGGGCCCTGGATGTGGCGATCGTACATGGTGAGATAGGGCTGCCACCGGCAATAGGCCCACTCGTTCGCGAAGGTATATTCGCCGCCCGCGGTCAGTATGAGACCCTCAGCCGGCTTGAACGAATAGCGTCCCCCGGCCTGCCAGGCGTATTGGGCCGGCTTGCCGCCGCTCCCCGCCTCATCCCCCACGAGGAAATCGTCCACGGTGAACTCGCCGAAGAGCTGCAGCCCGTCGAGAGGCACTACGGAAGCGCTCAGGGACATCATGACATTGGTGAAGCCGGCCGAGTAGGCGTTGTGGAAGAAGGAGGTCGGGAGGATATCGAGGAGGCCGGGGACCTTGCCGCCGATCATGGCCATCTCGGCCACGCCGAAGCGGAACCTCTCCCAGAACCTCGCCTCCACCTGGTGATAGGCGTACATCTTCACCGCTTCCATCTCGGGGACGAAATCGTGGTCGTTGATGGGGTCCCAGGGGTCGATGCTGTTGTTTCCGGCGTCGTAGTCATCCCTGAGTCTGTACTGAATTTCGGCTTCGGCCTTGTTGAGAAATGTCGACGAGGTGCCGATTATGGAGGTGAAGCGGAAGTTGTCGCTTCCGACGGCGCCCTGCACATGGTCGTAATACTCGGCCTTCGAGTTGAGAAAGGTGTTGCTGAAGTGCCCGTCGCCCAAGCCCGACTTGAAGCGCCCCGCCGCGATCCAGGCATTCTCGCCGCCCGCTGAAACCCAGCCTTCCTGCGGAAATTTCCAGAACATCAGGTACCTGAGCATCGCGTCCAGGTTCCAGGGGGCGATGAGGGAGAGATCGTTGACTCCCACATAGTTCTGCCGCATCGAGAGATCGATCTTCACTTTGCCGGCGAAGGAATCGCCGATCGACATGTCCGCCCCAAGCTCGAGGAAGAGGGGCAGTCCGTCGAGGAAATACAGGAGGGTGGGATCGGCGCTGGGGGAGAGGCCATAGGTCTGGATGCCGGTGACGCCGGTTACGGCCATTGGGTCGGCGGAGAAGATGAGGCGGCTCCTGAATTCAGGGCTTTTCGCCTGGCGGCCGTCGTAGGCGAGGATTTCCGCGGCCTCATTGCCCGAGAAGACGAAACCGTTGGTGACGGGGACCTTCCCCGCCATGATATATTCGGCTATTGCCCTGGCAATGTCGGGATCATCGCGAAACGCCAGCTGGGCGCCTTGGGCCCCAAGCTGACAGACCAGAACAATGAACAAAAAAACGCCAGAAATCCAGCTTTTCATGATTTCCTCCCCGTTATTCGACCGCTATGGCGCAAAGATCTTTAACTAAGTGTTATTCCTTCTTGGGGTTCCGTCAAACGCAATCGTCTTCTCGATATAGCCATGGCTACGCCACCGGGATGCGGAGCGAGTTTCCCTTGCCCAGGATGCCTCAAATCGCTACAGTGTCGCTCATGAGCATTTTCGAAATCATCATGCTGCTGTGTTTTGGAGTCGCCTGGCCATTTTCCATCTACAAATCCTATACATCGAGGAAAACCGGCGGCAAAAGCGTGTTCTTCCTGATCATCATCCTCGTTGGCTACGTGGCGGGCATCGCCAACAAGCTCTTCTATCGTTTCGACAATGTCGTCTATCTCTATGGTCTCAACTTCGCGATGGTATCCATCGATACCGCCCTCTGGTTCCGCAACAAGAAGAGGGAAAAGAACCCCTGAAGCCGCGCTTTGGCGGCGGCTCTGCTATGTCGACTCGTTGATGGATGCTCGGGCGGGGCTCCGCGACGGCGGCGGCCGATCCGCCATATGGGCTCCGGCGGCGCTGGCTGAGGCTCCACCGTAGCCACTCTGGCGTAGGCTCAGCGTAGGCGCCGATGGCGCGCCATTAAAAAGGTCATGTCATTCGGTTTTGGAACGTTTCTCCCCTTGACAATCATATTGATAATGATTATCAATATCAACAAGGAAAAGCACATGAGCGAAGAACGAAACCTTTTCGAACGCTACCTGCGAACCAGAAACTTGAAGATGACCTCACCCAGGGAGACTGTCCTCAAGGCTTTCCTGGAAAACGAGGGACACTTGAGCGCCGACGATATTCTGGCGGCGGCCCGGAAACTGGATCCGGGCATCGGGCAGGCGACGGTTTTCAGGACGGTCAAGCTGCTGTCGGAGGCGGGCCTCGCGAAGGACGCGTGCCAGGATGAAGGCCCTCGACGCTATGAGCACGCGTACCACCATTCCCATCACGATCATCTCTTCTGCGTCGGATGCGGGAAGGTCATCGAGTTCTGCGACCCAGCCATAGAAAAAGCGCAGGAAAAAATATTCCGAACCTACGGATTCAAGGAGATAGGCCACATGATGGAGCTCAAGGGGCTCTGCGCCGATTGTTCAAAAGCGGCAGATCATTCAGGGAAGGAATGACCTGCCGCTTTTTTTATAAGGAGTTGTTATGCGACTTTCCGAGCTGATTCCCGGAGCGCCTTTCATGGTATCGAAGGTGCTCGTGGGCGGGGAGATAGGCAAGAGGCTCGCCGATATGGGATTCACCGATGGGGCCATGGGAATTCTCGTGAGGGGCGCCTTCATGCATGGCCCCCTTCAGGTGCAGATCAGGGGCTACGATCTTCTCATCAGGCGAGGAGAAGCGAAGCTCATAGAAGTGGCGATGGAGGGCGGCGGCGTGGCTGGTTCGGGCGGCGTGGCTGGGCTGGCGGGGGCGGTCGGGGCAGCCGGCGCGGCCG
>DATMZF010000057.1:0-71526 GCA_035560555.1 Rectinemataceae bacterium
GAAGGAGTTTTCTGGCGAGGCTGCCGCCGGCATCGATGGGCAGAATATTTTAGCCTTGTCGGAGAGAACTTTTTTCGTGCCCTGGGAGGCTGCGGTGATGGGAGCAACCTACGAGGGTACCTTCGATGCGGAGATCGAATAGCTTTTTATCGCTTTTTTTTGCCGCGATTATACTCATAGCGTCGCCTCTCATCTCGGGGGCTGCGACGCAGCAGGAATCTTCCACGCTCCTTCCCCTGGAGCAAAACGTGAACCCGGTCCCTGAGGGCGAAGCTATCGTCGCGCTTAATATCAATGGTAGACGATATGGCGACGTCGACGCGAAAATTGACATGGAGGATCCCTTTATAAAAGTCTCTATCCTCCGCGAAGCTCTTTCGCCAGCCTTAGCCGCCACCCAACAAAATCGAATATTCGACATCATACTCTCGAAGCTGGAATGGGCGGGCATCGCCGATCTCGAGGCTGCGGGACTCAAGGGAACCTGGGACATGGAGACGCTCAGCTATTCCATCGTTACGCCGGGAGAGTATTCCTCTCTGAGGGAATTGGATTTTTCGCCCAACGCATTTCTCGAAGACAAGCGCTGGCTGGCGCCAGCCTCCATCGCGGGAATCATTAACTTCAGCGCGAGCGGAACGGCCACAATAAAAGCCACAGGATCCATTTTGCCTATATCGGTAAACGTCGATGGGCTCCTGAATCTCTGGTCCCTCGCGATCGAATCCAGCGGCTCAGTATCGTATTTGGATCCATCGTTTACATGGTCGCTGAACAGCGCCCGAGCCGTTTACGACTTTCCAAAAATCGAAGGGCGGCTTTTCGCCGGAATGATATCCGGCGAAGGAACCGCCCGTCAATCAAGACCGGAAATCTACGGAGTATCTCTGCATAATGTAGAGAATTTCAGCCGCTACGACAGAGACTACGCTCCTTCAGTAGCCTTTACGCTGCAAAAGCCTTCGACGGTGAGGTTCAAGATAAACGGCTCGGTCATACGAAACATGAAACTGGATAGAGGCAATTACAGGATATATGATCTTCCTTTCGCGTACGGACTCAATCAGTTCGAACTCGAGGTACAGGACGGAGAAACCTCCGATGGCATCGCGCTTTACAAGCCAGTAACTAAATACATCACGGCGGAAACGGGGCTCCTCGTCGGCGGCAAATGGGATTATGGCCTCTCCGCTGGTGTTGGGCGTACCGAGCTGGACCAGCCCATCGCTTCGGTCTATTTTCGATACGGCCTCGCCTCGGCGCTCACACTCGCAGCCAATCTGCAAGCCGATCGTCGTTCATTGCTCGCCGGCTTTGGAACCGTGCTCGGTACCGATATAGGCGGTTTCATACTCGGCGCAAATTCTCTCTTCGCCTGGGATGGACGATCCAATCCATTCGCCTTCTCTGCGGATATGGAATATCATTACGCAAATCCTGGCAAAAAAAGCTCCCCGACGTTCGGGCTTTCTTTCAGCTACGCATCGGAAGGATTCACCGCGCCACAGCCTCTTTCCACCGTCATTTTGCCGGAAGCCTATATGAACGCTTCGGCAAGCGTCGGAGGGGCCATTTCGAAGAATATTTCGTTCGGCCTTTCAGGCCAATGGAACCGTACGCTGACGGGTACTATTTCCGATAAAGGAGTGGCTTCGCTCAATATTGGTTTTTCCACAGCCAGGAATGTGTCTTTCAGCGTCAGCTCCGGCATGGAATTCACGACAAACAAAAGTCCCGCGCTCACCGCATCATTCTCGCTCACCGCTTCCGATCCGCATAAATCAGGAAGACAGATCGGGCTGGCCCAGTCGGCGGAGGGGGGAAATACGGTCACCTATAGCGATGTCTACCCTGTGCTCGGAGGCGTTGGGTTCGGGATACAGGGGACCAATCTCGCGGGAGGAGTGAACGATCCATCCTCCCTCTCCATAAACTCCGGCTTCAGCACCTCTACTTTCTCGCTATCGGGAAGTGGCGGCATAAGCTACGGCTCAACGCTCGCGTCCCCTACGGGCAGCGTCAATTTGAGCTTAGCGACCGCGCTGGTTTTCGCCGACGGATCCATCGCGATTTCCAAACCACTCTACGATTCCTTCATCATATTTGATCCGGATAAGTCCACAGGCGATATGTCGGTCGCCTTCGCCATCGATTCGGGGACAAAGCTCATGAGCCATGGAATGCCGGTTGCCTCCCCTCTCAGTTCCTATCATCAATCGCGCGCCTCGATGGACTTTCCAGAAGCCGACGCCGATGTGTCGGCGACGATACCGCAGATAGCCCTCTCTACAGGCTATCGAACGGGCTTCCTCTTCAGGGCGGGACTGGAGAAACGATTCTACCTGACCGGCAGGCTCGTCGACAGCGCCGGAACGCCCATCGCCTACACAGCCGGCGATGTCGAGAAATCGGATGGAACTTTCTCCGACCAGACATTCACCGACGATGCCGGCTTCTTCCAAATCTATGGGCTTACCTCAGGCGAGTACAAGATACTATGGCCAGACACAATCGGAACAACGGTACTTACGCTTGCGGACGCCCCCAGCGGAACGCTGGAGCTGGGTGATGTCGTGGCTGCCATCGGCTCGGGGAAGTGAGCGGATAGGCTAACATATTGTCAATTTGAGAAAATGAGCTTACCTTAATTATAAGGCGCGGCCAAGGAGCTGGAATGAACATATATAAAAAGTATTGGCTTATCGCGATGATGATCGCGGTGGCGACCGGGACATTGGGTGCGCAGAAAGTCCTTCTGTCGGGGGATAGCCCTGGCATCGTCATCTATGATAATGCGGGAACCCCAACCTGGGTGACGGGAACTATTACCGTGACGAAAAACTACTCTACGGTGACGAACATCACCGTAGATTTATCGCCGAAAGCCGATTCCCCCTATCCGCGCAACTCGGATTGGAAATATATAGGAACGAGCAGCGATAGCTCCACGTATATAGTCAACTCGGAAATATTCTTCAGCCAGTCCACTAGCGGGAATATAATCAAGATGTGGGGATCGGATTACGGCGTGGAGAGCTCAAACGTGTACACCTACGCCTTTCCATCGGGTTCAGCGACCGTCGGCACAACGACATCCTTCCAGTATTACGCGGTATTTTGGCATGATTCCTCGCTGGCGGCGGGAACATATCAGCTCCCGATCACCTTCCGCGTAAGAAACGAACGCTTCAGGTCTGGCAGAAACCCCAGCACGCAGCCTGTCGACACGCAGACCGTCTATGTCAAGTTCGTCGTTGCCCCCTCGGCGACGATTAGTTTCCTTTCAGGCAGCTCAGGAAGCACCACGATCTCCTCGGTAGTCTTCAACGATGTGGCTTCGACGACGACCAGCAACTTCAGGGTGAGCGTCAAGTCCAATTTCCGCTATTCTCTGAGCGTGAGTTCCCCAACCGGACATGGCGGCGAACTCAAACATACCGACGCCAATGTCACCGAGACAATTCCCTATACCTTTACTATCGGCGACTCGACTGTCGAGGTGAGCAGCACCCCTTACACTGTCACCTCGATGGAGCGCCCCACGGGAACTGGCACGAGGGAATATGCGGCGTCGATCACGGTTGGCAATATCCAAGACTACACCGCCGGCCAGTATTCGGATTCCATTTCCTTCACGGTGACCGCGCAGTAATCGCCAATTCCTTTTTTCCGACTTGACAACTTAGGCCTTCGTGTTACACTGATGTAAATCGGTTTACATGGCTTATTCCAGTCATTACGACCGGTTTTATCCCCACAATCCGAGGAGGAATCGATATCATGAAGAAAACATTATTCATCCTGCTCGCGCTTCTGACTCTCGCCGGAACGGTACAGGCCCAGAAACTCGAGCTGTACTACTACAAACAGGAAAACCAGGAAGGACTCAAAAAGCTCGTGGCGCAGTTCATGAAGGAAAACCCGGGCATCGGCATCGACATGCTGATCGTGCCGAACGACGCGGACGCGACCATGTCGGCGCGCGCGGCACAGGGCAAACTGCCCGATATCCTGCAGATGCAGTCCTATTCGCGCGTCCAGGAATACGCCGGAAAGGGTTACCTGGTCGACCTCGGCAAACAGAACGTCCTCGGCAAGGTCGTCGAAAGCGCGAAACCCTCGGTCACATGGAACGGGAAACTCTGGGGCCTGCCCATGGACTTCGCGGGCATCGGGATCATCTACAACAAGGATATTTTTGCCCAGTACGGCCTCAAGGTTCCCGCCACCTACCGCGACCTCGAGAAGATTTGCCGCACCCTGAGGACGAACGGCGTGACGCCTTTCGCCGGCCTCCTCAAGGAAAACTGGTCGATGGGGCACTTCATCACTCTCGTCCACACCAATCTCCTCGCCGAGAAAAAGATCGACCCGGCGCAGTTCGTGGCCGACATGAACGCTGGAAAGACGAGCTACGGCGTTGTCGATACGGACAAGCTCTTCTCCGTCATAGATTTCTACAGGTCGAACATGGACAAGAACGCCGAAGAATGGAACTGGAATGAACAGCAGGCCGCCTTCGCCGACGGGAAAGCCGCTATGATGGTCCAGGGACTCTGGTCCTACGGCGCGGCCATCGGAACGAATCCCAAGCTCAACTGTGGATTCGTGCCTTTCCCCGTCTTCAACGATGCCGCAATGAACAAGTTCTACGCCGACGTGGATTCATGTTTCGGCGTCTCTTCCCAGTCCCCCGCCGACAAGAAGGCGGCCGCGATCAAGTTCCTGGAATGGCTGGCGACTCCCCAGGCCCAGAAGATATGGGTGGAGGACTACAAACTCACGCTCTCATTCAAGGGAGCCGATGTCTCCAAGCTCGGCGTCCCGTTCGTCGACCTGATGACGAATGTTGGCAAGAATGGCGCCTATCCCTGGGCATTCGCCTCCTATCCGACGGCCGTGTTCGAAGATGCCTGCAAAAACGGCGCGCAGCAGTACGTGTTCAACAAAAAGACCGCGGAAGCCGTCATAGCCGACATAGACAAACAGTGGGCGGCGAACAGGAAAAAGTAGCGTTACTACGATGGTCCAAAAAAACGGTATCAGGAGGGCCAATTTCGTACTCTTCGTCGCCCCGGCTCTCCTCCTCTATTCCCTGTTCTTCCTCCTGCCCTTTGGCCAGGGATTGCGCATTTCCATCACCAATTGGGATGGCTTGACGCCGAAGACGCCCATAAGCATGGAAAAGGATGAGTTCGAGACGCGCATCCTGGCAAAGGTTTCCGGGCCGAACAGGGAATTCCTTCTTTCAGTCTACAAGTTCGACGAATCGGCAGGACAATACGCGCGGCTCTCGATATCCGGCATTAAAAGGTACAGGCTCGAGTGGATCGTGAAAGCCACCGGATACAGTCCGGAAATGTACAAGGATGTCGGCCTGAAGAACTACAGGGCGATCTTTGACGGCAAGGTCGACGAGCGCTTCTACCCTCGCGTCTTCGAGGAGAACTACTTCAATCCCAACGCCTCCCTGCCCCAGGAAATCGAAGCGTCCAACTACGAGAGGAATTTCCTCTCAAAGCTGGACGCCGGAAGCGCGACGCTCGCGGAGGGTTTCTATGCCCGGAAGGATTCCGGCGGCGCGTATCTTCTCAGTCCGGTCAGGGACGAATTCGTAATCGAGGACGCGCTGTGGACCTTGCCCCGGGTCGAATCGGGAAGCATCGATTCGAGCGAGGTCGATGATTTTTTGGCCGAAGCCAAAAAGGCGGGACTGTCGCAGGACAGCGCGGCGCTCAACGCGGCGATCGAAGGCTTTGAGGCAAAGGCCCTGTTGACACGTGAAGAAAGGGACAGCGTTTCGGAAAGCGCCCAGAGCCTTTTTGAGATAGGTAGGTTCAAGAAACTCCTCGCGACGACCTGGAAGGCGAAGAAATTCGACATGGGCGTCATCGGCTTCACTGTTTTCTTCGCCCTGGGAAATGTCATCTTCGCGAATCTTCTGGCCTTCTGGATCGCGATGGCGCTCGACAGAAAACTGAAATCGCGCAACATTCTCCGTTCCGTATTCTTCCTGCCGAACGTGCTTTCCATGATAGTCGTCGCTCTCGTCTGGTCATTCATATTTTTCCACCTGCTGCCGAAGCTCACGGGTATCGGCACATGGATGAGCGATTCTGCCAAGGCGCCATGGCTCCTCGTATTCGTATCCGTCTGGCAGGCCTCGGGATACTACATGGTGGTCTACCTCGCCGGGCTCCAAAACATACCCCAGGACGTGATCGAAGCGGCCATGATAGACGGAGCGGGCTTCGGCGACAGACTCAAGCGCATAACGCTTCCCCTCCTCATGCCGGCTTTCACCGTATGCATCTTCCTCTCGATCGCCAACGCGCTCAAATGCTTCGATCTGGTCTACGCCATGGTCGGGCCGTCAGGCTACGCGGTCGGCACGGTTCCTTTCGTCATGGACATCTTCTTCGATGCCTTCGCGCGCAAGTTGGCCGGCCTCGCCACGGCTAAGGCTACTCTTCTGTTCCTCACCATCCTTCTCGTGACGGGCATACAGCTCATCATCATGAAGAGAAAGGAGGTGCAGCTTTGAAGTATACGGTGAAACCGCTGCACTTTCTGGAAGCTTTCATGATCGTTTTCGCCTTCCTATTCATCTACCCCGCCTTCTTCGTGCTGATCAGCGCGCTCAAGCCGGACGCGGAGATAATGCTGCGCCCGTTAGCACTCCCCTCGCGGTTCTATCTGGACAATTTCATAAAGGCATGGAAGGTGATGGAATTTCCGAGAGTGGTGGCGACCACCTTTCTCATTACCTCGGCGGGAGTCGTCGGCATCATACTCACGAGCTCGATGGCGGCCTGGATGCTCGCGAGGACGGCCAAACGCTACTCATGGCTGATCTATTCGATTTTCGCCTTCGCCCTCGTCATTCCATTCCAGATCATCATGGTGCCGCTGGCGGTGCTCGCCTCGGATCTCGAACTGACGAATCCGGCGGGCATCGTCCCACTGTACTGGGGCTTGGGCGCCCCCATGGCCGTCTTCATGTACCACGGCTTCATAAAGGCTGTCCCGAGGGAACTCGAGGAATCGGCCGCGATAGACGGCGCCAACACAGGCTACATATTCTTCGGCATCGTCTTCCCGCTGCTCAAGCCGATAACGGCGACCATCGCGATTCTCGACGCGCTGTGGATTTGGAACGATTTTCTCCTCCCCCTTCTCGTGATCAGGCAGGGGACGCTTCAGCTGGCGCAGATGCAATTCTATGGACAATTCCTGAAGGAATACGGACCATTGACCGCTTCGCTCGTCCTGTCGGCGACGCCGATCATCCTGTTCTATCTTCTGCTGCAGAAGTACATAATAAAAGGCATCGCCGCCGGCGCGGTAAAGGGCTGAGCTTCATGGACGGCAATCGACAAAACCACGGGAATCGCGGAGCGAATACAGCATGAGTTTTCAACGAAGCGCGGGGATACTCCTTCATCCCACATCGTTGCCGGGACCTTTCGGCGTAGGGACATTGGGCAGGGAAGCGAGACATTTCGTCGATTTTCTCGCTGGAGCGGGAGTCGGGCTTTGGCAGATCCTGCCGCTGGGTCCTACGGGCTACGGCGATTCGCCGTATCAATGCCTATCGGCTTTCGCCGGCAACCTCTACCTCATCGACCCCGAAGCGTTGGCCGAACTCGGGCTGGTCGGAGCGGTCGACGTGGAAGCGCGAAGGGCGCCCAACGCGGGGAGCGTCGATTTCGGCAAGCTCTTCAGGGAAAGGAACACGTTGCTCGATACGGCTTGGGAAAATTTCAAGGCCGGAGTTGGCGCCGCTGCTTCCGGAGGACGCGAGGCGGCGATGAGCGCGGTACCAAGCGAAGGCGTCGACGGAACGCATCGACTGACGACGGTTAACGAAAGCGACCCCGGGACTCGCGATATAGCGGAAGAATTCGTCGACTTTTCGGCACGGAACGGCTATTGGCTCGACGATTTCGCCCTATTTTCGGCCATCAAAGAGTCACATGGATTCGCGTCCTGGGACCAGTGGCCCGAGCGTTTGAGGAAAAGAGACGCCAGGGCCCTCGCTGATTTCTCGCGCAGCGCCGGCGACAGGATAGGGCGGCATAAGTTCGCGCAATTTCTTTTTCGCCGCCAATGGCGGGCGTTGAGAGACTACGCGCACGGCAGGAATGTGAAGATCATCGGCGACATTCCCATTTTTGTCGCCTGGGACAGCGCCGACGCCTGGGCCCATCCCGAACTTTTCCTTCTGGATAAGAATGAGAGGCCTTCCTTTGTCGCCGGCGTCCCTCCCGATTATTTCACGGCAACGGGACAGCTCTGGGGAAATCCGCTCTATGATTGGCAGGCGAATGAAGAGGAAGGCTATGCCTGGTGGATATCCCGAATAAAGACCTCCCTCGACATGGCGGACATTCTGCGCATCGACCATTTCCGGGGCTTCGTGGAATATTGGGCAGTGCCCGCGCGCGATAAAACCGCGGCCAAGGGCAGCTGGAGGATGGGGCCGGGGCTCGCGTTTTTCGAAGCGATCGAAGACAAGTTGGGCGATTTGCCGATCATCGCCGAGGACCTTGGGTTCCAGACTCAAGGAGTGCAGGAGCTGCGAGCGCGACTCGGGTTTCCCGGCATGAAGATACTGCAGTTCGCCTTCGAACCCGAGGGCGACAACGCCGATTACCCGCACAGCTATGAGCGGAACGCTGTCGTGTACACGGGCACTCACGACAACGACACCTGCATGGGATGGATCGGGGAAGCGGCGCCCGCCGCGGCTAGGCGAGCGCTGGGGTATGTAGGCGGGCGCCGCGCGACCTTCGCCTGGAACATGATACGAGCAGCCTGGGCGAGCCCCGCGTGCATCGCCATCGCCCCGGCGCAGGATCTGCTTTCGCTGGGAGGCGAGGCGCGCATGAATTACCCGGGCAGGCAGGATGGCTATTGGACATGGCGGATGCCGGAGGAAGCGTTGACTCCTTCAATAGGTCGTCGTCTGCGCGCGCTGACGCGGCATTACTTCCGTTCCTGCCGCTGACAGGTCCGCCTCTTTACACACCTCCCCTTCCATTGTACAATAATTGGGTTCTCTGGCATCGATGGAATTCATCGCGGCCTGCCTGGAACAGGAGCCTTGCGGCCCCTTTACCCTTATCCACGAGGAGGTCTACATGAACAGCTATAAAATTGCGACAGCGGGATCGGAACCTCGGGGGATACTCGCCTAAACCGCTAAAAACCCTCGAGCTATCCTCCGTAAATCTCATCAACTTAACGACCGCACTCAAATAATCAGATATCATAGCGACAAGATAGCCGCGATCTGATATAGCCCGCCCTTGCGGGACGAACCGTTAAGGGCAACCGCGCGCAGACGCGCGCGGTCTATTCAATGAACGGAGATTTTTCAACGATGCACGATACTATGGAATCATATGGCTGGAAGTCTGTATTTTCACAGGCATACGAACAGTATAAGGATTTGGATCTGTCTCCCGCGCGCGTGGTGGAGTCGGGAAGGGATTCCTGGACCTGTATGGCGAGGAGCGATGACACTATGGAAGAAGTGCAGGCGATCGCTTCGGGGCGCTTTCTCCATTCCGTCCAGCGCGCGGCGGAAATGCCCGTGACGGGGGATTGGGTTCTCCTCAGCCGGGAGGCGAAGGCCCCGGCGATCATCCAGGCGGTTTTGCCCCGCTTCAACAAGTTCTCGCGTAAGGCCAAGGGCGAGACGGCCCACGACAAGGTCCAGGAACAGGTTCTCGTCGCGAACATCGATACCGCCATCATCGTCGCGGCCGCCGGCAAGGATTGGAACCCGCGCAGGATCGAACGCTATATCGCCCTCGTCAGGGACTCGGGAACCAACCCTGTGCTGGCGATAACGAAGGCCGATCTCGCCGACGACATCGACGATCTCATCCGTATGACGAAGGCCATCTCCCCAGGGATCCCTGTATTCGCCGTAAGCGCCCTCACCGGCGCGGGAATGGAAAGGTTCGAAGAATTCCTTCTCCCAGGCAGCACATCCGTCCTCATCGGCTCGTCCGGAGCGGGGAAAAGCACGCTTCTCAACATCCTCGCGGGGAACGCCGTGCAGCGCGTCCAGGATGTACGGGCGGACGATCACAAGGGGCGGCATACGACGACGGGGAGGACCCTTTTCCAGCTGCCCTCTGGCGCCCTTCTCATCGACACGCCAGGGTTGAGGGAGATCCAGCTTTGGACTTCCGAGGAGGATGTCGACGCCACATTTCCTGAAATTGAAGCCTTCGCCGCTCTGTGCAAATTCAGGGACTGCGGTCATGGATCGGAGCCGGGCTGCGCCGTGCGCGAGGCTGTGGAATCAGGCCGAATCGCCGCCGATCGCATGACGGCGTGGCGAAAGCTTCGCCGCGAACTGGAGTTCCTGGAAAGAAGGCAGAATCCGCTGTCGGAAGCGGCCCAACGCGCCCACAATAAGAGCCTGACCCGCCAAATCAAGCGGCGGCTGCGGGAATTGGGGGAATGAAAGGCGACTGAGGGAAGAGCGCGAGCAATGAGCGGAACGAGACCACCGCGTGATTCGCGGCGCCGTTCCCTTACTCTATGGCGACCATCTGTTTTGTCTTCACTTCATGTTCCGGATGGAGGCGACGATAGTCATAAACTCGTCGTCGCTCACAAGTCCGCGCTTTTCGTTGCCCTGACGCTTTACTTCGGCGAGCACGGCGGCGGTCTGCTCGTCGTCCAGATCGCCGAGCTCGAGTTCCCCTAACTTGTACTGGATGGAGGGTTTGCCGCTCTTTTTCCCGAGGACAATCTTGCCCTTCCTGCCGGTGAGCGCCGGATGGGTGGCGAACATGGCAAGGGGCTGCTCGACGACGAGGTTGGCCCCGATCCCGGATTCGCGGGTATAGTTCCCCTCGCCCACCACGGGCTTGTTCTGGGCGACGGGGACGCCGCTCAATTCCGAGACGAGGATGGAGAGGGGCGTGATGGCCCCTAGGTCGCAGCCGGTGTTGGCTCCATAGAGCAGGTCCAGGCCGAGAATCAGCTCTTCGAGGGCGGCGTTTCCCGTCCTCTCGCCCAGGCCGTTCACGCAGGAATGGACGACGGCGGCGCCAGCCCCCACGGCGGCCAGTTCGGTGGCCACTGCCATGCCGAAATCGTTGTGGGTATGGATTTCCACGGGCAAGTGGGTGAAGTCCCTGAATTTCCGCGTGAGGTAGGCGATGGCTTCGGGTGTCGCGCAGCCCATCGTGTCGACGAGACCGATGGAATCGGGAGGCGATTCCCTCATGATGGCATCGAGTATGGCATCCAGGTCCTCTTCTCGCGCCCTCGTCGTGTCGTAGGGGAAAAACGTCGCGTAGAGCCCTTTGGACTTGGCGTAGTTGATGACGGGCGCCGACTTGCGCACGACGTCTTCCCAGGTCCAATGGAACTGGTGCACGAGCTTGGGATAGCCGATCGGCACTTCGATAACGACACCGTCGGCGCCGCAGGCCACGGCCTTGTCCACGTCTTCCTTCATGGCCCGGGCGAAGGTGAATATTTTCGCCTTGAGTCCCAGGGAGACGATTTCGCCGATAGCCTCGAAATCTTCTTCGGAGACGGCGGGCATGCCCGCTTCTATCCTGTCGACGCCCACCAGATCGAGGGCCTTGGCTATGCGGACCTTGTCTTCCTTGCGGAAAACGACGCCCGGCGTCTGTTCCCCGTCGCGCAGGGTCGCGTCATGGATGAGCACCTTGGCGGGCTGGTCGCGCCTGGCCATCACTTCAGGCTTGAAGTTATAGGGACTCACCCAATATTTTCCTTCGCTTCTATATTGTTCATTCATAAGGCACTCCTGTAGATGCTTCGTTTAAGCCGGTTTTCCGGTCTGGTCCGTCATCTTTTCCGCATTCGTCTTTTTGACGCCTTCCTCGACACGTTGGGCGACAGCGGCTATATGTTCGTACATCAGCGTCCTGGCCGAGTTTTTGTCATGTCCGCTTATCGCGTCGATGATTTTCTCCTGCAGCTCCACGGTCGCCGGCGTTACGCCGCTCGAAGGTACGGTCTGCTCGCGGCTTTCCCTGAGGACTTGTCGCAATGAAGAAAGAATCTTCTCAAGCACCGTGTTGTGGGCCGCCCTGGCGGTTATCGCGTGCAGCGAAAGCTCGTATTCGATGCCTTTCGCCCTGTCCGCTCTCGATTCCACGAGCTTGGCGTAGGTTTCCCGCAGCTCGGCTATTTCTTCGTCCGTGGCCCGCTCCGCGGCGAGTCCGGCGCATTCGGTTTCGAAAATGAGACGGGCTTCAAACAGTTCCCTGAATTTGTCCCTGTTAAGCATGAGGGCGAAGGAAAGATGCAGCGTCACCGCGTCCGACACCTTTGTGGCGTCGATCACCATGCCGCTGCCCTGGTCCACCCTGATGATGCCCAGCACATCCAGGACCCTGATGGCTTCGCGTAGGGAATTTCTCGAGATGCCGAGCATTTCGGAGAGTTCGCGCTCGGGAGGCAAACGATCATTCGTCCTCAGGTTCCGCGCGACGATGAGCTCATAGATCTTGTCTATCGCCTGTTCCACCACGGAAACTCTTTTGATCCGCTCGATGCTCACGATCGATATCTCCTTGCCGAAACCACAGTATTGTCGAGATAGTCTACGCGATTTTGCGCTTTTTTGCCTGCAGGTTCACGAACAGCAGGCAGGCGGCGAAAATCGCGGCGCCGATAAGGTCAGTGACCAGACCTTCGGCCACCATGCAGGCGCCACCAACGAACAGTAAGACGCGCATCCAGACGGGAATAGGCCCCTTGAGGTAACCCACGAGCCCCGAGGCGATGACGTAAACGCCAAAGAGGCTGAGGATGACCGTCCAGATTATCTCCATCGCTGAACCTTCCATCAACGGAGCGGGTCCGTACACGAACATGAAGGGAAGAATAAAGGTAGTGAGGCCATAGCGGAAGGCGGTCCAGCCCACTTTATTGATATCGGCGCCCGCGATGCCCGCCGCCATGTAGGAGGCAAGCGCCACCGGCGGTGTGATCGTAGAGAGGCGGCAGTGGTGGGAAGTCCCATGCCCAGGATGATCGCCACGATCGCCGTAAACAGCAGGGCGAGGAAGGGCACGCCCATGGACAGCGTCACGATCATGGTGGAGAGCTTGGAGCCGAGGCCGGTGACGGAGAGCACGACGGAGATGATGCCGGCCGCCGGCAGGGCCAACCGCGACGCGTTTGCCATTGAGGTCACCAAAGCTTTTGATGGGGGAATTCGCGGGAACCGCCATGTGGAGGACGCTCGGATAGAGGCTCGCCAGGCACGCGATGAGCCGGGGATTCTCAACCGCGCCGCCGGTGACGACGGGAACCATGGCGTAGCCGCCCGAATACTTAGAAACCAGGTTGGCGATGCCCTGCCCTAACGGGTAGAAAGCGCCGCCCATGCTGGCCGTGCCCATGAGAAGTTCGGTCTTCTTCTGGCCGAACGCCGATGACGCGATGAGAGCGATAATCGCGAGAATGAGAACTAGCTTTTTCATAAAAACTACCTTGGGGTATGATTCGGTATAAAACCGTTTCCCCAAGTTGTCAAGTCATCCTACCACTTTTATGCTTTAGCTATCACTTTTCCATCCTGGCTGATACATTCCCCGCGGGGTATTATCGTTCGCAGACAATCCAGCGCGTGCCATAACGAGGCAAATCGACTCCGTAGGCGCGCGCCGGGGCGTCACTCAGGTTGGTCAGGATTTCCAGGCTTGAAGCCCCGGCGCGCCTCAGCGACCTCATGACGCTCCCCCGCATCGTCAGCTCGGGAGCCGCGTCAGCGAGTTCAGGCGAACTCGAACGCGCGCGGAGCATCGTCTCCAAGCCGTGCCGCACGCGACAGGGATCCGAGTTCGGCTCGGAGAACGATTTCGCCTCTCGCACGATATCATAGGGGCCTCTATGGAAGAACCTTGAGTCCATAAAACCAGTCAGCATTGTCCTTTTCTTCCAGAAAGCCTCGTCGTTGAGCATGGCGATCTCGTCCCCGTAGTAGAGCACGGGCGTGCCGGGTAACGAGAACAGAAGGGAAAACGCCAATAGGGTTCTATCCGGATCGCGCCCCAGAAGCTCGAAGAGCCTTCCTGAGAAGGCTTGACCGTCACGGAAAGACCAGCGGGGATCATGCATGAAGGCCGTCGATAGCACCTTGCGCTCATCGGGCGATATGAGGTCGAGCGTTACCTCATCGTGACAACGAAGAAAGGTGAACCAACTGCAACCTTCGGGTAAAATCGGGAAGGATGTCTCCAGAAGCCTCGCGGGGGATTTCTCGGCCATAGCCTGCCAGAATTTCGGCATCAAGGGAAAGTGGTAGGCGGCTTTGCATTCATCTCCATCGCCGAAATATGGAAGCAGTTCAGCAGGCGCTTGGTTGGCTTCGGCCACAAGAAGAGTGCCGGGTTCCAAACGATCCAAAACAGCCCGAAAGAGCTTAAGTATGAGATGGGTCTCGGGTTGGCTCTCGCAGCTCGTGCCTTCTCTCTTCCAAATGAGGGCCGCCGCATCCATTCTAAAACCATCCACGCCGAGCGTCTTCCAATGGAGAAGAGCCTTTATCATCTCCCGAGTCACCCTCGGGTTACCATAGTTGAGATCGGGTTGAAAGGGATAAAACCGATGGAAATAATAGCGGCCAGAAGGCTCATGCCTTGTCCAATTGGAATCCACCATTCCGGGGAAGATGAGGCCAACGCCAGGATATCCCTTATCGTCATAGCGCCATAGATAATAATCCCTATACTCAGGATCGCCCGCGGCGGAAGCCTTGAACCAGGGATGCTCGTCGGAACTGTGGTTGATGGCGATGTCGAAGATCATGCGCATGCCTTTTCCGTGAGTAGCGCGCAGAAGGCGTATAAAGGCGTGGTCGCCTCCGAATTCGTCCGCCACATGGTTGTAGTCGGAAATATCAAAGCCCTGATCCCTACCCGGCGAACGCAGGAGAGGGAGAATCCAAAGCGTTTTTACTCCCAATCTTTCTAGTTCGTCCAAGTGCGGTATAGCGCCTTCGAGACTTCCGCCGAAGGCATCGGGGTACATCGCGTACACAAGGTCCGCTTGTATAGCCGTATCCTTTTTCAAGGAGGCTCCCTTCCGAAACCGAGCCTCGGCCACATCGATTTCAGAAAGAAGAAGTCCTATCTCAGCTTTTTCTCCCGGATAGAGCCGATCCCATAGCTCCGGGATTTTTCCGTCCTGTTGACGTGGGTTTTTCGCAGGTTGGTCGGACAATTTCCTCATGGGATCCTCCCTTGATAATTTTACGCTCGCGGCGATACTCTCGTGTAAAAATGCTTTGACATCTCAAAAAAGTGATGTAATACTACTAAAAGTATTTTTACAGAAGTACTTTCATTTTGTCCAGAGCTTTCCTCATAGTAAGGAAAAAATCGGAAAGGTAGGCCGAATGGCTAAAAGCGGTATTACCATCGACACCGTAGCGGATGAGGCGGGCGTCAGCATTTCAACTATTTCCCGTTGGCTCAACACACCGGAAAGAGTAGGCCTCGAAACCGGAACGCGAATCAAGGATACTATCGATCGACTTGGCTATATCCCGCACGGGAACACCGGTTCGCGCCTGGATAGAGCCGTCGGAAGAATTGGCGTCCTCATTCCCTTCTTCTATTCTCCGAGTTTCGTGGAGCGGCTCAAAGGCATGACCACGGTCTTGCATCGTGAGAACTTTGAGCTCGTATTGTATACCGTCGACACTCCCGCGAGGCTCAAGGCGTATCTCTCCTCCATCCCCCTCTCCAAGCGACTCGATGGGTTGGTGATAATGTCCATGGCCATCCCCGAAGCCGATATGAACAGGCTTGAAGCGGTAGGCCTGAAGGTGGTGACGATAGAGTATTCCTGTCCAAGGTTCTCATGCGTCGAAGCTGATAACAGGGGCGGAGGCAGGCTTGCCGCGGAACTTTTCACCAGAAAGGGGTATCTTCCCGCGGCTTTTATGGGAGAGCGCAGGACGCCTCCCTATTCGCTCGAGCCAAGCCGGCTCCGCTTTGAGGGCTTCGCGGATGAACTTGCAAGGACGGGAGCGGCGCCGCGGCCTGAACACGTTGTGTATGCCGATCTTTCGGTGGAGGATGCAAAAAAGGAAGCCCGGGAATTGCTCTCCTCTCCCTCGAGACCTCGAGCTATCTTCGCCATGTCCGATATCCACGCTATCGGGATTCTCCTCGCGGCGTCCGAGATGGGATTGCGCGTACCCCAAGATATCGCCGTCGTGGGTTTCGACGATATTGAGGCAGCCTCGTACATGAAATTGTCAACGGTAAGCCAATCCCTCCAGGAATCGGGCAGGCTAGCGGCCGAGACGCTCGTCGCGAAAATACGCGAACCGCAACGAGCGAGGCAATCTATCCAGCTTTCGATCCAGCTCGTCGAGCGTGAGACGACTTAAATGGCGATTAAGGCGGATGACGCCTTTGGGGTTACTTCTCCTTAGGAGGAGTAAAATGTGGAAAAAGGAGCGCTGTATGAACAAAAGAGCGATCATGGTGGCGGCTCTCGCTCTCGCATGCGTCTTTGCCGTATCGGTCTCGGCCGATCCGTTGTCGGACGCCTACGCGGGCAAGTACAAGGGTAAGGTCGTGACGATGGCGGGCCCCTTCGTGGACAACGACGCCGTCAAGTTCGACATGTCGATCAAAGCCTTTGAGGAAAAGACTGGGATCGACATCAGATATGAGGGATCGAAAGAGTTTGAGGCGAGCATCGCCATCCGCGTCAATGGCGGCAACGCCCCCGATATCGCTGACTTTCCCCAGCCCGGCCTCCTTGAGAATTTCGTAAAGACCGGGAAGGTCATCGACCTCAACAAGGTTCTCGACATGGGCAAGGTCAAGGCGAACTACATCCAGAGCTGGCTGGATATGGCGACGATGAAAGGACAGAGCGGCGCGATCATGGCGGGCGTATGGGGCCGAGTAAACGGCAAATCCCTCGTCTGGTATCCGAAAAAGGAATTCGACAAGGCCGGCTACAAAGTCCCAACAACCTGGGCCGAGCTGCTCTCCCTCATGAATCAGATTAAGAACGACGGCGACACTCCTTGGGCGATCGGCATCGAATCAGGCGCAGCCACGGGCTGGCCTGCCACCGACTGGGTCGAGGAATTCATGCTCAGGACGACCAGTCTTGAAAACTATGACAAGTGGGTGAAGGGCGAACTCAAATTCTCATCACCCGAGGTGAAAAAAGCCATCCAGACCATGGCGGAAATATGGCTGCCCGCCGGCAACGTATATGGCGGCCGAAAAGCGATCGCCACGACGAGCTTCGGCGATTCCCCTAAGGTTATGTTCGAAAAACCGCCAAAAGCATGGCTGCACAAACAAGGCAACTTCGTCACTTCCTTCTTCCCGAACGATCTCGTACCCGGCGTCGACTATGATTTCTTTTACTTGCCGGGCATCGATCCCAAGTACGGTAAGCCGGTCCTCGTGGCGGGCGACATCTACGCAATGTTCAACAACCGCCCTGAAGTCGCGGCCGTGATGCAGTACTTCGCGACCGGCGACTCCGTGAAAGCGTGGGTTCAGGCCGGCGGAGCCATCTCCCCGCACAAAGATTCGCAACTCTCCTGGTATAGCAATGTCGTGGACAGGAAAGTGGCCGAAGTCATCCAGAACGCTACCTCCGTACGCTTTGATGGTTCCGACTTGATGCCGGGCGCCGTCGGCGCGGGATCTTTCTGGAAGGAAATGACCGCCTATGTCTCCGGTTCCAAGAGCCTCGATGAAGCTCTCAAGGCCATTGACGCTTCCTGGCCAAAATAGCCAGCTGGACTGGAATCTGCAATCATGCGGCTGGGGAGCGCTCGGCGTTCGCCAGCCGCTTTCGCACCGGAAGCGGCGCTATGGAGGAATTACCATGCCACAAAAACAGCGGTTCCTGCCACGATACGTCAGGCTCATCCTTCTGTTGGCGGCGGCGACGGCTTTTCTGTATTTCGGGTACAGTTTCCTAAGGACATGGCAAGGCTCCAAGGTTCTTCTCACGGTATTCGCCGTCCTCTGGGGCGTCGGGTCGGCTGGGCTTCTCTATTTCGTTCTCAACGCGATCGCCGAGACTCTTCCGCGAAGCATAAGGTCCCTTGCCACCGCTTTCGTGTTTGCGGGACCCGCGTTGTTCCTGCTCGCTTGGTTCCTCGTGGTTCCCACCCTGCGCACGCTTTGGCTTAGTTTCTTCGATGAGACAAGCGTGACATTCGTGGGTCTGAAGAATTACCTCTTCGCTTTCACGGATCCCGCCATGCTTGAAGCGTTCAGGAACAATCTGCTCTGGCTCGTCTTCGGGACCGCGGCGAGCGTTGGCGCCGGTCTCGTTATCGCCGTGCTGGCGGACAAATCGAAGGGAGAAAACATCGTCAAAGCCCTTATCTTCATGCCCATGGCCATCAGTTTCGTTGGCGCGGGCGTCATCTGGAAATTTATGTACGCCTACAAGGGCGAAGGAACCGGAATCGCCGAAATCGGGCTCCTCAACGTCATCGTGCAACTTCTCGGCGGAACTGCCCAGGCTTGGCTCCTCACCCCTTTCTGGAACAATTTCTTTTTGATTGTCATCATGGTGTGGCTGCAGACAGGCTACGCGATGGTCATCATCTCTTCGGCGATCAAAGGCATACCTGTCGAAATCATCGAGGCTGCCAGGGTCGATGGCGCGAACGCAACCGCGATTTTCTTCAGGGTGGTAATTCCTTCGATATCGGGAACCCTTTTGACGGTCACGACGACGATCATGATCTTCAGTTTGAAGCTCTTCGATATCGTGCGCGTCATGACAGGGGGCAACTATGGCACCAATGTCATAGCCAACGAATTCTATCTGCGCCAATTCACCTATGGACAGACAGGCCAGGCTTCGGCTATCGCCATCGTCTTGCTCGTGGCGATAGCTCCGGTCCTCATCTATAATCTCCGCGGCTTCCGCGACAGGAAGGCATTCAAATGAAGAACTCCTCCGCTGCGGCGAGAAAAAAAGGAAACGGTCCTCGCCGCGTCCTTTTGCATATCGTGCTTATTCTCGTCGTGCTCGTCTGGTCCGTGCCGACCTTTGGCGTGCTTGTCACGAGTTTCCGCGACTCTAGAGATATCTTTTCCTCGGGCTGGTGGACGATTTTCCCGCATAAAGCCTGGGTGAAAACCGGCGAAATGGCGATCGACGACAAGATTTCACTCGACGATCAGATCATCCTGGAGGGGAAAGGAGCCACCTTCGCGCAGTGGCGGGAAGGCATTCAGACGTCGAAAAACCATATGCTGAAATGGTATGGCAACAAACGTACCCGCCTGGTCGAAACCTTCGAGCGCAAGTGGGTAGGGTTTTCGGTAAACCTGACGCTAAAAAACTACAAGAATGTGCTCTCGGCAGGCGAAATCACATTCAAAGACGCAGAAGGCAAAGAGATATCCCGAATGGGACAGAATTTTGTCGATGCCGTGCTAAATTCACTCGCGGTGACTATACCCTCGACGTGTATTCCTATTCTTATAGCCGCCTTCGCCGCCTATGCTTTCGCGTGGATGGAATTCCCCGGCCGAAAAAGCCTCTTCATCATAGTCGTCGCCCTTCTTGTCGTGCCGCTGCAGATCGCGCTCATCCCGGTGCTAAGGGATTTCACTCGCCTTGATCTGAACGGAAGTTTCCTCGGTATGTGGCTCGCGCATACGGGTTTTGGACTGCCGCTGGCCGTCTATCTGCTCTTCAACTACATCAGTCAGCTGCCGCGCGATATATTCGAGTCGGCTTTCATCGATGGAGCCACGCCTTTCGAGGTCTTCGTAAAGCTCGTCCTTCCCTTGTCGGTGCCCGCTCTCGCGAGTTTCGCGATATTCCAGTTCCTCTGGGTTTGGAACGACTACTTGGTGGCCCTGATATTCCTAGGGGATAAAAATAGAGTCGTGACCTCCGCGCTCGCCGCGATGGTCGGTGAAAAGGGCCAAGATTGGCACCTTCTCACCTCGGGCGCTTTCCTGAGCATGATACTACCGCTGATCGTGTTTTTCTCATTGCAGCGTTATTTTGTGCGTGGACTTATGGCGGGGTCGGTCAAGGGATAATTCCGCGCTGGCGGACATGAAAGCTACCCGCTGTCGATTCCCGGGTCAGATACATTTCATAGGCTTTTTCATCGTAGGGGTAATCCCAGGAGCCCTGGCGGTGAAGCATAGAGCCGCCGAATCCGCTCTTGAAAACGAAGAGCCCGTACATCGGATGATCGGGATCGGGGCGAGGCGCCACGCCGAACAGGTCGTAGCTCGCGCACCCTTCCCGCCTGGCCAGCCCCATGGCGGCCCATTGCAGCGCATAGGGCGCCATCAGGTTCCTCTCTTCCCCCGACGAAGCGCCGTACAGATAGGTGGCCCTGTCGGCCGACATGGAGAGGAACATCGCGGCCAGGGGTTTTTCGTCCCTCTCCGCTATGAGGAGCCTTATCTTGGTATCGGTATTCTCGCCCCGCGAAAGAGCCAGGAAGAAGCGCTCCTCATGGGGAACGATGCCGTTTCGGCGGGCTGTGGCGGAATAGAGTCTCTGCCAGAGCCCCATGTCGGCCAGGCTTCCTTCCCGCACCGACACGCCTTTTTTCGCCGAGAGACGAATATTGTAGCGAGTCTTGGGCTTCATCCTGGCCAGGAGAATCGATTCGCCGTCCCGCAGATCCACGAGGATTGTGTCGGGAGGGAGAATATCGCTAGGGGGTTTGCGCAGGCCCATGTCGGGCACGCCCCAATTCATCCTGAGTTCAGCCAGACGCGTTTCTGGCGGACCGAGCCAGTAGCCGGCGCTGTCGTAACGGTCCTCTTCCTCGGCATAGGGGGAAGTCCAGGGCAGATCCCAGCGCACGAAGAGGCAGCCCGGTCCCAGGTACCGGCAGAGTTCGGAGGACAGGGCGGAGAGGTAGAGGCCCCGATTATCGTCGTCCGGGAGCTTTTCGGGGCCGAAGGGGGAATAGGCGATGCTCCTGCCTCCACCCACGTCGCGCAGGAGGATGAGGACATCGCCGGAGGGCGAACCGTCGGCTTTTATATCGAAGGCGAGAACTTTCCAGCCGAGGCTTTTCTTGACCCTGCTCCAGAATGTCGTTTGCTGAACGAGCCGGGTGGCCATGAGGGCGTTGACCGGCTTGGGAAGGACCTGGACGTCCACGGGGCGTCTCCAAAAATATTGTAGGTTCCGGAAAAATGCTTTTGCCGCGCTTTTCCCGAAACCTCAATTAAAAAGTACAGGAAATGATCGGAGAGGGCAAGAGCGCCGCTGAGGAATCAACAACCCCGCGGAAAGCCGCGGGGCATATAACCCATTGGCGGATCAGGCTATCGTCGTGCCGGCGATGATCGCCGCCGCGACGATGAGAACGAGCGCCGCTATGCCGAAAATCAATAGAAGCCTGGAGCTTGTTTTCATGCTATTCCATCCTTGTCGTCGGCCGCGGGGGTCATGGGGGCCATGGAGGCCGCGGCGGCCATAGTGGCGGCGGCGGCGAGGCCGGTCCACCGCGATTCAATTTCCTCGAACGTTATCTCGAGGTCCGCCATCGATCTGAAAAAACGCGGCAGCTCCTCGTCGAGGAAGCGGGCGCGCTTGATCTCCCTGGCTTTGCGCGCGCCCATTTCGGACACGTAATAACCGGTACCCCGCTCGACGCGGGCGATTCCCGATTCGGCTAGCGATTGCAGGGCGCGGGCGGCGGTGTTGGGGTTCACCTCGAGCGAAGAGGCGATGTCCCTCGCCGAAGGCAGTCTCTCCCCTGCGGGTATCCTGCCCGCCACGATGTCGTCGGCAAAAAGCTCGGCGATCTGGGCGAAGATCGGTTTCTCGTCATTGAACCTCATCGCGCGCTTCCTTTTCCGCGACGCGGAAATAGCCGTAGAGGAGGGCGAAAAGCGGGACGAAGGCGTAACGGACGATATTGAGCAGCGCGTCGAGGGCGGGCGAAGCGTTCATCGATATGTCGCCGCTAATATTCCAGCCGCCGTCGGACATCCTGACAAAGGGAACGGGCAGCCCTTGGATATTCCTCACGCCGATGAAGGCGACAAAGAGAAGTCCTGAGGCGACGAGGACGGTGACGATGACGATGCCGAGTGTCTTGATCAGCGCCCTCTTCCTGAACGTGGCCGATCCGGCGGCGAGCACGAGGGCTCCCGTCGCGAAATCGATCCATCCCTTGACGCCAAAGGCCTGGATGGGATTTAGGATTCTTCCGCCCTGCCCTCCGGCGATCAGCTCGATGAGGGAGAGGATGGCCGAAAGTCCGGTGGCCGCGACCGCCGCGGCGACGGGGAGGAGCACTAGATAGGAAACCAGGGCGGCGGCGTACTTCTCGAGGCTTGTGGCGGGAAGAAGGAGCCAGTCGGTGCCCGAACGCCCGTCGTGCATACCCTTGAACGCGGAACCCGCCAGAATGAGTCCCGCGAGGCTTATCGTGAAAGTCCAGGACTGGCCGTCGGGATCATTCATGACAGCCTTTCCGACAATGAGAATGGACAGAAGATTGATGCCCGCCAGGATTCCGGCGACGATGGCGATGGACGGAAAATCCTCAAAGGCGCGATTCCTCACGAGGAGGGCCAACCTCTCAAAGCTGAATGTTTTTTTCAACGTCGCGTTGGTCATTTCGAGGCCTCCTCGGCGTATTCTTTCGCCGCGCCGGAAGGGGTCTGATCCGCCGTTCGGGCCGCGTCAGCCGCCTGCGCGGCATCAGCGGGATCGAAGGGCCGCAGCGCTTCGCCGCGGAGGGCGGCTTCGAGACGCCGCGGCGCGGCGATCGCCGCGTTGAACACGAGTTCGAGATCGGCGGTCTGGATTTCGCCGGAACCGGAATCCTCGGCGGAACGCTTGAGGAGGACCGAATAGCCCACCCTGTCCTTTTCGGCGTAGATGACATCGGGACCCAGCTCCCGCACATGGCCGGAACCTAGTCTCGCGGCCATCATTTCCGAGCCGAGGCTGAAGAGTATCTTCCCTCCATGGACGATGACAGCGGGGTCGATCAGGCGCTCGAGGTCGCGGACCTGGTGGGTGGAAACGACGATGATCCTGTCAGCGTCGGCCGAGGACGCGAGGGCGCGCCTGAATTGGGATTTGGAGGGGATATCGAGACCGTTCGTCGGCTCGTCGAGAAGAATGAGCCGGGAACCGCTCGAAAGGGCGGCGGCGAGGGCGAATTTTTTCCGCTGGCCGTAGGAATACCGGGTGAGCAGCTTGTCATCGTCCAGCGCGAATTCGCGGGACAGCTCGAGGAAGGCTTTCCGGTTGAACGCCGGGCGGAACACCGCGTGGCGTTCCAGCCAGGCCGAGGGCTTTATGGCCGGCAGCCAGGGGTCCTCGGGGACGAAGACCGTGTCGGCTAGAAAAGCCGCTTCCCTCCGCCGGGGCTCGGCGCCGAAGACGCTGATCGAGCCCGACTGAGGGCTGAGGGCGCCGGCGAGAAGCTTCAGCAAACTCGTCTTGCCGGCCCCGTTAAGGCCCAGGAGGCCAAATACCGTTCCCGGTTCGAGCCTCAGATCGAGACCCTCGAAGAGCGGTCTCTTCCCATACCCGAAGGTCATGGATTCAATCTTTACCATCACACACTCCTAGTGTATTAGATATCTAGTACACTAATAAAGTCTGTGAAATTTGTCAAGTATCGGATTCTCCGGAAATAGCGATTTCGATAGCCTTGAGAAGCACCATGCTTGAACCGGTGGCTCCCGACACGACATCCACCGCGAGGGTCTGCTTTTCGACGACGCGGTCGACCACCGCTTCGCCCTTCTTTCCGACGGGACCGCAGTCGTGGCTGAGGATTTTTATGGCATCGATCCGTCCGGCGCTCAGCGTGACCGCGACCGTGGCTTTGACGAGGCCGCCGTCGTAGCCGCCGGTATAGACGCCATTGGCCTTGGCCGAGATATCCGGCATCACCGCCACGGGCACGGGATCCATGGCGCAGGAAAAAACCGACCCAAGCGAAACCAGCGCGATGGCTACGAGGTACAGATTCGCCTTAGGCTTCATCGCGGAGCCTCCTTCCGAATTCCGTCGCGGCGGCGAGATCGAGTTCGACCGCGGCCTGCCCCTGTTTGGCCGAAGCCTTCGACACCATCTTCGTTATGAAACGCTCGGCGAAACCCAGCTTCGCCGGATCGACGCGTCCGCCAAAACATCGGATGCCGCCGATTTTATCGGCGAGAGCGGCCGGCAGGGCTGCCTTCACCACCCCGACATAGTCGTTCGGCATCATGCCCAGCGCGAAGGCATAGAGCCTCGGGCCGGAAAGCTCTCCCTGTCGCTCGAGGGCGAGGGCGCCGAGCGCTTTCGACCATTGGCCGAAATAGACCGGGGCGCCCAGCACGACCTTGTCGTAGCCGGCGAGCGATGCCGGGCAGGACGCCAGCGGAACGGCGGTTCCGCCCGAAGCCGAGGCTATCGCCCTAGCCACCTCGGCCGTCGTTCCATGTTTCGTGTCATACAGGACCAATAGTTTCATCGTCCTTTCTCCTTGGCCGCGTCGCGGCTATCTTCCTCAGCCCTTTCGGGCCTGAGGCTGCGGGATATCATTATCCCCGCGTTTACGATCAGTTTTTCCCTGTGCTGGGGCGGAATTTCCGGCTCCAGGACAAGGCGGGCGGCGATGCCGAATACCCACATCCAGAGCACCTGCGCCAAAAGTTCCGGATCTCCCTTCGCCACGGAGCCATCGGCCATTCCTTCCACCAGTTTCGCCACGAGGATCTGGAAGGTCTCTCGTTTTGCCGAGACGCCCGGCGAAAGAGAGTTGACCTGGCGAGCCGCCGGCCCCGCGTCGCGCAGGGCCAAAGCCCTGAACATGGCGGGATCGGACAACGCCCACTCCACGTAACCTCTCAGCGACTTCCGGAAAAAATCCTCGGTGGAGGAAGCGGACTCCGCGATCGATTCCAGCGTCGCGACGATGCCCGAATAGCCTTCGCCCACGACGGCCAGGATGAGCGCTTCCTTGTTCTTGTAGTGGCGATATATAGCCGCCTGGCTCAAGCCCACCGCTTTGCCGAGTTTCCTCATCGAGAGGGCTTCCATTCCTTCTTCGGAAATGATCTTCTTGGCAGCCTCGCGAATTCGCTGGCTCGTGCCCTTTTCCGCTTCAAGCATGGGGTCCCCTTTTGCCGTCAGGCATGTTAACACTGTTAACATACAGAATTTCAGGTTTTGTGTATAGGGGTATCGGTATAAATAGGACTATTTAGAGATCCAGTTCCCTGACGACATCGATGACCGTCCCATCGCGCCATTCGATGAGGGCGACAGGCCTGTCCTTGAACCTCGGCTCTTCGGGAATGCCGGTGATCTTGTGGACATCTTCCATGAGCTGAGGCAAACCTACCAGGGGCAATCCTGTCCTTCGCGAACGCTCGATCAGGTCGGGACGGGCGGGATTGATGGCGATGCCTCGCTCGGTGACGATCACGTCGACCACTTCGCCCGGGCAGGTAAGCGTCGTCACCCTTTCCCGCACGATGGGGATGCGCTTTCTGAAAGAAGGCGCGGTGATGATTGTGCAGCCAGCGCCCGAGGCCGCGTCGGTGTGGCCGCCGATGCCGTGGAGAAGCAGGCCGTCGGAATGCGTATTCACGTTGACGTTGAAGTCGAGGTCCACTTCCGTGGCGCCCAGGATGGCCACGTCGAGCATGTTCGCGACGCAGCCCACAGAGCGGGGTCCGTAGGAGGAGAAGGGATCGGATTCGATGTGGCGGGGGTTCCGAGCGCAGGAGAGCGCGGCGTCCAGGTCGAAACTCTGGAGATCGATAATGGAGCCAAGAAGCCCTTCCTTCAGCAGGTCGACCAGCACTTTCGTGGCGCCGCCGTGGGCGAAGGAAGCCTTCACCCCGACTTTACGCATCCGTTCGGCGAGGAAGACGGTCGCCGCAAGGGAAATGCCCCCCGCCCCCGCCTGGAAGGAAAACCCTTCTTTCATGATGCCTGCGGCTTCGATGAAACGGGCGGTCAGGTCCGCTATAAGCAGCTGGGTCGGGCTTCTCGTCAGCTTCGTGCTACCGGAGACGATCTTCGCGCTGTCGCCGATGCTCTCCACTTCCAGCACATAATCGACGTTGGTTCCCTTGATCGACCAGTGGTGGCAGGGATAGGGCACGAGGCCATCGGTGATGACAGCCACTTTTCGAGCGTTCTGCGAATCGGGCAGCGCGTAGCCCAAGGGGCCGCAGGCGGATTTTCCGGAGAGACCGTTGGCGTTGCCGAAGGGATCGGCGCAGGGCGCCGCGATGAAGGCCGCGTCTATGACGAGTTCGCCTTCCTGGATTGCCCTCTGCCGGCCTCCATGGGAACGCAGGACGCAGAGTTCCGGGATTTCGCCCTTGGAGCAGGCTACTCCTATCGCGCCGTACATGGATCCTTCGACCCTGGCGACGACGCCCGAGCGGATGAAGGGCAGGAGTCCTTCGTGGACGGGAAAGAGGGCGGTGGGCGCGATCGTGAGGCTGTGAAGCCCCCGCGCCGCGAGCCGGGAGACCACTTCCAGAACGATTCGGTCGCCGTCGCGAAGATGGTGATGAAAGGAAATAGTGGCTCCGTCGCGAAGTTCCAGGCGGTCGAAAAGATCGTCCCAGCCGGAGACGAGCTTGTCCGGCCGGCCGCGCGAGGGAATGGGGCGAAGGGATTGCCAGATGGAGGCGGAGGCGCATGGGTCGGGCTGCCTGGAGCGGGCGGCCGCGGCGCGCGGGTCGGGCTGCTTAAGATTGACGTCAGTGGCGCACGGGTCGGCGAAGGCGCCAGCGAAAGGAGTCAGCTTTTTTCCGTCGATTTCGGCCGGGACCACACGTCCGAGCGAGGTGGTGTTCCATTCCATATCAGAGCGTTCCCCTGTAATCGCGAAGAATGCCGCGGGCTTTTTCCGCGACCGGCGCGTCGACCATAGCCCCGTCCACGGATATGGCGCCCCGGCCTTCGGCCGCGGCCGCGTCGAAGGCCGCGACGATTTTTTCGGCGCGCAGGGCTTCTTCCTCCGTGGGACGGAAGGCTTTCATGACGATGGGTATCTGTGCGGGATGGAGGACGCCCTTGCCCGCGAAACCGAGGGCTCTCGCTTCTTCGCAGGAGGCTCTCAAGCCCTCTTCGTTGCCGACATCGGCATAGGTAGAATCCAATGGATCTATTTTGGCGGCTCTGGCCGCGAGCACGATCATCTGCCTGGCAAGGAGGCTCTCGGCCCCTGGTATCGCCGCGATGCCGAAGTCGGCGAGGGAGGCGGCTTGCGTTTTCTGAGCCGAAGCGCCATCGGCGCGGTCGACGGTTCTGCCGCCGATGGCCGCGACAGCGGCACCCGAGCGCGCGATGGGGACGGCTTTGATATCGCGCGAAAAATCCTCGTGCCCGAAAAGGAGAGCGACGTTGCGCGACGAAGCCGCGGCGATCTCTTTCGCGTTGAGCGCGCCCGCGGCGGTTTCGATGAGAAGCATGAGATGAATAATGCCCGCGGGAATGCCCACGGCTTCTTCCAGAACCGAGATTTCCCTATCGGCGACTTCCACGTCGGCGGCGAATTCGCATTTCGGAAGAACGATAGCGTGAGGCCGGGCTTTTACGATCTCGGCGAGATCGTCCTTTCCCCATGGCCCCGAAAGCGGATTGACGCGGACAGCGATCTCGCAGTTCCCGAGCATGAGGTTCTCCTCGAGAACGCGGCGCACGAGGATGCGGGTCTCGAACTTGCGCTCGGCGACCACCGCGTCCTCAAGGTCGAAGACGAGGCAATCGGCGCCGAAAAGACCGGCGTTGACCGCCAGATGGGGCTGGTCGCCGGGCAGATACAGGCGGGCGCGGCGAGGTCTGCCCCGAGGGGAAGCGGCGCGCGCGTTGGCTGGCCGAGCCGCGGCCGGTGCTTGGGCGGGAGCCACGCCGGGTATTCGAGCGAAGCCGGCCAGCCTCAGGGAGGCCTCGGCGCGCGCCGCCACGGTGCCGTCGAGGGCGCCGTCGTCGTCGATCGTAAAGGAGCCCGCTTCAACGCCGAATTCGGCGGCGACACGCAGCGCCGCCGCGGCGATGGCTTTGCCGAACAAGGATCCCACGCTTGAGCTGACGGTGGCCGTCAAGGGAGCTCCATTCCTTTCATACGTGACCGAACAATCCGATTTCGCCCTCGAGCCGGCGCGGAACAGATCCTTGTCCATCACAGTTCCTCTATTTTGAAGGCTCCATACAGAGTTCTAGCCGCCCTGAGGGAGCCGCAGCCCACCATTCCGCTCGGGAAGGTTCCATCGCATGCTTCCAGAACGGCGCGGCCGTCAATGAGCAAAGTTATGCGATTTCCAATTGCCTCAAGACAAAGAATGTACGATACTCCATGCTTCCATTCGAAATCAGCATGGACGAGCGACGTAATCCCAAAATCCTTCCTGAAAATGGAGAGGCCATTCTTTCCGTCAAACCCTCCCAGATAGCCGCGCATGGCGCCGCCCGCTCTCGCTATGAGCAGGTGACTGTCCCCGGCCAGAGGTGTGACCTTGGCCTTGATCCTCTGATCGCCGACCTTGTATCCGCCCGTATAGGAAGCGGCGGGCACCGGAGTCATGAGATGGAGATTGCCGCCGTCGATGGACCAGCAGCCGCCCTCATGCGAAAAAGGCGTCACGCAGCCGAACTCGACAGCCTGTTTTGCGACATCAATCGCATAACGGGCCTTGCCGCTCACCGAGAACCTGTCGATGAGGAGCCTGCCCGAATCGCGCTTACCCTTGCCGGAAAAGCTCGTGAGCTTGAGCCCGATCTCATCCACCGAGGCGCCGCCCGTCTCCGGAATCGCGAATTCGATCCCGTAGGCCTTTTTCTCTTCGGGGAATATCGTCGGGGAGGAGATGACTTCCGCCTTGGAGAAGGTATCGCGCACATAACCTTCCACGCCTACGCTCTGCCCTTCCCACCGCTCGAGGCGGAAACGGATCTTCACGATTTGTCCCGCTCTCGCGATCGGCGAGAAGACCGGACTGTATCGCTCATCGTCAAAATCAGCCCTTCGATAGAAGGGTTTGAAGAACAGTTTCCCGTTCATCTCCCTCGTCAGGCGCTCGAAGCGGAACTCCATCGCCCCGCCGCCCTCGAGCCCCATGCCTTCCCTGTGCAGGGCGGCGAAGCCCACGGGATCGGAAACCCTCATGCCGTGCGTCGAGCCCGGCAGAAGGAAATCGAAATCCAGCGCCTTCTCCCCGTCGCCCCGTTCGAGGGCGGCCGCTATCGGCGCGGGAACCGGCTCCCCAGCGAGTTTGTACCCGGCGGCGCAGAGTCGCCTTGAAAAAGTCGGAAGGTCGAGAATGTTCAGCGCGCCGGGCAGGCCCGACAGCACGATGCTATCGTTGATGGGCGCCCGGTAATGCGTCGGAATCGCGTCCAGCCCGTACAGCACACCCGCTATGGTGCCCACATTGCCGGCGTTGCAGTCGGTATCCCATCCGCACATGGTGGCGATTTCCACCGTGCGGGCGAAATCGCCGGCGCCGTAGAGGAGAGCCAGGGCGCAGACGCCCGCGTTCGGGATGATATGGCAGAGCCCTGGCCATTTGTCGTAGCCCCAGGACGCGATGAGATATTCCTGGCAGGAGCGCCAGTCCTCGGGATGGGCGTCGTGGAAGTCCATGACAGCTCTCACCACCTCGGCGTATTTCGAATCGGCGGGAAGAAGACCCAGGCCGATCTCGACCACCGAACGGATATTTTTCTCGACGAAGGCGGCGGCGACGCAGCCCGCTATGAAGCGCGCGCCGAGCAGCCCCTCGCCGTCGTGGGACACGGAAGCGGCGGCGGCCGCGTAATCCGCCGCCTTTTCGGGGTTTCCCGGCCAGACAAGGCCCCATGTGTCGATGAATATCTGACCGCCGATCTGTTCGGCCGGCACCTGCCCGTTCCGCTCGATGGAGCCGGATTCGGGCGCCTGGATCCCGTTCTTGAGGTTCAGGTAAGCCGTGTGCTCGGTGCTTCGGCCGTAGCCGCCCCACCAGAACATTCCGACGCCTTCCCGCGCGAAATCCAGCCAGGCCCTGCCGACATCGGCGGGCGTCGTCGCCTGCATCGCCACAGGCATCGCCCCCGGCGTCGTCGCCGGTATCGCCCCAACCATCGCCTTCGGCGCGGCCTTTTCCGCCGCCTCGAGGAGGGGACGCACGAAATACACGGGGCCGTTGGCGTCATCGTCGGCGGCGAAATTCCTGTAGGGCTTCAGATACGATTTTACGTCTCCATATACCTCGCGGATACGTTCGTAGGTCCAGATGGCGGGTTCCACGGGGGCGCCGAGCCTGATTCCCACATTCTTGCCCAGGAAGCCCGCGTAGACACGTTCGAGATAATCGCTTGGTATGGAAGACATTGCTTTACTCCAAAAGTGAAGATAATGAGGCGCCGCGTCAGCGGCGCCTCCAGAGAGCTCGCCTCGCGGCCCGCGTCCGCGGGCCGCGAGGCGCTCAGGAAGCGGGGCACCGCCATGTGACGGCGCCCTCGTTACGATCGAACCGCGGACCCGCCGCTTATTTCAGCTTGGTGGCCGCGTACTTGGACAGCTCGGTGCCGCCGGCCTTATACCACTTCTGCACATATTCGTCGAAGGCGGAAAGAGGCTTTTTGCCGGTGACGATGTCGGCGATATATTCCTTGTACAGGTTTGTCATGGCGTCCCAGTTGGTGACGTACTGCTCGGGAATGAGGAAGGTCTTGTCCGGCATCATGTACTTCGTCGCCAGCTTCGCGGAAGCCACGGCGGCGTCGGTCATGATCGGCCTCGAGAGAGGCTTATCGGGGTTGAAACCGTTGAAGGAATCGCCGAACCAGCCATTGTACCATTCTGAGTACTTGTCGGTGAGGACATAGCGGTTGGCTTCCTCAACGACATGAAGACCAGGCATGCCGAGCTTGGCGATCTTGAGACCGGCCGGGCTCCACATGAAGTCGATCACGGCGAAGGCGGCATCCTTGACCTTGGAAGTCGTGGGAATCGCGAAGCCGCGGGCTTCCTTGGTGACGTCCACGAAGGGGCCGAGGCCCTGGGCGATCCCGGCGGGGGGAGGAAGCGGCACGATGCTCGTATTCTGGGTCTTGAGCATCTTATTCGCGTAGACATCGATGCTGCCTGGCGCCACGCCCGCCACCATGCCGGCCTTGCCCTCATAGAACACCTGCTCCTTGGAATCCCATTTCTTGGTCAGGTATTCGGGATCGAGGAGGCCTTCCTTGTAGAGCTTGGCGTAGAATTCGAGCTTGGTCTTTTCGTTCGGCGTTACGCGCGCGTAGGTCCACTGGCCGTCGGCGCCTTTCATCCAGGTCGAGGTAATGCCGAAGGCGGCGTCGAATATCGAGTCGAGTTCCTCGACGCCGTTGGTGGCGCCGGTCACGGAGATGCCGTACTTCGCTCCCTTTTTCTGGACGAGATCCTTGAAGAGGGCGTAGTAGTTGTCGACGGTCGGCTTGGCGGCCACCGCTTTGGCGGAAGGCAGCGAATCGAACCAATCCTGTCGCATCACGGGCGCGCGGACGCGGGGAGGAGCGACCCACACGAGGTAGGGATAGCTCTCGAGACGCAGCTTGCTGTGCTGGTCCAGGACGGTTTTCAGGCTCTTCGATGTGTTGACATAGGGGCGAAGGTCCACGAGCAAGTCCTGCATGGCGATCTTGTCGTCGCCGCCCTGGAAGTAGATGAGATCGGGGATGTCGCCCGACATGATCATCAGGCTGATCTTCTCGGCGTAGTTGCCTGCCGGCACCTTGACGATCTCGATATCGACGGGCGTCCCGGCCGCGGCCATGCCCTTCTCGATAAGCTGGATGAACTGGGCCGAATTGGGATCGGTATCCAGATCCTTGAGCACGAGCCTCACCTTGGGTGTGGCCGCTCCGACGAAGGCGACTCCGCAGACGAGAAGAACCGCCATCAGCAAAAACACGATACTGTGCTTTTTCACGATAACCTCCTATTCCTTGTCCTATTCCTTGACTCCACCTTCCATCACTCCTCTCGCGTAATACTTGAGGATCAGAGGGTAGATAACGAGAACCGGCAGCATGGCCACGATGATGGTGCTCGCCTGCAGCGCGTCGTAGCTGAGGCGGGCGGCTTCATCGTAGCTGAAAAGCGCGCCCGATCCGATGAGCGAGGCTGTGTCGTCGAGAACGACGAACTGTCTCAGGATCAGCTGGAGCGGATACTTGTTGGGGTCGGTGAGATAGATGCTCGCCCTGAAGTATTCGTTCCAGTGGAACACGCCATAGAAAAGTCCAAGCGTCGCGAGGGCGGGCTTGGACAGGGGAAGGACGATTTTCGCCAATATCTTTATGTAGCTGGCCCCGTCCACCTGGGCGGCCTCGATGAGGGAAGCGGGGATTTCCTCAAAGTAGCGCATCATGATGATGAGGTAATAGACGTTCACGGTCTTGTAGAGGATGACGGCCCAGAGGCTTCCCATGAGTCCAATTTTCTTGACGACGAGGTATTCGGGTATGAGTCCGGGCTCGAAGATCATCACCACGACGATGAGAACCTGGAAGAAACGCTTGAAGGGCAGCCTGGGTCTCGTCATGGCGAAGGCCGCCATCGCGGTGACGAGGAGGTTCAGGGCCGTGCCCACGAAGGTGATGTAGACTGAGTTCAGGATGCTTCTGACGAAGAGAGGATTGGCCGCCAGAACGCGGTAATTGATGAGGGAGAAGCCCTTGGGCACGACGGTGAGGCCGCGCACCTCCGACACCCTCGCCGGGTCGGAAAGGGAGAGGGCGAGGAGGTTGAGCAGGGGGACGATCACCACCACGCTGATGCCGAGAAGGAAGATCGCTATGGCGCCGCGCCAGATTATCTCGACCGTGGTCGTTCTTACTTTGCGCATCACCACATCCCCTTTCCGGTCACCTTGAGGGAGCCTTTATGGGCCGCGAGTATGAGGACGAGGCCTATGACGCCCTTGAAGAGGCTGGCCGCCGTGGAGATCGAGTACTGCATATTCAGGAGGCCTATCCTGTAGACGTAGGTGTCGAGGATATCCACAACGCTGATCACCGAGTCGTTCATCATATTGAAGACCTGGTCGAAACCCGCGTTCAGGAAGAATCCCATGTTCAGGATGAAGACGGTCACCATGGTCGAGGTGAGTTCGGGCAGGGTGATGAAGCGCATTTTCTGCAGCGGTCCCGCCCCGTCCAGATCGGCCGATTCGTAGAGGCTGGGGCTGATGCTCGCCAGGGCGGCCATGTAGATGATGGAGTCCCATCCAAGGCTGCGCCATGTTTCGGAGGCGAAGAGCACCCAGCGGATGGCGCCCTTATCCGTCATGTAATCGATGGCCGGGAAGCCGAAAATTCCGCGCAGCTGATTCATGCCGCCCGTGCTGGGCGACAGGAAGGCGATCCACACGCCCGCGATGACGACCCAGGAAAGGAAGTGAGGCAGATAGGTGGTCGACTGGATGAATTTTCTCATGAAGGAGCCGCGCACTTCGTTCAGCATGAGGGCGAAGGCGATGGGCAGGGGGAAGAAAAGCACGATCTTCATGAAGCTGATGATCAGGGTGTTGGCCAGGACCTGCATGAAGGAAGGCGAGCTGAAGAGCGCCTTGAAATGCTTGAGGCCGACGAAGGGGCTTTTCCCTATGATCCTGAAATCCTGGAAAGCCATAACCATCCCGAAGAGCGGGACGATATGATAGACGAGAAAATAGACGAGGGCGGGAGCGAGGAGGACGAGAAGCGACCATTCCTGTTTCCGCAGGCCAGTCCCCGGCCGGCGCGCCGTCAGTGTCCGCGCGGGGGAATTAATTCCGCTCATTTTTCAGGCCTTCATCCCGCAGGAGAGCGCCACGAGTTCCTTCGCGAGCGTGACGATGTCTTCTTCCGCGGCGAAGTCGAGGCAGGTGCCGGAGGGTTTGCGAAGGCGCGCCGTCCAGGCGTCGGGGAAGGCGGCGAGGCCGCGCATGGCGCCCGCGAGGGAGCAGACGAGGCCGCTGATAGTATCCGCGTCCCTGCCGAAATTGGCGCTCCAGAGAAGGCCGCGGCGGGGATCGCCGGCGGTGAGCCTGAAGATGGCGTACACCTGGGGGATGGCCTCGGGCGAGGTGGCGTGCTCGGGCGTCCAAAGCTTGGTGTGGAGTTCCTCATAGGCTTCCTCGATATCGGGGAAGCGGTCGCAGATGTCCATGGCGGTATCCATGGCGTGGCCGATCCAGCTGCCCGCGGGAAACCTTACCCGGCCGGCGGCGACGATCTCGTCCACGGATCCGCCGGCGATGGCCACGGCGACGCTCGCGGCGAGAGCCTGGGCCGCCCATATGCCGTCGGCGTCATGGCTCACGCAGGCGTCGGCGGCCGCGAGTTCGGCGGCTCCGTCGGGATCGCCCGCCCTCAGTATACCGTGGGGCGTGGCGCGCATCGCCGCGCCGTCGTCTATGTTCATCACGTTGTATTTTCCGGTGAAGGGAGGCTCCATGCCGCGACCGAGGTTCTCGATGGCGCCATAGAGGGGCCGGCCCGCGCGCTTCTTCGCGCCGCCGCGGCCTATGATGTACTTCCGCCAGGCTTCCGCCGTCCTCGCGGGCGTCAGCGCCCCGTGGCAGTCCAGGAGGGCGCGCGCGGTCAGCACGCCGAATTCCGTGTCGTCGGTGCTCTTGCCGTCGTCGAGAAGGCGCACGATCAGGCCGTAGCGGTTCCTGTGTTCCTGGCTCCTGCCGAGATCGCCCACGGCGTCGCCCACGGCAAGCCCTATCAGGGCGCCCGCGGCCCTGGATTCATAGCCGGCGCGGTCGGCGACGACTTCAGCTCTGGTTTTCATGCTTCTTCCTTCCTTTGTACGACGCTGTCCCTGACGATGAGTTCGCCGGGGAACAGGTGCTTTTCGGCGGGTCTGCCGGGTTCTTTCATTTTCGCGAGCAAAAGCTCGGCGGCCGCCGCCCCGATCCGCGCCCTGGGCTTTCTCACCGTCGTGAGCGGGGGATAGGTCTGCGCGGCCGCCGGCACGTCGTCCATGCCGACGATCGAAATGTCTATGCCGGGTATAATCCCGAATTTCCTGAATTCGCCCATCGCGGCTATTGCGACGATATCGTTGCCGCAGAAGAGCGAATCGACGCGGCGGCGCCAATCGGGCAGCGCCAGGCAATGCCTGGCCAAGGTCCTGCCGCCCTCCTCGTCGAGATTCACCGAGAAGGCGAGGTCGGGATCGTAGGGCAGTCCTTTGTCGCGCAGGAAATCCTTGTATGCCCTGCTTCGCAGCGAAAGATAGCGCTCGCCGCCGTGGTCGCTCGTGGCTAGGGCTATGCGGCGGTGTCCGGTTTCATACAGATGATCGAGAGCCAGGCGGGCGGCCGACATGGTGTCGGTGCCCACCGTGTCGATATCCTGGGTGGCGCTGCGTTCGCCGATCATGACACTCGGAACGCCTATGTCCTTGATGAGGCTGATGTTGTCGGTGACGCTGTTGAGGATGAGGCCGTCAAAACGCGACGAACGCGCGAGCTCGTAGTAGCGCGCCTCCCGCGTCTCGCTCCAGTCGGTGGAACCAATGACGACCGAATAGCCCTCGGACTCCAGCCTGTCTTGAATGGCCCGGGCGATTTCCGACCAGAAATGGTTGGCTATGTCGGGAACCATCACGAGCACCATGTAGGTTTTCTGGGTCCGCAGGCAGGCCGCCATCAGGTTTTTGGTGTAGCCGAGCTGTTCGATGGCCTTGTTGACGGCTTCGAGGGCTTTCGGGCTCACCGAACCGCCTCGATCGGAGACGACGCGCGACACCGTGCTTTTCGAGACGCCGGCGAGACGGGCGACCTCGTGGATGCTGATCTTGGGTTTACTCATAATGGGAACGTTCCCTAAAGCCACTTTAGCACGACTTTAAAAATCGCGCAATAGTTAATTGGGAACGTTCCCTACTTTTTTAATCCTCTGAATCCGCGTCATCAATATCCAAAAAAACCCCGCGGCGGGACGCGGGGTGTGGAGACATCGGGTCAGGGCGGAACTGTGGGTTAGCGACTCACTTGACCATGATCCAGCGCAGGACTTCCTTGAGCTTGGGTTTCTTGCCCGTCATGAGGATGCCGATCCGGAAAATCTTGGCGGCGAGAAAGGCCATGCCGGCCACGCTCGCCGCGAGCAGGGCTATACAGAGCGCGATCTGCCACGAGGGAGGCTCCGACACGAGGATGCGGACGAGCATCACGATGGGACTCGTCATGGGAAAGAGCGAGAGAAAGACCGAAACCGTCGAATCGGGATTGGTGACGAGGCTGCTTATCATCACGAGGGGAACCATGAGAAACATGAGGAGAGGCCAGGCCACCTGGCCGAGGTGCTGTTCGTCCTCGCTCGCGGCGCCCAGGGCCGCGTAGGCCGAGGCGTAGAGGAAAAAGGCGAACACGAAGAATATGACGAGCCAGAGCATGTTCCCCGCTGAAACGCCCGCGGGCATCGAAAGGTTGAAGACGGGGCCTATGAACTTCGTAAGCAGCATGGCCATCGCGACCCATATTCCGTACTGCAGGAGCCCCGCAAGGCCGAGTCCGAGGATCTTGCCGAACATGAGGTCGCGGCTGGTGACGCTCGAGAGCATGATCTCGACGGTCTTGGATGTTTTTTCGGTGACAACCGAGCGCCCGATCATCTGGCCGTAGAGGAGGACGGTCATGTAGATCAGCATGACGAAGGTGAGCGCCGTCATGAGGACTTCGAAAAAGGATTCGTTGCCGCGCTTCTCTTCCTTTCCGCCCGCGTCGAGCTTGACCACCTCGAAGCCAGGAACGGCCAGGACTTTCGCCACCACGTCGGGAGCGATGCCGCTTTCCACGATGCGGATTTCGCGCGCGGCGGCTTCCAGGACGGCCGAGGCGCTGCCGTAGAGGGCGATCTCGGAGCCGCTCTTGGAGTACCAGACCGCGCGGCCCGAGCCGGGCCAGCCGGCCTCGATGGAGAGCAAAGCCACATAGCCGCCCGCGAGGACGGCTTCCTTGGTCGCTGCCATGGACGATGCGTCGTCGGCGACGTTCTCCACTTTTATGCCCATACCCGAAAAAGCCGCGTCCACGGCCTTCCGCACGGGAGCGGAAGCGCCGATAAGGGCCAGGGGCTTGCCGCCGGCCATTTTCCCGGGATCCTGGGTCAGCAGGGAAGGCAGGACGGTGACGGCGAAGATGAGAAAGGGTCCGAGAATCGTGAGGATGACATAGGCTTTGTTCGCCGCCGTGAGCCTGAATTCGTGCTTTATGACATTGAATAACCTAGTCATGGTCCACCTCCGCTCCCGTCGCCAGTCCCGCGCCCGCGGCCTTCTCGGCGCCCTCCGCACCCCCTCCCCCCACCAGCTTTACGAAGATCTTGTGCAGGGACGGGGAGATAGTCTCGAAACGGCGCATGCGCAGGCGACCGGCCAACGCCGTGTAGAGACGGTCCGGATCGGCCCCTTCCTTCATCTCGACCTCGATCCACCGAGGATAGGCGTTGACCGAAGCCACGAAATCGAGTTCCTTCACGAAGGATCCATCGCCGTCGAATTCCAGCTGGACCGCGTTGCGGCCGTACTTGGCCTTGATCTCGGCCATCGATCCGTAGAAGACTTCCCTCCCCTTGTCCATGAGGAGGATCCGCTCGCATATCTTCTCGGCGTGTTCCATGATATGGGTGGAGAAAAGCACCGTCGCGCCCTTTTTCTTCAGCTCGACCATGACGGCCAAAAACTCGTCCTGCGCCAGCGGATCGAGGCCGGAAAAAGGTTCGTCGAAGAAAATGACGGAAGGATTGTGCGCGAGGGCGCCGATGAACTGGGCCTTCTGGGCCATACCCTTCGAAAGCTCCGAAATCTTCCGGTTTTTCCACTCGGTCAGGCCGAAACGCTCGAGCCAACCGTCTATAGAGGCGCGGGCGGCGGCTTTTTCGGCGCCCTTGATAGCGGCCAGGTATTCGAGCACTTCGCAGAGCTTCGCCTTCCGGTACAGGCCTCGCTCTTCGGGCAGATAGCCGATCCGCGACTTGTCCGCCTCCGTGAGTGCCTTGCCGTCGAAGCTGATAAGGCCCGAATCGGGGGCGATGATGTTCATTATCATGCGTATCGTCGTCGATTTGCCCGCCCCGTTGGGACCGATGAGACCGAAAATTTCGCCGGGTCTGGCCTCGAAAGAGAGGCCATCCACCGCCAGCACGTTCGAATAGGATTTGGTGACGTTTTGGACCGTGATCAAAGGCTCGCCTCCGCTGGGACGTTTTCCTGGAATATAACACTGCCATACAGGAAAACATAGATGGAGGGAAACGAATCCGATATTTTTTTCGCCATACGCGATACGCCGATCCGCTTTTTTCGCCCGCCCCATCTCACTATAATCTGCCCATGAGCGCATCTTCCATCGATTCCGATTCGACCGAAAACCTGGAGGCATTCTTCGATATGATCCAGGCCGCCCGCCACTGCGTGGCCTTCACCGGCGCGGGCGTGAGCACTCTTTCCGGCATCCGCGATTTTCGCGGGAAAAACGGCCTCTACAAGACGGTCGACGCGGAAAAGATCTTCGATATCGAAATTTTTCGCCGCGATCCCTCCTTTTACTACGGGGCGACCCGCGATTTCATCTACGATCTGGAAGGCAAAATGCCCTCCGTCGTCCACAGAGTCCTGGCCTGCCTGGAAAGCAAGGGACTGTTGGCCGCCATCATCACGCAGAACATCGACCTCCTCCATCAGAAAGCGGGCAGCCGGCGCGTCATCGAAGTACACGGTTCGCCATCCCTCCACCATTGCCCTGCCTGCGGATGGTCGATGTCCTTCGAGCAAGCGGCGCGGATAGTCCGCGCCGGCGCCATTCCCTTCTGCGGAAGATGTGGCGCCGTGGTCAAGCCCGATATCACCTTCTACGGCGAAAACCTTCCGGCCGATTCGTTGAAGGCGGCGCGTGGCGAAGCCGAAGCCGCGGATCTCCTCATCGTGCTGGGATCCAGCCTCCTCGTATACCCGGCGGCTGCCCTGCCTCAGTATACCCTCGGGAACGGCGGGAAACTGGTGATCGTCAACGATATGGCCACCCACCTCGACAGGGCCGCCAGTCTCAAATTCCAGGATCTTGGTACCGTATTTAACTTTCTAGAGAAGAAGTTGACGATCTATCCTTGATAGAAAGACGGTTTTCTGTTATTACTGTTCGTAGAACCGATCCCCTTCCGGGGACCTTATATCGAGCCAAGGAGGAAGCGCCATGTCCGATCCGGACGGTGGGGGTAGTAGCACCCCCTATCATAGTTGTCACGACAAATTGACACGCGCGGCACTTCCTGCGGATAACCGGTCCCGGCTCTAGACCCGCCTTCCGGTTTCTCCAGGATTTTTGCCGCTCAAGGAGAAACCAATATGATCACAATCAGGACTCAGGGAGCTAAAGGCTTCGTTCAAAGCGATAAAGTCACGACGGACTGCTGGGTCGATGTCCGGAATGCCACCAAGGAAGATCTTCTAATACTCGAAAAGGATTATAAAATCCTGGGCGACCACCTGATCGACATCATGGACATCGATGAACAGGCCCGCGTCGAGAAAGAAGACGACTACACAATGTTCATCATCCGTGTCCCAATTTATAACGAGCAATTTGAAGTACCGCATTTTACGGTGCCAGTCGGGATCATTCTATTTTCGGACCTTATCGTCACCGTATGCCAAACCGACTCTGAAGTCATCGAAGACCTGTTGGTCGGAAAGGTAAAGGGATTTTCCTCACGGAACAAAAGCGCCTTCCTGCTCCATTTTTTCGGCAGGTCGGCGATTATCTATCTGAGGTTTCTCAAGGACATCAACCGGAAGACCGCGGCGATAGAAAGAGATTTGATGGCGTCGGTGAAGAACAACGAGCTGATCCAGCTTCTTGCTCTGGAAAAGTCATTGGTTTATTTCACCACATCGCTGAAATCGAACGAGATCCTTCTCGAAAAGCTTCAGAACTCAAAATTGCTGCGCTTCAAGGAAGACGAGACGGAACTGCTCGAAGACGTCCTCAACGACAACAAGCAGGCCATCGAGATGTCCAATATCTATTCCGACATTTTATCCGGCATGATGGATGCGTTCGCTTCGGTCATATCCAACAATCTGAACGTTGTGATGAGACGATTGACAACTATTTCCGTCATATTTATGCCCCTGAATTTACTCGCGGGAATGGGCGGCATGTCTGAGTTCTCAACCATAACCCAAGGCGTCCCATACTGGATTTCCTATCCGCTGTTTTTGCTGGGGCTTATTCCCGTGGCATGCTTGACGTACTTAATATTAAAGGGAACCGGACCTTCGGAATACAACGGTCGAGTCACAAAAAAGAAGAAGATTTCGACGCAGCCCCTTCCCCCCAATCTTATGGTGCATCGCTGAGCGTTCGGCTCAACTTTACGCTGGTGACATGGAGACTGTTCGATGAAAAATGACAGAAGAAGCGTCGCCGCGCTCTACGTCTTCAGCTTCTTCAAGAGCCTGCAGTTTTTCGGGGCGGTGGCCGTTCCCTTCTATATCCACCGCCTTGAAATGGGCTACGCCAGGATGTTCACGCTCGAGATGGTGTTTTCCGCCGCCATGATGATCCTCGAGGTGCCCACGGGCGTCGTCGCCGACCGATGGGGCAGGAAAATATCCCTCTGCCTGGGATCGCTTTTTCTCGCGGCGGGCTTCCTCATGTTCGGCATATTCCATTCATTCGGGATTCTTCTCGTGGCGGAGCTGATCTGCGCCTTGGGCATGACGCTCGTCAGCGGAGCCGACAGGGCCCTCCTCTACGAAGTCCTTAAGCGCGACAACGAAACCGACAGGGCCACCGGCGTGTTCGCGCGCTACGAGGCCGCGGGCACGGCCGGACTCTTCATCAGCTTTCCCCTGGGTTCGCTTTTCGCGGGAAGCGGCATTGTCCCTTATAAAGAGGCGTTGGGCCTCGTGTTCGTCTTCACGGCGGCCGCTCTGGGAATTTCCGGCCTTTTCGTGCTAGGCGCGCGGGAAACCAGGCCAACGCGCGATCGCGAAGGCAGGATATGGCAACGCCATGTCCTGCGCGGCCTCATGCGCCACGGAATCGATGGATTCCTGCAGATTTTCAGGACAAGAGAGCTGCGCAGCTTCGGCCTCAATTACGCGGCTATCTCGGCCCTCACCTTCTTCATGTTCTGGTTCTACCAATCCCTGCTCGCGCGGCACGCCGTGCCCCTGGCCTGGTTCGGCTTCGTGGGATCGGCTTTCAACCTCAGCGCCATGCTGCTCCTGCAGACGACAACCTTCATCCAAAAGAAGATAGGTATAGGCAAGGCTCTCTTTCTGTCGTCGATCATCCCTGGCCTGCTCTACATCGGCGCGGGACTTTTCCCGAACCTCATTGTCGCCCTCATCGCCATGTTCGGAGTGACGAATCTCAAGCTCTTCAGGGCGCCGATGCTTTCGGCCATGATGAATGCCAAAATCGACGACACCAACCGCGCCACGGTTCTTTCGGGTATTTCGATGATCGAACGAGTGCTGATCGCCCTGCTCTACCCTCTCGTCGGAGCGCTCGCCGACCTTTCCCTCAACGCCGCCCTGCTGATTCTGGGAGGGCTGACCATCGTCGCCTCTCTCTCGCTCAGGGTGAACGAGGCATCGCTTTAGCGGCTCGCTGTTTGCGCAAGCGGGGCAAGGGGCAAAATTTTTACTCAGCGATGATCCACGAGCTTTTGAGCGAGGGTGAGGCGAGCTTCGCGGCGGATTCCGGCTTGTTCGTAGCGTCGGACTTGATCGGGAGTCTCGGGAAGGACCGGCTGAACGGGGATGGGCCTTTTATCGGGGCCGACTGCCACAAACGTCAGATAGGCGGGGCAGATAAGCACCTCTTCCCTGGAGCCCGGCCGCCAGCCCGTCACCCGGACGCCGACCTCCATCGAACTGTGGAATGCGCGGTTTACCGAAGCTCTGATAGTGAGGACAGTCCCCACCGGGGCGGAATTCTTGAAGATGAGCTGATCCACCGATATGGTGACCACGCTCTCGCCGGAATGTTTGAACGCGGCGATGCCGGCGGCCTTGTCCACCAGGGACATGAGGTGACCGCCGAAAATCGTTCCGTACAAATTGACATCGGAAGGTTGCACCACATCATCCATTTCGACCTGAGAGGCCGATACCGGCTTCGCTTTCATTTCCATAGATTCCTTCCTTAAAAAATTCCGCCCTGCACATGATGCCCAAATCAAGGCTGAAGCGGGAATGGCGCTGAGCGAGGAATACGGGCTCATCCTACCCCGACCGGAAAGTGAAGACAAGCGACGCTTGCGGCCGCCCCGCCATGGATGGATAATGAGCCCATGGCAAACATGAAAGATCAAACAACCGCGGATGGGAAAGGCGGGGACGCGAAGGGATCAGCGACAAGGACAATAGCGGCGGCGGGTTTTGCGCTGCTGCTCGTCCTGTATTTCAAGGAGGCCCTCGGTGTCGCCGCCACGATGTACGGAGCGGTCTTCCCCCTGCTTCTAGGCGCCGCGATAGCCTATGTCCTCGATATCCTCGTCACCGCTTACGAGAAAATACTCACGCGGAAGAAGAGCGGCGCAGCGGGGGCGGGGACACGGCGAGGACTGGGCATTTTATTTGCCCTCCTCACGGTCGCCGCGGCCGTTTTCATCTTCCTGCGGCTGATCATCCCACAGATACGGCAATTCGTAGACCTGCTGGTGGCCATGGCGCCCGCCCTCTACGATAGGCTTCTCCATTGGGCGGAGCGGTACGCGGACTATTTTCCCGCCTTGAGAGAGAAGATCGCCGGCCTGGATCTGGATGTGGAAAGCATCGTCCAGAAGAGTTTCGCGACGCTCACCGTTTGGGCTGGCGGCACGGTATCCCTCGTTGGAAACCTGTTCAGCTCCATCATGAACATCTTGATCGCCCTGATTTTTTCCATCTATATCCTGTTCGGCAAGAGCAGACTGACGGGAACCTTTAGAAAGCTTTCGCTACGCTACCTGAATGAGGGTGCTCGAGAAAAACTAAACATGGTATTGAAGACAGCCGACGAATCTTTTTCCAGCTTTATCGTCGGACAACTGAAGGAAGCCCTGATCCTGGGAACCCTCTGCGTCATCGGCATGTACATCTTCAAATTCCCCTATCCGACCGCCATCGGAACGATTGTGGGCTTGACAGCCCTCGTACCAATCGTGGGCGCCTACATGGGAGCCGGAGTCGGATTCCTTTTGATACTGGTCTCCAATCCTCTGAAGGCGTTTTTCTTTCTCATCTTTATTGTCGCGCTGCAGCAGACCGAAGGGAACCTGATTTACCCTCGGGTGGTCGGCAAGAGCATCGGGCTGCCGGGAATCTGGGTGCTGGTCGCGATCACCATCGGCGGGGGGTTGTTCGGCATCGCGGGGGTGATGTTCGGAGTGCCGGTCTTCGCTACCTGCTACAAGCTTCTCGGAAGATCCGTCGCGGCCCCAATAGACTCATAAAAAAATCTTCTAATGAGCTATGGGCATAAAAAAGCTCCGGATTTCTCCGGAGCTTTTGAGCCGCACGTGATTCGAACACGTGACCCACGCCTTAAAAGGGCGTTGCTCTGCCAACTGAGCTAGCGGCCCGCGAGGGAACACAGTACCCAAAAGCCGTTTCTATGTCAACCCTGGAAGGTCGTGACGCGTCAATGAGAGGGCCGCCCGCGCGTAGCGCGAGCGGCCCTCTCATTGCAATAATTCTCAAGAATTCAACATTCAGTAAACACTAAATCCCGCTGGTAACCCATTCACCAGTCGCTGGGTGGTTCCGTCGACAGCCCTGTCGTCTACCAAGTCGAAATTTGAGACAGTGCCACTCTTGTCCATATCGACGATCATCATGTAATCGCCTTTGACCATTGGGGAACGCCATACCGTCTGCTGCCAATAGCCATTACTGCAGCCATACTGAACCGGCACGCGCCGCATATAGGTTCCGGTGGCCGGCGTTATGGCGCTGCCAGTCGCCAGAGACTGCGTACTGGGCACGATGTATAGATTAACCGTCGATCCCCAGAAATTGCTCGGCATCGTCTCCCCGGCAGGCCAATTGGATGGGGTGCTATAGGGATTCCAAATGACCTTGATGCCATATCCCAAGAACTCATTGGCGACATGGGTGGCATACATGGTATCCATGCCGCGATAGTCGAATCGGTCGCGATAATCGTATCCGGATTTGTAGTAATAAGAGTAGTAGTATCCGTTCCAGGAATATTGCCATCCGAAGATGCCGCCCGAGGCGAGATTCATTGGAACGTAATCGGCGATTGGCGGAGTAGGCGGCTTTTTAACGATGAATCCGGCGATGCCGTTGCCATCGATGCCGTCTAGATAGTAGGTTGTCGTTCCTTCCTTGAGGACATTGTATGTTTCGTCGCTTCCAACGTCGAGAATGACGCTAAAGCCTTCGCCCTCCGCGTATTGAGGCACATAATCATCGAAAGTGACATGCGGCAGCAGATCGTCCTTCGGCCAGCGAATGAGTACGCCAGTCGTTGAGATTAAATCCGCAAGAGCGCAATCCTGATAGAACCAGGCATTTTGGATCGGGCTCTTGTCTCCATAATTTTGACCATTGAAAGGCACGATGTAGACACGGGCTGTAGTGGCGGTCGTGCTTCCCAAATCGGTCATGTTGGCGACTTTTACGTATAGTTTGTCCGGGGCAGCGTCTGCGCCAGTATTCAGGACGTTGTCCGAATAAAACGCGTTTTCGACGGAGAACGTATCCACGCCGCCTACGGTTGCTACCTTGCCGGCCATCACGATAGGTTCAGGCCTCTGAAAATCGGTCGAGTTCACAAAGTAGAAAGGCAGCTTAAAATCGGTCCCTTGGCCATTGTCGTCGGTGCTGAAAACACGAATATTGAAGGCGCGAAGCGCAAGTTCGACGTTCGTATCCAGATAAGGTTTGTCGTTGACATCGCGCTTGAATCCAACATCGTACCAAAGTGGACTCAAACCAATAGCGCCATCCTCATCCGTCTGCGTGACGATTTCGGAAATTGTCAAATTATCGGGATCGAGGCACTGTATCGTATACGTGGAATCGGCAAGCAATCCCTGGACTTTGACATACAGTGTATCGTTGGGCGCCATCTTTCTGGTCGCCACGAGTTTTGAGTTATAAATCTCGATCAACTTGAGAGGCCTTGTCCGCGATTGGATGAACGAAGAGATCTGGTCGCATGAGGCCAATACCAGAAGCGCGACAAGAGCCAGCAGAAGTGCGGGAATTCTATGTTTTTTCATCTCCCCCTCCTTATTTCTTCGCCGGGGCTTTCTTGCCCAGCCTGATATCGATAGCCACGGTAGCCATGTAGTTGGCGTTGGCGAGGTCCAGAATCGACGAAGAGTACTGGTCGATCAAGTTGTCGCCCTCCCCGGGAGTGAGGCTGATGTTGAACATGCCCACGCCCGCGGAGAGGAAGCCAAGCCGGAGCTTCACTCCAACGTTGAGAACTTCGCTGGAAGCGGAATTGGGATCGAATCCCTGGATTTCGGCAAAGCCATAGAGGAAATTGAAGAGGTTGAGGTCGGCTCCACCGGAGAACTGATACTTCCCAAGCTGGTTTTCGTTCATGATGGTTTCGGCTACGGCGGTCACCGAAAGGAGCATCTTGGGGGTGAAGAGCGGGATCGTGGAAGTGACTGCCAGATAGGGATTGAAGAGTATGTCGTTGCGGTCCTCGAACTTATTATCCACCAAGGAAACCGCGTTGACACCGATAGCCGCCTGGGGGATGAAGTAGTCGGCTATATTGAGGAATCTCGCCTTTAGATGAAAGGTGTCCATCGATAAGTTAGTGAAATACAAATCTTCCCATATCAACTGTCGACGGGTATAGCCTAGCTCCACATCATCCGATGTGCCGGCCATAAGGCTGGCAGAGGTAAGGTATAGCCCTATTCCCTCGACCGTGCCCGCCTGCTGCCCCATCGCTCCGATGAAGAAATTGGCCTTGCCGAGCGTGGTAGCCTTGGGAACCGTCATGATCCCATTTTCGCCCCATCGCATCACAGGCGCTATTGTCCTCTTGAATAGGGCGAATTCCGTATCCTCCGTCTGCGCGACGGCGCTGCCGATGCACAGAAGCAGCGCAAGGGCAAGCAATGAAAGCCGCTTTTTCATAGTACCTCCTCCACTTTTCGAAACGCCAGCAAAAGAGACAACTCGCTCACTAATTAAGTCTAGATAGGGTACTCCTCTTGTCAAGGATGAGTTGCAACATTTTGTTATATTAGGAACAAAATATGACGAGGGCGGCCTTTAGCAAGGCCGCCCTCGTCGTTGCGTTGTGCGAGCTTCCGCTCGGAAGGAATCAGAAGCGGACAGCCGCCTGGAGCGCGATGCCGCTGCGTCCCGACCCTTCGGCCACACCGGTGATTTTTTCGGAAAAAGCCGCCATGTCTACTTCGAAGAGCGCGAAATCGAGGCCCGCCCCAATGGAGACCAAGCCTTCGTTGAATCCCGCGCGCAAGGCGAGAAAATGGAGGATCTTGAGCTCGGCTCCGACATGGAGCAGGTCCAGGGAACTCTCGAAATCCACCGTCGCTTCGGACAGAAAATTCATCGGATCATCGGCCTCGGCATAGAACGAGTACGCGAGGGCGCTGCCGTTCTTGAAATTCAGGCCCAGCCCCGCCGTGTAAATGGGCTCGAGGGCATATTCGTCGCTGCCGTCGAGCGGCGCGGAAAAGGTATCCATGATGTCGCCGACGGTGGAATTTCCCATAAAGAACTTATACCCGTAGTCCCTGATCATCACTCCCGCCGACAGGGGCCCGAGGACGACTGTCGCGCCCGTATCGACGGCGAGACCGTAGCCGCCTTTCACCGACAGCGCCGCTATATCCGCAGAGTAGCTCTGACCGTTCAGCATGGCCGACGCCAACGTCGAAAAAGGCCAGTCGCCGGAAGAATCGAGGCGATAGAAGACGCGGACATCGGCGCCGAAGCTCATCTTGAGGGGGCCAAACTCTAGCGGCCAGGCCATGCCGAATATTCCGTTGACCTGGCTGCGCACGGTCGTGAGCGAGTCGGAATAGGAAGCGCCCGTGGCGAGGGAATCGGAAATCATGGTGAGACCGAGGCCGAGGCCTTTGCCCGACCAGCCCATGCCGACGCTCGCGCCGCCCCCAAAACCATTTTCGGCGATGAGGCGCCCGAGCGAGGCTTCGGTCTCGGCCTGCGTCACTTCGCCGAGGCCTATCTCGACGAGGTCCCTGATATTGGCGGGGGAAGGCCTGAGATATGCCCAGGTGGCGATATCGGCCAAAGTCAGCGTTCCCGGCCCGGAGAACCCCGCCGGATTGCCAAAAAACGCCTGATAACCCGTGGCGAAGACTTTGAAAGATCCACCCATACCCATGGATCTCGCTTCTTTTGGGGAGAGGCCAGAAAGGCTGGTTTGCGCGAAAGCGTTGGTCGCAAGGATAATGGCGCAAACAGCCACGAAAAAAGCCCGCTTCATCAATACATCCTCCCCGGAGAAATTGGTGTCAACGCCGCGTATGAGTAGTACTATACTTCATCTATTTATTGAATGTGTAAAGTATGTATATCGGCAGTTGCTGCTGAATAGATAACACGCTAACCGACAAAACGGTCACAAATAAAGTCCGCCCCGCGGGGCGGACTAAAGCTGGCGACAAGGCGGCGGATGGACCATGTTCGCCGCCGCTTGCTTTCATTGTATAGGATCAGAGCCTGATGGCGGCCTGTATCGCGATGCCGGTTCTGCCAAAATCTCCGGGCACATCACCCATTTCCTCCGTGAACAGGGCGGCATCCACTTCGAAAATCAGCAGATCGACGCCGGCGCCCAGCGATACCCAGCCCTTGTTGAGGCCGGCCCTGAGGGCGAGGAAATTGAGAAGCTTGACTTCGGCGCCAGCGTGGAGTTTGTTCCACATGCCGTTCATGCCCTCGTCCACAATGGCGAGTGGGTCTTCCGTCTCGATGTAGAACGATGGAGCGAGCACCTTGCCCAGGTTGAACTGAAGCCCGGCGCCCACGGAAACCTCGGGCATGAGGATGTAGGCGTCGGTTCCGTCCGTGGGAAGGGTCATCGTATCCATGATTGTTCCGACTTTGGTGGCGCCCCTATAGAATTCGAGGCCATAATCGCGAATCATCGCGCCGATCATGAGCGGACCGAAGCCGATGGTCGCTCCGGCGTCGAAGGCGAACCCATAGCCGCCGACGATGTCGAGATCGCGGATGGCGGTCATGGGGTCGCCGCTGCCGCTCATGGTTTCGGCGACGATGTTGGCGAAGGGCCAGTTATACTCGGACGTATCGGAGGAATAGGAATCGAGGAGATAGTATGCGCGGGCATCGGCTCCGAGCCTTATGCTGATGGGACCGAGCGTGACCGGGAAGGCCACTCCGGCGATCGCCGTGGCTTGGGTCCTGCTCGTCATTACCGAACTCAGCAGGGATGTGCCAGAGGCGACTTCATCGGTGACGAGGGTAGCGCCGAGGCCGAAGCCCTTGCCCGCCCATCCTAATCCGAGGGCGGCGCCGACGCCGAGACCGTTGTTGATAACCCAATCGCCCACGTAGGAAGCCGTCTCGGATTCGGTGGCCGTGCCATCGGCGATGGCCATCGCCTTGTCGATATTGTCCTGGGTCGGTTTGAAATATGCCCATGTGGCCAGATCGGCGATGGTGAGCGAGCCGTCTTTCGCGGCGAAGCCCGCCGGATTGCCAAAGAAGGTGTCGTAGCCGGTGCTAAACACGCGGAACGTGCCACCCATGCCCATGGCCTTGGCGGTTTTGGGAGAAACGCTCGAAGTGGCGGTCTGTCCGAAAACCATGCCGCCGAGCGCGAGTAGTAAAACCAAATAAATATGCTTTCTCATCATTGTACCCCTTTTTTCGACGAGCGTCCGGACGCTCATTTCGTGAATGCGTCCAGCATCGTGTCAAGATTCAAACCCGCGGCGATGAAAAGGGACTCTAATTGCTGGTCAGCCCTGATGTCATCGATTAAATCGTTGGGTATCGTAATATAGCTCTGCCAGAGGAAATGCTCCGGATCGAGGGAATTGGTGATGTCATTGATAAGGTTGGCCAAAGCGTTTCCGATAGAGGTATATGGAGGCAGATAGCCTACGCGAGACAGAATGTTGGCGATCGTGCCTACCTGAGCGATTCTGCCGGCATCGATACCGGGCACGCTGTAGCCGCCATCCACTAAGTATTGGGCAAGTTCGGCGAAACGATCCTGGGACGCGGCGATGCCATCCAGGACAGCGGCAACCTGGTCTATCGTCCATCCTTCGGGAAGGGCTTTGGGGCCCCTGGCCGGGAAAAGAGAAGAAAACAGGTGGGCGAGGTCAGCGGGATTGCTTGCGCTAAAATTGTGGAAATCGATGTTGCCGATCGCCCCGACGATGTTGTCGATGAGGTCGTTGCCGCCGTTCATCTCGAGTTCTATTTCGATGATGAGCACTTCCGCGGCCTGTTTTTCCTCGGGGGTGGCGGCAGGGTCATCAATGGTAGCCTGCAGTACTCCCTTGACTTGGTCCGCCGTCTCAGGGGTGGCGGTGGCCGCCGCGAGGAAACTTGGAGAAACTCCGCCTTCCTCGAGTCCCGATTGGGCGATGATCGCGTCCGTACCGCCGGCTACCGCCTCCGTGATCATTTGATGGCTCACCTGCCCGAGCCCCAGGGTCTGAAATTGATTGGTGAAGAGCGCGTCGCATGATCCCATGAGAATGGCGATCGTGGCTGCACCCAAAAAGAGCATTACGTGATTTCGTTTCATCGCGGCCTCCTGACTAAGTTCTGTTAATAATATACCACAAAAGTCAGGAATTCGGAGTACTGTTCGTCGCGGGCGCTTAAAAAGCTACATAGAAAGCGCGCGCGTCGATGCCCTTTACGCTGTCGGAACCCAGAATCTTCGCCCTAACCGGTGTTCCCGGAAGCAAAGTCTGCGGAACGCCTTCGATCCATAGCTTGAGATAGTTCGAAGATGTTCCAGCCCGTCCAGACGTCGAAGCCAGTTCATCGCCGACGTTCCTGTCGGTAATGGATACCTCTTCATCGGATTCAGGGTTGCAGCCTTTCTCGAGAATCGCGTCGACGTTTTTCCCCGTCCAGCGCTCGATATATCTGGCCTTCCCGGCTTCAGCGAGTTCCGAAAGCCTCGCCACGCGTTCGCCGGCCACCCTTTCGGGGACCTTGGGCCGCATATCGAAGGCTTTCGTGCCGGGACGGGCCGAGAAGGGAAAGGCGTGGATCCAGGCAAAATCCATGTCGCGACAGAAGGTGAGGGTTTCCTCGAACTCGGCATCGGTCTCGCCGGGAAAACCGGCGATGATGTCGCAGGCGAGGAAGGGATCGCTCCGCGCCGCCCTTAGGGCGGCGACCGCCTCGGCGATCCTCTCGGCCTTGTAGGGTCGGGCCATCCTTCGCAGCACGGCGTTGGATCCGGATTGCACCGAAAGGTGGACGTGCGGCTGGACGCGGGGATCGGCGAAGGCGCGGAGGAAAGCCTCGTCGACGAGTTCGGGTTCATAGCTCGAGATGCGGAAACGGATCCGCTTTGTTCCTTCGATTATATAGGTGAGAAGATCCGGGAATTTCATGCCGCCATCGCGGTATTGGGCGAGGTTGATGCCGGTGAGGACGACTTCGGACTTGCCCGCTTCTTCGAGTTCGCGCAGTCGCTCGAGCGCGCGCTTAGGGGAAAGCGAGACGGCCGGTCCGCGCGCCAGGCAGACGCGGCAGTACGCGCAGCGGTTGTCGCAGCCATCCTCAACCTTAAGCGAGGGGCGCGAATGGAAGGCGAAGGTCCTGGGATGGTAGGCGAAGCGGTCCCGAGAAGGGGCGCCGGTCTGGGCGGATCCTGAGACATCGCCTTGGGCGGCGGGACCGGCGGCGGGGGCGGAGAGTTCGCTTTTCCACTCGACGACGGCATCCAGGAGGTCGCCGTGGCCCTGCCAGTTGTCCTGGAGCCAGGCCGCGAGGGATAGAAGCGCCGATTTTTCGTCGCCGGGCAGGACGATCGAGCGCGGATGGACGGGAGCGAGTCCTTCGGGGTCCATCTGCGCGTAACAGCCGGTCACCAGGACGACGGATTGGGAGTTTTGAGCCTGAGCCTGTCGAATGACGCGCCGGGCCTTCTGTTCGGCCTTGCTCGTCACGGTGCAGGTGTTGACGACGTAGAGGTCGGCGACTTCGTCGAAGGGGCGGATCGCCGCCCCGGCTTCCGAAAAGGCGTTGGCGACGGATTCCGTTTCCAGCTGGTTTAGCTTGCACCCGAGCGTCTTGAAGGCGACTTTGAGAACGGTCATCCCTGCATCCGATCCTGTATCCGCTTTTTCCCTTCGAGCGCGTCGACGAGGTTGGGATTCAGGGTGAGGGCTTTTTCGTAGGCGTCGAGGGCCTGGAGAATTTTGCGCGCGTTTTCCCTGGCCCAGCCGAGCCTCGCCCACCATGCCGGATTGTTGGGATTGTGCTGGACCGCCGTGCTGAAGGCGATGTCGGCGTGCATATACTGGGCCATGCGGATGTAGAGTTCGCCGCAGATATAGAAGGAGAGTCCGGCCCTCGGGCCTTCGGGGTAGGTGGCTATGTATTCCCGAAGCATCGCGAGGGCGATGTCGTTTTTCCCTAGATAATAGGAAGCTTCGCCGATAGCCTGGGCGAGCCTCGGATCCTTGCGGATCTCGTAGCCTTTGAGAGCGTAGGATTCGGCTTCCGAATACTTGCGGAGCGCGACGAGGCTCCACGAGAGGCTGACGTAGGCGTCGATGTCGTCGCCGCCTTCCTTGATCCTCGCGATCGCCTTGATCCTCGCTTCCTCATGCTTGCCGGCGATCGTCAGTTTGAGGATCTCCGAACCGGGCAGGGTTCCGCCCGCCGCGACGGAATAGTTCTGGGCTGTCTGGGCCGAGATCCCCGCGACGGCGCCCGTCGAAATGAGGATGAGGGCGCACACGAAAATCAGCGCCGCGCGCGACGCGTGGCGATTATCAGTCGATTTCATCGTTCCCCGTGAGCGCGACAGTCCCTTTAAACCGCTCTTCATCTTCGATAATGATATCCGGCGCTTCGAGCGAGGCCTCAACCGAGCTTCCGGCGAGCACTTGGATGCTCTCGGCCGCGATGGCGTTGCCTTTCAGCCCGCCGCGCACGGTGATTCTTCCGGCATGAACGACGGCATCGACGATGGCTTCCGGGGACAGGTAGAGGTCGTCGCCGCAGAGGATGGTTCCCGAGATTTCGCCTTTGAGCAGCAAAGACTTGTCCGTCTTCACGGTACCGCTGAATTGTATATCTCTTCCGAGGATCGTGTCGATTTCGTCCTCGTCTATTACGCTGTTCTGGACTGTGGGCATGGCGATATCATAAAGATTTGCCTATAAAGGGGCAAGGCATGAAGGGCTCATTACCGGGAAGTCGAGAGGGCAAAATAGACCGCCGCCAAATGTTCGGGATCCAAGGCCTCGGCGCGGATGTCCGCCTGGATGCCCAATCTGGTCAAGGTTTCGTCGAGCTTGCCCCCAAAATCGTTGTCCATGGCGTTGACGTTGTTTCTCAAGGTTTTCCTCCGCGAGGAGAAGGCGCTTCTCACGAAGCGGGAAAAACCGGACCTGTCTTCGGCGGCGATGGGATCGGGCCGAGGGGAGAGGCTGACGACGGAGCTCGTGACGCGGGGGCGGGGCCAAAAGGCCGCGGCGCCTATATCGTAGAGGATTTTCGTCCTGCAGACCGAGGAACAGAGGACGGAAAAAGCGGAGTAATCTTTTGTGCCGGGTCCGGAGGCTATCCTGCGGGCGGCTTCCTTCTGGACCGTGAAAATCATGCGCCCTGGCACGTCGTTGTTCTCCAGGAGGTCGGCGATGATGGCGAGGGCGACGTTGTAGGGCAGGTTGCCGAAGATGATATCGGGCTTGGCGGAGGAGGTTGAGGTAGCGGAAGCGACGCCGGCGCCGCCGGGGGCATCGGCGCTGTTGCTTGGGACGACGAGGGCGGCGCCGGCGCTTGAGGCGACGCTGTCGAGGGCGCCTCTCCAGGTCTTGAGGAAATCGCCCTCGACGAGGCGGAAGCGCGGATTATCCCCAAAGAGCTCGCGCAAGATCCGGGCGAAACCGTGGTCTATTTCGAAGGCGGTGACATAGTGGCCTCGCTCGAGGAGAAGAGAGGTCATCGCGCCAATGCCGGGGCCAATTTCCCATACATGGACCGGCGCGTTGGTCCCCAGCGCCGCGTAGAGCTTCTCCCTGGCGTTGGGATCGACGAGGAAATTCTGGCCGAAACGCTTGGACATCGCCAGTCCGCTGGCTTCGAGAAAGGTCTTTATGGAGGCTGGAGAATCGTAGGCTATCGTCATGGTTTTCCTAGGGAAAAGGCTCCTGGGCGACGCGCTCCCGCCAGCCGGTTTAGCGCGTATTCGCCGTAGGGATAAGCATACACGAAGAGGGACAGAGCGACAATCGCCAAGGAGAGGAGGAGCTTTCGGACCTCGCCTTCCGGCCTGATCGAGGGCAGGATGGCGCCAATTCTCATGATGAGAAGGATGGCCTCGTGGAGGAGTTCGTGCCAGCGCGAGAGCGCCGTGTTCAGGAAGGGAAGGAAACACCCGACGAGGGTGCCACCCAGAAGCGACCACATGAAGAGAAGGACGACGGGACCAGAGAGGGTGGAGGCCACGATGCCGCCCAGCGCGAAGAACCCGAAGGTGGAGAGGGAAATGCCGGCTGTCGCGCACAATGCGGCGAAGGAGGCCGAAAGCGGTTTTGCCAGTATGCCGGGGACACGCCAGAGCAGGTTTTCCCAGCGCGCCGACAGGAGGGTGAGGCCGATCATCGCGGCGTAGGAAAGCGTGAACGAGAGGCTGCGCGCCTCAGCCGACTTCCACCCCAGCGCGAGGCAGAACACGAGGGAAAGCACGGCGATGCCCCGCTGAGGCCTGTCGATCCTGCGCAGGATCAAGGTCGAGAGGGTCATCAGCGCGGAACGCAGGAGCGAGGGGCCAGCCCCGGCGAGCCAAGTGAAGAAGAGGGCGAACATCAGGGACGCGGCGTCGGCGATATCGGCGCGCTTGAGCATTTTTGCGAAGAGGAGGGTCATGAGCGAGCAGAGGATGGAGAGATGCTGGCCCGAGAGCGAGAGTATGTGCGCGCAACCCGCGTCGCGGAAAAGCCTGGATTCCTCGTTCTCTATATCGTCCATGATACCGAGGAGGAGGGCTCGAGCCAGGGGGAAGGCAGCGCCCGATACGGCGGCGATTCTCGCGGAGAGGGCGCTCCTGGCCTCGCTCCGGAAGCCGGCGATTTTCGAGACGAAGGCGCCAAGGACGATATCCTTCGCCGAGGCGTAATAGAGAGCCTGCCCGGCGTCGATGACCGAAGGCCTGTCCACGCGGATTTTTCGCCCCGCGGGGAATTCGCCGGTGCTGTCCGTGACGAGGAGGCAGAGGGGGCGGCCGCGAGGCCAGGCGATCCGAGCGCGCCAGCCCGGCGAGGTCAGGGTGATTTCCCGCAACTCGATGGTCATGATGCTGTTCCCTTTAGAGGTGCGGCGACCGTCGGCGGCGACGGTGCCCGAAAAGCCGCCGATGGGAAAGCGGGAAAGTTCGCCGGGTTGGGCGCGCGCTGTCTCGGCGAGGGCAGCGGCCGCCCCCCAGGCAAGCCCTAAAGAGAAGGCGATGCCGATGACTGCGACGCCGCGGCTCCGCGAGGGGCCGCTTTGGCGCAGGGTGAGGGAGACGCCGGCCGCAGCGAGGGCGAGGAGCAAGACGACGCGGAGCCGCGACGGGCATCCATAGAAAACGAGCGCGGCGCCCAGCGCGGTCCACAGAACGGGAGCCTGCCGTGCCAGGGCGAAGGAAAGCACGGCGCCGAAACCCCGCGCATAGCTTGCATCACGCTTCCCTCGGCGCCTTTTGCCCGACTCCTCGGCGCGATCTTCCCTCGACGCCCTATCAGGCCGTTTTCTTCCTTTGGCGTCCGAGAATATTTTCATTTCCATCGCCCTTGTATCGCCCGCGGAACATCGGCCTGATTCAAATGACAGCGCTTTGGATTTAGTGTAGAATTATCGTGAAAACCATGGAACAGCGACCGATCGACCGACTTGCCCCGATTCTTCTACTCATCGCCGTCTACGGGATCGTGTGGATCGACCTTTTTCTGCCCCAGCCCCAGACGGAGCTCTTTTCCACGGTCTGGTATGGGTTTTCGGCCGCGAAGAGCGCCCTGCGCATCGTCTTTATCCTCCTCGCGATGAGGCTGTGGCTCGGGTTCGAGGAATTCAATTTCGGCATTTCAGGCATTTTCCCCACGGCGAAGGATGTGGCTAACGGAATTCTCGTCGCCGCCTCCGCTGTTCTGGTCGCCCTTCTCTTCGCTCTTCTCGCGCTGTTTTCGGGCGCCACGAACCCCCTCCTCTCGCCTCTCGCGGGAGGAGGCGAGAAGCCGTTGACCCTTCTCGCGATGATCCTCTCGAGCCTCGGCATCGGCTATTCCGAAGAACTCTTCTTCCGGTTTTTCGCGGTAAGGACGCTCGAGAAGGCATGTTTTTCGGCTTCCGCAGCCATTCTCGCTTCGGCGCTCATATTCGGGGTATCCCATGGCTCCCAGGGGATTTTCGGCATGATCGGCGCCGCAATGCTCGCTCTCATTTTCTCGTTTTTCAGGACGAAGGGAAAAGGTCTCCACGCCCTCGCCCTGGGGCATGCCCTCTACGATCTGGTGATCCTCCTGGCCGTGACGTGACTCAGGATTTCCGCCCCGAGGAAGCGCCGGCCAAACAATGTCAAGAAAACGTAATGTCCGCCGATAATCAGAAGGATGAAACCTTCGGAAAAAACGAGAAGTGATCTTCTCCGTTCTCTCGCGGAAGCGGACAAATTGCCGGCAAGCGCTCGCGCCGCGCTGTACGGTTCCTGCGTCGACCGCTATTTCGGCTTTCTTCCCCAAGCCTCCCGGGAAGAGATATTCTCCTCCTTTGAGATCAAACGGCAGGCTGACGCGGCACACGCGTCGGACTGGCTCGTCGCTATGGCGGGAATCTTTCTCCAGGATTATGACGGCAGCCCTCTCATCGATAGTGAATGGAAGGAGCTTCGCGACATGCTTTCGGTCGACTCGGGCGAGCTGGATATGGATGTCCTCACCTACGCCATGGGTCTCGTCATGGAGCATAAAGCGCTTTGAGCATACCCGAATGGTTTGAAGACGAAGAATTCTGGATCGCCTACGCTCCCCTCATGTTCGACGAAGCTCACTGGGCTGAAGTGCCCGCCATCGTCGACAACCTGCTCAAGCTTACCGCGACCGCCTCTGGAACCAGAATCCTGGACCTATGCTGCGGCGTGGGCAGGCACGCCATGGAATTCGCCGGCCGCGGTTTCGCGGTGACCGGCATAGACTTGACGCGAGCTTACCTCGACGCGGCGATAGAGACAGCGGAGGCGCTCGGCCTTTCTCCCGAGCTCATCAGGGAGGACGCGCGGCGTTTCCTGCGCCCCGAGAGCTTCGATCTCTGCGTCAATCTGTTTACGAGTTTCGGCTATTTCGCCAGGCGCGAGGATGACATTCTCATGTTGGGCAACTGCGCGAAAAACCTCGTCCCGGGAGGCTGCCTCGTCGTGGAGACGATCGGCAAGGAGCTGGCCGCCAGGGATTTCGTGGAAGGGGAGGAATTCGAGCGCTCAGGCTGGAACGTGAAGACCGAATACGAGATAGTCGGCGACTGGGAAGGCGAGAGGAACAGGTGGATACTGAGCAAGGGAACGACTCGCATAGACCGTTCCTTCGTCCTGCGGCTCTATTCCGGCTACGAGATGAAAATGGCCATCACGAAAGCTGGCTTCGCTTCCGTGGAGATTTTCGGCGGCCTGGACGGAAGGCCTTACGACGAAAAAGCCGAGAGCCTGGTCGCGGTAGCGCGCCGCTGAAGATAATGACAAGAACGCGACACGCCGAGGCAGCCGTCATGAAACGGCTTTTCTCCATGGCTTCCCTCATGATTTTTCTGGTATCCGGAATGGGGGTCCTCGGTCTTTCGGCTCAGGACGGCGCTCCACCCCAGAACGACATCGTAGCCCCGGACAGCGCCGCCGTCGAGGGAGCGCCGGTCCCGATTTTCGACGCCTTGCCCCTGACCCAGGAAGGCATGGGAGCGGAGGCCTGGTATTACGAGGCCAAGAAGCTCGAACAGGACGGGGCGGCCGATCCGGAACAGCAGGCCTCGATTGAGGCGATGTATACCCTCGCCTTCCATTTCGGCGAGAAGGTGGCGGCGAGGGAAGCGGGCAAGGCGTTGCTCCAGCGCGCGGTAAAGGCCACGGCGCCCTCCTCGATAAGAACTATCGCATCCTTCTGGCTGGATTACTTCGGGCCGGATTGGGAAGTCTTCAGAACCCTCATCGCGGCCTGCATGGAATCCGGAGACCCCGCATGCGCGATTGAAACGATAGAGACGCTGCGCGCGGTCTCCCCTTCGATCGCGAAGACCAAAATCGGCGAACTCGCTTTCTCCGAATATTCGGCTCGGGCCGCGCTCGGCGATTTTTCCTGGAGCATGGCAGCCCTAGCCTATCTCAAGACCGCCTCGCTCGATTCCTGGGGCTCGAAAATACTGCGCCTCGCCGCGTCGGCGCCCGATCTGGACGTCGAAACGAAAGAACTTGTCCTCATGCGCGCGGATTTCAGGGAAAAAGAATATACCCAGGCCGCCGCGCACGCCTCAGGCGCGGGCAGGCTTCTGCACGAGCCGGGAACGGCTCGTTTCCTCATCTCGGAGGCGGGCAAGGCTTACGTCAATGCCGGCGCCAAGGAAGAAGGAATGGCTTTCTTCATGTCGTTCTTTCCCGATGCGCGGACGCCGGACAGTCCCGAGGCCATCGTATCCTCGCTCGCGGCAAAAAAGCCGGAAGAAAGGCTCTGGGTAGCCGCCTACTATCTCGCCAGGCTCTGGCTTTCCGCCGACCGTTCGCAGAACGCGGCCATTCTCTTCCTGGCGCTCACCGACAGCGCCCCATCGGCGGCCGACGCAGACGGCGCCCTCTGGTATTGGCTCGATATCACGATGAGGCGCATAGCCGCCGACGACATCGCCACCTTCGACGCGGGGAGCGCCGCGGCCGCGGGCGCGAACGGCGCGACCGCAGGCGGAAACGCGGCGGCCGACATCGGCACCGGCGCCGTGGATACGAACAGCGTGGCGGCCGCGTCCCCGGAGCCCGGCCCCAGCGCGAGGCGCTCGCTCGAGTTGGGCGCCCTCCTCGAAGCTTCGGCGCGATGGAAGGATCCCGCCTATTTCGACGATATCGTCGAATCCTACGACAGGCTTCTGCTGAAGGGGAAGTCCTGGAACGACCTGCTTTCGCTCCTCATCCTCATAGGCGAAAAGATCTCGCCCACCATGAAGACGAGGCTTTTGTACCAAGCGGGGAGGCTCATCGAGGAGAAGCTCGCCCTGAACCACACGGCCGATTCGCCGGAGAAAGATCTCGCCGCCGGGTATTTCCGCCAAATCCTGGATAATCCCAACGCCGAGGAATATTACAGGACCATGTCGGCGTGGCGCCTGGGCATCGACCCGCCCTACCTGAAACAGATGCCTGATCTGTCGGCGAAGGCTTTCGGCGATGAAGCCGCCGGCGCCAGACCGGCCTCGCCCGAGGCGGCCTACGCGGCGGCGACGGCGGCGACCGGGAACGGAAACGCGGGGATAAACGGCAACGGCGTCCAGTCCGCCCTGACCCTCATAAGGAATTACCTCAACTACGACCTCGACGAAATGGCTTTCTCCCTCGCGATGAACTATCTCGGCAGCCTCGACAAGGCCGTGATAGCGGGGCTGGCCTTCGACCTGTCGAAGGAAGGCCAACACTACGCGGCGCTAAGGCTGGCGCGCGACGCGGTGAACCGCGGGGCCGGAAGCCAATATCCCGAACTGTACAGGCTCATCTATCCGAAAGCCTGGAACGACATCGTCGCCGTGGGCGCCGCCATATCGGGAATACCCGAGGCCCTCGCCTACGGCATCATCAGATCGGAGAGCACTTTCGACCCCAAGGCGGTCTCCTACGCGGGAGCCGTCGGTCTCTCGCAACTCATGCCCTCGACGGCCGCCGAAACGGCTTCAGGCCTCAAGATGCAGAACTATTCCCTCACCGATCCGGCGGATAATGTCAGGATTGGATTCACCTATTACTCGTACATGCTGGCCCGTTTCGGCGGCAAGCCCATGAGGGCGATGTTCGCCTACAACGCCGGCCCCAGCCGCATGATGGCCTGGTCCAGGGAATCGGGAGAGCTTCCCGACGATATCCTCCTGGAAACGCTCCATCTCGCCCAGCCCCGGCAGTACGCGAAGAACATCATTCAGGCCACCCTCGCCTTCGGGAAAATCCAGTACGGAATCGCGGCGCTGCCGCTTCTCGACTATCTCGTCGACGCGAAGCCGCTGAGAAACGCCGACAGGACGGAAGAAGCGGTCGCGGCTAAAGCCGCCGAAGGCGTTCTGACGGTTCCCCCTCCATTGGCCCCCGCCCAGGAGGCACCGGCCGGTCATGGCGAGACGATGTGAGGGAAATTGGATTCGGTCGGCATAGCCGCTTCCGGCGGTGACGGCGCTCCTCAGCAGACGCGGTTGCGCCCGGAAGCCTTGGCTTTGTAGAGAGCCCGGTCGACGGATATCAACAACGTCTTCAGGCTATCGAGGGACGGGCTCATCGACGCCACGCCAAAACTCGCCGTAAGCTTGATATTTTCGCCTTCGAAGGGGATGAGGCTGGCCTGGATCGCGCAACGCATTTTTTCCGCGAAGCCGCGCGCGATATAATATGAGGTTCCTGGGAGAAGAACCAGGATTTCCTCGCCGCCGAAACGTCCCACGACATCTGATTCCCTCACGGAATTCCTGCAGATAGTGGCCACCGCCATGAGGGCTTGGTCGCCGCCCGCGTGACCTAGGGTGTCGTTGACGAGCTTGAAATAATCCAAGTCCAGCATGATCACCGAGAAATCGTCGCCGCCACGCTTCGCCTTCTCTATTTCCCGGGACGCGAACTCATTGAGATATCGTCGATTGTAGAGGCCCGTGAGCTCGTCGTGGATCGCGATGAATTCGAGACGCCGATGCAGCTCTTTCATCTCCGTCACGTCGTGGAAGGTCAGGAGCTTTCCGAGATCCTTGTTCGAGCTGCCTTTGAGCTGGGCTGCGGTAATACGGAAGGTTCGTCGGTCGGATTCACCCCCAGGCCGGAACTCGATCGCGGCCGGCTCTTCCTCGTCCAGCATTCCCCTCAGGGTTCCATAATTCGCCAACACTTCACGCGCGGGAATCCCCGTCATGGCCCTATCGAGAAAAGGCATGATCGAACGCATGCAGGAGTTGAAATCCGTGATCCGTCCCCTCCTGTCTATGACAAGAATCCCATCGTTCGTGCCCTCGAAGATGACATCTCGCGCCAGCGGCGCTATATCGAGTATTCCGACCTTGAGGAAACCGATCATGAAAAGCGCCATGCTTATGCTCAGGACCAGGGGCGTGGAATCCAGGTTATAGGGGATCAGCCCCATATTGTAGGCTAGGCCATTCAGCCATGGCAGAAGGGAGCCCGTCAGATAGATGAGTGTCTGGGTGCGCGGCACCGGAACGCCGCGGATCAGCCCGACGACGAAGAGGATGGCGCTCGCCAAAAGGTATATGCTCTGGATACCCGTCACGAGATAAATGGCCCATCCCCTGTCATACAGGAAGAGGGACATCATCGCTCCATCCCCTAAATGAGGGTTTGGGTGTAGAAGGTTTAGTCCGCCGAGAGTCTGCGAACAGGCGAGAGCCACGAGGGGCATAAAGCAGAGCAGCGCGCTCGAAATTGGCGTTATGAACTTTCTCTTGCCCATGATGCAGAGCGTGAACAGAAGCCAAAGCAGGGGTATCGATTGGATGCCCCAGTGCTGGAAACGGACCCAGAACAGTACGCCGGAGAGCGTGGTCGAGCGAATTTCCATCGCGTAGCCGAAGTCGTATATCGCGGCGCCGATCCCGCAGAGGGTCAAAAAAACCGCGGCCAGTCCCGAGGTGGTCCGCTTTCGCATCGCCAATACGCAGATGACGAGTATCGCCATGCATGAGCTGAGAAGCAGCGATACGACGACGGTCTTTACTTCATCCATTTCCGTTCCATTGTCAGCATTAACGTGGCTTTATCAAATCATCGCATCCTTCGACGCGCTTGCGGGGGCGGGCGGCTATATCTCACTTTTTCGACGCGCGATAGAGCCGATCGTTGATAGCGCGCCCCAGCCCTTCCTCGGGGACACGCTCCGCATAGATGGCCGCGAAGCCGGCCGTGTCGAGTTCGTGAAGGAGGGCGAATAGGCGCGAAGCGGCCTCCCTCATATCGCCGCGCTCGGAAAGCGCGCAGACTTGCCGGAAAAGACCTGTACCCGCGAGTTTAGAGGCGCGGGATCCATCGAAGACAATGGCGGCAACGCGACCGGGAAGGCCGAGCCCCGACGGCGGACCGGGCTGGACCGCGCCGGACTGACTGGAATGGATTGCGCCGGGCAGGGAATTCCAGTCGTATAGGTAGAGGTTGGCGCGCGGGGCGTAATGGCTCTTGAGCTGGCCCGGACTGGCTATGGGTCCGCCTTTCTTTCCGGGAATCAGCACTTCGCCGATGATATCGCGGATGCGTTCGAGCGGCATGCCGCCCGGTCGAAGCAAGGCCGGGGTATCGCGGGTCATGTCGATGACGGTCGATTCGACGCCCACGGCGCAGGGCCCTCCGTCGACGATGAAATCCACGCGGTCGCCAAGGGTCTTGGCCACATGCCGGGCAGTCGTGGGCGATATGTAGCCGAAGGGATTGGCGCTGGGCGCCGCCACCACCGTGCCCGAATATTCGATAATTTTTCTCGCGACAGGATGGGCGGGAAAACGCACGGCCACCGTGCCCAGGCCGGAGGTGACGATATCGGGAACTTCGGGGCGTTTCGGAAGGATCATGGTGAGAGGTCCCGGCCAGAGGATCTCGGCCAGGAGCCGGGCCTTGGGGGGGAAGGAGGTCGCGATGCGCTCGATGTCGTCGAGCGTCGAAATATGGACGATGAGCGGGTCGAAGGCGGGGCGCATCTTGGCCTCGAAAACCCGCGCCACGGCATCAGGATTGAAAGCGTCGGCGCCGAGCCCATAGACAGTCTCGGTGGGGATGACGACGAGCTTGCCCTCGGCGATAGCGGCTCCCGCCCTCCTGAGGTTTTCGTCACTCGAATCCATCATTTCCATTGGGGCGAATGGTATCGAGGAATGCGCCGAAGGTCTAGCGTTCGGCTTCCACCACGCTCCATTCAACACTTTCGGCCGATTCCCCGAGATAGGCCGCGAGCTTTCCGCAGGCCGATTCGAGGTCCCGGCCTTCGGGTCCGGCGGGCGCATAGAGTACGGCGGCGACGGTTTGGGCGCCGGGGAAGATTTTCGTGGCCATGGAATCCCTAACAGGGTTGGCCGTGGGGAAATAGCCTTCGTCCGTCTTCTGGCAGACGCAGAGGAGATCGGTGAGGTCGATCGTCTGGCCGCCCGAGTTGAAAACGTAGTCTTCGCCAGTTTTGCCCCTTCGCAGAAGAAGCGAGGGCCCCGACTTTTCCAGGTCCAGGATGCTGATGGGATAGCCCGAAAGGAGGCTGACGATGTTGGCCGCGTTGACGAAGGGGTTGACGGCGGGAAAGTCGTCGTCGAGGGCGGCCTGGAGGAGATACTCGCTCGATGGCTTGCCGCGGCCGGCGGGTTTGTAGGCGCCGTAACGAAGCATGGCGCGCACGGCTGCTTTGCGGGTTGGTGAGATAAGGGCCTCCCCTCTCGTTTTCGCTTCCGCGAGGGCGGCCAGGAATTGCCCGCCGGCCGGCGTCGCGGGCCAGCGAAGGCCTCTCGCTTCCACGAGCCCTATTCGCAGCCCTTCCAGGCCGGGATCTCCGTCGATAGTCAGTATGGTTTCCACGTTATTCTCCCTAAGGATTTTGGCGCGAGGAAGCCGCCTGGGTCAAGCGGGAAGGCCGATGTTAGCGGAGGGAGAGCGGAGCGCGCAATTACCGTTGGGAAACGCAAATTTTCAAATTGCAAAACGCAACTTCTTATACTACTCTAAATTAAAGGAGGAGCTCAGCCATGGTGAAGTTTCTGAAACAGCCGATGATGCGCAGAGTCCTGTACGCTCTCGTGCCGATCTACCTCTATTCCATATGGATGTATGGCTTTAAAGTCCTTCTTTCGGCGGCCGTGGTCTTTATCCTGGGCATCGGCACCGAGTGGGCCTTTGAGCGGAAAAAATCGGGAAAAGTGAGCGAGGCCATCCTGATCACCTGCGCTCTCTATGCCCTGGCCTTTCCGCCCAGGACGCCGCTTTGGATTCTTGGCGTGGGTATCGTATTTGCCACGGCCCTCGCCAAGTGCGTCTATGGCGGCTTCGGCAAGAACATCTTCAATCCGGCGATAGCGGGACGAGCCTTTGTGTATATATCCTTCGCCGTCGTGCTCTCGGCTTCCTATTCCACGTTCGGCGGATTCGGCTTGGGCGCGGCAGATGTCGTGGCTTCGGCCACCCCCCTCGGCCTCATGCGCTCAGGCCAAAGCGTCGACATCCTGAACCTCCTGCTCGGCCAACGCCCGGGGGCCATGGGCGAGGGTATGGCGCTCCTCGTGGGCGCGGCGGCGATCTACCTCATCGCCACCAAGACCGCCAGCTGGCGCATCATCCTATCCTCGATCGCCGCCGCAGCAGCCCTCAACGCGACCCTCTATTACGGTGGCGTCCGTCAAGCCCTCCCCATGGAAAGCCTTCTCGCCGGCTCCTTCCTTTTCGTCACCGTTTTCATGGCCACCGATCCCATCTCGGCGCCCAAGCGCCAGCCTTCCCATTACGTCTACGGCGCCCTGATCGGCGTCACCGTCGTCGTCGTCCGAACCTTTTCCGCCTTTCCGGAAGGCACGAGTTTCGCCATCCTCTTCGGCAATACCTTCGCGAGCCTCATCGACATCGCCGTCGATTCGATGAAGAAGCCGGCCGTCGCGGAGAAAAAGGGGAGCGCCGCATGAAGTTCAAGAAAGAATCCATCGGCTATGTCATCGTGTTCACCTTCGTCGTCTGCTCGGCCTTCGTCGTCCTCCTCGCCGCGGCCAACCAGATCACCCTCCCCCAGGTGAAGGCCAATCAGAGCTACGCGTCGCATTACGCCGTCCTCAAGGCCTTCGGCCTGGCCGGTCCGGCAACCTCGAAAGCCGAGGTGGAAAGCGCCTACGCGAGCCAGGTGAAGGAACTTCCCGAACCCGCGCCGGGCTTGGCCGCCTACAGCTCCACTATCGATGGGGCCACCTACGTGGCCGTAAAAATCACGAATCCCGGCCTCTGGGGGCCGATCACCGCCATCCTGGCCGCCGACCCCAAGGCGGAACGCATACGGGGGCTGGAAATGCTCGACCAGCAGGAAACGCCCGGACTGGGCGGCCGCATCGGGGAAGCCTGGTTCACGGACCAGTTCAAGGGCGAAAAAGTCGGAAGCGACGGGAAGGTGACCGTCGCGCAAGGCTCGGGTAAGGGCGATCCGGACAAGGAAAACTCGAAGGTTGACGCGATAACGGGCGCGAGCCGGACCTCGGACTTCGTCCAGGCCCTCGTGGCGAAGGCTCTCGCCGCGGTCAAGCGGATCGGAGGCAGCCTATGACGACAGCCCAAAAAAAAGTGATGAAGGACGGCCTCTGGACGAACACTCCCATCTTCGTCCAGGTTCTCGGCATCTGCTCCACACTCGCCGTCACCAACAATCTCCGCAACACCCTCATCATGGTGTTCGGCGTCACCTTCGCCACGGCGATGGGCAGCCTCACCCTCGCCGCCATCAAAGACTGGATGCCCCGCAAGGTGAGGATGATCATCACGGTCCTCATCCATTCCTTCTATGTCATCATCATCGACATTCTCCTCAAGGCATTCGCCCCAGCCATCTCGAAACAGCTGGGCCCCTACGTCGGACTCATCATCACGAATTGCATTCTCATGGGCCGCGCGGAAGCCTTCGCGATGGCCAACAAGCCCGGCCTCTCCTTCCTCGACGGCATCGCGAACGGCCTAGGTTACGGCTGGGTTCTCGTCTGCATCGCCGTCATCAGGGAATTCCTCGGTTTCGGCTCGTTTTTCGGGATCAAGCTCATGGGCGAAGGCTTTACGCCCTGGACCATCATGGTGATGGCGCCATCGGCGTTCTTCCTCGTGGCCATGGCGCTCTGGGCCGCCAACACCTTCAAAGCCAAGGCCGAAGCGAAAAAGAAAGGAACGAAGTGACATGAACGCACCCAATGTAGGATTACTTTCGCTTTTCCTCGCGAGCATCCTCACGAGCAACATTCTCCTCGCCAACTTCCTGGGGACCTGCTCCTTCATCTCGATTTCCAAGGACTTCAAGAGCTCGATGGGCCTGGGCATAGCCGTCACCATGGTCATAGGACTGTGCTCGGCGATCTGCTGGGCGGTGCTGTATTTCGTCATCAAGCCCCTCGGGATCGAGTATCTCTCCTTCATCATTTTCATCATCGTGATAGCCGGCGTCGTGCAGATGCTTGAGATGCTCATAGATCGCTATTCGCCCTCGCTGTACCTGGCCCTCGGCATTTTCCTCCCGCTGATCACGGTCAACTGCGCCGTCCTAGGCGTCATCCTCTTCATGCAGATCCGCAATTACAACTTCGTCCAGGCCGTCGTTTTCGGCTTCGGATCGGGCGCGGGCTGGTGGCTGTCGATCATGCTCCTCGCTTCTATCCGCACGAAGCTGGACAAGAACAACGCCATCCCCGCGGGTCTGAAAGGCACGGGCATCACCCTCATCACCATCGGCTTCATGGCCATGGCGTTCATCGGCTTTTCCGGCATGATAGCCGTCCAGTGAGGAGCGAAACATGAGCCCGATTCTCGTAGGTCCGCTCACGGTCGCCGGAATATCGACCTTCCTGGCGCTGATCATCGCGATCCTGGACAAATTCCTCAACAATTACGGCCAGCTCAAGATTTCCATCAATGGCGGGAAAAAAGAGCTGACGATAAAAGGCGGATCCGCCCTCCTCGGAACCCTCGGCGCCGAAGGCATCTTCATCCCCTCGGCCTGCGGCGGCCGGGGTTCCTGCGGCGCCTGCAAATGCAGGGTAATCACCGACGTGGGCCCCCACCTGCCCACGGAGATGCCCTATATGTCCCCCAAGGAGATTGAGAACAATGTCCGCCTCGCCTGCCAGGTGAAGGTCCGCAAGGATCTCGCCATCGAGTTGCCCGAGGAACTTTTCAGCATCAAGAAATTCAGGACGAGGGTGGCGCGCATCGTGGACCTCACCTACGATATAAAAGAGGTTTTTCTCGACATCGACGGACAGACGATCGAATTCCAGGCCGGCCAGTATGTCCAGCTTGTGGTTCCGCCCTACGGCGAGATGACGGAGAGCGCCCAGCGCGCCTATTCCATGTCATCGCGCCCCGGCGACACGAAGAATGTGGAACTCCTCGTGCGCCTCGTGCCTGGCGGCATTGCCACCACCTGGGTTCACAAGTTCCTCAAGGAAGGCGACGCGGTGGAAGTCGTCGGACCTTTCGGCGAATTCCGCGTCCACGACACACCCGCTTCCATGATATGCGTGGCCGGCGGCTCGGGCATGGCGCCTTTTAAGAGCATGTTGAACCACATGCATGAGACGGGCGCCTTCCCCGAGAAGGAGATTTGGTATTTCTTCGGCGCGAGGACGACGAAGGATATGTTCTATCTGGACGAGATGGCCGCGCTCTCGGCGAGCTGGCCGCGCTTCCACTTCGTTCCCGCCCTGTCCGAACCCAAACCTGAGGAAAACTGGAAAGGCGAGGTAGGCCTCATCACCGACGTGCTGGATCGTTATCTCCAGGGGAACGTCGACAGGGCGAAGGGTCTGGAAGGGTATCTCTGCGGTTCGCCGGGGATGATAAACGCGTGCATAAACGTGATGAAGCGCAACGGACTCACGGAAGACAAGATATACTTTGATAAGTTCGCGTGAGGGAGATGTACCATGAAATTGAGACCTGCCGAAATAAAGGCGTTTGAAAGAATGCGTCCAGGCGTCATCACGATCCAGGGTTTTCTCGGAAACGACATAAGGCCGCCCGAGGAGATAATCGCCGAGGACGAAGCGGAATTCGCGAGGCTGGGCCTGGATTTCGAGACAGTGGCGTCGGGCCTGGAAAAACTGAGGGCGGCGGGCGAGCGCGGGCTCGGCGAACCTATCACCCTGGGAAAATTCCTCGTCCAGACGGGCGACGCCCGCGGCATGCTGCCCTGCCCTTACAATGACGGGCTCTATCACAAGAACGCGGTGAGCGTCAGGGCGGCCGATCAGTCCCCCGAATCCTGTGTCGAAGGCGAGGACATGCTTGTCTTTTCCGATCTGTCCATTCACCTTCTCCGCGTCCACCACTTCTGCCAGGGAAGAGGCTCGCCCTTCAGGCTCGAGCCCGAGCTGCTGAAGAAGATGGCGGCATCCGAATGAAGGCGCGCATTTCGTTTTCAGCGAGGTTCAAGCGGAGGGTTTCGCTCATCCTCCTGCTCGCCCTGGCGGTGAGTGGCGCTTTCGGCGATTTCCTCTGGTTCAAGGTGAGGAATCCGGCCCACGACATAGCGAAAATAGCGGGCGGCAAGCTTAATTTCGAGGAAGAGGCCATCGCCGATATGGTCATGTCCTACTATGCGGTCAAGTTCGGTTACGCGAAGGATGGCGCTCCCCTCAAGGACGCCGTAAAAAAGATGACCGACGAGCAGTACAAGAACGCCATTGCCCAGGCGGCGAAGATCTGCAAGAACGACGCCGCCAAGGGCTTTTACCGCATGGGGAAGGCCGGCGAAAAGCTCCTGAAGGCCATCATCCAGACGATCGAGGACGCGGCGATGGCGGCCGGCGAGTGGGTGGACAAAAAATCCGACAAGTTCGACAGCAAGAAGTGAGAAGGCGCCGCGGCCTCGTTTCGACCCGGCGCCCTCGCCTCATTTCACCTCGGCGCGCAGCGGCACCGAGTCGGCCGCGCCCATCCTGGTGACGCAGATCGACGCCGCCCTGGCGCCCAGGTCGAGTGCCTTGCCCGTATCCATGCCCTCGAGGAGGCCTGCGAGGAAATAGCCCGTAAAGGTGTCGCCGGCTGCCGTCGTGTCCACGGCTTTTACCTTATACGCTTTCTGCCGTATCAGGCAGCCCTTTTCTATGCAGAGCGAACCTTCCGCGCCCAGCGTCACGACGATCCTGGCCTCGGGGAAGCGCTTTCCGAGCGCCCAGGCCGCCGCTTCCGGTTCGCCGCCGCCCGCCAGATCCACCACCTCGATCTCGTTCAGCATGAAGATGTCGATCAGTTCCAGGGGATAGGTCGCTATGTTGCCGTCGTAGGGCGAAGGATTCATGACGATGGTCATGCCTCGGGCCTTCGCCGCCCTCATGATCGGGGCGATGGACGTTATCTCGTTCTGGAGAAGGAGGAGGTCGCCCCTGCCGAAGCCGACGAGGGCCCTTTCGATGCAGGCGGCGTCTATGTCGCGGTTGGCGCCGCCGAACAGAAGGATGCAGTTTCTTCCCGCGTCGTCCACCTGGATGATCGTGTGGCCCGTCGCGAGGTTCGACGTCTCGACGCGACTTATGTCGACGCCCGCGGCTTTCAGTTTTTCGACGAGGAAGGCGCCTTCGCCGCCCACTTTGCCGGCCTGGGCCACGTCCGCCCCCGCCCTCGCGAGCGCCAGGGCCTGATTGAGTCCCTTCCCTCCCGCGAAAACCGTGAGCGACTGAGCCGGTTTTGTCTCGCCGGGCTTGAGAAAATTGTCTACCTTATAAACATAGTCTATATTCAGGGAACCGAAATCGAGAACGCGCACATTTCCCTCCGGCATGCTGCCATGATTGATTTAGGAGGCTTCCATGATACCACGACAAGCGTTCGGCCGCACAGGCCACCAATCCTCCCGTCTGATATTCGGCGCGGCGGCGCTGGGCACCGTCACGCAGGGCGAAGCGGACAGGACGCTCGGCCTGGCTCTTGAGGCTGGCCTCAACCATTTCGATGTGGCGGCGAGCTACGGCGACGCCGAGGAGAGAATGGGACCCTGGCTCAAATCTCACCGCGACGAGGTTTTCCTGGCGACGAAGACGCAGATGCGCACGAAAAAGGAGGCCCTCGCCGAGCTGGAGACTTCGCTCGCCCGGCTGGGCGCCGACCATGTGGATCTCTGGCAGATGCATGTCCTCGTCGAAGAGGATGAATGGGAGATAGCCATGGGAGAGGGCGGCGCCCTCGAGGCTTTCGTGGAAGCCAGGGAAAGCGGCAAGGTCCGCTTCCTCGGCGTGACGGGCCATGGCCTGAACGCCCCGGCCATGCATTTGCGCAGCCTCCGCCGTTTCGATTTCGATTCCGTGCTTTTCCCCTGGAACTGGCCTTTGTCGCGGAACCCGGACTACGCGACGGCCGTCGGCGAACTCGTGGACGAGTGCCGCGGGCGAAAGGTCGCCTACCAGCTCATAAAGGCTTTCCTTCGAAAGCCCTGGGGCGAAAGACCCCGTACCAGCGCCACCTGGTACGAGCCGCTGAAGGGGCCCGCCGACATCGCCGCCGCCCTGGGCTTCGCCTGGGGCCTGGATGGATCCTTCGTCAACAGCGCGGGCGATATCCACGTCTTCAGGACCATCGTCGAGGAAGCCTCGAAAAATCCGTCCAAACCCTCCGACGCAGCGATGGCCGCTTTCGCCGCGCGCGCGGAAATGGAGACGCTTTTCGGCTGACGCGAAAACGAGTTCCATCCTTCGAGAACAGCGCAAGAAATGCCGAGGTTATGCGATTCGGGGAGGCCCGCCGGTCGCCCGGCGGGCCTCCCCGCTCCGGCAATTCCAGTCAACCATCACTTCGCGAATTTCTCCTTCAAGGTCGGCATGGTGTACCCGTACTGATCCTTCATGTCGCGCAGCGGCTTGTCCACGGCGATGTCCGCGGGAAGCCCCAGTTTCGCGATCACCTCGGCATCTGTCGCGCTCAAGGCGGCCGCGACGTCCCCTATGGTCATCGTGCCCTCGAGGACGAAATCAGCGGGAACAACAAGCTTGAAGGACGAAGGCGCGCTTGGGGATACGATTGAGGCCGGCGGGGCTTCGGCCGCGGCCTTGGCCGGGGTCGGGGCGGCGGCCGAAGCCGGGCCGGCCGCTGGATCGGTCGCTGGCGTCGCGGGAGCGGCGAGCGCGCCGCCTTCGCCGGCGTAAAGAACACCGATAATTTTAGCGACGGCTACCCTGACCGTATCCGCCTCGAAATCGGCGCTTATGAGAGGGCCCGTATCCTTCAGCTTGGTGTCAGCCGGGACCTTGGTCCCATCGACGCCCGCCTCGCGATAGAGCCTTTCGAGCTCTATGCCGAAGGAATCGGCCACCATCGACCATGTGGAAGAGCCCTTGATGTCCTCAACCGCCAGGGAACCGGACTGAGCCAGCGAAGACATGCTCGGACCGACAAAGTCCAGCTCGCCAAGCAGGGCTCCGACCCCCATGGCGCCCAGGTAGATCGCCAGGCCGAAGGCCGCTATTTTCCAGGTTTTCCGGCTCTTGCCCGCAAGAGTGGTCACGAGGGTGGCCTTCTTCGTCGGACAAGCGGTCACGCATTCCAGGCAGCCTATGCACTCGGGGGAGGAAATCGTCTCCGCGCCCGACACATCGATGTTCATCGGGCAGACGACATCGCATTTGGAACAGGAAATGCAGGTCTTCGATTCGCGCTTAATCCTGAAGAGGGGAATTCTTCCCAGAATGGCGTTGACGGCTCCCATGGGGCAGAGGTACTTGCAGAACGCCCTTTCGTAGAACATGGAGAGCGCGAGCGTGAGGATGAGGAGAATGAAGCCGACGGCGAATTCCGCCCAGACGGCGGCCAGCCCCGCGGAGAGATGCCCGTAGGCGGCCAGGGGATCATATGGCCTGATGATCAGCGTGCCTGTCGTCCAGGTAAAATAGATGATGCCCGCCAGGATGGGATACTTGACCCATCGCAGGATCCTGTCGAGCTTCGCGGGCACGACGAAACGGCGCTTGAAGATTTTTTTGCCGAGCCAGCCGAATAGTCCCTGCAAGGCGCCGAAAGCGCAGATCCATCCGCAGAAGAAACGCGACAACACGATTCCCAGCGCGACGATCGCTACCAGAAGCACAATGTTCGCCGGCATTATCTTCTTGATGAACTCTCCCCCCGCGAGGTATTTGAAGAGGGTTTCGACGCCGCCGAAAGGGTCGAGAGAGTCGATAGAAGGCATATTCTGCAGCTTCTGATGAAGAATCGAGAGGACGGTGACCGCCGCCAAAAAAATTCCCAGTGAAATTCTCCGCAGATACTGGATGCGGGAGAGCCTTTTTGCCATCGATGAATCCTCCTGATCGAAGTGTCGTGAATATGCCCTTTTTATCGCGGCCAAAAAGGCCGAGCCGGCATCACCGCAATAAGTAATGCAAACTCCATGCCAAATATATAT
>DATMZF010000058.1:0-87251 GCA_035560555.1 Rectinemataceae bacterium
TTGTTCTTTACTCAATTCTATACTGTAATCACCCCACACGAGGCGGACTGAATATGCATATCCTGTATTGTTTGTATCAAGAACTATAGTAGACAACTTCAATACTCCAAAAGTATTCTCCGGATACTCTATCATCCATGATGTCGTACCGCCTGCTTGGCATTGAAGGTTTTTTAACGATAGGAATTCATTAAGCTTTTCTTGCGCTTCTCCTTGGAATAAAGCGATGGAAAATAAAACCATCAAATATGAATAACGCTTCATTGTTTTACCTCCAAAAAACTACCATTGTTTTCTGGTAATGATCCCCTTCACGATATATATCGATAGTACCGCAGCCTTATCGACAACGGTATCTCCCCTGAAGTTTGGATTTGAGGCTCGTAGCGTAATCTTCGAGGGATCCTCGTTCTGAAAAACAAGCTTTACGGTACGCAGGTTGTTGGCATCAGGACCTGTGATTATCAGGTGAGCCTCGCCCCATAGAATCACATCAGGATTCGTTAGCTTTTTAACCGCTAAAATATCCCCCGACTGAATCAACGGGAACATAGAGTCGCCATAGCTTGGTAGGTAGGCTGTACAGTCGTTGAAAGGCTCAAAGTCAACAAAGAAAGAAGGAGCCACGTCGCTTTCAAACATCTCGGCGATATGGGCTGCAACGTCAATGTCATAAAATGGGACACCTTTATCGGTTTTGGGTTGATCACTATTAGGTTTTGACGATTCACCAATAGAGATCATCTGTTCTTCTTTTCCTAGCAACCAGTTAATATTTACGTTATACTTTTCGATCAACTTCTCAAATAATGAGCGTGATGGTTCCTTAACCCCCCTTTCTATATCACTTATAAAGCTAGGAGCAACACCTAAGCTTTTCGCAAAAGTGGCTTGATTAAGCTTTAGAGAATCTCTCAGTAATTTCAATCTACTATTGTGATCCATTCCATCTCTTTATCAACACATTTAGTGTTGACATATTCTCCAAAGGTTATCATAATAACACTATGGCTATTTTACTAGCCCTTAAAAGTGGAAAACGAAGGACGGTTCGACATTCTACCCCGATCCGTCCTTCACCAGCGCCCAAACGGGCAGGAGGTACTTCTATTATGCGACAAATGAAAAGGGTTCGCAATACCGCGAATTTCTCAAAGTTCAAGCGCGTCGACCGGATTCAGGGCGCCTGGATCGGCTACCAGATGAAGTGCCAGGGGATTACCCACAAGGACATCGCCACCAAGGTGGGCGTCCGCCCTGTGTCGGTCACGCAAGTCATCCACGGCCTTCGAACCTCGGGCAGGATACAGAAAGCTATCGCCGCCGAACTCGGCTACGACACGTGGGACGAACTTCTCGCCACAAGGGGTGCAGCATGAGAACCTTTGGGCGTATTCGGTCGAGAGACGAGGCGATTCAAGAACTGCAGACTATCGGGTGGATTCTTCGGAATCATCAGACCGGAGGAGATTTCGAGGATTTCGTCAGGGTAGAACCCGAACGAAAGATGGAACTCCTTCTTGTCGATTTTGGCCTGGGAAAATTCCTTTACAGTAAAAGCATAGCTCACCAGAAGATATGGAGCCACAACGATGAGGTTGATGGTGATATCGACTTCGATGAAATTCTTGAGGCTCTTTATTCCGATGAGATTACTCTCCCACAACGCGACTTTTCTCTTTTGTCGCAAAATGAAAAAGCAAACCATCCCCCGACGGAGGTTGAAGTTCAGAAGCTACTTGATGAAGTTCCCCTATTTCACGGGCAGCAAGTTGCACAAGGGCTAATCAAGCAAACCAGCAGCGCGCAGTCGAGCGGTTCTTCCGCTGGAATAATCAAATCGGGGGAAAGCCTTGGTCGTATATAACCCCAATAGAGCAGTGTGGGCATTCGCCGAGATATTGTCGAAGGCTTCTACGGGAGTTAATTTTCCAAGTCTTTCCGGGTCAAGTTGCCTACTTTTTTCAAAAAGCTCAAGGCTCTGTAAATATACTCCGGTTTCCAAATACCCGATAAGGAATTTTTTAGCCACTGCAAGGCCTAGGTCTACGAGAGCCTGGAAGGATTCGGAATCATACTCTACTTCTTCATTGAAAAATGAGCGGGTAAGAAAACCGACAATGGCTACCTCCGCGATTCCCTCACATTCGATTCTATTCATGGCTTCCTTCCTCCTTCGGGCTTTGGTGATTGCTGGCGCTTTCATCGTATGCCCGAGGGAGTCTTTTTTCAAGAATCAAATTCCGGAGGCAGCTTTATGCTAATTCCCTTCCTGCTTGTACTGGCAGTCGCGGTGCTGCTCTCCGTCCTCGAGAACATTGTCTCCCTCGCCGCCAAATCCCTGAAACGCCTTCTCCCCGGAGCGCGGCTATGAGCGAAGCGCTGCGACTCGATGTCCACTGCCCGCTCTGCGGCGGAAGGCTTATAGCCGAATTCAGCTACTACTACACCGAAGCGCGATGCGAATCCTGCATGGTCCAGATCGGCTGGCCAGCCGCGCTCGTTCACAGCAAGGGGCACCTCGAACTCATGCTCTCGGGGAAGTCCCCCGCCGAAGGAGTACATGATGCCGGCGCACATTAGCTTCGTCGACCTGGCGTCGGGCGTAGTGTGGATCAGTTACCACGGCATCGGAAACGCCCTCGAGAGTGACCTGCAGCTGTATGGCGTTGAGACCAAAGCAGCTGGTTCATGGGTGGACCATGGGGGTGGGCGCGTAGGGATATCCATCCCCGTTGGGAACCACCTGCAGAAGGATCTCGATCAGTTCAAGGCCGCGGCCATCATCGTCGTCGACGGACTGACGCGATCGGGAAGAGGCCGGGCAATCGATCAAAGCCTCTACGCCACAAGCCTCTTCATCGTACAGACCTATCAGAAGAAGCGCCTTGATGCGCAAAGGATACCAGCATGAAAGATCTGAAAATTCTCTACCTGGTCGACAACGTGATCCGCACGCTCATATTCCCTGGCATGCAGATAACGGATTATCTCGAGTGGGAAGGCGAAGAGGTCTTCCCCGCCGTCTATGGCGCCAAGTACTTCCGGAAGTACGGCAAACACGATGTCCGCGTGCTGTCCCAGGAAGTGGGCTGGTTCGTGTCGCCGCGCGTGCGCCATGAGTGCAGGAGCGTCGCATGAATCGAGAAGTGGTCATGGTCTCGGTTTCGGAGCTTACGCAGCACCCGGACAACAAGAAGTACTTCGACGACATCGGCGGAGAACTCTGGAAGGCCTTCCTCGCCGATGTCGCCGAGCACGGCATTCGTGAGCCGCTCATGATCGATCGAGCGACCGGGCATGTCATCAAGGGCAACCAGCGCCTACGAGCTGCGCAGGAACTTGGGCTTTCGGAAGTGCCGGCAATCTATGAAGACTACAGCAGCCCCGAAGACGCGATCGACGATCTCATCCGCGACAACGTCATGCGCCGAGACCTCACCTTCTTTGCCAAGTACCGCCTTGTCGCGGTGCTGCGGGAGCGGATCGAGTCCAGACAGGGCGCTGGTGGCGGAAACTTTAGCGAGTCAAAGAAACCGCGAACTTCTGGGCAAAATGCACAGAAGTTCGATCCTCCCCGCGACCAGATCGCCAAGATCCTTGGGCTGCATCAGAAAGACGTAGCCGCGGCGAGCATTCTTTCCACCTTCCCGGATGATGTCCAGAAGCAGTTCTTCCTTTGGGCGGAGGAGGCAAACCCCTCCAAGAAAGAGGCGCAGGAGAAGATCCGCGAACTTGGGCGGGTCAAGAAAGAGCTGCGTGAGCTCAAGGATCTGCGCAAGCTGGCTAAGCACAAGGACGAGCTGCAGCGCGGTATGGACATTCTCATGAAGGAGGGCGCTCCCCGCCTTGCCGACGCCGAAGCCGCGGCGCGCATCACGCAGGCGATGGCTGAGGGCTGGACCTGGCTGCAGAGCCAAGCCGCTTCGATCGCGGTGCTTCAGGTGACACCTTCGTCGCTTTCGGCCTGTGCACCGATTGTCAACGAATTCGTAAAAAACCTTGATGGGTACAAGAATGCGATTCTCAAGAAGTTCACCGAAGGCGGTACGCCGTGAACGATAAGTCTTCGCTGAAACAAGCAGCACGTCTGGCGATCTTGCGCTCATGGAAAGACTCCGGGCTCAACGCCGAGGAGTTCATCGCCATGGGCGGGATCGCACAGTACCAGATACTAAAGCATGTTTCCTCGAAGACGCTCTATCGCTGGCGGAAGCTCCTCGCCGATTCTGGTCCAGATGCGCTCGCTCCAAAATACGATCGACAAAAGGGCGCCGGCGCGCTCACACTCACGAAGCGCGATAAGGGCCTCATTCAGAAATATTACCTGCACCAAAATCAACTCACCCTCGCCGAAGTCGTACGAATGCTTGAGACGGCCGAGGGTATTAAAATCGCCTACAATACCGCGCTGCGTTATATACAAAGTCTTCCTCCAGCCATGCTCGCGCGGGGGCGTTATGGCCAAAAATATTTTGCTGATAAATACCTTTCTTACGTACAACGCGACTACGACAAGATTCCTCACTCTATGTGCTTGGTAACCTCAGATCACCACTGCCTAGACTTCCTCTGCAGAGATGGGAGCAAGGTGTTTCGTCCTTGGGTGACGATCTTCTGCGACGTTAAGTCACGAAAGCCGCTCGGCTGGGTGCTATCAAAAGGTCCGTCAGGTTATACCATCCTTTCGGCGCTGGAAATGGTGATTGATGAGTATGGTGTACCTGAACAGCTGCTCGTCGATAACGGAAAGGACTACCGCAGCCAGTTGATGAAGGGATCGGAAATCACTGTCCCTGACTGGGAAGATGGATTATCAGTCGATAGGCAGATCATTTTACAGGGCGTGCTGTCCGCGCTCGATTGCACGGTCATTTACACGGAAATATATCATGGTCAGTCAAAGCCGGTTGAACGCTTCTTTAAGGACGTAGCCGAACTCTATTCAAAAAAGCAGCCTACCTACTTAGGTTCGAATACATCGACGCGTCCAGAAGATGCAAAAAAATACGCGGCAACGGTGGGGCGCCTCGCAAAGCTCGATCGCATTCCCACCTTCCAGGAGATTACCATCGACTGGAACAACTTTATTAACAATTGGTCGGCAACACATCCTCACTACGGTCAAGGCATGAATGGGAGAACTCCCGATGCGGTCTTTGCCGCGAATTGGACACTGAAGCGCCTTCTTCCTCCTGAGAAAAAATCCGCTATTTTTGTACGCTCCATGATCAGATCTCCTCAGCGGAATGGTATCGAGATCGACGGAATTTTCTATTCTGCCGAAGAGAATATTACCTACATCGGAAGAAAAGTCATTGCAAAGCGCCCCTTGCACGATGTGTCAAAGATATTCGTCCACGACCTCGAGGGGAATTTTCTTTACGAGGCGTATCCAAACATCCACATCGACAGCGGCATGCCCGAAGAAAATATCGCCAACATCAAAAAAGACCGTAAAAAAGCAAAAGCGGTACTCGATAAATACCAGGAAATTTTGGAAGACGATAGCCGTGATGGCATGACGGCCATCCAAGAAGCGGCTAAGAAATTCCGCCCCGCAAAGCCACTGGAAGCGCCTGAAGACCAGGAAATAGTCATGGTGGCTGGCGGGATCCCAGACCTTGCGGTTTCGGGGCTAAAACCGCTGTCTTTGGTTTCCAAGAAACAAAAGTCAAATCTGATTGGGTTGTTGGAATAAAAAGGAGGGATCGATGTCAGTTATCGAAGAGTTCTTTCAAGATCTCGAAGCACGGGGCATTCCCCAGGCGCAGGCTGCGCGCGAACTCGGATGCTCTCCAGGGCTGCTCTCGCAGCTCAAGACGGGCACCTATGGCGGCGATGCGGCAAAATGGCTCGAGGTGATCTCCAACTATCTCGAGCGCGAACGGAATCGATCGACCATCCTCGAGATCCCGATCGTGGAGACGTCGCTCCTAAAGCAGATCCAAGCAGCCTGCGATATCGCCTACGACGAAACGGACATTTCCGTGATTACCGGTCCTGCCGGCTGCGGAAAGAGCGAGGCATTCAAGGCGTATGTCAGGAAGCATCAGGATCGCGTCTACTACCTGGAGGCTAACAAGGCGACGACGCCGCATGTGCTGGTCATGAGGCTCGCCGAGCTGCTCAACCTTTCTATGAAAGGAAATGCCTCCGATGTGACAAATCGGATTTGGTCCTTTCTTCAAGGGCGCGACACCTTGGTGATCATCGACCAAGCCGACGACCTGTCGGACCATTCCCTTGAGTACTTGCGGCAGATTGTTTTCGATGCCGGCCAGACCGGGCTTGTACTTGCGGGCCTTCCGAAACTCGCCGGTCAGATCATGAACGCCCGCAACGACCACGATCAGCTGCTCTCGCGCGTCGGGCTTTACCTCAGGCTGCCCGCCGTAGAGACCTCGGAAATGTCGCAGATCCTTCATAGTGTCTGGCCTTTACTCGACCAGGAAGTTGAGCAGGTTTTCTTGAGCAAATCGACGCTCAAACTGCGTTCCGAGTATCGGCCTTCGCTGAGGCGGCTCACGAAAATTATGAAGCGCGCGAACAAGGTGATGGTGAAAAATAGGCTGGAGCAGCCGACGGCGGAAATCGTTGAGCATGCGGCGCAGTACATCATGAACCAAGAGATGTAACCAGCGAGAAGCTGGAAAGGAGAGTGCGGTGGAAGAGTATATGAAGGATCAGAAGGGAAGGCTCGTACCGTCCGATATGGTGAAGCCTGTCGACAAGGCGCGAGACGACCTCGTACAAAGCATCACCGAGGAGGGCCTGGCTCTTTCCGAGATGCTGAAGGATTTCAAGGCGCGGGCGTTGACGAACATCAGGGCATTTCTAGACCTGTCGGCGGAGCAGTATCACGTCGAGATGGGCGGAAAGAAAGGAAACGTCACCCTTGTATCGTTCGACGGAAAGCGGCGCGTGCTCATCGCGGTGGACGAGCGCATCACGTTCGACGAGCGGCTGCAGATCGCCAAGGCGCTCATTGACGAATGCCTCAAGGAATGGACGCAAGGGGCTCGGCACGAGCTCAAGGCGCTCGTCGACGACGCGTTCGCCGTGGACAAGCAGGGCAAGATCAATACGCACAACGTCCTGCGTCTGAGGCGCCTGGAGATCTCCGACGAGAAATGGCTGCGCGCCATGGAAGCGATCTCCGATTCGATTACGGTCACGCAGTCGAAGGATTATATCAGACTCTACCAGGCGAACGACAAGGGAGAATTCGATCTTATCTCCCTCGACATCGCGTCGTAATGGAGCGAGGCATGCAAACAGTCTTCATCTGCGCTGGAGTGCAATCGGTGGCCGCGGGCAAGGGGATCACCATAGACCTGGAGCATAAAGATGATTCCGATGAAACCGTCTACGCCGGCGGGATCGCCATGGTGCTCAATCCGAAGCAGGCCACGACATTCGTCGTAGGGAAAGCCTATCAGGTCGATTTCAAGGAGTTGCCATGTACTCCTTGACGATACGATCTGCTCTCTGTGGCGGATCTCTTTTCGATAGCCAGGCAGAACAAATAGCTGGCGAGAAATCAAGGCATCACGTTGTGGCCGTGGTAAGCCTGATTTCCTCGACACAACAAGCCGGAGACCCGGCTACTCCCTAAGAGGGACAAACGGGGGCAGTGAACCTCAGCAAGGCTGAGGGCTCCGCCCCATCTTGGGGGAGCGTGTGACCGAGGCCAGATTAATCGGTGGTCACGAGCGACGGCTGCGGGTTCGATTCCCGCCTCCCCCATTCAAGAGAAAAGGAGGGCACGATGTTTAGTATTCATCGGATTGTCTTGGGGATCATTATTCCATTCACCCGTGGGATTAGGTGTATCTTGAGTACCTTATTTAAGAAATGAGGCTGTTGAATGGTAATGATCGCCAAGATTAAAAAGCTTTTAGCGCTCGGAAAATCTCCTAATGCTAACGAAGCAGCCACCGCGATCCTAAAGGCTCAAGAGCTCATGGAACGCTATGGAGTAGATATAAATACGGTTGAAACTTCCGAGATCGTCGAAGAAGAACTTAATCGTCATGTGGGAAAAAAGCCATCTGCATACGAGGCATATTTGATGAGCTCAATCGCTCGTGCTTTTGGATGTCGCCTTATTCATCGTATCGAATATGAAGGAGCAAAGTGGGTTTTTATTGGCACTTCTTCACGATCAGAGGTGGCGGCTTTTATTAGCACTGTTCTTTTAAGAAAGCTATCTGGATCTCGCCGTGCCTACATGAAGACGCTTTATAGGTGTAAACGGGACACAAAAATTAGGCGAGCTGATGATTACTGCTTAGGATGGGTTGCATCAGTAATTCAGAAGATCAAGACCTTCTCAGGAAGTGACGACGATGAAACAATTCTTGATCTTTACATGAAACGATATGATACAGCTAACAAACTTGAAACGATCAACCGTAAGGCATCCAATAATCGATATCAGAGTTTTTATTTAGGTCAGGCTGCAGCGCAAAATGTAGAAATCCAACATGGTGTAACAAAAGGCTATGAATCCCAAGAGCTATTAACAAGTGAATTAGGATAGGTTGATACTATGAGATCAAAGGCAAGTTGGATCAAAAATATTCATATTGCAAAAAGCAGGATACACCTCGATGACGATGCATACCATGCCCTTCTTTTTGGCGCCGCAGGTATTTCTAGTTCGATCGAAATAAGCACCTTTGATCAGTATAAATCAATCATGGCTGCATTTGGGCAGCTTGGGTATACAAATTCACCTGGATTATATTCTCAGCGCTGGGGATGCACGGTACACCAGCAAGGAATGATTCTCGCCATGTGGGGCAAGAAAGGACGGCATCAAGACGAAGAGGCGTTGTCAAGTTTTATTCTTAGGATCGCCCATGTAACGAGTCCGAGATTTTTAACTGGCTATCTTGCGCAAAAAGTAATTATCGCGCTCGAGCACATGCCTGATGTAGACGAGGTTATTTCATGAGCAATGTAGAGCTTCCCGCCCTCTCAGGGGGAAATTTTAACGAGACTATGGAAATGCTTATTCAACTCATCGGAGAAGATTCCGCCTGGAAGATTTGCGAATACTTTCAGGGCGAGCAAGTAACTTTTCCAAAATCAATTCTTCAGTATCGCCGGAATCATGAAATTAGAACAAAATTTAGAAACGGGAAATCGTACCCCGAGCTTTCACGCGAGTATGGCTTGACGACGCGACAGATCCGTACTATCGTACATGCCAGCGTTGAATCTGACTCGACTTATTCACAACTTCCGCTTCAATTCTAGCCTGATAAACAATTTGAAATTCTTCAACTGCATTTTTCAGAGCTAACGCGTTAAGGTTCTTTCGTGAAAATCAAATTCACGAAAGGAAATACGACCGCTTATTACGAATTCGGTCTGCTCCTAGTGCTTTGCCTCATTTTCTTCTGTGATCATACAGACGCTAAAACCGTATTTACGACGATAGCTCCTCATATTATAGACGCCATGAAATGGGTTCTTGTTGCATACCTAGGGCTTAATGTTACCGACAACCTTGTTCAAGGGAAATTTTATAATCCAAATCTCGCTGTTCGGGACGTGGAAAAATGAAAAACGGAGCAAGACAATGGGGATCATTTTTACGCTTATCAATAAGGCAGCGGAGCATATTCCGGCTGGTGTTCGCATTAGGCTTTTCGCTGGCTTTGTTGGCGTTTTCCTGGGCGCAGGAGCCACCTGTGGGATCTTCCTCTGGATCAACCATAGCAACTCCGCAACCCAGCGAGCTGTCGTCGCTGCCTACCAGTCTGCTGTGGCAGATCGGGACAGAGAAACTGAACTCCTCGATAGCCAGCTTCGAGTCTCTGGGGCTTTGGCTCAGCAAAATCGACAGCTCAGCAAACAACTTACTGCTGCACTCAGAGAGCATTTGGGAATTGTCAGTGCGGCTCGAGGCGACTACGAGCGAGGCCTCGCTGACCTTAAATTCGCTGCAAAAATCTTCGAGATCCTTAGAGGATATTACGGCCAAGATCATTAAAACACAGGCGAGACAGGAAGTTGAAATTCATATTTGGAGATCAGCTGCTCTTGTCTTCGCCGGATCAACAGTAGGCGCTCTTCTAGGAGACTTGAAGGGAGCCGGAATAGGCGCTGCGATCGGTACTTGTTCTGGAATTATAGTAATCTTCCTCAGCCGATAGGAGTCAACAATGGCAGATGAAAACGAAAACGAGGTAAAGGGTCGAGGAGATAAAGAAAGATTGGCTCGTATTGAGGTCGAGATATCGCACCTCAAAGAAGATATTGGCGAGATCTATAGATATCTCCGTGAAGAATTCGCGAAGATGATATCAATCCAAATCGAGGATCTTCGCGATAAACAAAAAAATCTTGAAAAGCGGGTAACCTCGCTGGAAAAATGGATATGGAGAGCTGTCGGCGCGCTTGCAATTCTTTCTCTCTTGGCGCCGTATATTCTCTCGCAGCTAGGATTGGTTGCAAAATAAAAGGGGAGCTGAATGGCACGACAGAAAGGTGATTCTTCATCCAACCACAACGAAGCAGCTCGGCTTTATATTGAGGAAGGACTCTCTGTCGGTGAAATCGCCGAAAAGCTGAAAGTCTCCGTTCAGACGGTCTATAAGTATAAAGCCGACGATGCGGCGAATAAAAGCGATTGGGATAGGCAAAGAAAAGTATGGGCGATGTCTCCTTCGGAAATATCGAACCTCTATGCATTCTCTCTTCGCCGGCTGCTCGTTGAGATAGATTCAGACCCGCGGCAGCTTCTCAACCCCGCGGTCTCTGATGCCGTTACGAAGAGTATTAAGAACCTTCAGAGAATTAATCCTCGACATCAGTATCTGGGAGTAATTATCGACCTTATAAAAGCAACAGACCAATACCTGGGAGAGGTAGATTCCAAGTTGCAGGAATCCATGCGCAAGCACTGGGATCCTATAAAGAATCGTCTCGTTGAAGCGCTTGGCAAGGAGAGTATTTTTTAATGCCCTATATTACTCCATCCCGAAAAATCAACTCTGTTGCGCAACTTGAGCGGGAATGGAATATCTTTCGATCGGAAATTGAGTCCAGAAAAGCTTTCCAAGACAATAGCCTAGAGGCTCGCCAGGAGCGTAAAAATAAAGGAAAGGAAGATATCCTTTTTTTTGGAAAGACATACTTTCCGGAATACTTTATAGAACCATGGGCTCCGTTTCACAAGAAATGGCCTGCAATAGCGAGAATTCAAGGTAAGCCAACCTTGGTCGCAGCGATTCGCGGCGCTGGCAAGTCTACTTTTTTCTCGTTCCTTGAGACTATCCATAAAGCAATATTCGGACTTGCGCATTATCAGGTTCTTGGAGCTTATGATTACGATCGAGCGTGCCTGATGTCTGCGCGCGTCTTGCTGGAACTATTATACAATCCGCGCCTCGCATCTGATTTTGGAGCATTCTTTTCCGATGAGCACAAACCACCAGTGGGCTTTTTTGTTGTACAGAACGCAGAGACAGAAGCATCTTGTGCCATACAAGCAATCTCCATAGGGCAAAATCCTCGAGGCATGATTTGGGGAGCATATCGCCCCGATACAGTCGTGCTTGACGATATTCAAACCGACAAACGAGCAAGGTCTAAAAAGTGGGTGTCTGAAACGCTCGATTGGATTTTCCGTGGGCTGATTCCTGCCTTGAGAGCCGACTATTCCTTAACGGTTCTTGCAACCTATCTCAATGCAAAGTGCGTTGCTTCGATGCTGAAGAATGGCGGAAAAATTAATAGCCGAGAGTATAAAGCGATAACCTATTTTGAATTTCCTGGCCAAGAGGGAGGCTTGATAGACGGAAAGCCGACCTGGCCGGAGGTATTTTCCAAGAAGCGGTTAGCATCTTTGCGTGAAACACTCGGACAATTAATATACATGCAGGAAGTAAACTTAGTTCCAATATCAGAAGATGGAACTATATTCTCAGCTTCCTGGATGAGAACGTACGATCTTGCGGAGATCACCGGGCTCACTCCTGAAATTACTATGACAAGGATAGATCCTGCCACAAGAGATGCAAAGAAAAACTGCAAAAAAGCCGTGATCACAGGGAGCTTAATTAAAGGAATTATCTATATCAGGATGGCGTGGATAAGACACTCCTCAGTGTTAAAGATGATTGACGCAGCCTATGAACAGTATGATGCTTGTCGATCATATCGAATTACCTATGAAGATAATGGCGGCCAGGCGCTTCTCGGTCCAATTTTCGATTCAGAAGCAAAAGGACGCGGATACTACTTGCCTCTGAAGCCATGGACAGAAGGCGAAAACAAGTTACAACGAATTGAGCAGGGCCTTTCTGCCGATCTCGAGTATGGCAGAATCCGCTTTTTGAAAAACGATCCTGATCAAAGAATTCTAATTGAGCAGCTTGTAGATTTCCCTAATGGAGATCTTGATGGGCCTGATGCGCTTACTGGGCTCGTTAGGGATATTAAAGAATACATAATTACGAAGATGCCTACAGCTAAGGGTGGGCACAAGCGGGAAGCTTACGAAATTACAAGGGGGTATTCATAATGTCCGTTGATCATCTCTGGGGACCAAACGGAGAAATGATTCCCCTTAAAAAGGAACAGGAACATTTTGCCTCACGCTCGAGAGTTGGCCAATATCTCGATCTCGTATGGAATGTGCTTCCGGATCCTGATCCTATTCTTGCGAAAGTAGGGAAAAGTTATTCTGGCCTTCGCGAGCTCATGATGGACGAACAAGTTGAGACCGCGTGGGCGAGTAGGTGTTCCGCGGCGACACGTACGCCCTGGAATGTGGTTCCAGGAGCCTCCGATAGGGCCTCTAAAAAGATCGCCGATTTTTGCAAGGAGATATATCAAGCATACAAAATAAAAGATATCAACGCCGGCTTGCTTGAGCATATTCTTTATGGTTTTGTTCCTGTTGAACTTCTATGGGATTCTGTAGATGGCAATTGGATACCTCTCAATATTGTCCCAAAACCGCAAGAATGGTTTGGTTTTAATAAGGAAAATAAGCTAGTCTTAAAGAAAGGTTTAACCGAGATTGAAGACCTTCCAGAATATAGATTTCAAGTTTTGCAAAATCGCCCCACCTACATAAATCCATATGGAGTAAAGCTGCTTTCAAAGATCTTTTGGTCAGTTACCTTCCGCAGAAGCGGCGCGCGCTGGTGGGCCGTCTTCACAGAAAAATTTGGCGGTGCTTTTGCAACGGCAAAGCATCCCAGGGGCGCAACCGAAAAAGAAACCAATGAGATCCTCGAAATGCTTGAAAATCTCATTACCTGTGGCGTCGCAACATTTCCAGAAGATACTTCTATTGACATCAATACTGACACCGCCAAGAGCCAGGCAACCGGAAATTTCTCTGAGTTTGAGTCCTTTTTCAATGCAAATATTTCGAAGGTCCTGCTTGGAGCTACACTCACGACAGATATTGGAAAGACTGGATCATACTCAGCTGCTCAAGTGCACCTTGACGTTCGAGAAGATTTTGCTTTGTCCGATAGAGAAGCGATCGTTGATTTTCATAACGATGTATTACGAAAAATTACTGTATTCAATTTTGGCAATGATGCAGCTTCTCCAAGGTTTATTTTTCAAGAACCTGAAGATCTCAAAGCTCCCGTAGCGGACAGGGATCAAAAAATATATGCGCTAGGTTGGCGACCGACTAAGCAGTACATAGCGGAAACGTATGGGATCTCTGAAGAATTATTCGACATCGTAGATCCTACAGCAGTATCTGTACCAAGTGGGTTTAGCGTGAAAAAGCCACCGAGAACCAAGAGCTTTTCTAGCCCTGATTCCGATGGATCAACTGCTGAATTTATGGCACAAGAAGCAGCTAAGGGCCAAAAGCTACTCAATACGCTAATGGATGAATACAACAAGGATGTTTCTTTGGCAGACTCCTATGAGAAAGCATTCTCGTTGATGCTAAAGCGTTACCCAAAACAGAAGAAATTTAGGAAACGCTTCGCTGAGGTTATTGATAATCTACGGTTTGCGTTTTCACAGTTGGGCGCTGATGATAACAAGGCAGAGTAATAATGGGAAATGTGCCTAAACCTAAAGACGCTCTCGCGTTTCTGCGACGTAAAAAGATCGTACCAATCGAGCGCTGGGATGAAATTAGTGGTGCGGAGCACGCCCATGCTTTTACCGTATCCCATGTAACGAATACCGAAGCTCTTGAGGCCATTCGCGGCCAGCTGATAAAAGCGATGGAAGATGGTGTCCCTTACGAAAAATTTAGGGTAGGTTTTCTTGAGACAATGCAGAAGAACGGGTGGTACCTAAACCCTGAAAGAAAAGATGATATGGCATATGACAACTGGCGTATGGGTGTTATCCACGACACTAATATGCGGACATCATATTCCGCGGGAAGATATAGACAAAGTGTCCAAATATCCTCTATGCGGCCCTATTGGCTATATAAACAAAAGCAGCGGCCGACAAAAAGACAAGAGCATGAACCTCTTCATAACCTCGCGCTGCCATGTGATGATTCGTTTTGGGATAAGTACTATCCTCCTAATGGCTGGGGTTGTGAATGCTATGTGCAGACTCTTTCTTCAAAACAGTACGAAGCTGGAAGTTTTAAGAAGGAAGTACCAGGAGATTTTTCTCCAGCCACCATCCCTACTGAATGGCAACATAATCCAGGAAAAGAAGTATTAGCGCCTGATTTTAGTAAATTTTCTCGATTACATGAAGTGAAGATGCCGTCAGGAAAGACTGCAGCTGGAGAGATCGCTGAAATCTATCAGAAAGAAATTGAGGAATTTAAGCTTTCTGGGTCAGAATGGAAAATGACGGCTCAAAAGATTTTGGACACGAAAGAAGGTTTGATTCATAACCAAAAAACAGGAAAAGACGAACCTGGTAAACTGTTCAAACGTCCGGTGCAAGAGCATCAATATTTGGCGGGTACATTGGATCCTTCTGTTGCTAAAGCGATTGGCACCACCGAAACAAAACTCATGTTTTCCGACCAAGGACTGCAGCATGGTCGACGTTGGGCAAAGCTTCGAGATGCACCTGAGCAGGTTGTATCAAAAGAAGGTGTTTACGCATTGCCGAGGATGATGGAAGTACCGGATAAAGTCTATTTTGATCCACGTTCTTCTCAGTATTTATTCTTTAAGAACTATACTGGCTTAAGTGAAGCTGGGCCTGTGCATCCTGGATCTGTAATCAAGGGGATCTTTCGCAAAACAAGCTCAACAACCGCATGGGAACTTGTCACATATTTGATCGTAAGAGAAGTCTCGGCTATCGATCCTGGGTTGATTCGTGTTCATTAATAATCGAACGGTGCCGGCAGGGATTCGAACCCGCGATCTGGGGCCTGTTCTATAAGGTCCCTCACCTCCCGTGGTGGCATCGGCATCGTTCTTGTAAAGTATTATAGTGTTTTATCTGCCGTTTTCAACCTGTTTACTACTGATTTTCGCGTAGTTTTCAATGAAAACTCGTCAAAATTAGCACTTTTTCTCATTTTATAAGTCTTCCAAATAAAACGGCTAACTATTGAATTAATAAAGCATTAGGCAACAACTGATCATAAAACATTGATTCTTATTTTACTTGACCCCCTACAATCGACAGGCGGGTAACCAGGGCGGCGAAGATGAGGGAACCGGCGGCGCCCCCCAGTTGGACCGCGAGCGAGGCGAGCGACAACATCGAGGATCGCCTCTCCTCGGGAATCTCCGCGTTGAAGACGGTGTTTTCCGGAACGTTGGCCATGCCGTTGAAGAGGAACATGGCGAGGTACAGGGCGGAGAAGGGAAGCATCGAATCTTGGGGCGCGAGCGCCAGAATCAGGGCTCCCGATACGATCCGCAAAAGAAAAATCGAGAAAAGATGGGAGATTTTGCGCCTCGAGAGAAGGGCGTTGATGAGGAGGACGCCCACCAGGGAAGCGGCGAAGTACCCGCAGTTCACGATGCCGAAAATCCATGTCTGCGAGTCGGAGCCGAGTATGTCCTTCAGGCGCGGCTGCCAGTAGACCTCTATCGCGGAAAAGGTGAAGCCCCAGAGACAGGCGCCGGCGATCATGAGCCCCAGGATCCTGCTCTTCCGGATGGTCCCGAAGGAATCGGTTACGTAGTCGACAAATCTGACGGAAGTTCCCGCGGACGGCTCATCCTTTTTCGACGTCAGCAAGGTCAGCGCCAGAAGAGCCAGGAGAATGACGATCTGCGCGACGAGGTTGCCGTCGTAGCGGTTGGACGTCGGCCATAGCTTCTCCCACAGCATGGGGATGAGGCCGCCCAGGAGGGCGCCCGTCGCGAGGCCGATCGTCTCGCCGGCGCTCATGGCGCTCATCAGTTTATGAAGCTTGTCCTTTCCGTGGTCCCTCATGTAGTCGTGGATGTAGACGGCTTCTATGGAGCCCGAGGAAAAGGCCCTCGAAACGGCGTACAGGGCGAAGCCGGCGAGGACGGCCGTGAAGCTGGCGGCCCCTATGAGGACGATGCGGGCCGCCAGGGAAAAGGCTATGGATATGATATAGATGCGTTTCCTGCCGATCATGTCCGAGAGTATGCCGCTGGGGAATTCCAGGACGACGACGATGATGGAGGTGATGGCTCCGATGATGCCGAGGTTTTCGATCGACAAGCCCTTGGACAGGATCATGAGGCTCATCACGGTTGTCATGATTCCCGTGACCATCCAGTGAAGGAATCTGTTCATGAAGGGAAGTAACACCGCAACCCCCGGCGTGGCGCTCGTCTTTTCGTATCGCAATGGCAGGCGAATTATCGCCCAGGTATCGGTCCCGGTCAATGTGTCAGGATCAACTTGACGGCGCTTTCGGTCGGGTACTACAGTTGAAGGGTAGCGTGGGTTTGTGCGCTCTTTTGAAAGTTCAGCGCCAAGGAGAAGCCATGGGAACCGAGAACGTGAGGGAAAGGCGCGCGGCTATAATTTCGACGCTCCATCCGGAGGGGATACCCTCCCTTTGGTGTCCGCCGATAACGCACTACGGCGCGAAAGGCGGGATCGACGCCGCCAGATCCGAGGCCCATCTCGGGCGAATCATCCCCAGCGCTCCCTGCCTCCTCATACCGGGCTCCACCGGCGACGGCTGGGAAATGGGCGAAGCCGAGACCGAGGCGCTGCTCCGGTGCCTGTTTCCCATCGTCGCCTCGCTGGGCGGGAAGGTGCTCGTCGGCGCCCTCCACCCGAATGAGGCGGCGGCCAAACGAGCGATGGAGACGAGGATGAACCTGGCTCTCGATGTGGCTGGCGAGGGAATCCGCGCCGAAAGCCTGCTCGGCGATCCCGAAAAGGCCGCCGCCGCGTGCGCGAAGGCGGGGATAGCCGGTTTCGCCGTCTGCGCGCCCGCGGGGATCGATCTTTCCCAGGGGCAAATACTCGCCGCGCTCTCCGACGTGCTCGACATGGGTCTGCCCACCGCCGTCTATCAGCTTCCCCAGGTGACGAAGAACGAGATAGAGCCCGAAACTTTCGCGCTCCTCCTGTCCCGATATCCCAACCTCTATCTTTTTAAGGATACGAGCGGTCTCGACCAGGTGGCCTTGGCCGACATCGACAGAGGCGGTGTCTTCTTCGCGCGCGGCGCCGAGGGGGACTATTCGCGCTGGATATCCAGGTCCGGCAATCCCGAAGGCTCAGCCGCCGAACATCGCTACGACGGATTTCTCTTGAGTTCGGCCAACGTTTTCGCCGTGGACCTGGCCGAGATGATCCTCGCGCTGCACAGCGGCGAAGAGGCCAAGGCCAACCAGATTTCCGGCAGAATCGACCGCGTGGTGAAGGCGGTATTCGCCGAAGCCGCCAAACTGCCGTACGGGAACGCTTTTAGCAACGCCAACCGCGCCCTAGACTGGGTGATGACGGGCGGAACCGTCCCGCGGCAACTTTCCGGGCTTTCCGCGCCGATCGTACCGGCGGAATCCATCTTCATCGAAGCTCCCAGGACGCATTGCGGCGAAAAGCTCCCCGTCTTCTTCCTTCGTTTCGCCGCCAGGGCCCTGGCCTCGGAAGGCTATGTGATGATCGGTTTTTAGCTTGGCGCTTCGACAGGGTTTCCAGGACGCGCGAAAATCGTTATATTCCCAGGACAATGGATAAAGAGTGGAAAAAAAATCTGACGCTTTTTCTCGGCAGTCAGGCGATTTCTATTTTCGGATCGATGCTGGTTCAGTACGCGATCATGTGGCATATCACGCTCACCGCCAATTCGGGTTCGGTCCAGACGCTCTACATCATCTGTGGCATCCTGCCCACGTTCTTCATCTCGCCCTTCGCCGGCGTGTGGGCGGACCGCCACGATCGCAGGAAACTCATCATGCTCTCCGACTCGATGATCGCCGCAACGACCCTCATCGTCGCGATCGTCTTCCTGCTGGGAGGGAAAAAGAGTCTCCCGCTTCTCCTTTTAGCCTCGGCGGTGCGCGCTGTGGGGCAGGGAATCCAGACGCCTTCGGTGGGCGCCTTCCTTCCCCAACTCGTACCCCAGGAACATCTCACGAAGGCCAACGCCTTCGCTTCCACCATCCAGTCCATCATCATGCTGGCCTCGCCGCTTCTCAGCGCCGCTCTCCTGTCTTTCGCTTCCATCGAGGCTATTTTCTTCGTCGATGTCGCGACGGCCACCATCGCCGTATCCATACTCGGCTTTTTCCTCAAGGTGCCGCCCCATAAGCGCGCGACCGAAAAGATCGAGCTGAGCTATTTCCACGACCTCCGCGAGGGATTTTCCTATATCGGCTCCCACACGTACCTGAGATCATTCTTCATTTTCTGCGCGATGTTCTTCTTCTTCGCGGCTCCGGTCGCCTTCCTCACTCCTCTTCAGGTGACGCGGTCCTTCGGCGGCGATGTGTGGCGTCTCACCGCCATCGAAATCTGCTTTTCCCTCGGTATGATGGGGGGAGGCTTGTTCATGGGCATCTGGGGTGGGCTCAAGAACAGGGTCCGCACCATGGCCCTCTCCAGTTTCCTCACGGGCATCTTCACCATCGTTCTCGGCGTCGTTCCCGTTTTCTGGATATACCTTCTCTTCATGGGGTTGGTAGGCGTTTCCATGCCCATCTTCAATACGCCCGCCACCGTGCTTCTCCAGGAGAAAGTGGAGCCCTATTCCCTCGGTCGCGTCTTCGGTGTCATGGGGATGATCTCCAGCGTCATGATGCCGGTGGGGATGTTGCTTTTCGGACCCATCGCCGACGCGGTGAGGATAGAGTGGCTGCTGGTGGGCAGCGGCGCCGTCATAGCCCTTCTCGGCTTCTTTCTCGTGGGAAATAAGACCCTGGTGGCCCATGGGGAGGTCGGTCCCAGGCTCGATTGACCTCGATCCTCGCGAGAGCTTCCGGATCGGCCACCAGGCAGTCCATGGCCTTCTCTATGACAAAGCCCTCGGCCATATAGAGAGCGAGGGCGCTGTTGTTGCTGGCGTTCACCGAGAGGCGCGCCGACCGGAATCCCTTGTCGGCGCCGAAGCGGATGGCGCTTCTCATGAGCGCTCTCCCGAGCCCCCTATGCCGATACCCCCTATCCAACGACAAGGCGCCTATGTACATAGAGCCTTCCTCCTCGTCGCGCTCGCTGTAAGCCGTCCCGCAAGCTTCTCCTGCCGGATCTATGAGAAGCATGGCGCCGCCTTCCAGCGCTTCGTCGTCGCCGAGCCTTTCAAGCCAATCCTCCACCCTCGAGTCGGCGGAGCCGGTCACCTCGCGGAAATTGCGGTTCCTCACCGTGACGAAATCGAAGAGGGCGTGCTTGTCCGTTCGCAGCAGGGCTCTCACCCTAAAGCCCTGCGGGAATCCGGGCTCGCCGCAGTCCATATCGTCGCGGCGCATGGCGCAGGCTATCCGTTCCATGACGAAGCCCGATTCGAGAAGGAATTCCCCGAGAAAGGGCAGGCCGGAGGGAAGGAAGAGGAAAAGGCTCAAGGAGTGTTTCGGAGGGGTCGGGTCGGCGGCCCTCACGGCCCTGGCGGCGGCCGATAGGAGGGCGCCGTAGGCTTGTCGTTTCCCGGCGATGTCGTTGAGCGATGCGTGAAGAATCGCCACCCTGATTCTGCCCGATGCGATCATCGAGGGCGAGAGCATGAGCGAGAGGGCGGCCACGATGGCTCCCCGTTCGTCGCGGAGGATGAAGCTGGGCTGTTCGCGTTTCCCCGCGAATTCGGCGCCGGGGATGAAGGATTCATCGTGTTCGCGTCCGTGGCGGGCGCAGTATTTCAGGAAATCCGCCTTGTTTCCCGCGCCGAACGGCTCCAATCGGAAATTCATGCTACGGATAGTACCATCACTTTTCGGGGAAATGAACACTGAAATGTCGCAGGACCCTGAGCGCCCGCAGCGTATTCCATTTGCCTTCCGCCCCATTCCTCTCGACGACGAAGTAGGTCTTGCCAGCCTGGGAGGCGGCCTTCCATCTGCCGTTTTTGCCACCGGCCTTCAGCACGACATCGAGGGCTTCGCCCATCCTTCCATCAAAAGGAATGTCGAAGGTATCGAACAGGTCCAGGCACCTCAGTATGTCGTATTTCCAGCGTACGGGAAAACTGAACTTGTAGAACTCGTCCTTTATGACCTCGCCGCTCCGCTCCGACCTGCAAAGCCTGTGGCGCAGGATGAATTCGACCCCTCCGGCGATGGCGGCCTCCACCTCGCTTTTCCTGCGCTCGTCCCCTCCGCGAAGACAGGTCCCGAGGCCTTCTATGACGCTTATGGTCGTGTGCAGGGAGCTGTGGCGCGCCCCGTGAAAATATTCGCAGTTCCAGCCTCCGTCGGCCATCCGGACTCTCAACAGGTAATCTATTATTTCCTTCACGGCCTCGCTCCCAATGCCGAAATAGCCGGCGATGGTCAGGATCATGCCGTTGACGCAGACATCGCTGAATTCCACCGTTTTCGCGTAGTTGATGCCTCCATCGAGCCCTCTGGGGTAGGATAGAAGCATCATGGCCGACTCCCTGCAGGCTTCGAGATCGCCCGGCGCGGCGAGCTGGGTCAGTTCATAGAGAACATAGTGGGTGCATGTCCATTTGGGACTGTAGACTCCGCCGCCCCAATGGCCGCCGGCCTTCCTCTCGTCGAGCAGGGCTTTGGCCCAACCGCGCGAAGGAATCTGGCGCCGCAGCCTTTCGAGTTCCGCAGCCGGTTCGGAGAGAAGATCCCGGCGCACTTGATACTCGAGAGCGGGATCGGCGTCGCGCAAAAGCCAACGTATCGTCTCATCCATATCCAGGTTCACATCCTGACTCAAGGATAGGCCACTTCGCCGCTTTGTCAATTGAGGGATCGAGCAACTTGCCTGCGGCTGGTCCCCTCATTAGATTTGTCTGGTACGAACAAAGTCAGGAGGATTTCCGACACAATGAAAAACGCGAAAAAAAATCCGATTCGCCGGATGGCCGCTCTCATCGCTCTTGTAGCCGTCGCCCTTCTTTTCAGCTCTTGTCTGCCGGGCGACGGAAGGAACAGCGTTGAAAAGCCAGCCAACTTTCTGATGGGCATATGGCATGGCTGGATCGCCCCCATCTCCGTGGTCGTGGGAATTTTCAACGGCAAAATCCGCGTCTATGAGGTGAACAACAGCGGTTGGTGGTATGACTTGGGCTTCTATATGGCCATCATTTCTGGATTCGGCGGCATCACGCTGTCCAGGAAGGCGAGGAGAGAAAGACATACCTGAACGCGGGCCATGGGCGATGATCCGGCCTATCCCGCGACGATGACGGACAAATCCGTGAATTTCGCGCAATAACGGATTTCGAGAATGTTGCGCGCCAGGTCGAAGACGGGGACGCGGGCTTTGGCTATGACGCCCGAGTCGGAGCTGCAGACGACATCGCTCAACGAAGAGGCGACGAAATTGTCGGCGTCGGGGACTAGAATGGCGTCGCCGGCTATACCCCTCGACGCCAAGGCTCTCCGCAGCGCTCCCGCGTGATCGGCGCTCCGGGAAATGGGTGCGTCGAGGTAGATCACCGCCTCCGCGGTTCCCAACAGGCATACATTCGCGCAGAGTTCCTCAATGGCCTCGAAAAACTGTGCCGTATCGGCGATCCGCCCGTGCGCTCCTCCGGCGTCCCGCAAAAAACCATCGGTCGAGACGAACAGCGGATGCCCCCGGAGGTAGTTGATGATCGTGAAGAGAACGTTGTACCCATCCACGGCTATCCGGGCTCCCGCGGGGAGGAAAGCGGTCCGCCGCTCCGCGTTGGCGCGCGACAGATCGCCTGGCAATACTCCTCTGAAGAGCGCGACACGCTCTTCCTTGTCCAAGCGATAGCGGTCGCCCACGAGCTTGATGCTCGCCTCTATCGGATAGCGCTTGTCCAGAAGCAGCCGATAGTCGCGCGCCGCTTCGCGAAAATCCTCGGTAAAAATCATCTGCCTGCGCCTCGAGGCTCTGATGCCCGACGGAAAATCCGGTTCATTCGAGAAGCGGCAGGACCTTCTGAAGCTTTTCCTTGAACGAATCGGAACCTTCGGTCGCGATATCCAGGAGCACCGCGCTTTTCAGCGTCCGGCCTTCCTCGGTACGTATTTTGGCCTCCAGCGAATCCGCGGTCAATACCAGGAAGGAAGGCTGGGCTTCCCCGGCATCCCAGGCCTTCCAGTAGGGCAATTCCCCCGTCGCGCCGAAGCCCTCGCCGTTCGGATTCCCCGTCCGGACGAAGTTGGCGAGATAGGATCCGATCTTCGTCTGAAGATCCAGGCGGCCTTTGTCGTTCGCCATGGGGGAAAAGGGCAGAAAAAATATATTCCCGTAGATCGAATCGGTCTGGAGGAAAAAGGATACTTCGATGGCGTGCGCGGCGCCGAGCTGGGCTCCAAGCCTCTTTCCCATAACGCTGTTGCCGTCCTTGTCGGGGGCTCCCCAGTCGAAACGGTAAACGTATACCTTTCGCTCGGCGCCGAGCGAGTCGAGGGCGTCGGCCACAGCGTCCGCGCCCTCGGCCTTCCAGGCGGCTGTAGTGGCGTCGGCCAGCTTCTGGTAGTCCGGATTCCTGTGGCTTTGCCCCTGGAGCGAGAGGAAAAGCTTCGTTTCTTCCTTATTGGTCCCTACGATGAGGGGGACAGTGGAACTCCACGCGGGATCGGAGAGGCCGGCGAATCCTTGGGAGGGAAGCAACGTGCCGTCGAATATCGGATTGGGGAGAGATAGAATGCTCCCCGTCGTGGATTTTGAGAACTTGAGAAGTTCGCCGGGCTTCGCCTCTCTCAGCCATTTCGCCGTCCCTTGCGCGCCTAAGGAAGCCATGAACTCATTGGCTTCCTTTTCGGTGGCGGCCCTCTCCTGGAAGATGGCGAGTCTGCGGGCGAGATCCTCGGCGAATTCCTTCGCGTTCAATTTGGACTGGCGCGTATAGCCGCTTTCGGCCACGGCCTTGTGGAAAAGGCCTTTCGCCTTGGGCGCCATGAGCAGCGTGAATACATTGAGGGCGCCGGCCGACTCGCCGGCTATCGTCACGTTGCCTGGGTCGCCGCCGAAAGCGGCGATATTGTCCCGCACCCACCCGAGCGCCGCGATGAGGTCCAGCGTGCCGAAATTCCCTGAATCCGTCTCGGGGTCGCCCGTATGCAGGGCCGGGTGCGCGAACCATCCCAGGACATCGAGTCGGTAGTTCACCGAAACGAAGACGAGGTTCGCCGACGACGCCAGGGCGTGACCTCTGTAGTTTCGGCTGCCATCGGAGGATCCCGAGGTATTGGCCCCGCCATGGATCCAGACATAGACGGGGAGTTTCTTTTCCCCTGTCGCGGGCCGCCAGACGTTGAGAAAGAGACAATCCTCGGAGCCGGTGGCGAGGCCGGTCATGATGGAACGCTGGACAGGCTTCGCCCCGAAGCTCTTCGCCCTGCGGATGCCCCGCCAGGGTTCTGGGGGAAGAGGCTTTTGCCAGCGCAGATCCCCGATGGGAGGCGCCGCGTAAGGTATGCCGAGCCAGGCGTAGGTATTCGCCTTGTCTGACAGGCCCTCGAGAGCCCCGTACATGGTCCTGACCGTCGTGCCGCCCTCCCATTCGCCGGGAGAGAAGGTGGACGTCAGCGTCGGGGAGGGGACGCTCGCGCATGACATCAGGAAGATGAGCGTCGGGACGGCCAATAAGCTCGTGCCCGCGGCGATAGCGGTCGAATTTTTCTTAATCATATTATTAATGTATCGCCGCTTTCCCATTTTCACAAATTTCCGGGGATGTTTTCAGCGGCTGGGAATGCCGCCGAAAAATTGGCGGCTCGTCACGCGGGAAAGTTTCTTGACGCGGGGGGGATATGTCAATTAGACTGCCGTTTGATCGCCTCAGGAGGCAGTCCAGTATGGAACGTTGTTCATGGTGCGGGACGGATCCTCTCTACCTCAGCTACCACGACGAGGAGTGGGGCTCGCCCGTGCACGACGAGCGCAGGCATTTCGAATTTCTCCTGCTCGAAACGATGCAGGCCGGCTTGTCCTGGTACACCATCCTGAGCAAGCGCGAGAATTTTCGGGCCGCGTTCGACGGCTTCGATTGGAAGAAGATCCGCGACTATGGGGACGACAAAATCGCCGCGCTCATGGAAGACAAAGGCATAATCCGCAACAGGGCGAAAATTGTCGGCGCCATCAAGAACGCGGGGGCTTTCGCCCGCACGGCCGAGGAGTTTGGGTCTTTCGACGCGTATATCTGGTCGTGGACGGACGGGAAGCCCCTCGTCAACCGCTGGAAGACGTTGTCCGAAATACCCACGGTTTCCGAACTGTCGGACCGCGTCGCTGGCGACATGAAGAAGCGGGGATTTTCCTATGTCGGAAGCGTGACCATCTATTCACATCTGCAGGCAATCGGCATAATCAACGATCATCTGACCAGCTGCTTTCGCTGGGCCAAGCTTCAGTGAGGTGAACATTGTTTTCTCCGACTGCCGCGAGTGAAGCCCTGCTTCAGGTCTTCCGTAAAAGCCCCATCCCCATGGCCGTATCCTCTTTGGATGACGATAGATTCATGGATGTCAACGACGCGTTCTGCGCGGCGTTGGACTATACCCATGCGGAACTGCTCGGCATGAAATCGATCCATGGCTGTCTCCTCGACGAAGCCGGCCGCGGCAGCATCGCCGCGCGGCGCGCCGGCGATGGAAATACCGGCCTATTCTCTCTGTCGATCGTCAAAAAAGACGGCAGCCGCATGATCGGAAACTGTTCCACCATGCGCGTGACGCTCGACGGAAGACTCTGCCATATCTTGACGATTCAGGACATCACGGCATTAAAGGCGGTGGAGGAAGAGCGGAAAAGGAGCGAGTTGCTCTATCGGACGATCGTCGAGTTGTCGCCGGACGCCGTCATGGTGACTACGCTGGATGGGCGGATCCTCAGCGTCAACGACCAGGCGATAAGGCTCTACGGGCTTGGAGATCACGAGACTCCCCAAGGTCGGTCCTTTCTGGATTTCGTGACCGAAGGCGAATGGCACCGCGCGGAAGGGGAGCTTCTGAAACTCATGTTCACGAGGGAGCCCCACAGCTCGGAATACCGGCTCAAGCGAGACGACGGCAGCAGTTTCTGGGGCGAGATAAACGCCAAGATGATACCCGATTCGGCGGGGAATCCCAGCCTCATCCTCATATTGACCAGGGACATAGCGGCGAGGAAGCGCGCCGAGGAAGAGTTGCTGTCGCTCGCCGTCTCGGACGAACTCACGGGACTCTACAACCGCCGCGGATTCAACCTGGCCGCCCAGCAGGAGATGAAGCACGCTCACCGGAATGTGCAGGGGCTCGGGCTCCTGTTCCTGGATATCGATGGCCTCAAGAACATCAATGACCTGATGGGGCATTCGCGAGGGGACGCCGCCCTCGTGACGGTAGCTTCCCTTCTGCGGAGAAGCTTCCGCGATTCCGACATCATCGCCCGATGGGGAGGCGACGAGTTCGTCGTGCTGGCGCTGGATGTGCCCATGGGCTGCGTCGACACGCTCCTGGACAGGTTCCAGGAAAACCTGGCCCTGCACAACGGCCAGGAGCCGGGGGATTTATTGCTGTCGGTCAGCGTTGGCCTGGCCAGCTACGACCCCGAAGCTCCCGTCGAACTCGACGAACTCGTGCGGCAGGCCGATAAGCGGATGTATCTCCACAAGAAGAAGAAAAAGTGAAAGGTGAAATCATGATGACGATTATCGAAGCCATGGCCGCCCGCCGCTCTACCCGCAGCTTTGACGGCAGGAGAATCTCGGCGGCCGAATCCAGAGAGCTTTCGGCGATGCTGGAATCCGTCGCCGCGGAGGAAACGCCTTTCGGCAATAGCCCGCGCCTCGCGCTCTATGACTGCGAGGAGGACTCCAAGCCGGTTCGGCTCGGGACCTACGGATTGGTTTCGGGCGTATCGGCCTATATAGTGCCGGCGATGACCCCTGGACCTGGGGCGCTGGAAGACTCGGGCTACATCATCGAAAAGGCCGTCCTCGAAGCGACGGCAATGGGCTACGCCAGCTGCTGGATCGGCGGCGTCTTCAGCAGGGGCAAGGCTTCCGCGATCGTGGCCGTTGCCGGGGGCGAGCTCGTGCCCGCGGTCATAGCGCTGGGCAGGCCGGCGGCGCGCCGGAGCCTCGCGGACCGGATAGTGAGGGGAGCCGCGAAGTCCCGTTCGCGCAGAGCGCTCGACAGCCTCGTCTTTTCGGTGGATGGCGGGGTCGGTGCCGCGACCGCGAATCCTTCCAGCGCGGCGGGTTCCCCCGCGATCGCCGAACCCTGGCTCGGGGTCGTCGAGGCGATGAGGGACGCCCCATCGGCCTCGAACAAACAGCCCTGGCGGCTCGTGAAAGTTCCCGGGAGCGATGAATGGCTCATGTTCCTGGACGAGGACAGGGTGTACAACAACAGCCTCGGCGAAGTGCATATCCAGAACATCGATATCGGGATAGGGATGCGCCATTTCAAGGAAGCGGCCGCTGCTGCAGGACTGAGAGGACGTTGGATGCCCGCTCGTGCCTCCGACGGCGCGCTCGATGTGGCGCTGCGCTACGGCGCGGGAAGAGGCTGGACTCCGATATCCCTTTGGCGATAGAGGGAAGGCGGCCCAACGCCGCGCGAGGGGAGCGTATTCGAGAGAAACGCACGCTTCCCGTCCAAAAAATTGCCTCGGGGCAACTGTTCGCGTTATATTCAATAATGTGAATAAAAGCGTGGAACAGCGCGCTGAATAATGCATAAACCCGGGAGGATTTTTATGATTTCCAGCAAAATGACCGATAGAATCAATCTTCAGATCAATCGCGAAATGTATTCGGCATACCTGTATCTCGCCATGTCGGCGAAAATGACCGAGACCGGATACACCGGCATCGGCAAGTGGCTGAGCATTCAGTATCACGAGGAAATGTTCCACGCGATGAAGTTCGTCAAATACCTCGAGGATCAATCGGCCGCCGTCAAATACGCGCAGATCGATACGCCGACTTTCTCCGAAACCGCGGTCAAGGAACTCTTTCAGCACATTCTCAAGCACGAGCAGTTCGTCACCTCGAGCCTCAGGGAAATCGTGGAGCTCGCCAGGGCGGAAAAGGATTACGCGACCGAAAACCTCCTGCAGTGGTACATCGACGAGCAGGTCGAAGAGGAAAAGAACGATGCCGAGATTCTTCAGGCGATCGAACTGGTGGGCAACAGCGCTCAGGGGCTGTATCTGCTCAATGTCGAATTGGGCAAGCGCGAGAACGGAGCCCCCCTCGATTTCACGAAAATCTAGCGTCCGGAAGCGATCGTAATCGCCCGAAAGCCCCGCCGGAGCAACCGGCGGGGCTTTTTTTTGCGTCCTCTTTGCCGTATTTTATACGGATGCAGGCCATACAATACGTGAGTACGAGAATTTCTCCAGGCGGCAGGGTTGAGGACCCCGTTGGCATCGAGACCGCAATTGCGCGCGGCATGCCCCCCGACGGAGGTCTTTACGTTCCGACTTCATTGCCTGCCCTTCCGGGGCGCGTCTTCGACCCTGGCCCCCTCTCGTATACCGACCTCGCCACCCTGATTCTCTCTCCCTTTTTCCCCGGATGGGAGAATGGATCCCTCCGCGCCGTCCTCGAGAAGGCCTACGGTTCGGGCGGAAGCTCGGCCTATTTTGATATGCCCGAAATCGCGCCACTCGTGCCGCTTCTGGGGCTAGCCCTTCCCGGCGACGAGGAGAGGGATGGCCGCGCCGATGAAGAGTGCCCCGAAGGGCGCCATGATGGACTCGATTGTTTCCCGGCGGGAGGGAATCCGCCCATATACCTCCTCGAGCTGTTCCATGGAAGGACATGCGCCTTCAAGGATATGGCCCTGAGCGTGCTGGGAGGATTCTTGCGCGAAAGCCTGGACAGGCTGGGGAGGAAGGAACCCCTGCTCGTCCTGACGGCCACCTCCGGCGACACCGGTTCGGCTGCCCTGGAAGGGCTGTCGGCCGTGAAGGGAATACACGCGGCGGTCTTCTATCCCCTTAAGGGGACGAGCGAGATCCAGCGCCTGCAGATGACGACGGTCGGCGCCGAAGGGCGCTTCGTCGCCGGCATCGAGGGCAATTTCGACGACGCGCAGAGCGCGGTCAAGAATGTCTTCGCGCGCGCGTCGCGAGGCGAAGGCGCGCTGGCCGGTTTCAGCCTCTCGTCGGCCAACTCCATCAACATCGGAAGGCTTTTGCCGCAGATCGTCTACTATGTGGCGGCGTGGAGGGCGCTCGCCGCCCGCGGGGCGCTGGGCGCGGACCGGCTCATGCATGTGTCCGTGCCCACCGGCAATTTCGGCGATATCCTGGCGGCGAAATACGCGAAGGAAATGGGACTTCCCATAGGCCGGCTCGTCTGCGCCTCGAACGCGAACAAGGTGCTCGCCGATTTTTTCTCGACGGGCATCTACGACAGACGCCGCGAACTCATGAAGACCGAGAGCCCATCCATGGACATATTGGTGTCGAGCAACCTGGAGCGGCTTCTCTTCATGGCGTCGGGGAGGAGCCAAAAACGCGTTTCGTCGCTCATGGGGGAGCTCGCGTCGCGCGGCTGGTTCGAGATAAACGCTGCCGAGAAGGCGTATATCGCCGATTTTTCGTCGGGATGGTGCAGCGATCCCTCGGCGAAAGCGGCCATCGCGAACGTATGGGATTCCTGTTCGCTTCTCGTCGATCCGCACACGGCCACGGCGGTGGAGGTCGCGATACGCACATCGTCCTCGCTCAAGCCGGAGGCGCCCATCGTCGTGGCCTCGACGGCGAGCCCCTTCAAGTTCCCCCGGGCCTGCATCGAGGCGCTGAATGGCGCCAGCATGGATAACGGCGGAACGCAGCCTCCCGCCGACGGAGACTGGGAAGGCGTCGGAGAAGAACCTCCCCGGACCGGCGATTTCGCGCTCGCGGAACGTCTGTCGACGATGACGGGCCGCCCCATGCCCGGAGCGATCCGCGCCCTTCGATCCAAAGCGGTGACGCACGATACGAAACTTCCCATAAGCGAAGTCGAGAATGCCTTAGCCCGCTATGCCCGCGAAAAGATGGGAGCGCGGCCATGAGACTGGAGCTTAGGGTGCCGGCAACGACCGCCAACATCGGCCCGGGCTTCGACTCGCTCGGCATCGCGCTTTCGCTGTACAACAGTTTCACGCTGGAGCGGGCCGGACGCACGGAGGTGAGGGGCTGCGAGGAAAAGTACGCGGGCCCGGACAACCTTTTCCTCAGGGCGATGCGCCACGCTTCAAGACTTCTGGGCCGCCCCGCGCCCGAAGTCTGTCTCGCCATCGACGCGAAAATTCCCATGGCGCGGGGCCTCGGCTCGAGCGCCGCGATGATCGTCGGCGGCGTCGCCGCCGCCGTCCTGCTGGACGAAAGCCGGGACGCGCGCGAGGGACCCGGTCCGGAGGAGAGACGATTCATCCTCGACGCCTCGGCGGCCCTGGAAGGACATCCCGACAACGCCGCGCCGGCTGTGTATGGAGGCTTCTGCGCGTCCATAGCCCTTCGGGGCGAGCCCGGGAGCGCCGCCGCCGCCGTGACCATGGACGGCGTCGGGACCGGGCTTCAGCGAATTCTATCCTCGAAGAGCGAGGTCGATCCGGGCTGGGGTTTCCACGCCCTCATCCCGCCCTTCGAGCTGTCCACGAGAGAGGCGAGGGCCGCCCTGCCGGCCGTTCTGCCCAGGGCCGACGCGGTGTTCAATCTGGGCAGGGCGGCCCTCGTCGCCCTCGCCTTCGAGAAGAGGGACGCCGCGATGCTCGGCGTCGCCTGCGACGACAAGATGCACCAGCCTTACCGCATGGCGCTGATCCCAGGGTACAACGCCGTGACCGAGGCCTGCCGCGAGGCGGGCGCGAAAGCGGTGTGGCTGTCCGGCGCCGGGCCGACTATTCTCGCCCTCACCGTAGGCGGGGAGGATAACCAGCGATTCGCGCGGATGATGGCGCCCGTTCTCGCGTCGCGGCCCGAAGGTCCTTGGAGGCATGAGATCCTCGCGGCCGATCCGGCTGGCCTGAGTTGTCGGTTCGAATGAGAAGATGAGCGCGGATCCCCCGCGCCAGGAGCGTCGGATGAAGAAAATGCCCGCTTTGTTTGTCGGCCACGGCTCGCCGATGAACGTCATCGCCCATAACGCCTACACCGAAGCCTTGGGCGCCCTGGGGGCATCCCTGCCGGCCCCGCGGGGAATACTGGTCGTATCCGCTCACTGGGTGACGCCTGGACTGCGGGTCACTTCCTCCCCCTCGCCCAGGCAGATCTATGACTTCTTCGGCTTTCCCGATGAGCTCTACGGAATAAGGTATGAAGCCCCGGGGAGTCCCGAGCTGGCGGCGAGGACCTCAGGGCTCCTCGCGCGGGCAGGTTTTCCCTGCGCGCAGGACCCGAACCGCGGCATCGACCACGCGGCGTGGGCCGTGCTTCTGCACATGTACCCCAAGGCCGATATCCCCGTGATCGAGATGAGCCTGGATTATAAAATGAAGTCCGGACACTGGTTCGAGATGGGCGCGGCGCTCGCCGTCCTGCGAGAGGAAGGCATTCTCGTCCTGGGAAGCGGCAACATCGTGCACAACCTGTACCGTTTCGAGGCGGCGACGGACGCCAAGCCTTTTCCCTGGGCCCTCAAGTTCAACGACGCGGTGAAAGCCGCGGTCGCCGGCGACGACAGGGAGAAGCTCGCCTTATTCGCTCTTCCCGTAGAGGAATCGCGAGACGCGGTCCCGACGCCGGAACACTACCTTCCGCTCCTGCCCGTGCTCGGGACCATAGGCGAAGGCGAAAAGGCCTCGATATTCCACGAATCCATCCAGAACGCCAGCATCGCGATGACGGGTTTCATGATCGGATAGGCGGGGGAAGCGCTATTTCCTCACGATGACGACGCAGCGTTCCTCGTCGAGGAAGGGAACCCAGACCGGCTTGATTTCGGCTCTTGAAAAAGGCCCAGCGAGGACAGGATCGGTCGCGAGGGCGGCCATCTCCATTTTCGCGTTGAACTGCTTGCCCTTGTAGGCGAAAAGCAGCCCGCCCGGAGCCAGGTTTTTCCATATCGACTTGAAGAGCTTCAGCTCGGTGAAAGGCCTGAAGGCCCTGAATATCGCGACATCGTGGGGACCCGGCGCTTTTTCGATTTCGCTCTCCACGATTTCCACGTTTTCGAGCGAAAGAATGGCCTTCTGGCTTTCGAGAAAGGAAATCCGCTTTCCCATGCGCTCGATGAGGCGGACTTTCCTGTCCGGCATGATGATGCTCAAGGGAATGCCGGGAAGTCCCGCCCCCGTTCCGATATCGCTCAAGACCGCCCTGCGGTTCAAGGCCTTGTTCGTCGGTGAGTTGTCGCTCTCATCCAGAACGTCCTGTAAAAGGCGCCAGGGAGCGAGGCTGTCGAGAATATGTTTGATGACAAGCTCGTCGCCGGAGGCATTCACGAGCCCATAGGCGGGATTCCAGGTCTCGATCTCGCCTATGTAGCGCACAAGCGTCTCGGCTCTCTTGTCCTTGAAGTCGATATCGAGGACGGCGAGCCCCCGGACAAGAAGCGACTGTAGGTCGTTCATGATTCCATTGTAATCATTTGACCGATTTTATTCCATTCCAGCCGGGAGGATTGACAGAGCAGGGGTGTTTTCTCGATACTGAAATCCCATGAAGAAGCTGATTTTTGTGACCGGCGGGGTATGCTCTTCACTGGGCAAAGGCATTGCCGCCTCGTCGATAGGCGCTCTCATGGAATCTCGTGGTTTTACCGTGCGAATGGTAAAAATCGACCCCTACCTGAACGTGGATGCCGGGACGATGAGCCCCTACCAGCACGGCGAGGTGTACGTCACCGACGACGGCGCCGAAACCGACCTGGATCTGGGTAACTATGGCCGATTCACCTCGGCTCCCCTCTCGCGCATCAATTCAGTCACCACTGGACAGGTCTACAAGACCGTCATCGAAAAGGAACGCGCCGGCGATTTCCTCGGCCGCACCGTCCAAGTCATTCCCCACATCACCGATGAGATAAAGCGCCGCATCCTCGTCGTGGCCGAAAGCCCCGACGTCGACATGACCATCGTCGAAATTGGCGGAACGGTGGGCGATATGGAATCGGTGCCCTTCCTGGAGGCCGCCCGCCAGCTCATCCACGAATTCGGCAAGCAGAACGCCATCTCCGTCCACGTCACCCTCGTTCCCTCCGTCTCGGGAGGGGAGATAAAGACCAAACCCACACAGCACGCCGTCAAGGAACTGCAGGAGATGGGGATCCAGCCGGACGTTGTCGTCCTGCGTTCCAAGGAGCCTTTGGACGAGGGCATCCGCCGCAAGATCTCCTCGTTCACCAACGTCGAGTTTGAGGGCGTGATCTCCGGCTACGACGTTCCGACGATCTACGAGCTCCCCCTCGTCTACCACCAGGCGGGCATCGACACCTTCATCCTGAAAAAGATGAATGTGGAGAGCAGGCACGCCGAGCTTTCGGCCTGGAAACAGGTCGTGGAGAAGGTGAAGAAGCCGGCCTCGCGCGTGCGCATCGGCGTCGTGGGCAAGTACATGGAGCTGCACGACGCCTACAAATCGGTATGGGAAGCCCTCTGTCATGGCGGCATCGCGAACAATGTCGGGGTGGATATCGTCAGGATAGACTCGGGAAGCCTGGAGGGGGCCGATGTGAACCTGGACGAGATCTTCGCCTCGATAGACGGCGTCCTGGTGCCGGGAGGCTTCGGCGAGCGCGGCATCGAAGGCATGCTTCGGGCTGCCCGCTACGCGAGGGAACACAAGCTGCCCTATTTCGGCATCTGCCTGGGCATGCAAATCCTCGTCATCGAGTACGCGCGGAACGTGCTCGGATGGGCCGACGCCCACTCGACGGAGTTCAGCAAAACCTCCAAACACCCGGTCGTGTCCCTTCTCGAGGAGCAGCTCGACGTCAAGGACTATGGCGGCACGATGCGCCTGGGGGCGAGCGAATCGCTGACGAAGGCCGACACGGCCATCCGGCGCGCCTACGGAACCGAACATATCGTCGAGCGGCACAGGCATCGCTACGAGGTGGTGAACGCCGTCAGGAAGGACCTGGAGAAAGCGGGGCTCGTCATCTCGTCGACCACGCCGGACGGCAGCCTCGTGGAAGCCTGCGAGTGGCCCGGCGCTTCCTGGAGCCTGGGTGTCCAGTTCCATCCCGAGTTCAAGTCGAGGCCCACGAAGGCACACCCGATTTTCAGGGCTTTCATCACCGAGTGCGCCGCGATGGCGAAAGCTCGTCCAACGCGCTAGTAAGCGGTTGACGCTCGCCCAAAGCGCTCGTGAGCGCTTTGGCGCTTGTCAAGCGCGCTGATACGCGCGCCGGCACCACCTGGCGCCCCAGAGGGAACGAAAAGCGCGCCGGGCCCCAGGCGCAGCGCGCTTTCTTCTGGGGAAGTTTCATCACCGAAACGCCGCGCGGCGCTTCCCGGGGACGCCAGCCTTTTGGGTCCCAGCCCTTCCCTCCGGCCACTTTGTATTGACAGGGCCGCATGCCCAAACCATACTCAACGCGTAATGCTACGCATGAAACGACACGGAAAAATCTCGTCGGTCCTCGATACCCCTTCGGCCGGGCGCCAGGCTTCGACGCGTGCCGTCGTTCCGATCCTTGCCCTCGCGGCGTTGTTTTTAGCGGCATCCTGCTCTATGTCCGAAGCCGATCCCTCGCTTGCGCCCAAGGAAGACGAACCCGACGCCACCTTCATCGGTTTCAGCCGGGAGGAAGTGCAGGATGGAGTAGTGACCTTTTCCGCCAAGGCGGAACGCGCCGAGTATTTTCAGGATGCCGGCCTCCTCGTCATCTACAACATCACGTTCGAGGATAGAGGCGCGGAAGGCGGAAGCGCGGAAGCCACCGGCCTAGCCGACAAAGCCATATATCATGAGGATACGGGCGACGCCGAGTTTTCGGGCTTTGTCCAGATATATTCCCCGGGTGAGGATACTTATTTCGAGACTAGCGCGCTCAACTATTTTTCGGCATCGAGGACGATCGAAGGCCTTCCCGACAATCTCGTCATCGTGAAGGTCGGGAAAAAGCTCTTCATACAGGGCGCCGGCTTTTTCGCCGATATTCAACAGAAGGCCTTCGCGTTCCGCGATGGCGCGCGGGGCGTCTATAGCGTGGAATCCGCCTCGATTCCATGATAAGGAGAAGAACGATGAGTCATCATGAATCACATTCGAGCCGATACCGCCGAAGCTCGGTCCGGGGCAAGGTTCTTTTCCTGGCAGGAATTTTTCTCATCATCGCGGCCGGTTTCCCGGCGTTCGCGCAAGAAGCGGCGCCAGCGGTAGCTGGCGCGCCGGCATTAGCCGGCGATACGTCGAAAGTAGCTGGCGCGCCGGCATTAGGCGGCGATACGTCGAAAGTAGCCGGCGAGGCGGGAAGCGCCGACACCACTATCACCTTCACCGCCCGCCGCATGGAAAGCGTCATCGCCAAAGGCAAGGAAAAGACGATCCTCATAGGCGGAGCCGTCGTCAACACCGGAACCATGGAAATCAAGGCCGAGAGGATAGAACTCTATGGCGAAGACTATAACGATGTCCTCTGCACGGGGACGGTCGTCGTTTTCGACGAATCCAAGGGCTTTCTCCTCAAGGCGGCTACCCTGCAATACGCGCGGGATACCGAAATCGGCCTCGCCCAGACGCAGGTGGTGCTGGAGGATTCGAAGAACGACGTCCTCCTCAAGGCCGAGTGGGTGCGTTTCGATCAGAAACAGTCCCTCGTCGACGCGCGCATTGGCGTCCATATCCTCAAGGAAGACTTCGCCGTCAGGGCCGAGTTCGCTCACTACAACCGCGACGACGAGAGTCTCCAACTTTCCGGAACGCCGGTGGCGGTATCCGCCGATGGAAGCATTGCCGCCGACGCGATGACCGGAAAAACCGACATGGAGAGCCTGCAGCTGGACGGACGCGTGAGCGGCACCATAACGACCAAGAAAAAGGAAGCGGCGCAGCCTTGAGCGAATCCGTCCTCGAAGTGAAGGGACTGCGAAAGCTCTACGGGCGCAAGGTGGCCGTGGCCGATGTCGGATTCTCCATGCGGACCGGGGAAATCGTAGGACTTCTTGGGCCCAACGGCGCAGGCAAGACTACCGTTTTTTATATGCTCGCCGGCTTTCTCCACCCCACATCCGGAAAGATAGAACTCGACGGAGCGTCGCTGAACAACCTGTCCATGTACAGGCGGGCCAGGCTCGGCATCTCCTATCTTCCTCAGGAAGCGTCCATTTTCCGCAAGCTTACGGTGGAGGAGAATATTCTCGCCGTCCTGGAGGCGCGATCGGGGCTGGATGGCCCCGCCCGCCGCGTCCGCGCGGAAATGCTAATGGAAGAGTTCGGCATAGAGAAGTTGGCCAGGCAGCCGGGCTATACCCTTTCAGGCGGCGAGCGCCGGCGGACGGAGATCGCGCGCGCCCTGGCCAACGACCCCAAGTTCCTTCTTCTAGACGAACCCTTTACGGGCATAGATCCCATCGCCATCCACGAAATCAAGAAGATCGTCGAAAAGCTCTCGGCCGTGGGCATCGGGGTGCTTCTCACCGACCACAACGTGCGCGACGCCCTGGATATCACCGACCGCTCCTATATCATCCACCTCGGCCGCATTATCGTTTCGGGGGACAGGGAAGCCATCCTCAACGACGAGGATGCCCGCAATCTCTATTTGGGCGAAGAGTTCCGGATGTGAACACTTTTTTATAACTTCAAAATAAACGTTGACGCTGAAACGTATGCATGGTACATTTAAGTTTGCCCGTACGGGCAAGCCCACCATTTTTTAACGGAAGACAGATGCGGTATTTTGACACTCATGCCCACATCGGGCTGATTTATGATGACCCGATTGAACAACTCTTGGTTTGCCAGCAGGCGAAACAGTCCGGCGTAGGCCGAATCATAAGCATCTGCAACAGTCTCGTTGACTTCAAACAGGTTTATGAAAACCTCAAGCCCGCGGCGCACGTCTACCACGCGGTGGGCGTTTCCCCTTCCGAGGTGCAGAGCCCCGGCAAAGACTGGCAATCCACGATCGAGGACGCGATCAAGCTCCCGCGCGTCATAGCGATCGGGGAGATCGGTCTCGATTATTTCCACAAATACGGCGACAGGCGCACCCAGATAGAACTTTTCATCGATCAGCTCGAGCTTGCGGCGCGCCTCGATCTCCCCGTGATCATCCATAACCGCGAGGCGGGAAAAGACGTGCTCGAAGTGTTGCGCGACAGAATGCCGCCCGCTGGCGCCGTTCTCCACTGCTATTCCGAGGACGCGGAATACGCGGATCGCGTGCTCTCCGCCGGACTCAACGTCTACTTCTCGTTCGCGGGAAACCTGACGTACAGAAACGCGAGGAATCTTCACGAGACAGCCTCCATGCTGCCTTTCGACCGGATCCTCGTCGAGAGCGAGGCGCCCTTCATGGTCCCCGCCGAGTATCGCGGCAAGCGCAACAAGCCCGAGTACCTGCCGTCGACGGTGTGGTTTCTCTCCGAGATCCTCCAGATGGCGCCGGAAGAGGCCGCCGAAACCACCTACCAGAACGCCTGCAGGTTCTTCAGGCTTGAACCCTGAGGATAGGGGAAGGTAGACTGGCGCAATGCCGATCTCCCCGCCCCTAGAACCTATGAAAGTCTCATCACGAACACCCGCGCTCGCGGGTGTTCTTTTAAAAAATCCCTTCTTCCTCGCGCCCGTGGCCGGCTATTCCGACGCCGCTTTCCGCTCGGTCTGCCATGAGCTGGGCGCGGCGCTCTGCTATACCGAGATGGTCAGCTCCGAAGCCCTGACGAGGGATCACCCCAAGACCAAACTTCTGCTGGAACGGTCCGAAGCCGAGGAAAGCTACGCGATACAACTTTTCGGGAACAAGCCAGAGGTGCTCGCGCGCGCGGCCGCCATGCTCGCGCCGTATAAACCACTCGTCATCGATCTCAACTGCGGCTGTCCCGTTCCCAAGATCGTGCGCGCGGGCGCCGGTTCCTCGCTGCTTAAGGATCCCGGGCTCATCGGGAACATCGTTCGCGCCATGCGCGACGCCACCGACATCCCCGTCACGGTCAAGATCCGCAAAGGCTGGGACGACGCGTCGGTCAACTTTCTGGAAACCGCCGGCGCCGCCGTCGAGGCGGGAGCCGTAGCCGTCACGCTGCACGCGAGGACGCGGTCTCAGGGCTATTCCGGAAAGGCCGACTGGTCCTCGATCGCCGCCCTCGTCGCCGCGCTCGCGCCAGAGGGAATACCAGTCTTCGGCTCGGGCGACGTTTTCGGCGCCGCCGCCGCTTTCCGCATGCTCGCGGAAACGGGCTGTTCGGGAGTGATGATAGCGCGGGGCGCCATGGGCAATCCCTTCGTCTTCGCCGAAGCCGCCGCCCTATGGGAAGGCAGGGAAAGCCCTTCCTTTTCAGACGCCGAGGTGGCCGGCATAGCCATGAGACATCTGGAACGTTCGATTCGATCCTTGGGCGAAAAAACCGCCTGCGTCGAGTTCAGGAAGCATTTCTGCGCTTATTCCAAGGGGAGGCCACGGGGTGCGGCCCTTCGCGAAAGGGCCGTCCACTGCTCGACGCTTGCCGAATTCGGGGATGTTCTGCGCGAATTTGGGACGAAAGCCGGCTGAGATTCAGCGAGCGTGGATCGCCTACCGAAGCCCGCCGGATCGGAGATCGCCCGAACGAAGATCGGGATTTTTGTCGAGATAGGCTTCCAGGCTCGAGGCGAATTCGGCGTCGACGGGCGAGCCCGGCTCTTTGCCGGCCGTTTCGTCCAGCCATGGCAGGATGAATTCGGTCTTCAGCTTGTTCCAGGAAGGCGGAAAGGGTTCGGGCGGGAGGACCATGGCTTTAGGCGCGGTGCGGCCGAGCAGTTCGGTGTAGTAGGACGGGAAAAGCGTTTCTGTGACGGATTGGATGGAAGAAAAGCCGCCCGCGATGCCGAAGGCGCTTTCGGATAGTCGCAGGGCGCGCGATTTTTCGAGTATGGCTTTCTGGTTTTCGGCGTTGAAGAACCAGCGCAGGAATTGTTCGGCCGATTCCTTGTTGGGAGCGCGCCTGGGGATGCCCGCGTATTTGATGTCTTCCGAGATGGCGAGCTTTCCTCGTTCGGAAAAATAGTGGTAGTTGTACTTGGATCGGAGAACGGGCGTCAGGGTGAAGTAATCGGCCGAATTCATGGCCGTATAGAGAAGTTTTCCCTCCTCGACGTCTTTGTACCCCGGGGCGTAGAGATACTTGAACGCGTAGGCGTCTTCCTCGGCCACCGAACCGTTCACCGTGCGGATGTAGTCGCAAAGCTTGGCGACCCCGCCCTGGATTCCCGTCGGATCCCAGGAGACGGGCAAGGATTCCCCGCTGGAGCTTTTTCTGTCCCGTTTAGACCTGCTTTCGCTGAAAGCCGCCCCGCCCAGCTGTATCCACTGGAACATGAAATCCCTGTCCGGCCAGCGCGGGGAAAAACCTATGCGCCTCGCGGCGTCCGCGGACGAGCTGTTGAAGAGGGCGGCGTGCCTCTGGATCTCTTCCATGGTGATGACGGAACTGTCTGCCTGTGGAAGGTCCAGATCGGCCAGGTCGTTCCTTTGTCCCGCCTCCTTCCCGCTCAGGACAAGGAGAAGGTTGAAGCTCACCGGGACGAGGGTTTGCCGGTTGTTCTCTTCTCCTCCTTCGAGGAGGGCGGGATAAAACGAGCTTTTCGAAAGGACCAGTTCTCCAAAGAGGTATTCCAGGGAGAGGAAATAGTTGTCGAGCGTCTTGGTGCGCAGGCCTCGCCCCACGACAATTGAGGGCTCGGCCCGGCTATCGGCGGCGGGAAGGCGGAGGGCGACGGCCAGTTCCTCCACATAGTGCACTTCTATGAGGTGACGATTCTGGGACGCGTTGAACATTTCCGCGGCTATGAGCATTTCCGGCGTATCGGTCCACAGGACGGCGGGCTTTTTTTCGAAGAGGGAGCAGGACGCGACGAGCAGGCTTGTCATCACGACAGCGAATCTGAGAAGATGGAATTGCGAGCGTTTCCGTTCCGGCGCCATGGTACGACGATATAGTGCCCGGCGGGGGAATGGCAAGCGATTCAAAGAAGCGATCATCCGGAGATTTCATGGAGTCCAGATTCAACCGTCACGCCGACCGCCTCGTCGAACGCCACGGAGAAAAAGTGTGGCGGCTCGGCATAGACGCGGGATTCACCTGTCCCCATCGCGAGGCGGGGAGGGGAAGGGGCGGCTGCGCTTTCTGTTCGCCGGAAGCGGGGCTGGCCACGTATCAGCACGAAGGTATTCGCGTAGTCACCGACATCGAGGAACAGATCGCGCGGGCGGTAGGATTCACGCGGAGCCGCTATGGCGCCCGCCTTTTTTTCCTCTATTTTCAGGCATATTCCTGTACCAACCTCCCCCCGGAGGAGCTGAGGCTGGTCTACGATCGGTCCATAGCCATCTTGGAGAGCATGGCGCCCGGCTCGTTACGCGGCATCGTCGTGTCGACGCGCCCCGACTGTTTCGATGGGGAAAAGGCGGCGCTTCTCGCTGCGTACGCGGCATCGGGGCTGGAGGTCTGGCTGGAATTCGGGCTGCAGAGCTCGAACGACGAGACGCTGCGTCGCATCCACCGGGGGCACCTCGCGCGCGACTACGCCGAAGCCGTGGCGATCGCCGGCCAGGCCGGCTTGCGTCGCGCCGTCCATGTCATGCTTGGCCTGCCGGGCGAGGGGCGGCGGCAGATGCTCGACACCATCGAATTCGTGGCCGCCTGCGGCGGCGAAGGCATCAAATTCCACGACCTCAGGCTCGCCATTGGGTCGCCCCTCGCCCACGCATACCTTGCCGGCGAATTCGCTCCACTCCATCCGGCTCGGCTTCCCGGCCTCCTGGCGGACTGCCTGGAAATCCTGCCCCCCGGGTTCGAAGTCATGCGCCTGTCCGCCGACTTCAGGCCGGGCGAGGCTATCGATATTTTCCCAGCCTCCGAAAAAACGCGGCTTTATATGGCCGTGGAAGCGGAATTGCGGCGCCGAGGCACGCGGCAGGGTGACCGAAGCTAGGAGGGAAGCCATGAAAGCCATCCATGCCACTGTCGAGGGCGAAGTCCAGGGGGTGGGGTTCCGCTATTCGGCGATGAGGGAAGCGATAGCCCTCGGCCTCACGGGCTGGGTGCGCAACGCCGAGGATGGGTCGGTGGAGCTGTGGGCCGAGGGGGAAGAGAGCGCTCTCGACGAGTTCTGCCGTTGGCTGGGGAGCGGGCCGACCTATGCGCGCGTCGAGAGGGTGCGCGTCACCTGGGAGAGGGCGCGGGGCGTCTACGCTTCTTTTTCGATAGCGCCTTAGGCCGGTATCTCATCCCGGTAATGGATTATTGAGCTATCAAGTCGGGAAGAAGGCGGGCAAATTCTTTTTTGACGACGCCGTAGCATTCGCAGACGCGCTTTTCGAGACCGGGACGGTCGAGCACGGTCAGGCAACCCCGGCTGTAGGAAATCAGCCCGGCGTCCTGCAGCTTTCCGGCCGCCTCGGTGACGCCTTCGCGCCGCACGCCCAACATATCGGCGATGAGTTCCTGCGTCATGTTGAGCACGTTCCCGGAAAGGCGGTCCATGCTGAGCAGAAGCCAACGGCAGAGTTGTTGGTCTATCGTGTGGTGACGGTTGCAGACCGCCGTTTGGGCCATCTGGCTCAGGAGGGCCATGATGTACCGCATCAGGAGATGCTGCAGCGCCGGATCGTCGCTGAATTCCTTGTTGAGCACATCTCCCCGCATGCGGTAGGCAAAGCCTTCGCTCTGCACTATCGCCCTGCTCGGCATGGACTCGCCGCCCATGAAGAGCGCGACGCCGACGATGCCCTCGTTGCCTACCACGGCGATTTCCGCCGATGACCCATTCCCGAGCACATGCAGGAGGGACACGATGGCCGTCGTGGGGAAATAGACATAGATCACTGAATCCCCGGATTCGCTCAGCGTCTTGCCGAGAGGCAGGGGAACACGTTCGAGGTGAGGAAGCAGCCGCGTATATTCCGCGTCCGGCAATGCCGCGAGCAAGTGGTTCTGCCTGGGATTCGGAGGATAGGGTGGGCTCGCCAAAATCGCCATAATCACCTCATGTTAATAAATTATTACGCGATAAATATTTTTTCAAAATATGACGCACTTGTCAACTATCGGTAAAGCTATATGTCCCTAAAAATGTCATCGTCTGCGATAAGCCTCGCCAAGCGTCGGTTTTCCTATCGTATGTGCGCTGTCGCACAGACCACATTCCGGTCCGGGGCTATCCTTCCTCCAGAAGGCGCGGGCGATGGATTTCGGCGCCTCCTTCTATCCATCGGATATCGAGACAAGGAGTGTGTATGGAAAATAATAGAAAAGGAGAGGAAGCGTCATCCATGCGGTACGGGAACAGTGAGAGCCAGACGGGAGATCCGGCGAGACTGTCTCCGTCCATGAGCAGCATGGCGCTGCTCTCGCGAGGCGGCTATCGCGAAATGAAAGATTCTTGCGTCACGCCAAAAGTGATAGAACTCGGCGATGTCGCCGACAGGTCCTGCTTCAATGGGCAATACCTGTAAAAGACATGCAGGTTTTCCTGCCGAAATTTCCCCATCATCCAAACCACGGAGGTTTCTATGAAACGTATCATTCCCTTATTGATGTTGCTGGCCCTTCTACCGGTCGGCGTCTTCGCCCTTGATTTCTATGTCGGCGCCAACGCCTATTACGCCAGCCTGATCCAGCCAGCCGACATTCAGGCTATCGACACCGCAAGCCTCAATATGGCCGACTTCTCCTTCGGCGGAGAGGCGCGCATCGTCGGCAGCCTTCTCTGGGCCAGCGCTATAGGGACCTACACGCCCGCCGACGCCAACATGCCGCACCGCCTCGATGTGATGCTGGACGGCGGTGTCGGCCTCGCCCTGGGCATCGTGCGAGCCGGAATCGGAATCGGACCCAACTATGGCATAGAGATGGGCGACAACGCCGGGAACTACTTCAAGACGGGCGCCAATATGCGCCTCACCGGCGATGTCCTGTTCGGACCCGTCTCCGTCGGATTGAGCTGGATCAGCAAGATAGAATTCACCCGCGCTTCTTTCGTCGCGGCCTTCGAAAACCCCTATGGCCAGCTTGGCCTGGCGGTTCTCTACAAACTGTAGGCGCGGCCGCTTCCGCCGATAACCATTCGGCGGGAAAATAAAGAAAGAGCGCCGGAGTTTTCCGGCGCTCTTTTCGTACCTAGGCGATACTGTTTTTCCTATCGTTTTTATATCGCCGACTCTAGCCAGCAGTTTTCGGTTCTCTGTCGCGGTTATAACACCGGTTCAGTCACCGCGTTGGCGTCCAGGGTCACCGCGGTCTGCGCGAGCAACCTGCCGTTCACCATGGCGCCGGTGTTGACTTCCACCAAGGTCTTGCAAAGGACGATTCCCTTGAAGTCCGATGTCGTGCCGAGCGTGGTCTGTCCGGCCACCTGCCAGAAGATGTTCTTGGGCTGCGCGCCGCCGCTCAGGGTGACGATGGCGCCGTTGCCCACCGTGAGGTCCTGCGCTATCTGGAAGATCCAGACATCGTTGGCGCCGCCGTTGAGCGTAACGCTGTTGTTTATCAGGACTCCCGTTCCCCATACGTACAGGCCGGGAACGATGGTCTGTCCGCTGAGATCGCCCGCGTGCAGTTCCGTGGCGTCGGGCAAGGTGCGTCCCGCGGCGTCGGTGTAGGCGATTTCCATGTCGCCGATGGCCGTCGTCATGTTGGATGGCGTCGGTGGCGTATAGTCGGCCGCGTAGATGTTGCCGGTGACGTAGGATGATGTCGAAAACACGTTCGAAGCGTCCATGATGAGGTCAAATCCGGTGATGTAGCTCGCGGCGGCTGGACTTACGCCGATGTCGCCGGTGACCGCCGTCGTTCCCGTCGTCGATACTCCGGTTTTAGCCAGGATGACGAAGTTGCCCGCGGTGCCGAGATTCACGGGCGACGGACCGGAAGCCAGGTTGACCCCAGTCGTAAAGCTCCACGCGTACTCAGTTTCAAGGGCGTTTCCCGCGACGTCCATGACCGCCGCCGTTATCTTCGCCGTATAGACGGTACTAGTGGAAAGATCCATGTCCGGTATCAGCGTGGCGACAAGATCGACATAGGATACGGAAGCGGGAACGAGCGTCACGCCCTGGCTCAACGTAAAGGAGAGCGCCGTGATCGTCGAGGAGTCCATCGCTTCGCTGAAGGTCGCGGTGACGTTCCTGTTCCTGGCGACATCGGTCGCCCAGGTGGCAGGCGTCGTCGAATCGACGGTGGGCGGAATGACGTCGTCATTGTTAATGGGACTTTTGCATCCCGCGATGACAAGAACCATCAGTAAAATAGGGATAAACCACATCTTTTTCATAAAAAGCACCTCCTTGGTCAGTGCATAAAAAATTTTGAAAATAGGGCGCGAAGTCCGCCATGGTCGTGCCGGACGCCGCTCCCCGCATTCCGATGCTCACATTACAGGGCTGGTTCCACGATGGTATTGGCATCCATCGTGACCGCGGTCTGCGTAAGCAGTCTGCCGTTCACGGTCGCTCCCGAGGCCAGGGTTATCGCGCCTGCCGACATGACTACGCCTTCCATGTGGGAAGTCGCGGCGAGGGCGACGGCGCCGCCCACCTGCCAAAAAATGTTCTTGGGAAGCGCTCCGCCGGTCAGGAAGACCTGAACCGTCGCGGCTTCCGTGAGTCCGCTGGCGATCTGGAATATCCAGACATCGTCGGCGCCGCCATTGAGGGTGACATTGGTCGTTATCGACACTCCGGTTCCCCACTTGTAGAGACCGGGAGAGAGAGTCATGCCGCCGATTTCCCCGGCGCCCAGCTCCGAGGAATTGGGATCGAGCCGGCCGGCTGCGTCATCAAAGGCAGCCTGCATCGCAAGCACCGCCGCGGTCAGGTTCGTGGGCGTAGGCTCCACGTAATCGGCCGCGTAGACATTCCCCGTGACCAAGGCCGAGGTGGCGAAGGTGTTCGACACATCCATCGTCAAGCCGAATCCGGTCATGGCCGCCGCGTCGATGGGGCTCACGGCGATGTCGCCGGTGATCGAGGTTACTCCGGTGGTCGTTATTCCCGTCTTCGCCAGAATCGCGTAATTCCCGGAGGTTCCGAGATTCACCGCCGCGGGACCGGCGGGAGGATTGGCCGTGGTCGTGAAGGTCCATACCTTATCGGCCGCGAGCGCGTTGCCGGCCGCGTCGGTGACGCCAGTCGTGATCGTGGCCGTATAGACAGTGCTGGCCGGGAGATCGTTGGTGGGATTGAAGGTCGCCACCTTGTCGGCATAACTGACCGCGCCGTCGATCGCGTTGACACCCTGCGTCAGGGTGAAGTTCGCGGCGACGATGGTCGCAGTATCCATGTCTTCGCTGAAGGTGGCCGTGATATCGCTGTTCCGCTCTACCGCGACCGCGGCGTCCACGGGACCGGTGGAATTGACAGTGGGTGCCGTGAGGTCCTCTTCATCCACGGGATTGCTGCAGCCGCTCAGTGAAAGGGCTACCATCAGCAGTCCCATAAACAACATCTTCTTCATAATCGATATCTCCTTGTTTTTCATTCTCTTGTTCATGTTCAAAAATCCTCCTTCTCATGATCAAGGATATGCGCGGAATCCGATTTGGTCTGTTCGGTAGCACACACAGCCTCTCCTCGCCTCTGTGTGTTGCCGCACAGACGGGGTTGCTCCGCAGGAATCATATTTATGGGCAGATGGGGAGGATCGCTTCTATATGAATCGTATGTCCGAAAGAAAAAGGAGAAAACAATGAAGAGGATTTTAGTATCGATGCTCGCGCTGGTCGCGTTTTTCGCGGTCGGCTGCAAAAGTCCGGTGGCTGAGGACCTTGTCGCGCCCACGGTCGATCTGACGAGTCCGGCCGATCTCGCCACCAACATAGCGATAACGGCTGACGTGACGGCGACCTTCAGCGAAGCGATGGATTCCGCGACCGTCGTCGCGGCGAACTTTACCGTAAGCCAGGGAGCGACGCCCGTAGCGGGCACGGTGAGCTATGCCGATGATGTCGTCACCTTCAGTCCAACCAGCGATTTCGCGGCGGGAACCGAGTACACGGCGACGGTCTCGGCCGGCGTCATGGATCTGGCGGGCAACGCGCTGGCCGCCGCCAAAGTGTGGACCTTCACGACAGCGGCGCTTGTGGACATTATCGCTCCCGTGGTGAGTTCGATCAGTCCCGCGGCTCTTGCCGTCGATGTGGCCGTCGCGTCGAATATCACCGCCACCTTCAGCGAAGCCATGACTTCCGGAACCATCGCCGTCGCGAACTTCACGCTGATGCAGGCGGGCACGCCAGTTCCGGGCGCGGTCAGCTACGTGGGCAATGTCGCCACCTTCAATCCTGACAGCGATCTGGCTTTCAACACGATCTATACCGCGACCGTGAAAACGGACGTCACCGATCTGGCCGGCAATCATCTCGCGGCCAACAAGGTGTGGACCTTCACGACCGTAGCCGCTCCGGCGGCGGGTCCCGCGGCCGTAAACCTTGGAACGGCGGGCAATTACGTAATCCTGGCGAAAACCGCCATCAGCACCGTTCCAACCTCGGCGGTGACGGGCGACATCGGCCTGAGTCCGGCCGCCGCAAGCTTCATAACAGGTTTCTCGCTCGTAGCGGACGCCACGAACGTGTTCTCGACAGCGAGTCAGCTCACCGGAAGGGCTTACGCCGCCAATTATGCATCTCCCACCCCCACGAACCTGACCACGGCCGTCAGCGACATGGAAGCGGCCTACACCGATGCCGCGGGGCGGACGACGCCGGATTTCCTGAATCATGGAGCCGGAGAGATCGGCGGTTTGACTCTCGTGCCCGGACTCTATAAATGGACCACCAACCTCTTGATCACCACCAATGTCACGCTGAACGGCGGCGCCAACGATGTCTGGATCTTCCAGATATCGGGCGGCATCACCCAGGCCTCCGGCGCGAGCGTCAACCTGACCGGCGGCGCCATGGCCAAGAACATCTTCTGGCAGGCGTCGGATGACGTCGCGCTCGGCACGACCGCCCATATGGAAGGCATCGTGCTCTGCGCCACGGCCATCCACCTCGGCACCGGCGCCTCAGCCAATGGCAGGCTGCTGGCTCAGACCGCCGTCACGATAGACGGCAGCGCGGTGGTCGAACCCGCGCTGTAGGCGAATCGATGGATTAGCCCGCGATGCGAGGCAAATGTAAAAAGGAAGGGGCTGCCCCGGAATTTCTTCCCGGGCAGCCCCTTCAATTATCTCTATCGATCGGCGGACCGCGCTAGCCCGATTTCACGTTATTCCGGATTTCTTTGCGCGATCGCCGACACGCTCGCCTGTCACTGCCTTACGAAGGTGCGCGAAATCCCGCCCCCGGAAGCCGAAAGAGTCATCGTCGATTTGTCGCTGTTGAATGAATAGAGATCGACTTCATTATCGGCGGATCCCGACCAGGTTATGGTGAGCGTGGTGCTGTCCGAATTCCAGACGCCGTTCGTCGTTACGCTTACTCCAAGCGCCGTGGCTATCCCTATGCAGGAGCCGTCCTCGATGAATACATAGTTGGTCGTGACGCCCAGGATGGTCGTCTCCCAAGACCCGATGATTGGATCCTGGGCCAGCAAGTTGCAGCCGGCGAGGACGAACATGGCGGCGAAAGCGAAAATGATAAGTTTTTTCATGTAATTCTCCATTGTATAAAGCTAGGCGTGCCCGGAAGTGTCTCCTCCGGCCGCTGATCAAAGGTATCCCGGGTTCTTTCCTCGGCGAGAATTCGGAATGTCAGGTTGCATTGACGCGCTCTTCCTGAGACATGGCCGCAAGCCTCTCCGCTTCGGCGCAATCCAGCTTCAGCCCTTTGGCGACGCGTTCCCCATATTCGACATCCACCTTGTAGAATAGGGCCGCTTGACGCAGCTGAATGCGTGTTTGCGCCTTGTTCAGGTGGGATACGATGTTGCCGACCAGATGGTCGCGGTCCATGTCGGTCATGACCTTTCGATATAGATCTCCCGCCTGGACAAAGTCCACGTCTCCGGTTTCGTAGGCATGCCGCGTCGCTGTCCCAGAGACGGTAAGGGGCGGCGCGGAGAATGACGGATCGGGCGCGGGGCCGCCGACGCTATTGGGCCAGTAGTTGGGGCTTTCGCCGCCGTTCGCGTCCGACCGCATGGGGCCGTCGCGCTGATAGCCGCTATCCATGGAAGCTTTAGGCGCGTTGACGGGCAGAAGATTGAAGTTCGGGCCCAACCTATGCCTCTGCGTATCGGGATAGCTGAACAGGCGTCCCTGCAGAAGCCTATCTGGCGACGCCCCGATTCCCGGCACGAAATTGCCTGGCGCGAAGGCGATCTGCTCCACTTCGGCGAAATAATTGGACGGATTGCGGTTGAGCACCATGCGCCCGAGGGGAAGGAGCGGATAATCCGCGTGCGGCCAGACTTTGGTTATATCGAAAGGATCGAATCGATAGGTTTCGGCTTCCGCCGGCGTCATGATCTGCACGGACACTCGCCACGCGGGATACTCGCCGCGCTGTATGCTGTCGAAGAGATCTCTCGTCGCGTGGTCGGGATCGACGCCCGCGAGACGGGCGGCTTCTTCCCGAGCGAGATTCTTGATCCCCTGTTCCGTCACGAAATGCGTCTTGACCCAGCAGTAACCGCCCTTTTCGTCGTACCACATGAAGGTGTGGCTGCTGAAGCCATGCATGTGACGGTAATCGAGAGGGATGCCGCGGTCGGAGAAAAGAATCGTCACTTGATGAATGGACTCCGGAGTAAGCGAGAGAAAATCCCAGAACATATCGGGGTCTTTCAGGTTGGTCGCGGGATTGCGTTTTTGGGTATGGATGAAATCAGGGAATTTTATAGCATCGCGGATGAAAAATACCGGCGTATTGTTGCCTACCAGATCGTAGTTGCCTTCTTCCGTATAGAATTTGACGGCGAAACCGCGGGGATCGCGGTCCGCGTCGGCGGAACCCTTTTCGCCGCCCACCTGCGAGAATCGCGCGAAGATTTCCGTGCGCTTTCCCGGGCTGGAAAGAAATTTTGCGCGCGTATACTTCGTCATGTCATGGGTAACCTCGAAGTATCCGCCAGCTCCCGCGCCTTTCGCGTGCACAACCCTTTCGGGCACGCGTTCCCTGTCGAAGTGCGCCAGTTTTTCCAGGAGATGGGTGTCCTGGATGAGCGTGGGGCCACCGGCTCCCGCCGTCATCGAGTTTTGGTCGTTCACGACAGGTCTTCCCGTATTTGTCGTCAAAATATTTTTTTCTGTCATTTTTATATCTCCTACCCATATGCCGCGATTTCTAATCGACAAGTTTTATTTCCCCGAAGTCAAGGAGCGGTAGATCAGCTGCATAAGTTCCTCGAAAAGGTGAAAATATCCCGAATTGTCTTTCTTGTAGGCGGCAACCGTATCATTGATACCCGATCCCATTTTTTCCATCACGTCGCTGGCCAGGCTGAAACTGCCTTTGGCCGTGTTGGCGACGTGCTCGACTTCCTGGATGATCGCGGGGAATGAGACTTTGAGTTGGGCGGTCGTATCTTTGAGATCGCCGCTTATCTGTTCGATGTCCCCGATTATGGCGGGCACCCTCCTGAATGAATGCTTGATGGAGTCTCTGTTGACTTCCACGAGAGGACTGACGATTCCCACCATTTTTTTGATGTTCAGGAGTATGGGTATAAGGATGATGCCTATCAGGATTCCCGTGGCGCAGACCAGGAAAATCATCAAATCCGGCAGCGTAAATTGTATAGTCATGGTTTTGCCCCGCTCTACGCTGAAGCCGTTCCGCTTCTCTTCTTCTTGGCTGCGGGTTTCGGCTGCAAGGTGCTTTTCAGTTCCTGCGCCGCGCGGGTCGTCGTTTCCCTCACGATTTCAGCCTTGTGCCTGACTTTTCCCCTGATGGTCTCCAAGGCTTCTTCCGCTTTCTTTTTCAGTTCATCCCTGGTTTCTTTTCCCGATTTCGGCGCGTAGAGAATCCCTTTCACCAATCCAATCGTGGCGGCTATGCCCATTCCAAGCGCGAAATTTATGGAGGCCTTTCTTCGGTCCTCATCCCTTTTCTTCCTGTTCACCATATCCAGCATATTGTTCAAAAACATACGAATTCTCCCGCAGAAAACTCTGCTAACTTCTATTTGACGATACCGGCCGCGAATCCGGCCGGTAAACCTCGATGCGGACGAAGGATGACCGCGGTCGCAGGGTCAGATGATCTTTTTGATCTCCGCTTTTACGTCGCCGAATTCAGCCTGAATCGCGCCTTTGATCCTTTTTGCTTTTCCCTTCTTCTCCAATTTCTTATCGCCGACGGCTATTCCGATCGCTTCCTTGACCTTGCCCTTCACTTCGTCGATGCGTCCATTGACCTGATCTTTGTTCATCGTGATCTCCTCGCATGAAAACGTCTGAGAATGGTCACATTCTTCTTCGTTCTCATTCTATCGCTTGCTCTCAAGATACTTTGCGGACGAGGCGGGGTCTGTGCGGCAGCACACATAGACCGTCCGGCAATTTTCGCCCTGTCCTATGTGCGCTGGCGCACAGACCGATTCGAGCCAGGCGCTTATGCTTCGGACATGTGGAGGATCGCGTATCCAAAATTCGGAATTCCAGAGAAGGAGATAGTCATATGAAAAAAATAATTCTATTGGCGCTATTATCTATCGTCATGATCGTGGCGGGCTGCAAAAGCCCCGTTGTCGGCAGCGATGTCACCGCCCCGACGGTAAGTTCCACCTCTCCGGCCGCCGCGGCCACCTCCGTCGGCAGGAATGTTGGCGTGACGGCGACCTTCGGCGAGGAGATGGATGCCGCGACGATCGGCGACGCGACCTTCACCCTTCATCAGGGGGTGAATCAGGTTGCCGGAGCCGTAACCTACGCGAACATGATCGCGACCTTCGATCCCGCCGCCAATCTGTCGGCTAATGTCCTGTATACCGCCACGATCACGACAGGCGCCAAGGATGTATCGGGCAACGCGCTTGCGGAAATCCATGAGTGGACATTCACCACGGGAGGCACTTCTGCCGCGGGTCCGGCGGCCGTGAACCTGCGAACGGCCGGCGATTTCGCGATCCTGACAAAGGCCGGCATCGATACGATTCCAACCTCGGCGGTGACGGGCGATATAGGTGTCAGTCCTATAGATTCGACGGCCATCACGGGATTCTCGCTGGCGATGGACGGCTCGAATACCTTCGCGACATCCAGCCAAGTCGTCGGGAAAGCGTACGCGGCCAATTATGTTCCTCCCACTCCCACCAAAATGACCACCGCCGTCAGCGACATGGAAACCGCCTACACCGACGCGGCCGGCAGGGCCACGCCCGATTTCATAGAGCTGGCCAGCGGAGAAATCGGCGGGCTCACGCTCGTGCCGGGACTCTACAAATGGGGTACCGACGTGCTGATATCCAACGATGTCACACTCGATGGCGGTCCGAGCGATATCTGGATATTCCAGATATCCGGCGGAATCACGCAAGCCTCCGGCAAGCGCGTGAACCTGACGGGTGGCGCCTTGCCCCAGAACATTTTCTGGCAGACTTTCGGTCCTGTCGCCCTAAACACCACCGCCCATTTCGAAGGAGTCGTGATGTCGTATACGGAGATTACCCTGGCCACGGGCGCGTCCGTGAATGGCAGGCTCCTGTCGCAGACCGCTGTCACGATAGATGCCAGCACCGTCACTCAGCCTTCCCTGTAGATCGCGATGAAGGCCCGCCCGAACGGGCGGGCCTTCATGCGCCGCAAGACTATGAAACCGAAAAGGAGACGAACCGTGAATAGGCTAAACGCGAAATGCACTTTGTTTGAACCGGCTGGCCGTTTCAGGTACAAATCGGGGTATCTCGGCGACGCGGATATGCTTTTCGAGGAAAAAAAAGTTGAAGCGATGCTGGACAGGGTCGAGAAGCGGATCGGGAAGGCGAAAGAGAACGTTGTCGGATTCGTCGGTTCGATGATAATCAGATGATCAATGTCATCGAGTTAAAAAGTCGCATAACTTTTCATAAATACACGAAAGCGGCGAAAGCCATCAGAACCGAACTCGCCGAAAAATTTCCCGGCGTCTCCTTTTCGATCAAATCGAAATCGTTCGCGAGCGGAGACAATGTGACGATAGATTGGACGGGCGGTCCGACGAGCGATGCCGTAGAATCAATAGTGCTTAAATACCGGTATGGAACCTTCGACGCGTCGAAAAATCTTTATTTATACGACAGTCGCGACGACGCTTTTCCTCAGGCGCAGTATGTGATGGTTTCCCACCATCACAGCGATTCGTCGCAAAAAAAGGCCAAGGAGGAAATCGCCGATGGTTTCGATGTGGACATGAATGACAGCCAGGCTGTGTTCGCCGCCTTCGGCAACTGGCCGCAGCCCTTGATCCGCGCGAAGCTCGAGCATCGTAGCCCGTTCAATTAGGTCGAAGGTAATACATAGAATCCAGACTTTGTTTTTGCGGCTCCCCTCAGTATTTTAGGCATACTTCACGCGCGCGGCGTATGTTCTATTCGAAGAATGAATCCAAAACCCGAGAAGGAGTTTTTGATGGAACTAGGTCTCAAGAATAAAATACTCTTCGCCTCGGCTTCGACCGATGGCCTGGGGTTGGGCATAGCGGAGAGCGCGCTCGCCGAGGGCGCTCTCGTGTTTTTGGGCGGCAGATCGCAAGAGAGGCTCGACGCGGCGCTGAAACGCCTGGCCGCGGTGGCGGCGGCGTCGGGCGGGCGGTCCGCTGGCGCCGTCCTGGACATGTCTTCGGCCGGCTCGATCGAAGCCTGGGTCGCGGCGGGGAAGGCCGCGATGGGGGAGCCGGACGCGCTGCTGGTGAACGCAGGCGGACCGCCCCCCGGAGACTTCGAAACGCTGGTGGGCGACGAGCCCTGGCAGGCGGCCTTCAACCTCACCCTCATGTCTTCCGTGCGGCTCATCCGCGCCGTCCTGCCCTCCCTCAAGGCGAAGGGCGGTTCGATTCTCACGATAACGTCGAGCTCGGTGAAGGAGCCCTGGCCGGGGCTGATTCTCTCCGGCGTCATGCGCTCGGGGGTGGCCAGCCTCGTTAAATCGCTGTCGATCGAGCTCGCGCCTTACGGCATCCGCGTCAACAACATAGCGCCGGGCAACATCATGACGGGACGCCTCGAAAGGCTCATCGCCGTCGAAGCCAAGGGCGCCGGAATCTCCAACGACGAGCGGCGGGCCCAAAGGCAGGCCAATATACCCATGGGACGCATCGGGGAAGTGGAAGAGTTCGGCAGGGCGGGGGCCTTCCTCCTGTCGCCGGCGGCTTCCTATCTGAACGGTCAGACCCTCCTCGTGGATGGGGGCGCTTCCAAATTCCTGTATTGAGACGATAAGCGGCCGAGGCGCGCCTCGCGTCCCGGCCGCCTGTCCGCCTTTATTTGATTTTCGAGTTTCCCGACGGGCGGACGGGGCGGGCTTCAATGTACCCGCGCCAGCCCTGCGGCGCCAGCTGGAAACGCGGCGCCGAATCGGGCGCCCAGGCGAAACCGTAGAGGGCGGGATCGAAAGTGTCTATTTTCTTCATCACCGCGACGACGGCTTCCTCGAAATCCTCGTCGTCGTAGGGCTCTCCCTGGAAAATCATCATCATCGCCGGCCCGAAATCGGCGAGTTCGTATCCTTCCGGAACGGATCCGCACCAATCCAGGGGCAGCTCGACGCCCTGCACGTACTCCGAGGTGCCGGCCGGGCGGAGTTTCGCGGGCAGCCAGAGACCGACCGGTTCATAGAGCGCTTCCTTGACGCTTGAAAGGACGCCCCACACGTCGCAGCCCACTTCCTCGCAGTAGGCGAAATACTCGCTCGCCGTCTTGGCCCTTTTGAGGAGGACCTTGCGGGCCGGCCTCTCTATCACCTGTACGAAAATCGTCTTGCTCGTGCCTTCTTTCATGTCGTTTTCTCCTTTTTCATGCTTTTGGCGCAATGGAAGAGGATAGGGAAGAAACAGTCTCACGGGGCGGGGCTGTCTGCGATACTTAGCCGGGGTTACGCCGAACTCTTTAGAAAAAGAACGCGTGAATCCCTCGTGCGAGTCGAACATGAAGTCCAAGGCCACGTCGAGAACCCTCGAGGGCTTGTCCCGCAATACCAGAGCCGCCTGTGAAAGCCTCAATCTGCGGATGTATTCGAAGGGCGGCTGACCGGTCAGCTCCCTGAACATCCGCTGGGCGTGCCACGCGGAATATCCCGCGGCGCGCGCCAGATCATTGGCCGAGATTTTGTCGCGCACGTTCGCGAGAATATAATCCTGCATTTGGCGTACTGCGCGGACCATGTCCTCTCGCGTGTGTTCCCGTTCCATAATCTCCTCCTTAGCACCATGTGGCGGATTATCGCAGGCCGCGGTCATTTGTTCTTGATCTGTTCTGCGAAATTGCGGATTCTCGCCCAGGCTGTTTTTCATCTTCTCCAGGTCGAAGGATCCCTGCGGAAGAAGAGCTTCAGCTGCTCGTAGACGGCCGGATATTCGCGTAGGAGGATGGAGGGGTTCTCCCAGAAATATTCGCAGACCACGGCGAAAAATTCGTCGGGGCTCTCGGCGGCGTAGGGGTCGATGCGCGTGCGCCGCTTCGAGGTCCCCCTGTGCCGCGAACGGCCGCCGCCCGCCTGTGAGTTCAGCTTCGCATTCAGATCCTCCCAGGCTTCGGTGAAGACCGTCCCCCATCGGGATCCGTCCATGTTGGCGTGGAGAGGCGGGCGGCCGTCGAAGGCGCCGTCAAGGCTGTCGAGGCGGTGCGCCATTTCGTGGATGACGACATTGTAGCCGTCGCCCCAGCCAGATGCGTCTATATCGGGGATGGAGAGGGCGACCGGCCCGAGGCTGAAGGCTTCGCCCGCCACTTCTTCCTCGTATTCGTTGACGATGCCCCATTCGTCGGTCCAACGCTGCTTGATGGTGTATGCGTCGGGGGTCACGAAGATGGTGCTGAAGCCTCGGTACCAGGACATGTCCAGGCCCAGGAGGGGGAGGCAGGCCTGGGTAGCCACGGAGATTTTAAGCCGATCATCTATCTCCGCCCCCCCCACGGGATCGAAGCGTTTCGCGGCGAGGAATTCGCGGGAAAGCTCCCGCAGCCGGGATTCGTCCTCCTCTCCCATGCCTCGGAAAATTCTGCGCTCGTCGATCGCCCATTTCCAGAGCTCGTCGGCGATGAGATTTCGCGCGGCGAGGCGGCGGCCTTTCGCATTCCGCAAGCGATCGAATATTCCCATGCCAGCAGTGTAGCCCGGAGAAGCGGCTTCATAAAGCCTTTGAGGGAGGGGCGAGGCTCGGGCGGAATGGACCGGCGAGCGATTTCTTTCCTCCGGCCTTCCTGCGGTCAGCCCTTGACAATCGGGGGGCTTTCGCATAATGTCGGTACTCGCCGATTCATTTTTTCTGTCTGTGGAGCGGTGTCCGAGGGGTTTAAGGAGGCGGTCTTGAAAACCGTTGAACCGCGAGGTTCCGGGGGTTCGAATCCCCCCTGCTCCGGATACTGCGTTATTTTTTTGGAGAGGTGCGAGAGCGGCCGAATCGGGCTCCCTGCTAAGGAGTTGTACCTCTAAAGGGTACCGAGGGTTCGAATCCCTCCCTCTCCGTTTCGAGCGAGGCTATAGCTCAGCTGGATAGAGCTTCAGATTGCGGATCTGAAGGTCGGAGGTTCGAATCCTCTTAGCCTCATTTTTCGTTTGGAGAGATGCGAGAGCGGCTGAATCGGGCGGTCTCGAAAACCGTTAAACCTTCATTGGTTTCGAGGGTTCGAATCCCTCTCTCTCCGCAAGCCGCGCTTTTTCGTCGCTCCTGAGTCGAATGGGCGGGCGTTTTGTTTTTTCTGGTTTTTCGTTTTGGAGAGATGACCGAGCGGCCGAAGGTGCGCGATTGGAAGTCGCGTTTATCCGTAAGGGTAACTAGGGTTCGAATCCCTATCTCTCCGTAGCATTTAGAGCGCAAGAAGCCAGGCACTGTGCTCGTAACCACTGCGGAACCCGCCAGGTCCGGAAGGAAGCAACGGTACGTGGAAGGTGCGGTGCCGCAGAGCGCCTGGCTTCTTGCGCTTCAAGTGCTTTACCCTTCCACGCCTCCATGCTATTTTGATGCCATGCCTTATGAAGTCACCGCGGCCAGAAAACGCCCCCAATCATTCGAACAGCTCGCTGGCCAGGAGTTCGTCGCCGCCACCCTAGAGAAGTCCCTCGAGACCGGCAGGATAGCCCACGCCTATCTATTTTCAGGCCCCCGAGGCTGCGGCAAGACGAGCACGGCGCGCATCCTCGCGAAGGCGCTCAACTGCGAAAAAGGTCCCACGTCCGAGCCCTGCGGCGTATGCGATTCCTGCAGATCGATAACGGCCGGCTCCTCCCTCGATGTCATAGAGATAGACGGCGCCTCGAACACCTCGGTCGAGAATGTGCGCCAGATAAAGGATGAGGTCCTCTTCCCGCCCAATTCCAGCCGCTATAAGATATATATCATCGACGAAGTCCACATGCTCTCCACGAGCGCCTTCAACGCCCTCCTGAAGACGATCGAGGAGCCGCCGCCCTACGTCATTTTCATGTTCGCGACGACGGAGCAGCACAAGGTCCCCGCCACGATCAAGAGTCGCTGCCAGCAGTTCACCTTCAGGCTCGTATCCTCCGACGTGGTCGTGCGGCTTCTCGCCGACGCCTCGGCCGACCTCGGCGTGACCGCCGAACCCGAGGCTCTGCTCTGGATCGCCCGAGAATCGGGCGGCTCCGTGCGCGACGCCTACACCCTCTTCGACCAGGTAGTCTCCTTCGCGGAAGGCAACATCACGGCCGCCCTCATCCGCGAAAAACTCGGCCTCGTAGGCCAGGACAGGATGAACGCGCTTTTCGGGCTTTTCGTCGCCGGCGATACCGCCGGAGCCCTGTCTGCCCTGGATTCCATCCTTACCGGAGGCGTATCGCCCGAGCAGTTCGTGACAGATTCGGTCGAATACTGCAGGGCTCTGCTTCTCATCAAAAATGGCCTCACGCGCGAGAGCATTCTCGGCGCCCCGCTTTCCTCCTTCGATCTTTCGATCACCGAGGCCCTGTCGGGCGAGCGCATCGAGCGCGTCCTTTCGACCTTTCTGTCCGCGTACAGGAACCTGAAAGAATCCATCGATCCCCGCTACGAGCTGGATCTCGCCGTGGCGAAGGCTTCCCATATCGGCAGCTACGTGCCTCCCTCCGATCTCGTCAGGGCGGTAGGCAGCCTCAAGCGCTATCTCGAGAAGAACGCCCTGGCAGGCCAGCCCCTGGGCGTCGCCCAGGCAGGCTCGCAGGGCGGCGCTCCGATAGGCTCGCAGACGAATGCCCCGATAGGCCTTCAGGCGAGTGCCCCGATGAGCGTTCCGGCGAGCGCTCCGGCTGCCCGCGCCGAAGAGCTTCGGGCGGCCAATGCCGGACAGCCCCAGGCGGCTGCCGCGAGTCCGGTCGCCGCTCCGAAGGCAACCCCGGCCGTGGTCCCGGTGGCGGCCCCAACCCCGCCGTCGACAGGAGGCATCGATCCGGCGAAGCTGCCCGAACTCAAGAAGATTCTCGTCGCCGATATACGAAAAAACAACGTGCTTCTCGCCACCGCCCTGGACAAAAGCCACGCGTGGCGCGTCAAAGGCCAGACGCTGTCCATCTCGGTGTCGAAACAGATGGACTGCGATCTCCTCAAGCGCTTTCTCGCCATCATCGCCGAAGTGCTCGCCGTGAGGGTGGGCTCTCCCCAGAAGATCGAGGTGGCCCTGGCCGCCGAGGAGAAAGCCGACGAGAGCTTCGGCGAGGGTGATTCCCCTTTTGACGCTCCCGGCGGCGACGCCGGGCTGCCCGATGCCCCCGTAGGGCTTGTGTCCGGGGATGGTGGCATGGATCGGGGAGCCGCGCGCTTCCCCGGAACTCGAGGCGCCGATGCGGTTCAGGGAGCCTCCGGCCTCGCCGGCAATTCCGAAAGAGAGTCACGCCTGCCGCCCGCCTTCAACGAGAGGGCGAGGGAGGACAGGCGCGGAAACGGGCAAGGACGCGGGGAAGCGAAGGCTAACCCCGGCCGCGGACCGGCCGGCCCCGCCTATGAGCCGCAGGCGAGCCTTTCCGAAAGGGAGGCGATAGGCTTGGTGGAGCGCCTTTTCAAGGGGAGTCTCGCGGGGTACGCGCAGGCGACTCCGGGGCTGGCCGGGCCGGCGAGCGACCGAGAGGCCGGAAACGTCGGGCAGGGGACCGCGAGGCAGAACCCCTCGCGGGACAGGGGCTCGGGCTCCCGGTATCCAGCGGGGGACTCTCCGGGGCTTGACGATTCCCGGGGGATGGACGAGGACCGCGCCGCCACCTATAGTCCCGAAGCGTATGAAAACGAAGTCTTTGAATAAGAGGATATACGATGGAAATTTCCGATCTCATGAATATGTTGAAAAATCCCCAGGCCATCCAGGCCAAGGCCAACGAACTGAAACAGAAGACCGCGGCCATCAGGGCTACCGGCCAGTCGGGCGGAGGCATGGTCAAAGTCACTCTTTCGGGTGAAATGGAAATGCTCGAATGCTCTATCGCTCCCGAGGCCATCGATCCCTCCGATCCCAAGATGATCGAGGATCTCATCAGGGCGGCTCATCACGACGCCGCCGAACGCGTCCAGGAAGCCATACGATCGCAGATGTCGGAGATGATGGGCGGCATGCCCGCCGGCATGTTCGGCGGCGGGAACCCCTTCGGAGGGTTCTGATGCGTGCTCTCGAGGATCTTGTCTCCCTCCTCACGCGGCTTCCCGGCATAGGCAGGAAGAGCGCGCTCCGCATGGCCTACTATCTCCTAAAAGCCGACCAACGCTATGCCGGCGCCCTCGCCGAGCGCATCGCGAAACTGCAGGGCGAGATCAGGTTCTGCTCCATCTGCGGCTCCTACACTGAAACAGACCCTTGTCCGGTGTGCGACGGCCTCGATCGCGACCGGCGCGTCATCTGCGTCGTCGAGCAGCCGCAGGACGTGCTCACGATCGAGGCGTCGAAGGAATACAGAGGCCTCTACCATGTCCTGGGCGGCCTTCTTTCGCCGCTCGACGGCATAGGCCCCGACAAGCTGCGCATCGCGTCCCTCGTGCAGCGGATCAGGACAAGCGGGAAGGCCCCGCCCGCGGCCGCCGCGCTCCCCGGCGAACTCGATGCCCCCGACGGCGGCGGCCGCGTCCCCGCCCGCGCCATCGCTCTCGAGCCCGCGGCGCCCTCCAGGAACGCCGTGGAGGAGATCGTCCTCGCGACCAATCCCACGGTAGAAGGGGACACGACAGCCCTGTACATAAAGAAAGTGCTGGAGAGGGAAGGCGTCAAAGTGACCAGGCTCGCGACGGGAATCCCCGTCGGCGGGGATCTGGAATATGCCGACCGCCTCACCCTCGCGCGCTCATTTCACGGAAGAATGCCGCTATGACGCGACATCCACTATCGGAGGTACCGCAATGAAAGTCAGCGACATCGCGACAACACTCGACGCGAAGGTCTTCGCCGGCGAGAAGCAGCTTGATCTGGAAGTCCAGTCCGCGTGCGGGGCCGATCTCATGAGCGACGTCATGGCTTTCGTGAAGGAAAGAGTCGTCCTCCTGACCGGCCTCATGAATCCCCAGGCGCTCAGAACCGCCGATCTCCTCGACATAAAGGTGATCGTGTTCGTGCGCGGCAAGAAACCCACACCCGACCTGGTGGAAATGGCCAACGAGTCCAACATGATTCTCATGACCACGAAGTATTCGATGTTCCTCGCCTGCGGCCGTCTCTACGAGGCCGGCTTGAAGGCTGGCGGCATCCGGGAAATTTCCTGAAGGAACGAAGCGTGAAGCTCAGCTTTTCCATACCTTCGATGGACTTTTCCGCGGCGGGGAAAGCCTCCACCGAGGTGAAACGTCTCCTTGCGAGGCTTGGCCTCAACGCCGATCTCGTCAAGCGGATCGCGATCGCCATGTACGAGGGCGAGATGAACATCGCCATCCATGGCGGCGGAGGGGCTGCGGAGATGGAGCTTTCGCCCGACAAGGTGGGGATAACCCTCATCGATCACGGCCCGGGCATCGCCGATATAGACCTGGCTATGACGGAGGGCTTCTCGACAGCGAGCGAGGAAGTGAGGAACATGGGATTCGGGGCGGGCATGGGGCTTCCCAACATGAAGCGCAATGCCGATTTGATGGAAATAGAGAGCAAGGTGGGTTTGGGCACGAAGGTGCATCTCGTATTCAAGCTCAATCCGGCGCAGGGCGCCTAGGTTCACATAAGGATTACGGGAAGGCGGCGCGGATGGGCGGCAGCGTTTTTCATTCGGTATATCTGGATTCAAGTCTCTGCGTTGGCTGCACGACCTGCGTCCGTCGATGCCCCACCCAAGCCATCCGCGTAAGGGATGGCAAGGCTCATATCACCGAAGAGCGCTGCATAGACTGCGGCGAGTGCATTCGCACCTGCCCCAAGGGGGCGAAGAAATCGGTCTCCGATCCCCTGGCCGTCATGGGTGGCTACGACATAAACGTGGCGCTTCCCGCGCCTTCCCTCTACGGACAGTTCGGCATCGACCATTCGCCGGAACAAATCTTCGCGATTCTCCGGACGATAGGCTTCGACGAGGTGTTCGATGTCGCCTGGGGCGCCAAAGTCCTGACGGAATCGATCCAGCAGTACGAGGCGGGCGACCTTCCCCGACCTCTCGTCTCGAGCGCCTGCCCGGTGGTCGTGCGTCTCATCCAGCTGCGTTTCCCCTCGCTCATCGAGAATCTCGTCCCCTTCCTTCCGCCGGTCGAAGTCGCCGCGAGGGAAGTCCGCTCGCGCTTTTCCGAAGCGGGAGACGCCTTCAGGGGCAAGAGAGTCGGCATTTTCTTCCTCAGTCCCTGCACGTCGAAAGTGACGGCCATCAAGGCTCCGCTCGGCTACCTTTCTTCCGAGGTGGATGCCGTATTTTCTTTTCAGGATATTTATGCGGCATTGAGGAAGAACCTGAAAGCGGATTCCAGGGCGCCCGGGAACGAGGAGGCCTGTCGGTCGGCCGCCTTGCCGCGGATTCCCGATCTTGGCGCCGGTTTCAGCTGGGCGCGCTCCGACGGCGAACTCGAATCGCTGGATATTCCCGGCGCCGTATCCGTCGACGGCATAGACAACGTGATCGCCCTTCTCGAGGAGCTCGACAACGGCAAACTGGGGGACATTCCCTATATCGAGGCGCTGGCCTGTCCGGGCGGATGCGTCGGCGGCCCGATGGCGGTGGCGAATCCCCACGTCGCCCGGACGACCATCAAGGCCATGGCGAGAAAGGAATCAGCCGCTGTGGCGTCCGGAAGCGATGAGGTGGCCGCCGCGGCCTGCCCGGAGCGCGCGCCGGCCGATTTCCGGCGGCTGCTCTGGGAGGAAGAACTCCTCCCCAAGCCGGTGATGGTGCTCGACAGGGACATGGAGAAAGCGCTCGCGATGGCCGAAAAGCTCGAGGAGATCGCCGCTAACCTGCCCGGTCTCGACTGCGGCGCCTGCGGCGCCCCCGATTGTCGCGCTTTAGCCGAAGATATCGTTAAGGGCTGCGCGAAAATTGACGATTGTATAGTGCGTATGAAGGAAAAATCGGCTAAGATGGCCGGAATGCCAAATTGAATCCGGATGGCCATATTGGATTCGGAAAATTTGACAAACGCTCTAAAGATCATTATAGTGATAATTTAGGGTACGTCTCGTATAATAATGCAACAAACGGTGTACTTTGCAGGCTGTCGCGCCCGTATGCAGGTGCCGCTATCGCAGATAACGTCCGGGAGAGGGGTCGTTCTTGAATAAAAAAGACTTTCCGCGTGTCCATTTTTACGACCAGGACTTTGTAGAAATATACGACCGCACATGGGCCTGGGTGGCCGATTGTTGGGCATCTGGCGGAGCCGAAAGCGGATTTGACAAAATAAAGTTTTTCAACTATCCGCAAAAACCCATTCTCGACGTGATGGAGCAGGTATTCTCGTCATTTTTCCTGGTCTACAGCAATAGAATATTTTCCGCGTCCAATGGCCTCGACGCCCTCTATGGCCTCCAGGAGGCCGATGGCGCGATAAGGGCGACCTACGACATCGAGACTGGCAAGCCGATCATCTCCGCGGACAACGCGGACGGCCTCGTCTTGCCACTTTTCGCCTGGGCGGAGTACAACCTCTACCATAAGACGGCCAACAAGAAACGCGTAAAGGACGTGATGCCCGCTCTCAGGAAGCACTACAAGTGGCTCGAGAGCAACTTCAAGGGCGCGAACGGTCTCTATTCGGCGCCGATCGCCTCCAGCGGCATGCCCAATTCGCCTCGCGGCGAGGCCAAATACCTGATAGATTTCAACGCCGCCATGGCCATGAACGCGCTCTACATCTCGGCGCTCGGCGACATCCTCAACGACAAGGATATTTCCTTCCAGTTCAAGCGCGACTATTTCTCGCTTAAAACGAGGGTGAACAGCAAGATGTGGAACGCCGACGACGGGTTCTACTACGATCTCGACGAGCAGGAAAACCAGGTTAAGGTCAAGACGATCGGCTCCTATTGGCTTCTTCTGGCCGAGATCCCCAACGAGGACAGGGCGGAGAAGCTTGTCGCCAAGCTCAGGGATCCCGCCTGTTTCGGCACGGAGAACCCCTTCCCGACATTGTCGGCGGACGATCCTCACTACGACAAGAAGGGCAACGGCTTTTGCGGCTCGGTCGTGACCGCCTTCACCTTCATGGTGATAAAGGGCCTGGAAAAGTACAACTTCTACGAGTTCGCCCGCGACTGCGCGATCAGGCATCTCTATTTCATCCTGGATTCGATGCACGCGGAAGCCGAACACGGCGAGGGGAACCATCAGAAGGAACACAAGCCTATCGTATGGGGAGCTTACCAGCCGCAATCCGATGGCAAAGCTTCCTGGGAAGGCCACCCCGAATGGCCTTATCCTCACTATTTGCCCTTCAATGGCCTCGCGAGCGTCACCCTCATGATCGAAAACATCGTCGGACTCTATGTTTCCCTGCCCAGGAAGACGGTCGACTGGATCGTCCCCAACCTCGAGATCATGGGCATCGAGAACCTCTCCCTCAAGCGGAACATGGTCACGATCCTCTCGAGCAAGTCGGGACGCGGCTGGGAAATCCATATGGAGAGCGAAAAGCTCTATTACTTCACCATCAACGTCCTCAACAAGAAGAAGAAGACCCTGCCCATTCCCTCGGGCAAGTGTTCGATGCTCATCGACAAAATCTAGCCCCGCCTCGCTTGGGAGACCCGTCTCGTTTACGGGACGCGTCTAGCTTGCTAGACGAGGCTCGCCACCGACACGAAATGGGCTGCCGCCGCCAATAGCACAAAGATGTGCCATATCTCGTGGAAGCCGAATTTGCCGGGGAAGAAATCGCCTTTCTTCGTCGCGTAGACGACGGCTCCAAGCGAATACAGAATACCGCCAGCCACGAGCCACCAAAGCGTCGGCGGCGCCAGCTTCGCCAGGAACTCGCGAGCCGCGAATACGCTGAGCCAGCCCATCCCGACATAGATGCCCGCGGTGACTCCCCTCGGAAGCCCGATTATGAATATCGTGAAGACGACTCCCGCCAGGGCCAGGGCCCATATGATGGCCAGAAGTCCCCAGCGCCAGAAGCCCGAAAAGGCGATGAGGCAGAAGGGCGTGTAGGTTCCCGCTATGAGGGTGTAGATCGCGGCGTGGTCGAATTTCCGCAGCCGGACGAGGACTATCGGGGAAGCTTCGGAGGCGTGATATATGCCGCTCGCCATGAACAGGGTCAGGAGGCTGAGGCCATAGACCGCGATGGAGAGGGTTCCCCTGAAGCTGCCGGCGCCGCGGGCGAGGAGGCAGCCCACGGCGGGCAGGGCGAGAGCGGCGCCGGCCAGGTGAGAGAGGCTGTTGAATGGCTCCCTGATCCGCATGCCCGGTTCAGCCGGCCTTCACGACGATCGACCCCATCAGGGCGAGCCCCGATATATCGACCCAAGGCTGGCGCCTGTCGACCCGCTGTTCGACCGAGGAATGGATATTGGCTTCGCCCATGAAGGGAAAGGCCGACATTTTGACGGGCAGACCATAGGGGACGAGGATTCTGATCTCTCCCATGATGGCGAACGCGTCGATTTTGAGACGTCCGGGGGGAAGGGCGGTGTTGCGCAGGTCGAGCGTGGTGCTGCCCATCAGCGTGAAACTCGTGGCCTGGTCAGAGTTGAGCCAGTCGCCGGCCAGTTTTCGGTCGCCCATGACGCAGAGCGAGAATTCGGGACTTCCGTTCCTTTCTTCCACGAAGAGGTCTTCGACGGGAGGGGCCGCGGGGCGGCGAAAGGAAGAGGGGCGGCTGGGGGCTTCGCGGCCGGAAGTTCGGCGACTGGTGTCCAGGTGGCCGCGTCCCGTATCGCGGGGCATTTCCTGGGGCGGAAGGTCGGCGGTTTGTGTGTAGATATCGCGAAGCGCCACGGCTCTTTGAATTTTCTCGGCCCGGACTTCGTAATCTTCGATGGTGATTTTGCCCAGGGCGAAGGCCGAGGTGATGGCGTCGAGGGCGCCCTGTCTTTCCCGATCCATCTCGTTGTTTCCGCCCGCGCCTGGCACGGAATCATAGCGGTCGTTCATTGTCCGCTCCTTGTGGCCCGCTCGGGCGCCACGCACATGAATTTCACGGCCCTCCATAGGGTGGCGCCGCGTTAGCGATAAAATACTGGATATAGGTAAAAAAATCCACTATGTCGCCAACGAGGCCGACGGGAAACCGCCTTCTTCCTCAGCCGATGAGCGTGCCGACGAAGGTTTCGCCGTCCAGAATGCGGAAGACATTGTCGAGATCCTTGCCGGCCGCGCAGATCACCTGGAGCCCCGCCTCTTCGGCCTTGGCCGAGGCGATGGGGTCGAAGGGCAGGTTCGCGCCCGGCGTCCAGGTCGAGCCCACCATCGCCCTGAAATCCTTCCAGGAGATGCTGTCGATGGGCGTCGCCGTCGGGTCCAGTTTCGGGTCGGCCGTGTAGACCTTGGCGATGTTGGAGAGATTGAGCACGGTCTGGGCGCCGAAGCGCTTTCCGAGATAAACCGCGTCGTAGTCGCTCGAGAAGCCAGGCTTCCATCCGGAGGCTACGAGCACTTTCCCGGAGAAGGTGAAGACCGCCGAGGGGTCGGTCACGACGTCGTCGGCGCAAAGTTCGCCCATGGCGGCCTTCACGAGCTGAGCGTTGATGCGCGTCGCGGCGATGCCAATCCAGTCCAGGGCTTCGTCGGCGCCTGAGACTCCGTTGGAGTCCGGGTCCTCATTGGAACCTGGGGTTTCTCCCCTGCGCCGCCAGAATTCCTTCAGCGCGCCCTGGTAGGATCGGGCGGGACCGCCTCCGCCTATGACGAGTATCATCCGGCGATCCATGGCTTTGGCGAGCCATGTTTCTAGGCGTTTCCTGAATTCCACGAGGAAGGCGACATCGGGGCCTTCCGGAGGGGCGACAATCGAACCGCCCAAGGACAGGACACAGGTCATCATAACCTCCTGAGACGCGGACCTGGTCGTAGAGCCGTGACCGGTCCCGGAGCCGTGGCGCTCCCTAAAGCGCTTTGTACTCATCGGCGAGGATCGAGGCGAGGCGTCGCGCCGATCCGGTGAAATGGATGGCATGCATGCCGAGCGCTCGCGCCGCCTCCACGTTGGCGACCGTGTCGTCGATGAAGACGCATTCCTCGGGGCTCGCGTCGGCCAGCTTAAGACAGGCCCTGTAGATTTCGGGCTCGGGCTTCATGAGCTTTAGGTCGCAGGAGAGCAGGATCTCGTCGAAAGGCGCGATCCAGTCCTTCCCGCCACTGCTTCGGGCGCGGCCGAGCATGCATTCCTTGCCCTCTTCGTTCATATTGGAGAGGATGAGGAGGCGGCGGCCACGCTCCTTCAATCGCATGATGATGTCGACCGTTTCGGGGTTGATGTTGAACCAGCTGTCCTGGTCGAGCCTGATGAGCTCGGGAAGGGCGCTTTCGTCCACCTTCGACCCGAAGCGGCTCGCCACCTTGTTCCAGTAAACGAGAGCGTTCATGGTCCCGCGGTCGTACTCGCCCCGGTCGGTCGCGTAGGCGGCGGGGAATTCTTCGGCCGGGGCGCCTATGATCGCCGCCATTTGATCGGCGATGTTTTTTTTCTGATCGTAGGTGATGACGCGACCGCAGTCGAAAATTACCGTCTTTATTGCCCGCATCGCCATGATCTCATTCCGCGCTGCGCGGCTGCGCGCCAGGCTTCCCGCTTTCGGGCATTCTTTCCAGGTCTAGCGCGCTCCTTACGAGGAGGGTGAGGAGCTTGGGCAGCTCGATGAATGAATATTCCTTGTGCACGCGTTCTCCAATCTGATGATATTCGCGGCCCCAGGGGCCGATGTTGACGACGGGGCAGCCTATCGGCGCGCGCCGCTCTTCCCCGCCGCCGGGATCGGCGACGGGAGACTGGCTTTTCACGAAAGACCTCTGGTCGGCCGAATCGGAGGGAGCGAGGAAGCTCATGTCCGATATGCCGGGAAAGTAGGGGCGGACACGGATGCTCTTGCCGATATCCCTTGAAAAATCGGAGAGTTCGGAGCGCAGCATGGCGATGAAGGCCATATCCCTTTCCTGATCTATTTCGGCTCGGGCGTAGTAGGGGGGAGCGAAGCCCATGATCGCCGCGGGGCCTTCCAGCCCCGAAAAAGGCAGGAGTTCCTGCAGGATGAGAAGTGTCTGCTGAACCCTGTCGTCGGGTTGCTGGCCGGCCGCGTAGACTCGGGCCTTTTCGAGGATCCCGGGGCTGAGGCGTTCGGCGAGGCGCGACAATTCGTCGAAATCGACGACCTGGGGCTGTCTGGCCGGCAGGGCGAAATGTCCGGATACCCTGCGCGACAGCGTGGAGGCTCGCTCCCTGAGGGAGGAGATGGCGCGGTTCATGGCGTCGGCGGCGATTTTCCCCATGACGTCGAGTATTTCCTCTGGGCCTCGCGTGTGGCTGAGGACATTGAGAGCGCAGAAAACGGCCGATGGCGTCGTCACGTCGTAGGCTGTCCGGGATTCCCTGAAGTAGAGGATGGTGGGCGGCGGGGCTTCCTCTCCAGGCGCCACCTGGCGCTCCTTGATGGCGTCGGGGTTGCATTCCACCTCCCTCGCGAATTCCGAGGCGAGGAGAACCGGGTTGATGCCGTCGAAGGGGGCGCCCGCGTGGGTGCATTTCCCCACGAAGTAGACAAAGGGGAGGGTTTTCCCGACGGAACCCGTGAATACGGCCCTGCCCATTTCGCCGTTGTCCTGGTCGACGGCCGAATCCAGGTTGAAGACGGCCGAGGCTTCGAGGCCTCGCTCGTCGAGGTAGTCCTTCAATACGGCGGCGGCCGCCTTCATTCCATGGCTTGAGCCTTCCTCGTCGGCCACGGAAAGGAAGAGGATGTTGCCTTTTCTCTCGGCGCGGGAGGAAAACGTCGCCAAGACCGAAATGCCGGCCGCCAGGCCGCTCTTCATGTCGAGTATGCCCCGTCCGGGAAGAAATTCCCCCGATGCGAGATCTTCTTTCAGGCGGGACAGGGGGTTGTCCTTGCCGCTGACCTCGGCGAGGGATTCGAGCATCTTGCGGGAAAGGGTCTCGGGATCGAAAGCCCAGGGTTCGAGGGAGCCGTACATGGAAGTCTGCACCACATCGTAGTGGCCGGTGAGGACGACGCAGCGCTTGCCGGAGCCTCTGACGAGCGCGAATACGTTGGAGCGTTCCTTGGGATCGCCGGGTATGGGCATGGCCTCGAGGCTGTCGGGATTGTTCCTGAAATAGGGGATCTGTCCGAGAATGGACAGGAGGAAGGCGGGGAAAGCCTTTTCTCCGGATGAGTCCGTCACGCTCGATGTCCTCGCGAGCAGAATGGACAGTTCCTGCACGTTTTCGAAATTGGGGGATTTCTCCATGGGCAAAATATAGCTCAAAGCCCTATGGATGCGTAAGGCCTCCGGCTATATTAACGGTAGTAAAGGTCTTCGCGGATCGGCCGGAGGCCGGGCCTCCGGCTATATTAACGGCAGTAAAGGTCTTCACGGATCGGCCGGAGGCCAAGCCTCCGGCCGCGTTAGCGACAGCAAAGGTTTTCGGCGAAAATGCCGGAGGCCGCTTTTAGAGGTTGAACAGCTTCCTCAGGGTGGCGATATTCCTGGGATTGACGGTCTTCGATCCCTCGTTCTCATAGGAATAGTCGATCAGATACCGATATTCGGATTCCACTTTGCGACGCACGAGCTTCATCGTCGAGTTGATGGTGCCGTCTTCCTCGCTGAACGGCCTGTCGACGATCTGGAATGTGACGGGCACCCAGCTGGCCTGGATGAGGGAGGCCCCGGACTTGTTCTTGAAGCGGTAGAATTCCTCCTGCAGCGCCTGGCACAGCGCTTCGGCCGTCTTGACGCGCTTTTCGGCGATGAGGGCCTTCGTCCTCGCCATATCGAGGCTGACGAGGGCGCAGGGGTACTTCTTGTACAGGCACCAGGCCATCATCTGCTCGATGACGCCCGTCGAGCCCATGACCGCGTCCTCGATCGTTTCCGGGCTGTACTTATTGCCCGATTCGGAGACGAGGAGGGCGTGCACGCGGCCTGTCACGGTGATGAAGCCTTCCTCGTCCATGAAGCCGAGGTCGCCGGTCCAGAGCCGTCCGTCGCGTAGCACGAGCGCCGTCGCCTCGGGATTCTTGTAGTAGCCCTTCATGACGCTGTCGCCGGTGACGGTGATTTCCCCGACCTGTCCCGTGGGGACCTCGTTGCCGTTCTTATCCAGTATGGCGCACTTCACCGATGGCATGATGATGCCCATGGTCCCTATTTTCCAGGCCTCGAGGGTGCTCGTCGAGATGACGGGCGCGGCCTCGGTGAGTCCATAGCCGGGCAAAAGATAGACGCCCAGCGCGGTGAAGAATTTCTGCTGCTGGGGGTCGAGTCTCGAGCCGCCGCTTATGCAGAAGATGATAGAGCCGCCGAGAGCCTTTTTCCTGATCGTGCCGAAGAGAAGGGTTTTCGCGATAAAATAGGGGAAAAACGAGACGATTCTATCGCCGAGCGGCGGCTTGTGGCGGCCATCGCCCATCCATTTCGAGGCCGCCTCGATGCCGTTCATGAAAATCTTCGTCGCGAGCGGTCCTTTCTGTTCCACGCCGGCGATGATTTTCTTCATGAAATTCACCGTGAGGGCGGGAACGGTGAAGAGGAAGGTGGGCTGGCATTCCTGGAGATTCGTGGGGATGTTCCTCAAGAGGGCGATGCCGCCGCCGCGCGCGTCCACGAAGTAGAGCGCCACGCCGCTCCAGAGAGCGGTGAAAATCGCCGAGGTGTGGATGAAGGAATGATCGGTGGGAAGTATGAGAAGGGTCCTGAAACGGGGCGTGATGAAGCGGACGCTCAGGTCGTGGCTGTTCGTCCAGAAGTTCAGGTGCGTGAGCATCACGCCCTTGGGATTGCCCGAGGTTCCCGACGTGTAGGAGATCGTCGCCACCGTATCTTCAGTCACCGCCTCGGCGATGGTGTCGAGTCTGTCCTGAAGATTGCCGGCGCGATCGGCCGGGCCTGCGAGGGCGGCGCTCCCGGCCGCCAGGGCCTGGGAAAATCCCGCGAAGAGCCCCTCCGCGAGGCCTGCCTTCGCGGCCTGCTTTTGTGCCCAATCGAGGTCCTCGTCCAGGTAGACGAGGGTGATCGGATCGCCCGAACGCCCCGTCAGCACGCCTAGAACGCTTACAAGCTGGTTATGGGTCGTGAGGATGAGCTTGGCCTCTGAATGTTCGAGGCGGAAGAGGATTTCATCGGGCGTGAGCTTCACCGAGAGCGGTATCGATATGAGCCCCGCGTAGAAGCCGCCGAATTCGCCCTCGAGCCATTCGGGGCTGCCCTCGCTCAGTATGGCGATCTTGTCGCCGGGGCCGAAGCCCGAAGAGAGGAGCCACGCGGCAAAGGCCCTGGAGGCGTCCCTGACTTCGGAAAAGCTCGAGGGTTTGTAGCCTTCGTCGGTTTTCCGGAGGGCGTAGGGCTCCGATGGCCAGGTCGCGGCCGCGTTGTCGATCATCGCGAGGACGGTTTTTTTCATGTTTTTACTCCTTGCCGTGGCCTGCGCCATCCGGTTCACTTTAATTTGAACAAAGCCTTCAGCGTCTCTACATTCTTTTCGTTTGGGGTGAGGGACCCTTCCTTCGTGTAGGAGTAATCCAGAAGATCCTTGTACACCTGCGATACCTTGAAGCGGACGATCTTCATGGTCGAGTTGACCGTCCCGTCCTTCTCGCCCAGCGCGGCGGGCAGAATCTGGAAGGCCGTGGGGATCCAGGCCTTCTGCACTTTCTTGGCCTTGGGGTCGTCCCTGAAGGCGTAGAACTCGCGCTCGAGCGCTTCGCAGAGTTCCTTGGCCGTCTTGACGCCCTTATCCTTGATGAAGCGTTCGACTTTGACCGCGTCGAGGGCGACGAGGGCGCAGGAGTTCTTTTTGTGGTCGCACCAGACCATGATCTGATCGATGAGATCGGTCGAGGTGATGATCGCCTCCTCGATTTCCTCGGGGCTGTACTTTTCCCCGTCCTCGAAGATGAGGAGGGCCTTTTCGCGCCCAACGACGACGAGGAAGTCGTCGTCGTCCATGTAGCCCAGGTCCCCGGTCCACAGGTGGCCGTCGCGCAGCGCCAGGGCGCTGGCCTCGGGATTCTTCAGGTAGCCCTTCATGACATTCTCGCCTTTTATGACGATTTCGCCCGTGGTGCCGCGGGGCGCCTCGGTTCCGTCGGCGAGCATGATGCGGCACTTGAGCGATGGCGCGAGGATGCCAGAGGAACCGAACTTGTGGCGGGCTGGGACGTTGGCGGAGATGATGGGCGCGGCTTCCGTGAGGCCGTAGCCCTGGAAGACGGGGCAGCCCAGGGCCGCGAAGAACTCCTGCTGTTTCACGTCGAGGAGGGCGCCGCCGCCGACGCAGAAGAGGATCGAGTCGCCGAACACCGTCTTCTTGATCTTGTTGAAGACCAGGGCCTTCGCGAAGAAGTAGGGGAGGAAGGCTCCCGCCCTCGCGCCGAAACCGGGCTTGGCGAAGCCGTCGCCGTTCCAGCGGATGCCCGCGGCGATGCCTGTCTTGAAAATTTTCTCTATGATGCCGCCCTTCTCTTCCATGGCCTGAATGATTTTCTTCATGAAGTTGCCTGACAGCGCCGGCACGGTGAAGAGGAAGGTGGGATTCACTTCTTTGAGGTTGATGGGTATGTTGCGCAGGGTGGCTATGCCGCCGCCGCGTGAATCGACGAAATAGAGGGCGATGCCGCGCACGAGGGCGGTGTAGATTCCCACCGTGTGGGCGAATGAGTGGTCCACCGGGAGGATGAGAAGGGTCCTGTAATGGGGGGGTAGCTGGAACATCTCTATCGCGTCGTGGCAGTTGCTCCAGTAGTTGAGGTGGGTGAGCATGATGCCCTTGGGGTTGCCGGTGGTGCCCGAAGTGTAGGAAATCGTGATGACATCGTCCTCTTCGGTCTCGGCGTCGATCGCGTCGAGCCTGGCGACCATATCCGATCCCGGGGCTTCGATGAGCCTCTGTCCCTCTTCCTCGGCCTGGGAAAAGCCGATGAAACGGTCGCCCGCTATGCCGTGTTTTTCGGCCTGAGCCCTGCCCCAATCGATATCCTCGTCGAGATAGACGAGCCGTATAGCCTTGCTTTCCGCCGTGTCCAGGGCGGAAAGGACCTTTTCCAGCTGATTATGGGTGGTGAGGAAGCCTTTGGCTTCGGAATGGTTGAGCCTGAAGGGGATTTCCTCGGCGAGCAGCTTGATCGAAAGGGGAACGGATATGATTCCCGCGCACATCATGCCGTATTCGCCGCAAATCCACTCCGGGCTGCCTTCCCCGAGAATGGCCATGGTGTCGCCCTTTTGATAGCCTCTGGAGATGAGCCAGGCTCCGAATCGGCGGGATCTCTCGCGCGCCTGTGAAAAAGTGGTCGGCGCATAGCCATTGTCGGTCTTTCTGAGCGCGTAAGGATCGTTCGCCCATTCCTTGGCGGCCTCATCGAGCATGCGGAATACTGTCCGTTTCATTGTCATCTCCTGAATTACCGCGCTGGAAGAGACGCGCAGCGATGCGCGCATCCGCCCGGTGCCTTACGTTAACACGAAGAGGGAAAGCGGTAAAGCGCATATTTTACGGCTTTTTTGATTGACACGATCCGCCTTGTGATAGACAATCTTTTGAACTGATTTAGTACTGTATTGCGTCGCTTCCAACGAAGCCAACATACGCACGAGTCCCGGAATAGAAAGCGCGTCGCGCATATCGGGGCGTCGTCAAAAACTTCGTCCCGAATGACGGCGCAACGTAAGGAAGGTTACCATGAAACGAATTGCACTTATCTGCGCCCTCTTCGTCGCAGTCCTCGGCTCGGCCTTCGCCCAGCAGACCACGGCATTCGCGGGAAAGCCCGCCGTTCTCACCGCCATCGGCCAGAGCGCCGATTTCGAGATGGTCAAGGTTCTGCTGACGAGAAACAAGATATCCTTCAAGGCCGATACCCTGGTCAAGGCCGAAGGTCTCGACGGGTCGGCCCAGACGCTGATTCTCGTCGTCGGCGCCAGCTCGAAGGGACTCGGGGCCGCGGGCATCAGCGCCGAGGCGGAGCTCGCGAGGACCAAGGCCCTCCTCAAGCGCGCCAAGGAATTGAAGATGAGCATCATCACCGTCCATGTCGGCGGCGCCGCCCGCAGAGGGGCCATGTCCGAAAGTTTGATTGAACCGTGCATGGCTTCTTCCGACTACGCCATCGTCGTGGCGTCCGGCAACGAGGATGGCTTCTTCACGAAATTGGCGGCCAAGACCAACATAGCGCTCACGTCGGTCGAGCGTATCTCAGCGGTCGGCGCCCCCCTGGCGGCGGCTTTCAAATAAAGAGATGTGTATGTTGAAACGTTTTTCGATCGCCCTGGTAGCGGCATTGGTTTGCTTGAGCGCGATCGGCGCCCAGACCGCGGCGGCCCAGGATATCCATGGCCGCTATCTCATCAACCATGATTATCGACCATCCCAGTCGCTGACGAGGACGGGATGGCTGTCCGATTATTATCCCGAGCTTCTCGGCAGCCCCGGGGACAGCAAGGTCTATTTCTTCGAGGGAAAGACACCCGGCGGCACCCTGTTCGTGGGCGGCGGGACCCACGCCAACGAGATCGCCGGCATCATGGCCGCGGTCACGATGCTCGAGACCGTGAAAATCGAGGTCGGCAGGGTCATCGTGGTGCCCAACCTCAACAACTCCGCGGTATCGAATCAGGAGAAGGAACCCACCATGCCCGCCTATACCTCCCGAGGGCCATCCTGGATCGCCCTCGACACGCCGAGCGGACGGAGGTTTTTCAAGTACGGCTCCAGGGCCACGAGCAGCGCTCAGCAGGGCGTGCCCGACCCCGTAGGCGGCTACGTGCACCCCGACAGCAAGGAAGCCCCACTCGCGGCCTGGGAATTCAGGAACCTCAACCGCTCCTATCCCGGCCGCACCGATTCCGGCCTGACGCAGAAGATCGCCTACGCGATCATGGCTCTTCTCAGGAAGGAGAAAGTCGACGTCGCCTTCGATTACCACGAGGCCGACGTGGGCGGCCGTCTGGCGAACATGATGGTAGCCAATCCCAAGAACCTCGATATCGCCGCCGCGGCCGTGGTAAACGTGGACCTGGACTACGGCTTCACGTTCAAGCTGGAACCTTCCAATATGGAGTTCCGCGGGCTTTCACATAGGGAATGGGGCGCCTGGACCGACGCGGCATCCTTCCTGACCGAAACGCCCAATCCGGCCATGGCGCGCGAGGCCGACGACGGAGCCGACGTCGTCAACGACTCTAAAAATCCTCTCGCCTTGAGGGTGGCCACCCACCTGATAGCGACCGAGGCCGTCGTCACCGTGTTCAGCGAAACGCATCCCGAAAAGAGCATCGTGTTCTCGGGCCTTCCCGCCTACGATGATCTCATAAAGAACGGCCTTGGTCCTTACCTCAAGTAAGTCTCGATATCTCAGGGGCGGTTTTCTCGGAACCGGCCGATACGGTGGCGCGTAGTTCGCCGCCAGCATGTTTCAGGAGGAGTTCATATGAAGGTGAAAAGGAGCTTTGTCTCTATGGCGCTCATCGCGCTATTACTCGTCGGCGGCTTCGGAACCGTTTCCGCCCAGAAAATCAGCACGGTGATCCCGGAAGTTGTCTCCAGCACGGGCATGGTGGCCTCGGCGCATCCGCTCGCGTCCCAGGTCGGCCTCGACATCCTCAAGGCCGGCGGCAACGCGATCGACGCGGCGGTGGCCACGGCCTTCGCCAACGGCGTCGTAGAACCCAACGCCAACGGTCTCGGCGGGGAAGGTTACATCGTCATCTATCTGAAAGGCGAGAACAAGGTGACCTCCATCGACTACCGGAGCCGCGCGTCCTTCAACCCCACCACGGCGGCCAAATGGCCTTCCGATGGGCATCTTGGAGTGGCCGTCCCCGGCACGGTGGCCGGTCTCGCCAAGGCCCTCCAGGAATACGGCACCATGAGCCTCGCCCAGGTTATCACGCCCGCGATCAAGCTGGCCGAGGAAGGATTCGTCGTCAGCCCGACGCTCGCCGGCGTCATCTCCGACAACTTCAAGCGCGCGATGCCCAACAAGTACCTGATGTCCATCATCGCCCCCGACGGCCTGCCCCTCGAGGCCGGCGACGTCTATAAAAACCCCGACCTCGCGAAGAGCCTGGCGCTGATCGCCAAGGAAGGCCCCGACGCCTTCTACAAGGGAGACATAGCCAAGGCGATCGCCGCCGACATGAAGGCCAATGGCGGCCTCATCGACGAGAACGACCTGGCCCAGTACAAGGCCATCGAGCGCGAGCCCGCCAGAGGCACCTACCGCGGCTACGACATCGTCTCGGCGCCGGCCCCCGTGGGCGGCTTCCTCCTGATCGAGTCGCTCAACATGATCGAGAACTACGACATCAGGTCGTGGGGCTTCGACTCGGCCAAGAAACTCCATCTCTTCTCCGAAGTGCTCGCGAGGGCCTTCGACGACTACTACGATGTCCTGGGCGATCCCGACTACGTCAACGTTCCGATGCAGGCGCTGACTTCCAAGGGCTACGCCAAGGCCAAGGCCGCCTCCATCAAGCTGGATTCGATGACCAGCGCCTACACGCACATCGATCCGAACAGCGAGCACTGGAGCACCACGCATATGTCCGTCGTCGACAAGGACGGGAATTTGGTGGCCCTGACCCAGACGCTGTCGGGTTTCTACGGCGCCGCGGTGGCCATTCCCGGCACGGGCATCATCCTCAACAACGAGATGGGAAACTTCAACGGCAAGAAAGGCCCCTCGGCCTATCTCCCCGGCAAGCGCATGAATACGACCATAGCGCCCACCCTCGTCATGAAGGACGGCCAGGCATTCGCCACGCTGGGAACTCCCGGCGCCATGCGCATCGTGCCGACGCTGACCCAGCTCATCACCAACCTCATCGATTACGACATGGGGATCCAGGAAGCCATCGAAGCCCCGCGCATGTACTGCACCTATCTCCAGGGCTCGGGCAAGACCACGATAGAGCTCGAAGGGTTCCTCTTCCCGGGATCGGAGCTGGCCGCGCTCAAAGCCTTGGGCTACAAGGTCAAGAGCTACGACAAGCGCGATCTCTACTTCGGCGGCGTCCAGGGCATCATCACCAAGGACGGCATGCTGTACGGCGGAGCCGACCCCCGCAGGGATGGCGCCGTCTTCGGGTATTGACGATACATTACGGCTAAGAGGCGGCGGGCGCCGGGCGCCCGCCGCCTCTTAGCGAGGATCATGCGATTATAATGGATACATTTGCCAAACGCGCTTTCGCCCTCCTCGCGGGGCTCTCTTTCGTCATCGCTTCGGCGGCGGCCCAGGTCGAGACCAAGGGCCCCGCCCAAGCCCAGCCGCGGAATCCCGTATTCGAAGCGGCGCTGGCCGAACAGAGGCCGGGTCCGGCCGTCTCCAGGATCGGGGCGCTCTCCGACTACGTCCCCTCCCTCTTTGGAACGGCCCTGGACAGCCCCGTCTATTTCATAGAGCCCGAGGCGCCGCTTCCAAGCTGTCCCTCCATCCTCATCCTGGGCGGCACCCACGGCAACGAGCTGGCGGGCGTCGTGGCCGCCTCCCTCTTCGTCTCCTGGGCGCGGCCTCTCTCCGCCCGGCTCATCGTCATCCCCAGGGCGAACGCCTCGGCCGCGACCTGGCCCGACCCCGACAGACCCGGCCCGGTCTTCGTCGCCATCCCGGGGGCCTCGGGTGAGCGCCGTTTCAGATATGGCTCGCGCCTGACCGATCCCAAAGCCGAAATTCTCCCCGATCCCCCGGCCTTTTTTCCCCAGGGAGCTGACCAAGGCGGGAAAGGACTGGCGGGGCAGGAGTCGCGCAATCTCAACCGCAACTATCCGGGCGATCCTTTGGGATCGCTCACCTCCAGGGCGGCCGCCGCCATCTTCGCCATAATCGGCGCTGAGAACGTGAGGGCGGCCTTCGATTTTCACGAGGCGGGCCCTTCCTCGGGGTTGGCATGGGATATCGTCGCACACCCCAAGAATATAGCCTACGCCGCCATGGGAATTCTCGCGGCCGAAGACAGGGGCGTCAGCATGGTCCTCGACCAGTCGAGGGAAGAGCACAGGGGACTTTCGCACCGCGAGTGGGGCGAGGGTACCCAGGCAGCGGCCTACCTGATCGAAACCCTTAACATGGGGCAAGTCGCGGGCGGGAATCCCGGCTTCAACCATTTGGGCGATTCCAAAGCCCCATTGTGGAAAAGGGTGGGGATTCAGATCGAGATCGTCCTCGCCATCCTCCAGGCTCAATCCGAAACGGACGCGGATGCGGCTTGGGCCACGATAGAGGGACTGCCCGGCATCGAGGCGCTACAGCATGACTTTTCTAAATACTTCTGAGACTCTTGCCCGGATCGGGGGAGTCCTGCCTCCGGGGCATAGGCTCTTTAGCCTTGCCCTCGAGCTGGCGGCCATGGCCGGCTCCCGCGGCGAGGCCGAAACGACAAGAAAGCTGTTTCCTCCAGACAAGACCGCGCACGGCTGGGATGGGGAGGTCGGCGCCCTCGGCGATCCCGAAGGATCGCCCGGAATACGGGCCGCCTCGTACCTTCTCTGGCTGGGACCCCCGGTCGAGGCCACGACCTCAGCCGAGGGCGCGGGCCACCGGGCTGACGCGTCGGCTTTGTCGGAGCCCAGCCCAGGCTTACGTCAACTCGTTCTCAACCCTCCTCCCGGGAGGTACAGGATAGAGTACTGGGACGCGAGCGATTGCCGCCTCGCCGGCGTCGAGATCGGGACAGCCTCGCCCCTCGTCCTCGGTCCCCCGGAATCCGACGCGCCCCTCATAGCCCTGATCATTTCACTCTTCTGATTGACAAAAGCATAGCCTCGGTATAGTTTTAAGCCAACCAATCCATTCCTAAGGCGGCGATCCCATGAGTTATTCCGACCCAACGAAATTGGGCATTCTCGCTTGCCCCGGAGCCGAAGTGTTCACGGACCAGGTGGTCCGGAAACTGTCCGGGATTTACAAGCGACGATTCGACCGGAAAACCCAGGCCTTGGCTTCGCGATATCACATAAGCCAGGAACTGGCCATACGGAAAATCAACTTCTCGAACGACGCGAACTCGAGTCTCCTCTATATGCCCGGCCCCACGGACAAGTACAGGGCGCCCCGCTTCAAGGTCAACGCGCGCCACACCTTCTTCGCCAACGGCGAGGTGAAGACCGAGATCCTCGAATCGGTGCGCGGCAAGGACCTCTACATCTTCCAGGACATAGAGAACCACCAGCCGATTTCCTTCAACGACGGCTCGGTGAGCCGCGTGATGTCGGTCAACGATCATATATTCAATCTTTTCGTGGCCATAGACGCGGCGATGCAGGCGGGAGCCGCGTGCATCAACCTCGTTCTTCCCATGTATCCCTATTCTCGCCAGCACAAGAAGAAGGGAAGGGAAGGGCTCACGGCCGCCCGCGTGGGCGCCATGCTCGAGAACCTGGGCGTGAACAGGATCATCACCCTGGACATCCACTCGAAGGAAATCGAAAACTGCTTCGATAAGTTGCGCCTCGAAAACCTCCACGCCTCCTTCCAGATCATCGAAAAATTGATGTCCATCATCGACATACAGACCGAGGACCTCGTCGTCCTCGCGCCCGACACCGGCGCGGTGGACCGCAACAAGTTCTATGCCAACGCCCTGAGGAGGCCGCTCGCTCTCCTGTACAAGGAGAGGGACTACTCCCGGGTCACCAAGAACGCCGCCGATTCCAACATAAAAGAGATGAGACTGCTCGGCAACGTCGATGGCAAAACCGTTTTCATGGCCGACGACATGATCGGAACGGGCGGTACGCTCATCAAGGGAATGAAAAACCTGAAGGAGCTGGGCGCCGCCAAGGTCATCTGCGCCGTATCCCTGCCGCTCTTCAATGGCTCCGCCATCGAGGACTTCGACGCGGCCTACAAGCAGGGCTATTTCCACAGGATCATCGGCACCAACGCCATCTACCATAAGGAACTTCTACAGAAGGAATGGTACATCCAGGCCGACGTCACCGGACTTTTCGCGCAGATCATCAGCCTTCTCCACCACGACCGCTCCCTCTCCTCCCTGCTCGACAACAGGGATGTGGTCGCCAGGCTGATAAAGAAGCAGATGGACAAGGGCGAGGCTATGCAGGGCAGCTTGGGGCTGACGACGGCCGTCGCGGCCGGAAGCGCCCCGGCTTCCAGCGAAGAAGCGATACCCTACGGAGCCGCGGACAAGAAGTGATTGTCCGACGTCTGCCTCGCGCCATAGCCGCCCTCGTTTTCGATATGGATGGCACCCTCTACACCAATGAGGCTTACCTTCGCTATCAGGAGACGTCCCAGGTGGCGCGCCTCGCCCTGCACCTGGGCATCCCGGAAATCGAGGCGACCGCCCTTCTGCGAGAGCGGCGCGAGGCGCGCCTCGCCGCCGGCCTTCCCAAAACAAGCATGGCGAATCTCTTTCTCGAGCTCGGCCGCGGCCAGGGTTTCGCCATCGACATGGCCACCATTGTCCGCTGGCGCGTCGAGGAACTACGCCCCGCCGAATGGCTGAAACCCGACCCCCGCCTCGATGGGACTCTCGCCGAGCTCGCCTCCCGATATCGCCTCGCTCTCCTCACCAACAACCCACGAGCGATCGGCGCGGCCAACCTCGTCGCCCTCGGCGTCGCCGGACGCTTTGAGGCCGTCATCGGCCTCGACGACAGCTTCGAGTCCAAACCTTCCCCGATACCCTTTCTCAAGACCTGCGAAATCCTCGATCTCCCCCTCGCCGCCTGCGTCTCGATCGGCGACCGCGCGGATGTGGACATAGAGCCGGCACTGGCTTTGGGAATGGGGGGAATTCTCGTGGATGGCGTGGAAGATGTCTATCGCCTGCCCGAATTGATCAGACGCTGAAATGCCTCAGTTCCTCGGAAATGGCATAGGCGCAGTCGCCCATCTTCTCCACGTGACGGATGAGGTCGATATAGAGTAGCTCAGCCTTCACGTCCGCGCCGGCGTCCAGGCGTTTCCTCGCGTGTTTTTTCAAGTGCTTCTTGAAGGCGTCTATCTTGTCTTCCATTTCCGAAGCCATGCCCAACTCGATTTCCGTCATTCCGGTGTGCAGGCGGGCGGCCACGAAGCCCAGAAACTCGTCGACCATGTCGGCGAAGGGCCTGAGGGCCCCGAGCGATTCGGGCTCGAAACCGAGATGCTTGTTCCGCTTTTTCTTAAGGAGAAAAGCTATGCTTAAGCATTCGTCGGACATGTTCTCCAGCTCCGCGATAATGCGCAGCTTCATGCCCACGCGGTTGCGCGTCTTTTCCGACAGGTCGTTCCGGGTGATCGCGATGAGGAATTTCGAAAGTTCCTCGTGCATCATGTCCAGATAGTTTTCCTTGGCCGTGAACCAGGCAATCTCCGCGTCGAAATCGGCGGCCTCGGCCACTATATTCTTCCGCACCCTGGCGAACATGGCCTGGGAAATCGCGGCCATGTCGGCTATCTCTTTCCGCGCGTGGATGAGGGAGAGTTCGGGCGTGGCCTTCAGCGTCGTGGGAAGGTAGATGGCGCGCATCTCGGCCTCTTCCGGCTTCTCCTTGATGAGCCGGTTGAGGAGGGCGGCGTACTGGTTGATGAAGGGCAGAAGGATGATGGTGTTGACCGTATTGAAAAGCGTATGGAGCATGGCGATGTGGATGCCCATGCTCTGCGTCGTTATCGGGCCGGGGACCACCCAGTCGACAAAAGCCATGAAGGGGTTGAAGACGATGATGACCCAGATCGTGCCCAGCACGTTGAAGAGAATATGGGCCCAGGCCGCCCGCTTGGCGTTGGCGCTGGCTCCCGTCGATATCGAGGCGAGAAAGGCGTCGAAGGTGGTGCCGATGTTCGCCCCGAGCGTGATGGCGGCCGCTATGTTGAAATCGATGATGCCCTGCGACGCCATGGCTATGACGATGGCCAGCGTCGCGCTCGACGCGTTGATGAGAATGGTGAACACCATGCCGGCCAGGACGGCGAGAATGATGGCGATGAATCCCATGTCCGAAAAGTTCTGGAGGAAAAGGAGAATTTCGCGCGAAGGCTCGGGGATGGCGTCGGCGATGAAACCCAGGCCGAGAAATATGAGCGCGAGCCCCGTGAGCGCGCTTCCGTAGCTCCTGAACGCGTCAGAGCGCTTCTTCATGATCGACATGAAGAAGCCCGCGCCGAAAATGGGGACGGCCAGCGACGCTATGCTGAACTTAGCGATGCCGACGGCCGCGATGATCCAGCCGGTGAGCGTCGTTCCGATATTGGCGCCCATGATGACGCCGATGCCCTGGGTCAGGGAGAGAAGCCCGGCGTTGACGAAGGTGATGAGCATGACGGTGGTCGCCGATGAGGACTGCACCGCCACGGTGACGAGCGTTCCCGTCAGCACCGCCATGAGGCGGTTCTTGGTCATGAAATTGAGCGTGCTCTGCAGCTTCTCGCCCGCCGCTCTCTGTATGCCGTCGCTCGTCCGATCCATGCCGTACATGAAGAGGGCCAGGCCGCCCAGAAGTTCCAGGAACATCGTCACTATTTCCATTTCGCCTTCCTTGGCGTCGAGTATAGCGAATATCGGATTTTACTTGAAGGTGGGGCGCGGGCCGGCTACAATTATTGCGCTGTGGCGCGTATCCTGGATGGAGTTTATTCGTTTGCACGCTTGCGCGCGGAACCGTTTTCGGCAATAGTTGATTAAAAGGGTTTAATTTGAGCAGCATAAAGCTATCGCGTAAAATCTATGTGCCCCTGATCTGCGTTTTTCTTCTCTCCGCCATAGGCGCGCAGGACTTCGCCTCCACTTCCACGTCGATATCCATGGCGCTCGAGGGCGAAATACCTCTCGTGATGCAGGTTTCCGTCGGAGAACCCCTGAACAGGACGCTCCAGCTTTCCGGCGTCGTCCGACAGGAACAGGAGAAGGGCGCGTACGCGTCTGGCCGTCCCTTCGACATCTTCGCTGGCGCGCGCATCGATATCGGTTCGGTGAAAATCTTCTCCAACTATTTCGGAAGGTATTCGGTATCGATTTCCAGCCAGAACGGTGGCTTTCTCATGCACGATTCCGGGAGCTCGAAGCCGGGCATCCCTTACTGTCTCATCCTGGACTCTACGCGGCTGCTCTCTCATGCCGGCATATTCGAGTATGAAATGGAGAGCAAATCGGAAGGATTTGGGACGACGCGCTCCATGGTCCTGGCGATCGACGCCCTTCCCGAAGGGCTCGCCGATGGTCTCTATTCGGATCGGCTGGCCTTCACCCTGATATCGCGATAGGTTTTTCATATGAAGAGAGTTGTTTTTTATGCATCCTATATCGCGGCGGCTCTGGCATTCTGTCCGGCGCAAGCCGTTTCCCCGCCTGCCCTGAAACCCACCGCATCGCCAGTCGCCGCGCCCGCTGCCATCGACCTCCTCCCTGACAAGGTTGCCTACGAGGCCGGGACGTTCTTTCTTCTTGTCGATACGGGCCATGGGACGAAACCGGTCCTAAAGCCCTCCGGTTTCGATTCGGGCACTTCGGGGACGACCGCCTCATCGGAAAAAGCATTGAGGATCGAGGCGCTCGCCGTACTCCCCTCCGCGATCGGCGCCGGGCAAACCGGCCTTCAGGCGCTTTCCGACACGATGCGCGTTGTGTCGCGGATACTGAACTCCGTCCACACGATGGAGGGCATCGAATACTGGTCGGCGAGCAGGCGGGTCATGCGGACGCTCTATGCCGAGGCGTACAGGATAGACTCGCCATCCAAACGCTCGAAGTTGCCCGATCCCCTCGCGCCTTCTTCGTCATCAGGAGATTCCCAGCTTTTCTACGCGTACTTGCGCGACCTCACCTTCGGCGGCAACGTCATGAAGTACGAAGTCCATGTCGGGGCCGGTTTCATAACCATGACGAACGAGAATGTCTCGACGGTGAAGTACTACCTGCTTCCGCTCGCCTCACCGGGAAACATGAAGAGCGGCATTCTCATCGTGCCCTGCTCGGATGGGCTTCTCGTGCATTTCCTGTCGACGATAGACGCGAGTGACATGCTGGAAAAGAGGGTGCTGGAATCGGCGGGCAACAAGGCCTTGGCTGTTCTGGGATGGTTCGCAAAAGAGACGGCGGCAGCCGGGCTCACGCGGAAACCCGAGCTGCCGAAGAATATCGAAGAAGTGAAAAGAATCAACTAGAAAAGGCATCGAGCCCTAGGCTTGCTGGACTTCCTTCACTTCGGGCACTACCTTTTTGAGATAGGCTTCGACGCCCTGCTTGAGGGTCATGAGGGCGTAGGGGCAGGAACCGCAGGAGCCGGTGAGCTTGACCTTGACAATTCCGTCATCGCTGACGGACACGAGTTCGATATCGCCGCCATCGGCCTGGAGCGAGGGGCGGACATCCTGTATCGCTGCGGTTACACGTTCATTCAACATTGGAATTCTCCTTGTACGGGAGATAATCTAGCGATTTGCCGTATCCATGGTCAAGCTTCGACAGGTCGCGGCGCCAAAAGCGTCATGCTCCTTGTCCGCGATTCTCTAGCGGTTGTCCGCCGATATGTGATACACTGCAACACAAAATGATGGAAGGGATGTGGATGGCACGCATCATAGTCTTTGTGAACCAAAAAGGCGGGGTAGGCAAGACCACGAGCGCGATCAATATCGGCGCCGCTCTCGCCCTGCTCGGCAAAAAAACCTTGCTCATAGATTTCGATCCGCAGGGCAATTTAACCTCCGGTGTCGGGGGCCCGTCGGGGGCAATGGGCGTCTATCAGGTAATTTCCGGCTTGAGGGAGCTGAGACAGGTCATCGTGGGCACCAAGGTTCCCAACCTTTTCCTCGCGCCTTCCTCCATCGATCTTTCGGGAGCGACCGTCGAGCTCGTCGACAAGGAAGACAGGAATGAATATCTCAAACGCGCCCTCGCCACGGTCTCGGCGGACTATGATTTCATCCTCGTCGACTGCCCCCCTTCCCTCGGCATCCTGACGCTCAACGGTCTCAACGCCGCGACGGAAGTGATCATCCCGCTGCAGTGCGAGTATTTCGCCCTCGAGGGGCTTTCCCTCATCCTGCAGACCATCGGGCTCGTCCAGAAGAGCATGAATCCTTCGCTCAAGATATGCGGCATCCTTCTCACCATGTTCGACGGACGAACGAAACTATCGCAGGATGTCGTGCGCCAAGTCACCGAATATTTCAGGGACAGGGTCTTCAAGACGATAGTCCCCAGAAACGTCAGGCTATCGGAAGCCCCTTCACACGGTCTGCCCGTGATGTTCTACGACCCGACCTGCATCGGCGCGAGAAGCTACGAAGCCGTTGCCGAGGAGCTGATCCATCGTGTCTAAATTCGGTTTGGGCAAAGGGCTCGGCGCCCTCATCCCCGAGCACCAGCAGTATTACGATGCCGCCAAGAATCCAGGCGATATAGGCGACAGCATCACCATCGTCCCCCTTTCTCACCTGAAGCCAAACCCGGAACAGCCGCGCAAGACTTTCCCGGAGGGTTCAATCGAGGAATTGGCGGACTCCATACGAAAACACGGTCTTCTCCAGCCCATCATCGCCGAATCGGCGGGTGACGGCGAATTCGTCATCATAGCGGGTGAGCGAAGATTCCGCGCCGCGAGCAGGGCGGGCTTAACCGAAGTCCCCGTCATCGTTCGGTCGGTTTCCTCCGAAAAACGCCTTCAACTTTCTCTCATAGAGAACATCCAGCGCGAGGACCTCAACCCAATGGAAGAGGCGAAAGCCTACAGTGGCCTCATGGAGCTCACCGGATATACGCAGGAACAGGTGGCCGAGGCCGTGGGGAAAAATCGCAGCACCGTCGCCAACGCGCTCCGCATGCTTCGTCTCTCCGACGCCATGCAGACCGCCGTGCGCGACGGCACCATCTCCGCGGGCCACGCTCGCAGCCTCCTCGCCGTATCCGATGAGAGGAAGCGCGAGGCCTTGTTCGCGCGCGTCGTCGCCGAGGGGCTCTCGGTCCGCCAGGTCGAGATGGCCGTCCAGGAACTGAGCGGCTACGGCGGGGGCAAGAAGGCCGGCAAGGGGCGCAAGTCACAGAAAGGCGCCTCAGCGGACGACGCCTTGGAGCCGGACCTGCGCGCCATCTGCGAACAGCTCATCGGGCTTTTTGGCACGAAGGTGGAAATCCGCGGCGACATGAAGAGCGGCTCCATAACGATCGACTACTATTCGCAGGACGACCTGCAGCGAATCTTGGACCTCGTCGGGGAAGGCACATGAAGGTGGCGGCGAAGCTGTTCGCGGTTTTGCTCTCCTTCGCTGCCTCGGTCGCGGCGGCCGCGCCCCCTGCCTCCGCCCAAGCTCAGAACATTCTGGAGTACAAGGGTTGGAAGGTGCGGTGGGGCGTGGCCGCCGCCCCGGACAAGCTGGCTTCTCTCGTCGGAAAAGCCGAGGCCTTCGCCGTGGACGTGGTCAAGTTCAAGGACGAAGCCACGGGCGAGAACCGATTGCTGGGCAGCGGGGAAGCTCATGGCATGTATCCAGTTCCCCTTGAAGCCGCCGTCGCCGCCGTGCTCAACTACAAAAACCTGAAGGCCATATCGCCGCGCGTGCGGGAAGTGCGCGTCTACGAAAACGGTCCTCCTCTCTGGAAGGTCTACGAAGATATCGGCGTGGACTTTCTGGGCATATCGGTCGGCTACAAGCTGGACGCCGAGACCTACCGCGACGACCTTACCGACGGCGTCGTCGCGGTGCGCGGCCGCATGCTGAAAAGCCACGACGGCAAGCTTTACGAGGCCGATTCCTCATGGTATTTCACCCGCCTTTCGGTGGGCGGCGTCGAGTACACCTATATGCGCACGTACTCCACATCCGGCCTGCGCGAGCCGGGCGCGGGCATCGCGAGCATCCTCAAGCTCTTCACGGCGGGCGATTTACGCGATCAGGTGGCCGCCGTCGCGAAGGCAGCGGCGGCTTCCAAACTATAGGAGCGGCATGAAACGATCGGATTCCGGAGGATCGGGACCTTTTCTTGCTAATCAACGACACGAAGGGTCATCCTGGCAATCCGCCATCGACAATAAATTCGATCAGTACAGACGCCACTTCCTGAGCGCTTCCTTTCTCGTCGGACTGCAGCTGCCCGCCCTGATCGCCATCCTTTCCTGGAAAAACAGGGAGTTCAACAATTTCCTGCCCTTAATGATCGTCGAAGTCGTGCTTCTGGTGGGATTTACTATATCCAGGCGTCTTTCCCGCCGCAGCACGGAAATTTTCATGACCGTTTTCCTGACAGTCTACCCTCTGGCCTACGCGTGGGGCGCCTTCGCCCCGGGCAATCACCAGACTTATGTGGTCATCCTGCTCTGTATGCCTCCCATTTTCGACAGCCTCGCGCCGCCTCGCTATTACTGGCACTTTTTCGCCTATGCCACGACTGTCGTCGCGGCCACGTTGCTGTCCTTCCTTATTGGTTATCCATCGCACTGGATCGCTGATTTCAACGTCGCCGTGATTCTGATGTTGCACAGCGCTTTTCTCTTGCTCTGGGCGCTCCGGTATGTCACCAAGCGTCAAATGGGAAAGTATATTGTCGAGCTGGCCGACAATATCGTAAGGGACAAAGCGACGGGCCTGCCCACCATCGTCGCCTTCAGGGACTCCTTCATCAAAGGACAGAGCCTCTTCGTCAGCCTCATCGCCATAGGCAATTTTCATGAGCTGTCGGCGCTTTTCGGCTATTCGATTTCGACCGACATCCTCAGCGTCGTCGCCTCCAGGCTCATGGAGTGCCAGCCCAAGCTCCACGGAACCGCGTTCCGTCTGAGGGGACACGATTTCGGCTTTATCCGCCCGATCGCGGAGGGAGAGAAGGCTCAGGACATCGTGGACGCGCTGGGGCGCTGCATGCGAGGTCCCCTGCAGTTCCAGGGCAAGACCATAGAGCTTAGCTACCGGATGGGCTACACGGTCGTCGACGATGGGAACGCCGAGAAATCGCTAGACGAGGCCGAGGACGCCCTCGAGATGGCGGAGCGGAACGGATTGGACGTCGCGCGGTATTCCGGATCGTGGCAGCAGGTGTCCGAGGCCGAGATAGCGATCGCCGATCTCATGACCTTGTCGCGCAATATTTCCGAAAAGACGCTGGAGGTGTTCTATCAGCCCGTGATCGCGCTCGCCTCCGGGAAACCCGCCTGGAATGAAGCCCTCGTCAGGTTTAGGGGGGAGGGCGAATACTACGAGGATCCTTCGCGCTTCATGTCTCTCGCCTCAACGACGGGCCACTGGGCCGCGATCGAAGACTTCATGTTCGAAAGAAGCGTCCGGCGGGCTTGCGGGACAGGCGGTCCCGTTTCCCTGAACATCGCTCTCAGGGACCTCGACAGGGAAGAATTCCGCGAGGCCATCGAAGGCGGGGCGCGCCGAGCCAGCGGAAACGGCTCGGCCATTATTCTGGAAATCCTGGAAGGGGATTTCGGTTCCATGGACGACAAGCGCCTGGAAGCCTTGAAAACGCTCAGAAAAGCGGGCTGCCTGATAGCCATCGATGATTTCGGGACCGGCTATTCTAACTATTCCCGTCTCATCAACATGCCGGTCGATATCATAAAGTTCGATAAGTCTATGATATACAGCGCCCTCAATAGCGCGGCGGAAGAAGCGCTCGTCAGGAGTCTCGTGATCTTCTGCCGCGACATCGGCGCTCTCACGGTGGCCGAAGGTGTGGAGACGAAAGAGTCGGCCGATTTCGTCCTGGCCATGGGCTTCGATTTCGGGCAGGGCTATTTCTGGTCCCGTCCCGTTTCCGAGCCTAAAGCCGAGATAGCCGAAAGGATGTTTCTGCTAACCTCGCGGCTTCCGCGTTTCGATAGGGATGTATGAATTTCATGGCTAGGTGGACGCTGTCGTCACGATATCTGATCATTAAAGCATAGCCCGCGCTGTCGCCGCGCGTTTTTTCGAGCGAATAACGATGACGAGACTTTACCGGGGCTAAAAAGCATATTATTCTGTTTTCATTGGACTTGACTAAGAATTTAATAATCTGCTTTCCGTTTCAACAATTCTTCTGCTGAAGTGAAAAGGGTGAGTCACAGGACGCAGAGTCTCTACATACACAAGGGGGATATAAGTGTGGCATAATTGTTTATAC
>DATMZF010000059.1:0-59544 GCA_035560555.1 Rectinemataceae bacterium
TATTGGATATTTATGCTTTAAGCCCGGGGGAGAGCGAAAACCGGAATGACAAAAGGCCGAGGCTGATGTATAGTCGCCATATGACAATAATAAGAGCCGAAGTTCTCGGGATGTGCGTGGGCGTCCGGCGAGCCGAGGCAATGGCCAGGCAGGCGGCCGGCGAGGGACAGAAAGAAGGCCGACCCGTGTTCACCTACGGACCCCTCATTCACAATCCCCAGGCGGTCGCGGAACTCGAAAAAGCCGGCCTGAGCGCGCTCGATCCGGAACGGTTCGACTCAGGATCGCTGGACGGGAAGGCAAGCGGTTCCATCGTCGTCATCAGGGCTCATGGGGCTCCCCCCGAGGCCTTCGAGCACCTCAAGCGACTGGGCGCCCGCATAATGGACGCCACCTGCCCCCGCGTGCTCAGGAGCCAGAAAAAGGCAAGCGAGCTGATCGACCGGGGATACTCGGTCGCCATAGCGGGTGACCGTTCCCATGGGGAAGTCGCCGGCATTCTCGGCCGCGCCCCGGGAGCCGTGGTCGTGGAAAACGCCCAGGAAGCCAAAATTCTAGCCGAATCTTGGGTGGCGCGCCCCGTGGCGCTGATAGCCCAGACGACGATCAAGCAGAGCGAATATGACGCCATCGTCGCCCAGTTCCAGAGCCTGAGCCCCTCCTTCCTGGCGGTGGAAACGCTGTGCCCGGCGACAGGCGAAAGGCAGGACGCCCTCGCGAAGCTCGCGGGCCAGGTGGATGCCCTCATCATTGTCGGCGGAAAAAACTCGGCCAACACGCAGCGCCTTTTCATGGCCGCCGTGGAATCGGGCAAGCCGGCGTGGCATATAGAGACGGCGGAGGAATTATCCGAGGAGATTTTCGCCTTCGATAAAGTCGGACTTTCGGCCGGCGCCTCGACGCCGGATTCCATGGTCGACGAAGTGGAACGATTTCTCATGAATGGAGGAAACCATGGATTTGCTTCCTGAGCTGGCGGGCCGAAGGGCGCGAAGGGCGATTTCCGGCGAAGCCCTCGACAGGGAAACCATAGCCAGGCTGCTCGAGGCGGCATCCCTCGCCCCTTCATGTTTCAACAATCAGCCATGGCGCGTCATCGCCCTGGAGAAGCGGGAAGGAAACGACGGCTACAAGGCGGTGGCCGAGGCGCTGACTCCGGGCAATTCCTGGGCGCTCGCCGCTCCCCTCCTCCTCGTCTTTGTGACTGGCCCCCACCTGGACTGCAGACAGGACGACGGGAGGGACTATTCTTTCTTCGATCTCGGCCAGGCGGCGATGGCGCTGCAGCTTCAGGCGCAGCGGGAAGGCCTCTACGCCCATCCGATGGCCGGCTTCGCGCCAGGCAAGATGAAGACCGCGCTCGGCATTCCGCCTGAGCTGGTCCCCCTCTGCGTGATGGCCGTGGGAAAGCCAGGCGATCCGGCCCTCCTGGCCGAAGGCCCGAGGAAGAGCGAAGATTCGGAGCGGAGCCGCAAGCCGCTCGGGGAAACGTTCTTCATGGACGGTTTTGGCGTCGCCTGGCAATGACCTCTTGGCGACGACCGCCTGGCGATCGCCCAGGCGGCGATCCTTATTCCGATCGCTTTCTTTTTAGCTCATTTACGCTTTTCGCGTCCCGTGCTAGGCTTATCCAATGACACCTTCTAAAGTGATAGGCATCTGCGGCGGCACGGGATCCGGCAAGACCACCATCGTCAGGAAGATTTCGGAACTGGTCTCCGACTTCGTTTTCATACCCCAGGACAATTATTACAAATCGGCTGAATACATTTCGAACGCCAATATCACCGCGTTCAATTTCGACCACCCCGACGCCTTCGACAACGATCTCCTCATCGAACACCTGACCGCCCTCAAGAAAGGCGAAGGCATCGAAATGCCCACCTACGACTTCGTCCACCATAGACGGACGCAGGAAACGGTGCATGTGGCGCCGCAGAAGGTGATCCTGTTCGAGGGCATAATGATTTTCACCAACAAGGCGGTGCGCGATCTCATCGATCTGAAGATTTTCGTGGATACGCCTGACGACATCAGGTTCATCCGAAGGCTCATCCGCGACATCAAGGAACGCGGCAGAACCCTGGATTCAGTCGTCGAACAGTATCTGACCGTCGTCCGCCCGGGGCACTATGAATTCATCGAACCCACGAAATCCTTCGCCGACATCATCATACCCGAAGGCGGCGCGAACGAGAGAGCCCTCGACGTTCTCGTCACCTTCATTAACTCCGTCATAGAACGATAGGCTCAATCCTCGAATCTCGGCTTCATTGGACGGGGAAAAGGCCCTGGAGCGCGATCTTCAGCTCCGAGAAAGTAAGCCCGTTGGCCGCCGCCCAATCCTTGATCACCGAGCCGTCGGGGCCGATCTTTCCGCCGGCGGCGGTCTTGATCTTTTCCTCATCCAGGCCCCAGTCCTTCAGTTCCTTGAAGGTTGTCTTGCCCGTTATGGTGCCCGGTGTGGCGACATGCTCTAGGCTGGCGCTTTCCGCCTTGACCGTCGTGGTCGTCGTGGTCGTCGTGGTCGTCGATGAAACCGCGGAGGCTGGCGCGGGCGCGGATGTCGCGAGGGACGCGCTCGCCGGGGTCGGACTCAAGGGAGCGGGGCTCGCTGGTGGCGAGTTTGCGGCGGCCGGGTTCGCGGCGGCCGCCGGATTAAAAGCTTTCGCCGCCGCGGCTTCGATGAGTGAGGTTTCGGCCTTCCCGTTATCGCGGAGCACGGCGATCGCTGAGGATGGAAGTATCGTCCCCTCTTCGGGTATATGGGGCAGGCCAGTAAGAAGGCTCACGAAAAGCCTCACGGAATCGGTGCCAATCTCCACGCCTTCAGGCAATCCCGCTTCGCCATAGATCGTTTCGAGGGTGTTCACTTTTTCGGTTTCGCTCGCGGCGCGAAAAGCATCGAGAGCGAGTTTTACATCGAAGTTGAATGCCTTTGCCACATCGGCCCAGGTATAGGAACCGCGGATATCGGAAGGGTTGGGAAGACCGGCGAATTCGCCTTCTTTTATGGCGACGGGCTGCTTAGAACTTGTCGTCTTCCAGAAGCCCAGGACGGCGGCGCCACCAACGCCCGCGACGAAAGCGACAACAACGATGATCCCCATGGATTTGATTGAAAGTCTCATGCTCGGCCTCCCTTATTCCTTGTCCGTGCCCTTGGCGGCCGGCTTTACGAAGCTGTCCTTGACTCTTCCCGGCAACGCGAGCATCTCGACGGTGGCCGATACCGGGCATGCCGCGTCGCTCGCGCATTCGAGGCAGGAAATGCACTGATGGTCCCTCACGACCTTCGACGTCGAAACCTCGATGTTCATCGGGCAGGCTTTATCGCATTTCTTGCAGGAAACGCAGGAAGGCGCGTTCCGCCTTATTCCGAAAATCCTGAACAGATTGAAGATTCCCTGTACGGCGCCATAGGGACAGGCATATTTGCAGAAAGGCCTCTCGACGAACAGCGACAGCACGACGACCAGCGCCAGCGCTATGTAGCCGGTAATCGCGACCTCTCCCGTCCAGAAATTGAAGAGAGCGAAGTAGGGATCGTAGTCTTGGAAGATGAGTTTTCCGGTGACGACCGTCATGTAGCTGACCCATATGAGGACGAGGTAGCGCAGATAGCGCAGAGCCTTATCCAATCGGCGCGGCACGAAGTTGTTGTACTTCTTGCCGAACAGCTTTCTGCCCAGCTTTCCCATCCATTCCTGGAAGGTTCCGAACGGGCATACCCAACCGCAGATAACCGGGCCGAAAAGAAGAGCGAGCAGAAGCCCTAACACGGCGAGGACGACTGAAGACTCGTGAACCTTTTTCACGAGGGTTCCGAAATTCAAAAGCTGCCAGAATGAAACCACCCCGCCGAAGGGACAAACCGCGTGGAGCGAGGCATCGGGTATGAATGGTATGGCGAATCCTTTTTCGTTCAGGATCGACACCGTGGTCGTGATCGCCACGATCACGAAAAAAGCGGCTTGCACGAGATGCCTGGTATTCCCCGCGCTCTTCTTTAATTTCAGACTTTTCACCTTCATGATTCCTCCTTGAGAACGCTAGCGTAGATTATTGATGCAGCTTTCATGCCAATTCGCTAATTATTATTTTCGCGATATTCCCCGAGGATTTTCCGGGAAATCGTCGCAAAACGGAGCAAGTTGTGGGATTTGCGAAAAAAGATCTATATAAACTCGAAAACTGCTGAATCGCGAATCGGCCTAATACTGGAGAAATTTCTCATTATGGGAAACTATTACCCATGACTTTAGAGGTACTATCTCGCACAAACCGCCAGCCCAAGGCGCGGCATTTCATCAAGCCGCCGATGACGCCGGAGCGCGCTTGACCTGAGCTGTGCCTTGCGCGTACATTCCGCTCATGATAAGGAAAGCACTCAACGATCCTTCCCTGGAACTTCACCTCTCGACCCTGAGCCCCGATGGCGTCACCTGGTTTTCCATGGCCCCCCGCGGAAGCGAAATCCGGATAAGGGGCGTTCTCATCCATGGCACGCGGGCCATCTGCCAGTTGAGGGCGAACCACGGACTCGGCCCCCTGGAAACCCTGACCCTGGGAAAAGGGGTTCTATGCGCCGGCCTCATGGCCTCGCTTCTCAAGGATCCGGGAAGCATCATGCTGCGCGTCGACGGTTCCGGCCCCGCCGAAGGCATGAGCGCCGAAGGCATGAAGCAGCCATCGGGAAGAATCAACGCGAGAGGAAGACTCTTCGTGAACCCGCTGCCCAAGGAAGCGATGGCCGTTGATTCCCCCGCCGCTCTTTTCGGCCAGGGCTCTCTCTCGATAACCAGAATCGAAGGCGAATCGAAGCCCTTCATGGGCTCCGTGCCTCTCCATACAGGCAACATCAACAAGGACCTTACCCATTATTTCTTCGAATCGGAACAGACCAGGACCGCCATCGATTCGGGCATCTATTTTACCCAGGAAGGCCTTCCCCATGGCGCCGGCGCCCTCCTTCTTCAGGCCATGCCGGGAGCGGAAGACGAGTTTCTCTCCCTGGCCGAGTCGAAGCTCCAGTCGCTACCGCCGCTGGGACTCTGGTTCGCCCAAGGGGGAACGAGAGACAACCTCATCGCGTCGATTTTCGGCGAGATCGGGGCGCTGAGGACGGCCGAGAGCGAATTTTATTTCGACTGTCCCTGCTCGCGCGAACGTTTCCTGAGCCACATCGCCTCCCTGGACAAGGCGATAATCGCCGATATCCTGGAAAACGGTCCCTGGCCGCTCGAAGCGCAGTGCCATTACTGTTCATCCACCTATGCTTTCGAAAAAATCGAGGTGGAAAAAGGCTCCCGATCGTGAAAAACGCCGAGACCACGCTCGCCAAACTCATCGAGATCGCGCTGCGCCATTATGAGATGATAAAGCCGGGCGACCGCATCCTCATCGGCGTCTCGGGCGGCAAGGACTCGAGCTGCCTCGCGCGCGATCTTTCCATGAAGCGGTCATGGTGGGACCTGCCTTTCGAAATCGAAGCCTGTTTCATCGCCAGCGACATGAACGAAGCGGGGCTCGCCGAAAAGACGGACGATTCGTGGATAGCGGCGCGAATGGCCGACTGGGGCATCCCCTACAGGCGCGTCGACGTGCCCGTCGCGGGCAGGCTCAAACCCGGCGAAACGATGAACTGCTTCTGGTGCGCCACACAACGCCGCACGGAGCTATCGCGGTACGCAAGGACGAATGGCTTCAACAAGCTCGCGCTTGGCCACCACATGGACGACATCCTCGAAACCCTCTTTATGAACATGATGAGGAAGGGCGAATTCGCCACGATGCCGCCCGTGATGAGGTACGACAACTATCCCCTCACGGTCATCCGTCCCTTGGCGCTTTGCGAGGAACGGCAGGTGATCGCCTGCGCCCATGAGCTCGGGTTCACGTCGCACACCTGTACCTGCGGCTTCAACAGCGAGGGAGCGCGCAAGACAACGAGAAGGTTGATTGAGACCCTGACCGCGGGCTCCAGCCTCGCCAAGCGGAACATCTTCAAGTCGATGAGCCACGTCAAGCCTGATTATCTGGCGTAGGCGCGCGGGCACAGCGTCGGGCAAGGACGAGGCAAGCGGAGGCGCGGTATGCGCAGGATTTTTCTCGCCGTAAATTTGAGCGACGACATCAAGGAAACGTTAGGCGATTTTACAATCAAGCTCAAGCAGCGATACGAAGTTATGCGACCTTCATGGGTCGATCCGCGCTCCTATCACCTAACGCTCCATTTTTTCGGGGAGATGGACGATGCCGGCTTGGCCGCCGCGGCCGCCGGGCTGTATGACCTAGCCGGGAAGATCACCGCGCCCCGACTGAGCGTCGAAAGCCTCGGCTATCTCCCCTCCGGCAAGACTCCGCGCGTTCTCCATCTCGGCTTTTCCATGCTGCCGGAGGGGGCGCTCGATCCGGTAATAACCGCGGCGAGGCGGCTGGCGGCGGAGGTCGGCGCCGAACACGAAACAAGGCCCTGGCTCGCGCATCTCACGCTAGCCCGATTCAAGGGACAGGGCGCCCTGCCCGCCTCCCTCAGGTCGGCTTCCCTCAAGGAAGCCGACCTCCCCGCGCTCCCCCGGCTTTCCTTCATCCCCGAATCCTTCGACCTCATGGAGTCCACGCTGTCGCCCAAAGGCGCCCGCCACGAGATAGTCAGACGTTTCCACTTCGGGAAGTAGACTGGCGCCGGCGGGGTTGGCTCGCCGCGCGCGCCAACGCCGTCCCGTCGGCATCGCGTCATTGGCAGGCCAGGGCGGACGGATTTGCTCCCGAAAGGATTCCGAAGTATTTTAAAGATACATTTATATAGGGAGGCTTGCATGAAAACCGGCGATACCGAAAAAACGAAGAACAAACCCAAGGAAGACAAAAAGAAAGATAAAAACGCTCTCGAAAAGTGCACCGAACCCCACAGCAACGAGACTTCGAGGCCCGATAAGGAAGAAGGCCCCTGCGACGAGGGCGTGCGATGAGCGGCGGCCGCGCGATCGACAAAGTGATCGGCGCTCTTCCCTCGGTGGATGGCGCGGGCGTGAAGCTGAATCGGGTATTCGGTTTCGACGAGCTACATACCTTCGATCCCTTTCTGCTGCTCGATCACTTCGGTTCGGACAATCCGGACGACTACCTGGCGGGATTTCCCTGGCACCCCCACAGAGGAATCGAGACTGTCACCTACCTCCTGGCCGGCAAGGTCGCCCATGGAGACTCGATGCGAAACAAGGGGACGATCTATCCCGGCGACGCCCAATGGATGACGGCCGGATCGGGAATTATCCATCAGGAAATGCCGGAGCCGGGAGCGGACGGCAGGCTCATGGAAGGCTTCCAGCTCTGGGTGAACCTGCCCGCCAGCCTCAAGATGACGACGCCGCGCTATCGGGCCGTGAACGCTTCCGAAATCCACCGCGTCAAGGAAAGCGGCTGCGAGATCGCCATCCTGGCCGGAAGCTACGCGGGCAAGACCGGAGCGACGCCCGACCTCTTCGTGCCCGTGCTCTACCTCATCGTGACGATGGAACCCGACGCGAAGATCCGGCTGCCCATCCCCGCGTCGCACAACGCCGCGGCCTACGTTTTCAGAGGGAAGGCCGACTTCGCCGGCACGAGGCTGGAATCGGGCATGCTGGGGCATTTCCCCGCCGCGGGCGATGTCGTGACGGCCGCGGGATCGACGGATTTCGTCGAAGCCAAAACCGACAAGACGACCGGCGCTTCCTTCCTTTTCATCGCGGGGCGGCCGCTCAACGAACCCATAGCCTGGGGCGGTCCCATCGTCATGAATACGAGGGACGAACTCCGCAAGGCATTCGCGGAATTCGACGCCGGGACCTTCATCAAGACCAAGGCCGGGGGGATCTGAAAACGCGGCCGGGAAGGGTTCAGGCGATGGCCGCGAACTCCGGCAGTTCCGCCATGGCCAGTCTGATCGCTTCCTCGGGAAGCTCGAAATTCGACAGCCTCCCGGCAAAATAATCGGCGTAACCCTGCAAATCCAGAAGGCCATGTCCCGATAGCCCGAAGAGTATGACGCGCTCGACGCCCTCTTCCTTGGTCGATTTCGCTTCCCTTATGACCTGGGCGATCGCGTGGCTCGTCTCTGGCGCCACGATGATGCCCTCCGCTCTCGCGAAAGTGACCGCCGCCTGGAAACATTCCAGCTGGGGCACGGACCTGGGTGAGAGCAGGCCTTCGTGGGCCGCCTGCGAAACAAGGGGTGACATTCCGTGATAGCGCAGACCGCCCGCGTGCATGGCGTGCGGCATGAAGCCATGCCCGAGCGTGTACATCGGAAGGTAGGGCGTCATGCCCGCCACATCGCCCAGATCGTAGGCATAGGTTCCCTTGGTGAGGCTCGGGCAGGAAGTCGGCTCGACCGGCATGATTTCGATATCGGCCCCGGCTATCTTGTCCGCCAGGAAGGGAAAAGCCAGGCCGGCGAAATTCGAGCCGCCGCCCACGCAGGCGATTATCCTGTCCGCGCCCTTCTCCCCGAATTTAGCGAGCTGCTTTTTCGCCTCGAGACCGATGATCGTCTGGTGCAGCATTACGTGGTTGAGGACGCTGCCCAAGGCATAGCGTGTTTCGCCCGACCGATCGGAGACGGCGGCCTCCACCGCCTCGCTTATCGCGATGCCCAGACTTCCCGGCGAAGAGGGATCGGCGCGGAGGATGGCCCTTCCCGCCTCCGTCGTGTCGCTTGGGCTGGGAACGCAGGAGCCGCCCCAAGTCTGCATCATGTACTTTCTGTACGGCTTCTGCTCGTAGCTGGAGCGGACCATGTAAACCTTGCACCCGAGCCCGAACTGCGCGCAGGCGAAGGATAAAGCCGATCCCCATTGCCCGGCGCCCGTCTCCGTCGTCAGCTTCTTTATGCCAGCGATTTTGTTGTAGTAAGCCTGGGCCACCGCCGTATTGGGTTTGTGGCTTCCGGCGGGCGAGACGCTTTCGTCCTTGAAGTATATGCGCGCGGGGGTTCCTAGCGCCCGCTCGAGGCCGTAGGCGCGGTGCAGAGGAGAGGGCCGCCAGCGGTACAGGATGGCGAGCACTTCCTCGGGAATATCGATCCAGCGGTCCGAGGACATCTCCTGCTCGATGAGATTCATCGGGAAGACGGCCGCCAGCTGTTCGGGGCTTACGGGCCGGCCGTCCGGACCCAGTGGAGGCAGGGGCGGCGAAGGCAGGTCGGCGGCCAGGTTGTACCATTGTTTGGGCATCTCGTCTTCATCGAGGAAAATCTTCGTGTTCATCGCGTCCTCCGTGGAGTGTGTTTCTATCTATAGAAACTTAATACTATGCTTACCTGTTTCTGTCAATAGATACATTCGGTGTTTTTTGTTTTTTCGCGCTATTTTTGCGAGATGGCTTGACTTAAATGACCAATGGTCATTTAATGACTAATGGTCGAACGGAGGATAGCGCATGGGCATCGAAGAACGGAAAATCAGGGAAAAGAAAGAACGACATAGGCTCATCCTTGGAAAAGCCAAAGAACTCATCCTCGAAAAGGGGGTGGACGCGCTCACCATGCATGATATCGCTGCGGCCAGCGAACTGAGCAAGGCCACCCTGTATCTATACTTCAGGAACAAGGACGCTATCCTAATGGAAATTCTGGAAGACGCCGCCTCTGTCTTCGTGGACTACACGCAGTCGCGGATTCCCGAAGGTTCCACCGGCTTGCAGGCGCTGCACGCGCTCTGGTCGAGCTACCTCAATCTCTACGGCGAATCCCAGGATGTCGTCGTTCTCACCGGCATAAAAAACTACATCGATCCGGGATTCCCCCTCAACGGGAATGGGGAAAACGGAAAATTCGGCGTGGCGATGGGCGAGATGCTGGAACTTATCGCCGGCGTCCTCAGGCTGGGCATGGCCGACGGTTCCCTTGAAAGAGGTAGGGAGCCGGAAAAACTGGCCCGAACCGTCATCATGATCGCCACTTCCATAATCGACACCGTCACGAGGATTCCCCGCCCGCAAAGGGATCCCCGCCGCATAAGCGTGGAAATGCGCGAAACCTTCGAAATTATACTGCGGGGACTGGCCGCGGACGGCGCGGCCCCTTCCCTCCTGAAATTGACGACGAAATGAGATTAGCTCGGCCTGCCCCAAAGACCGCTCCGCGGCAAGACCGGAAAGGATTCCCGATGGAGAAGTTTTTTAAGCATCCCCGCTGGATCATCGCGATAATCGCGGCGATCACCGTGTTTTTCGCGCTGCAAATCCCAAGAGTGCAGCTGGACAACAACAACTTCCGCTTCGTGCCGGAAAAAGATCCCGAAAGAATCGCCATGAAGCGCGTGGACGATAGCTTCGGGAGTCAGACCATCATTCTGGTCGGGCTCGAACGGAAACATGGAACGGTTCTCGAGGCCGATTTCCTCGACAAGCTCCGGAGCTTCGACAAGAAAATCGCGGACATCGCCATCGTGGAATCCGCGACCTCCATCGTTTCCACCGATTATCTGACCGGCGAAGGCGACGCGATCGTGGCCCAGCCTCTCGTTCCCGAGGATTTCGGTGGAACGGGGGAAGAGATCGCCGCGCTCAAGGACAAGCTGCTGAGTTGGGATCTCTACAGCCGCGCTCTCGTATCCGAGGACTTCGCCGGCACGCAGATGATCGTCTATCTCGACATACCGGCGGAAGACGCGGGCAAGCCCGAAGTCGTCGCCGTCCACAAGGCGATCAAGAAGTTCGCGGCGGAAACGGGTTTTAAAGATACCAACGTCTACATCACGGGCATGCCTGTCTTTGGTTCGGTCGTCAACGACGCCACCCGCTCCGACCTGATAACCCTCGTGCCTCTCGTCGTCATCGTCGTCGTATTCGTTCTCTTCCTCTCCTTCAGGCGGCTGAGCGGCGTCCTCCTCCCCCTGCTGACCGTGCTGGTCTCGGTCGTATGGGCTGTCGGCGCGATGCCCCTTTTCGGCATCAAGCTATCGATACTCTCGACCGTGCTCCCGGTCATCCTCGTGGCGGTGGGCAGCGCCTACGGCATCCATGTCGTCAGCCACTACTACGACGAAATCGCGGGAAAGCGCGACCTGAGCGAGGCCGAACACCGCGCCATAGTCTTCGCCGTGCTGCGGAGGATCGGGAAGCCTGTCCTCCTCGCCGCGCTGACGACCTTCGCTGGATTCGGATCCTTCTGCTTCACGAAGGTGATTCCCATCTTCGAATTCGGCATCTTCTCGAGCTTCGGCGTCCTCGTGGCATACGGGACCGCCATCACGCTCATTCCCGCCATCCTCCTCATACGGGGACCCGCCAAAAAGCTCCCGCGTTTCAAGACCTCCGAAATGGAGCCGGGAGAGGAAGATCCCTTGAGCGGGGCGATCGCCGATGCCCTGGGCCATATCATCGCTAAGAAGAGAACGGTGCTCTTCATCGCCTGCGCCGTGATTTTCGTATCGCTCATCGGCGTGTCCCATCTCGTCATCGACAACGTCCTCGTGGAGTATTTCAAGCCGGACACCGACGTGGTACTCTCGGATCGTTTTATACGCGATAAATTCGGCGGGTCGAAATCCGTGAGCGTCGTCGTCAGTTCCGAGATTCCCGGCGAGGTGCTCCGCCCCGATGTGCTCGCGGCGATGGACGGACTCGCCCTGTACCTGAAGGAAAGCGTTCCCGAAGTGGGAAAGACGAGCGGTTTCACCGACCTCATAAAGAGGGTGAACCAGGTATTCAACGCGGACGAAAGCCCCGAGGGGCTCAAGCCCAGCGTCGCGGCCATAGCGGCGACGGGGGCGGCAAAGGACGCGCCTTCGGCCGCCGCGGCGCCCGGAAGCGAGCCGGCTTTCGGTTTCGGGTTCTCGGAAACGACTTCCGCGGAACCCGCCGCCCCTGTCGCGTCAGCCGACGAGAGCGCGTCGGGCGCGAAGGCGGACAAAACCGCCGAAAAAATCGACTCGCTCGCCATGGTCGCGCTGTTGAACAAGGCGCTCGCCGAAAAAGGCGGGGAAGCGATGACCGCCAGGGAGCTTGTCGAGAGCCTATCGCGCCTGACAAACTATCGTGGCGCGTCCTACTATGAGATTCCCACCGACCCTGCCCGCTACGGCAAGACCAGCCAGGAAGAACTGAAGAGCCTCATCTCCAACTACCTCGTTCTCCTCTCCGGCAATATAGGCTCCTACGCCGACGATCCCCTCGAACCTAAAGCCATCAGGATGGACGTACAGCTCAGGACAGTCGGGCAGATCGACACGAACAGGGGGATCCGAGCCATGGAAGACTATATCGAAGGGCGTTTCCCCAAGGATGTCAAAGTCGAGATCGCCGGCTCAGCCCTCGTGGAAAAATCTCTGAACAGCCTCGTCGTGCAGTCGCAGCTCGTCTCGGTAGCCCTCTCGCTCATCATGGTCTTCCTCATTCTGGCCATCTACTACCGATCCGCGATCGCCGGTCTCATCGGCCTGGCGCCTCTCTCGGTGTCGATCCTGATCAATTTCGCCGTCATGGGGCTGACAGGCATCAAGCTCAACATCGGCACGGCGATGGTGGCGAGCATAGCGGTGGGCGTCGGCATCGACTACACGATCCACTACATGGCGGCATTTCACCATGAGTATCTGCTGACAAAGGGCAAGGGCGACTTTCTGCGCCGCACCTTCCTCACCTCCGGCAAGGCGATATTGTTCAACGCCACCTCGGTCGGGGCGGGCTTCGCCGTGCTGGCCTTCTCGCAGTTCAACATATTGGCGAGCCTGGGCCTGCTCATCGCTCTCACCATGGCCACGAGCGCCCTCGTGAGCCTCACCCTGCTTCCTGTGCTTCTCATACTGGTAAATCCAGCTTTTATCAGACGACCCCTGCCGTCCGACAAGGCATCGCATTCCACGGAGGTTTCACCATGAAACGGATCATATGCGTTCTCGCGGTCCTCTCGCTCGCCGCCGGCCTCGCCTTTTCCCAAAGCGCCGAGGAGATCATGAAGGCTTCCAGGAACCGCGTAAAGGCCGACACGGTCTCAACGCGGGCAAGGATGGTCATCAGCGCCAAGGATGGCGGCACCACGGAGCGCCTCGTCGACCAGTACAGCAGCAGCGCCGGGGGCGTCACGAAAACCGTGGTAGTGTTTCAGAAACCGGCATCGGTGGCCGGGACGAGATTCCTCACCATCACCGCGTCGGGAAAAGCCGGCGACCAATGGATATTCCTCCCCTCCCTGGGCAAGGTGCGCCGCGTCGCGGCCAGCGAGGGTTCGGCCAGCTTCATGGGCACCGATCTCTCCTACGACGACATGGCCTCCGCCGACAGGAAAGCCGATCTCGACACGTACAGCCTTCTCAAGGAAGAAAACCTCGACGGCAAACCCTGCTGGGTCATCGAGGCGAAGCCCAAGGAAAGCGGCTACCAGTATTCGCGCATGATAGGCTGGATAGAAAAGGCGACGAACATCTCCCTCAAGATGGAACTCTACGATAAAAAGGGCCATCTCGCGAAAATCATGGAGATGGGCGAAGTGAAGGATTTCCAGGGAAGGCTGACGCCCACCGTCACGAAGATGACATCGGTCCAGGCCAAGACTTCGACCACCATCACCATAGAAATAATGAAGTACGACGATCCCATCCCCGCCGGCGTTTTCACCGAACGCTTCCTGCTCACGGGCCGTCCATGAAGGAGAACTACATGATCGCGAATAAAAAACTCGCCCTTTCGGCTTTTCTGATCGCGGGACTGTTGCTGTCGGGCGGCGCCGGGGCCGGCGCCCAGGACTTCGGGTTCGGGGGCGGGGCGGCGGAGGCGGCGCCGGCCCCCGTCAGCGCGAAGCTGGGCGGATCGCTCTCCTTCTCGATGCTGGCCTTCCCCTTCGAGCTCGTCGATGGGGATTATACGAACAGCGCGGCCCTTCCCGAATCGCGGATCCAGATCGAGGCATCGGGCGCGAAGTCCGACGCCTTTCTCGGCATCCGGCTCGACAAGGCGAAGCTGACGGAAAATCCAACCGACATCCTCGACGAGGCCTGGCTGCGGATCTACGCGGGAAAAACTACGATACAGGGCGGCCTCATGCGCGTGTTCTGGGGCAGGATGGACAGCCTGGGCGTGCTCGACGTCCTCAATCCGCACGATCTTTCCGATCTGACCATCAGGGCGGAAAAAGACCGCAAAATAGCCGCGCCTATGCTGCGGATCACGCGGCCGCTCGGCGAGCGGGCCTCGGCGGACATGGTGTACCTTCCCTGGTTCGAGGGCGACCGCATCGCCACCTCGGGACCCTGGGTTCCGACCGCGCTAGCCACGGGGACGGCGGCGCTGAAAACGGCGATGGCGGGACAGCTCTACAACGCGTACAAGGCTTCGGCCTGGGCGACGGCATATTCGGCGGCATACGCCCAGATAATCGCTTCTAATCCAAACGTGCAGGAGGCATCGGCCACGGCATCGGCGGCCGCGGACGCCGCTGTCGCCTCGGTCGACGCCTCCCTGCGCGCCCGGGCCGCGGGCGAAGCCGACGCGGCTCTGGCGAACCCCTTCTCCTCGCCCGACACGAAAAAGCTGGATTACGGCCAGGCGGGACTGCGCCTCAGCGCCGGCCTCGGCGGCGTCGACCTTGGCCTGCAATATTTCTACGGTTATCTGACGACGCCGGCCTTCGACATGAATCCCGCGTCGATAGCCGCGGCCGGCGGCAAGATACCCGTCTCCTGGAACCGCTACCACCAGCTGGGCGTGGACATGGCTACCGTGCTGGCCGGCTTCAACCTGCGCCTCGAGGCTGGCGCCAACCTGACCGAGGACATGTCGGGCGACGACCCCCTCGTCTACAACCCGGCCATCGTCTGGGCGGCGGGCTTCGACAGGGACCTCTTCGCGGGCGTCAACCTCAACCTGCAGGCCACGGGTAAGGTGAGGCTCAACCACGACAAGATCGCGAGCCCGCTCGACGTGGAGTACGGGAGCGACATCACGACCACGCGGATCGCCGCCCTGCTCTCGCGGAGTTTTTCGCAGGAGCGGGTGAAGCTGGAGCTTCTCGGGATGCTGGGATTGGAACAGGCGGATTATATGGTAGAGCCGGGCATCGTGGTCGTGTTCGGGGACGCCGAGGTCGCCCTCAGGGGGCGCTACTTCGGCGGGGACGCGGCGGGCGACCTCGGCCAGTTCCACGACAGGAGCTACGTGAGCCTATCTTCGACCTATCGTTTCTGATTGCTGCCGGAAGACCGGGGCGCCTGCATCTGCTGACGCTTGCCGGCCTTCTTTTCGTCGACGGGAACGATCACGTTGTAGAGATTGGGAACGCGCTCCATGACAAGAGGAAAATCGCAGCCGGCGAGCACTTCAGCCTCGCCGTCGCACTGCAGCGGTATTCTTTCCTCATAGTCCAGCTCTATCTTCGGTGCCAGGAAATGCTCAATCTCGCGGACGCCCTCGTGCCTTCCCGTCTCGATGCTTCCCTTCACCATGAGCTTGCGAAGCAGACTGGTCTGGGAACAACTCACGATATTTTCCTCGCTGGGCAGAATGCGCTTGTTGGAGCCGTACTGACGGTTGCCCGAAGCGCCCATGGCCACGAAAAGGCGGAGCTTCTTCGAGGCGTGAATCGGTTTCTTCCCGCCGCCGGGCAGCACTTTGAGTCCCATGGGAGCGACTTTATACGCTCTGTCGTAAAGCAACGTCGCGATATTCACCCAGAATTTGTAGGAATCGCCGGGAAAGATGGACTTCAATATATTCGTCTTTTCCGCCACATAGGCGTCGAGGCCGACGCTCGCGATATTGAAGGCCCAGAGAGGCGATTTGCCCCCTTCCTCGGCTGGCCGCACCTGGACCGCGGCCCTGCGCTCGAGCTTCAGTGGGCTTAGAAAACGGCCGAGCGCGACCACGAGATCGCGCCCCTCCGAACCGTCATTGCCCGTCCCCATGGGAAGGCGAAGCAAGGCGAACCTGTCCTTCAATTCTTCAGGCAGATGAAGCAGACGTTCGGCAGTCTCGAGGCTCGTGCCGTCGCCGCCGGCCGTCATGATGATCTGCAGCGAATCCGGTCCGTTGGCGCCTGAGCGCTCGATGACGCGCTGGGCGATGGCCGAGGCGTGTCCGCAGCGTTCGGTGAGGTGAAGCCGCACTTGCACCTCTTTTTCGCGCCGAGGCAAGGCGGCGGCAAGGGCTACGACCTGCTGGAGTTCGTTCTTCCGTCGGGCCGCGAAACGGCGGCGTTTGAAGCCCCCCGCCTTCGGGTTGGCGATGATGTCGACGCTGAGCTTAATTTCGGGGAACGCCGGCGAATGGCTTACGATAGCCCTAATGCCTTCGGCCAAATCTTCGGGATGCATAAAGCATAGAATAGTCCCGCTTGGATAATCTGTCCATCCACGCCGCGCCCCGACGCGCCAGCCTCCAAAAATCCCGAACGGCGGCCTCGGCGCGAAGCCCTGGAATCAACCTTTCACGGCCCCCATCGTCAGCCCCTTAACGACATATTTCTGAAAAAGCATCGTGAGAATGATGGCGGGCGTCATGATCGCGACGGCAGCGGCCATCACGGCGCCCCAGTCCACCTCGGCGTAGGAAACGAAGTTGTAGACCGCTATCGGAAGCGTCTTCGTCCTCTCCATGCTCAACACCTGGGAGAACATGAAGTTGTTCCAGGAGAAGATGAAAGAGAGCGTGATCGAGGTCACGATGCCCGGTCCGGAGACGGGAAGGATTATCGACAGGAAAGCTCTCTGGCGCGTGGCGCCGTCGACCATCGCCGATTCCTCCATCTCGAGGGGGATCGTCTCGAAATAGCTCGACATGATCCACACGATGATGGGCAGGGCGATGAGCATGTGCGAGAGGATGAGCGCGACGTAGCTGTCCATAAGGCGCAGCCGCGAGAAGATGATGTACCAGGGCATCAGGAAAGAAATCCCCGGCATGAGGCGGGCGACAAGGATGAATACGGAGAGCCGTTTCTGATGAAAGCGAGCGATCGAGTAGGCCGCCGGCAAGCCGAGCAGCATCGAGAAGCCCACGGCGGAGATCCCAATGATCGATGAATTGATGAAATACTTCAGGAAATTCTGTTCCGCGAACACCTTCACGTAATTGCCTATGATGGGCGTGAAGACGAATCGGGGCGGCCAGGCGACTATATCGACCTGTGTCTTGAAGGAAGAGGCCAGCATCCAGACGAAGGGGAAGAGCACGGGGACGGCGACGCCGAGGAGGACAAGAGCGAACAGGAATCGCCTCGGCAATGATACGCGCATGGCGGCCTCCTAGAGCTCGAAACGCTTGCGCAGCCGCATGATCGCCATGCTGAGCAGAAGCACAAGCAGGAATAGGAAGACGAGTATGACCGAGGACTGCCCCATGCGGAAATACTCGAAACTGTATTTGAAGGCCATGACATTGAGGGTTTCCGAGGCGTAGCCCGGGCCTCCCCCTGTCATGGCATAGATGATGTCGAAGGTTTTGAGCGCGTCGATAGAGCGCAGTATCATCGCGGTGAGGAGGGTGGGCGCTATCATCGGCAAGGTTATTTTGGAAAAGATCTGGAAAGCGTTCGCCCCGTCGACGCGGGCTGATTCGTAGGGTTCCTGGGATAGGCCCGCTAGGCCCGCCAGGACGATCAGGGTGATCATGGGCGTCCATTGCCAGATATCCACGAGGGCCAGGGAGGGAATGACCGTCTCGGCGCTCGACACCCAGGCCGATTTGGGCAGGCCGAAGAGCGCGAGGACATAGTTCGCGAATCCGATCGTCGGATCGAAGAAAAGGTTCCACACGATGCCGATGGCTACGGGCGTGGCGACGAGGGGGAGGAGGAGAATGAGCTTCATGGCCGATTTTCCCTTGAACTCCCTATTGAGAAGAAGGGCGAGCGCCAAGCCGACGATGGTTTCCACCACGACCGAGAGCAGCGTGAACGTGAAAGTCCTGCCTATGGCGCTCAGGAAGCGGGGTTCGCGCAGAACCCTGCCGTAGGACTTCAGCCATACGAGGCTGAGGGGCATGCCCGAGGTGAGATTCCAGTTCGTGAAGCTGAGGAAGAGCGTATAGAGTATGGGAAAGAGCATCATGACGACGACGAAGACCACCGCAGGCAGCGGAAAGAGTATTTTCAGGTTCCGTTCGACGAAACCGCTCTTGGTCATATCGACCTCCGGGAAAACGCGAACATGATGATGAGAGCGGCCGGATGCCGCGGGATGGCGGGGGCGGGAAGGAAAATTCCCCGCCCCAATCGAAGGTTAGGGGCCGGCGACCTCGCGACGCCGCGCAGGGTCGCCATGCCTTGTAGGCTCAATAGACGCCGTACTCTCCGGTATCCTCGAGAAGTTCGTTGACCGCTTGGGCTTTCTGTTTCGCGAGCAGTTCGAGTTTTGTGGAAGTGCCGGCGGTGTTGATGGACTCGATGATGACTTCGCCGATGAGGTCGCGGGCATTGCCGACGGCGCTCATGTAGGGACGGTCAAAGGGGAATCCGTTCTTCGCGGCGAAGGACTGCGAGGCCACGAGCTCGGCGTTGGCTTTCGCCCTCACGTCGGGGTCGGCCCAGGCCGAGTTGCGCGCCATCGTGATGTTAGCCATCAGGCCTTCCTTGGCGAGGTCCTTGCCCGTCGCCCACTTGATGAAGTCCATGGCGGCGGCTTTGTTCTTGGACTGGCGAGCCACGGCCATTCCCCAAGAGACGACAATGAAGGGAGCGTTGGTCTTGGGGCCGGCGGGGAGATTCGCGATGCCCACGTTCTCGGCCGGAACCTGGCTCTTTGAAGGATCGACGATCTGGCCGTAGAAAACGGACGCGTCCGTCCACATGGCTACTTTGCCGGCCTGGAACAGCGGCATGATGTTTTCCCAGGACATCGACGTGACGCCCGTGGGGCCGTAGTTACCTAGCATTCTGCCGTAGAAGCGTATGGCGTCTATCGCTTCTTTTTTGTCGAAGACGGCCACGCCCTTGTCGAGGTAGCGGCCGCCGAAGTTATAGACATAGCTCGAAAGCTGTGTCACCGCCGCGGCGCCCTTTCCCCGGGAGGCGAAGCCGGCCACATCGGCGGTCTTGAGCGCCTTAGCGGCCTTTTCGAGCTCATCGAAGGTCTTGGGCACGGAGAGTCCGGCCTTCTTGAGAAGATCCTTCCTGTAGTAGAGAACCTGCCACTCGGTGACGAGGGGAACGATGTAGGGTTTGCTGCCGAATCTGGCGACGCCCATGGCGCTCTCGGGATAGTCGGAGAAATCGTAGCCGGGAAGCGGCTCGTACCAGCCGTTCTTATAGAACATCTTGCCTTCCTGCAGTGGCCTCGTCATGAAGACATCGGCCGAAGAGGAATTGGTGGCGAATTCCGTCGTCAGCTTCGTGGTAAGCTGGCTTTCCTGCAGGCTTTCGACGTTCACTTTGACGCCGCTCGCCTTTTCATACTCGGGGATCATCGTCTTCAGCAGTTCGCCGTAAGGATGGTTCGCGAGCAGAACGCGGATTTCCTTGGTCTGGGCGCCCGCTCCCAGCACGACGGCGAGCATCAGCGCCAGCGCGATAAACTTGACTTTCATGAAGGCCTCCTTCATTCAGCGTACGTTATTGCTATTTGGTAGTATCCTATCCTTTCGGCGAGCCGTCAAGATTTCAGTATGAAAGTTTTTTTCTTTTAAAAGATTATTTTTTTCACGATATGCTTTACACAAATGAGGGGCAATGGTACAACACTGACTATGGAAGGCGGGAGAACAGTGGAGCGAAGCTGCATCTACCTCATACATTCATTGGCCGACTCTTTCAGCGGCAAGGAAAAGACCGTCGCCGACTACATCCTCTCCCATCCGGCCGAAGCGGTGCACCCCAGCATCGAGGAACTCGCGTCGAGCATAGGCGTTTCGGTCTCCACGCTACTGCGCTTCGTGAAAAAGCTCGGCTACGAGGGCTATCAGCAGTTCAGGATCGCCCTCGCCACCGAAACCCTGGCGCCCGAATCGCGCTACTACGAAACCGCCGTCGACGACTCTGAGGACCCGGTCACCGTGGCCTTCAGCGCGGCGAGGAGCGCCCTCGACATGACCGAAAAGCTTTTGGATAGGAGCCGTCTGCGGGAAGTGGCGCGGTTGGCCTGTGAAGCTCCTGAATTTTTCGTTTTCGGGCTCGGAGGCTCGGGCGTCGTCGCCAAGGATGCCTTCCATAAATTCGTCCGATCCGGCATTCGCTGCCAGACGGCCGAGGATTTCCATCTCCAGCTCATGGTGGCCTCACAGGCCGAAAACGGGGATATCGCCCTCGTCATTTCCAACACCGGCGCCAACAAGGATACCCTCGCCATCGTGGACGTGCTGAAAAAAACGGGATGCAAGGTAGCGGCCATAACGACCTATCATCTTTCGCCTCTGGCCAGAAACGCCGATTTCGTGCTGCTCTCGGCCGCGCCGGGAGCAAAAGTCATCTCCGAGGCATTCTCGGCCAGGATAGCCCAGCTGGCCATCATCGATTCGCTCTATATAGAAGCGATGGAGTTTCTCAAGGAAAAGGGCCTGAAAAACGTGGAGAAAATGCGTTCGGCGATAGCCGGCAGAAGAATATAATAGAATAGGGAATGGAGGAAATATGAAATCTGACATTGGTCTTATAGGACTCGCGGTGATGGGGGAAAACCTCGTGCTCAACATGGAAAGCAAGGGTTTTTCCGTGGCGGTTTACAATCGGACGACGAGCAAGGTAGACGATTTTATCGCCGGCAGGGGCGCGGGCAAAAAGATTCAGGGCGCGCATTCGCCGGCTGAACTCGCGGGGATGCTCGGCTCGCCCCGCAAGGTCATGATGATGGTCAAGGCTGGCCAGGCCGTGGATGACACGATAGCCCAGTTGCTGCCCCATCTCGACAAGGGCGACATCATCATCGACGGCGGCAACTCGAATTATCAGGACACCATGCGGCGCTGCAGGGAAGTGGAGGCCAAAGGCTTCCTCTATATCGGCACCGGCGTTTCCGGCGGCGAGGAAGGCGCTCTCCTGGGACCTTCCCTCATGCCGGGAGGATCGGCCGCGGCCTGGCCCTTCATAAAGCCCATATTCCAGGCCATCGCCGCAAAGGTCGAGGACGGGAGTCCCTGCTGCGACTGGGTGGGATCCGACGGAGCCGGTCATTTCGTGAAGATGGTCCACAACGGCATCGAGTACGGCGACATGCAGCTCATCTGCGAGGTTTACCAGATCATGCGCGACAAGCTCGGCATGGAGGAAGACGAGATGAGCGCGGTTTTCGCGAAGTGGAACGAGGGAGACCTCGACTCCTATCTCGTGGAAATAACCAGGGACATCCTGAAATTCAAGGACGAGGATGGACAGCCTCTCGTGCGCAAGATCCTCGACACCGCGGGCCAGAAGGGCACGGGAAAATGGGCCGGCATCGCGGCGCTGGATTTTGGCATTCCGCTCACGCTCATCGGCGAATCCGTATTCGCCCGCTGTCTCTCGGCGGCGAAAAACGACCGCGTGGCGGCGTCCAAGATACTGAAAGGACCGGCGATCCAGCCATTTAAGGGCGACAGGGAAGCCTTCCTCGCCGACCTGGGCGCGGCGCTCTATGCCGCGAAGGTCGTTTCCTATGCCCAGGGTTTCCTTCTCATGAAGGAAGCGGCCAAGGAATACGGCTGGAAGCTCGACTTCGGCCCCATCGCCCTCATGTGGAGAGGCGGATGCATCATCCGCTCGATTTTCCTCGGCAAGATCAAGGAAGCCTTCGACGCGGACGGAAAGCTGGCGAACCTCATCCTAGCCCCCTTCTTCGCCGCGAAGCTCGCGGCCAGCCAGGACAGCTGGCGCAGGGTCGTCGCTGAATGCGCCATGTCGGGAATCCCCGCTCCCGCGCTCTACACCGCCCTTTCATACTATGACGGCCTGAGGACCGAAACGCTCCCCGCCAATCTGCTGCAGGCCCAGAGGGACTATTTCGGCGCCCACACCTACGAAAGGATCGACAGGCCGCGCGGCGAATTCTTCCATACGAACTGGACCGGGCACGGCGGTTCGACCGCGGCGTCCACCTATACAGCTTGAGGAGGTACATAGAATGTCAGCCATGAAAATTACGCCAAAGAAGGCGGATTCCCTCGATTTCCTCGCCCTGGGCGCCCTCGTCACGAGGCTCGATCCGGGCATCGTTCCCTTCGGTTTCGCCGATACCTACCAGATCCATGTGTCGGGCGGCGAGTTCAACGTCGCGGCCAACCTCGCCCGCTGCTTCGGCCAGAAAACGGCCATCGCGAGCGCCATGGTGGACTACCCGATCGGCGCCAAAATCGAGAGCGAAGCCCGCAAGATGAACGTCCAGGGCATCTACAAGCGTTTCAGACACGATGGCGTGCGCGGCCCGAACATGGCCCAGGTCTGGTCCGACAGGGGACAGGGCGTGCGGGCTCCCGTCGTCTTCTATAATAGGGCGAACGAGGCGGCGGCCCTTCTCAAGCCGGGCGATTTTGACTGGGACGCCATTTTCTCCAAGGGCTTACGCTGGTTCCATTCGGGCGGCATATTCTCAGCCCTCTCGGCGACGACGCCCGAACTCGTCATCGAGGCGATGAAGGCCGCGAGGAAAGCGGGCGCCATCGTCTCCTTCGACCTCAACTACAGGGCCAAGCTCTGGGCGGCCAACGGCTCAACCTCATCGGCTCCCGAGATTCTCGGCCGCATCGCCGAACAGGTCGACGTGCTCGTCGGCAACGAGGAAGACCTCCAGATGGGCTTGGGCCTGAAGGGGCCCGATATCCACAAGGCCTCGAAGCTCGATCCCGAAGCTTTCTACAGGACGATCGAGGAGGTCACGGGACGCTGGCCGAACGTGAAGGCCGTGGCCACGACCCTGCGCGACGTCAAGTCCACCAACCGCCATCTCTGGAGCGCCGTTCTCTGGCTGGAGGGCGAGCGCCACGCGGCCCCGACCGCCGAACTCGACGTGTACGACCGCGTCGGCGGCGGCGACGGTTTCGCGGCCGGCCTCATCTACGGTCTGCTCGAAGGCAAGGATCCGCAGGAGGCGCTCGCCCTTGGCTGGGCTCACGGCGCCCTCCTCACGACCTTCCCCGGCGACACGACCATGGCTACCCTCGATCAGGTGGTTTCCTTCGCGAAGGGCGGCTCGGCGAGGATTCAGCGGTGAAAGCGCTCGTCCTCGAAGAGTACATGAGGTTTTCCTTCCGCGATTATCCAGACCCCAAGCTCCGGGATGAAAACGACGTGCTCGTCAGGGTGCGGGCGGCCGCCATCTGCGGTTCGGATGTCCATGGCATGGACGGCTCGACGGGGAGGCGCATTCCTCCCGTCGTGATGGGACATGAAGCCTCGGGAGAGATCGTCGAGGCGGGCGCCGGCGTCAGGGATTTCAGGGTGGGAGACCGCGTCACCTTCGATTCCACCGAATATTGCGGCGAGTGTTTCTACTGTAAGCGCGGCGAGGTGAACCTCTGCGACGACAGGAAGGTGCTCGGCGTCTCCTGCGGCGATTACCGGCGGGACGGCGCCTTCGCCGAATATATCGTCCTTCCCATGAGGATTCTCTACAGGATGCCCGAAGCCCTGGATTTCGCGGCCGCCTCGATCGCTGAGCCGACGGCGGTCGCGGCCCACGCGGCCGCCATCACTCCCATAAAGATGAGCGATTCTCTCGTCGTGGTGGGCGCCGGCCTTATCGGGCTCCTTCTCATCCAGATACTTAGGGCTCATTCCGCCGGCACGATCCTCGCGCTGGAAACCGACCCCGAACGGAGGGCAGCCGCCCTCGTCGCGGGCGCGTCGGCCGCCCTCGACCCCGCCTCCCCCGCGACCAAGGCCGCCATCCTCGAACTCTCGGGCGGCCGCGGCTTCGACCGCGCCTTCGAGGCGGTGGGCGCTTCGGCGCCGATCGCTACCGCGATCGGCGCCGTTCGCAAGGGCGGCTCCGTCACCCTCATCGGCAACGTGAGCCCCAGCGTGGAAATGCCTCTCCAGGCCATCGTCACGAGGCAGCTAACGCTCTATGGTTCCTGCGCCATGGCGGGCGAATACCCCCTCGTGCTCGACCTCCTCGCGCGCGGCAAGATCGACGCGAAGTCCATAATAAGCGCGATCGCGCCGCTCTCCGAGGGAGCCTCCTGGTTCGCCAGGCTCTACGCCCGCGAAAAAGGCCTGCTCAAAGTCGTGCTCGAGCCCTGAAGGAGGCGCAGCGACGTCGGGGCATCCCCCCGGCGCTGCGCCTCCCACCCCAGCTCCGGCGCCGCGCTTGGATTGCCGGCGCCGGAGCATCCCTCGCGCGGCGGCCGCCCCGGGGCATCCGCCGCACCAGTATTGCCGGCGCCATCGACGCCACAGTTGAGTTCAGGAGGAAAGAAGGCATGGGCAAGATCAAATTCGGCCTGTACGGCTACGGCAAGGTAGCCCAGCTCCACGCGAAAGCCATCGCCGCGAGCGAAAACGCCATCCTCGTCTCGGTCTGCGGACGCGACACGGCCAAAGCACAAGCCTTCGCGAGGAGCTGGGGCATCGAGGCGCGCTCTTCGGCCGCCGAGATGGCCGACCGCGACGGCGTCCAGGCCGTCATCGTCACCACCCCCCATCCGCTCCATGCCGCCTGCGCCATCGAGTGCCTGAGCGCCGGGCTCCACACCCTCGTCGAAAAACCCATGGCCCTCCATGTCGCCGACTGCGACGCCATGAACGCCGCCGCCCTCGCCGCACGTCGCAATCTGGGCGTCATCTGCCAGCGCCGCTGGTACCCCTCCACCCAGCGCATCAGGCGCGCCATCGACGAAGGCCTCCTCGGCGCCCCCCTCCTCGGCCAGGTCACCATCCTGGGCTGGCGCGACGAAGCCTACTACAACTCCGACCCATGGCGCGGCACCTGGGAAAGCGAGGGCGGCGGCGTCATCGTCAACCAGGCTCCCCACCAGTTCGACCTCCTCTCCTGGTTCATGGGCCCCGTCTCGGGCGTCTCTGGCGGCTGGATCAACGCCAACCATCCCTACATCGAAGTCGACGACAGCGCCGTCGCGACCGTCCACTTCAAGAATGGCGGCCTCGGCTCCATCTTCGTCTCCAATTCACAGAAACCAGGCATTTTCGCCAAAGTCTGCGTGCATGGAAGCTCGGGCGCCTCGGCGGGCGTGCAAACCGACGGCGGGGCCATGTTCATCGCGGGGATGAGCGGCGTCCTGGAGCCACCCTACAACGACATCTGGACCATTCCGGGCCAGGAAAAGATGATTGAGGTCTGGAAACGCGAGGATAAGGATTTCTTTTCGAAAATCGAGCCGACCTGGTATTTTTTCTCGCTTCAGATCGACGATTTCGCCCAGGCCGCGGCCGCGGGCGGGAAGCCCAAGGTCACAGGCGAGGACGGCGCGGAAGCGGTGAAAATCATCGAAGGAATCTATTCATCGGCCAGGACGCAGCGCACGATATTCTATTGAGCTTCGCTTACGTTTCGCTTTAACGTCGCTTAAGCCTCGTTCTCTTTCGGGTCCCGCTCGACGCCTTCGCCTATCCGCTCCGTTTTCTTGTTTATCTCGTTTATGGTCTTGTAGAGATACTCTTTGTCCTCGCCGTCGAACTCCAGCTTCGGGATGAGGCGCGAAAAGAAGCTCTGAACGAAATGCTCCATCTTCGATACGGTGTCGATGTAGTTCGACTCATGGTTCAGCATCATCACGGTGCAGGAGAGCGGCCTGTTGTAGGTTCCGATCACCCTGAAGCCCAGCTTCTCGTACATCCGGATGAGCTTCGTCTCGTCGCTGAAGACATCGAGGAACATCTTGTCCACACCCTTGCCCCTGATGTAGAGGTAGGATAGTACCATGAGGCTGAAGGGCACGATCGAGCCGCGCTCTTCCCTGATGATCGCCAGGCGGTCAATTTCCGCGTAGGGAGTCCCATCCATATACTCTGAAAGGTCGTAGTTGCTCTCTATCGGGATTTCACCCTCGACCTCGCTCAAGTGAAGCGTTGTCGTGCCGACGGGCTGCATTCCCTTGTAGGCCAGGAGGTGGAAGGCGCTCTCGTCCTCGCTCCGGTGGATGGTCTCCTCCAGATAGCCCTTCTCGCCCACGAGAACCTTGCGCTGGAGATAGAAGCTGTCCTCGAGCTGGCGCGTATCCTTCGCGTGGACGAATCGGATCTTGTTCCGTTCCATGTTGGCCGCGGGGAGAACGATCTGGAAGGTTGTGCCTTGCCTTTCTTCCGAGTCTATGATGATCCTACCCCCCAGCTTCGACACGATGTGGTGCGCTATGCTCAATCCCAGCCCAGTGCCGGCTCCGGGATCTTTCGTCGTGAAGAAAGGATTGAAAACCTTGTCGAGATTCTGCTTCTTTATCCCGACGCCCGTATCCTTGATGGTCACGATGACATCGGCGTCTTCCTGTTTCGCGGCCAGCGTAAGGGTTCCGTCCGAGTTCATGGCCTGTACGGCGTTGACGATGAGATTGAGAAAGACCTGCTGCAGCTCGGTCGCGTTAGCCTGAACCTCGTTCGTTTGATTGAAGTTTTTCTTCACCGTGATCGAGCCGAAATCCATGCCGCGCATGGCGAGCTTAAGGGAGTTTTCGAGAATGGTCACGATATTGACCATGTCGGGCTGGCTTCTCGTCTTGCGCGAGTAGACCATGAGGTCCTGGATTACTTCCGCCGCGTTCTGGGCGTAGCGCACGATATCCTGCGTGTATTCCTGCAGCCTGCTTCCCTCGGTGGTCTCGGGAAGCATGAGATCGGCCGTCCCCAGAATGGCGCCGAGGGGATTGTTGATCTCGTGCGCGATGCCCGACACCAGGGTGCCGATGCCGGCCAGCTTCTCCGACTGGATAAGCTCATCCTGCAAGGTCTTCTGCTTGGTGATATCCTGGAAAAACTCCAGGAAAATGGGCGTGGCCGTCTTGGGGACGGGTATGGGATAGAAGTTGAGCGAGAAGGTGAGCAATCCCTTCACGTCCTGCCGTTCCGCGTTGAAGGGCAGGCGCGTGTGGAGGCAGTCCTGCGCCAGGCATTCGAGGCAGGGTCTGTCCCGGTTGAAAAACACCTTGTAGCACTTGCTTCCGATCAGTTCCTCGGTCGATTTCTCGAAATAGCGGCGCGCGGCGTAATTCACCTCGATGATATTGTAATTGATATCCTGAATGGTGATCGGCGTCGTGATGCCGTCGAAGAAGGCTTCGAGTTTGTTCCGGCTGATTTCCAGCTGATTGTTGATGTTCTGAAGCCTTTTCTGCTGCTGCTTCAGCCGCTCGAAGGTGATCGCGTTTTCCAGGGCCACCGAGCACTGGACGCTCAGCAGCTGGAGCATTTCCAGGTCAAACTGGTTGTAGTAGTCCTTGTCGACCTGCGGCCCTAGGATGACAAAGCCGTTCAGGCGTTCCTTGAACTTGAGGGGGAGGATGAGGCTCGCCTTGAGGGTTTCGGTCACGTCACCCCTCTCGAGGGAAACGTCGATCATGGTCTGCGGCAAGTAGAGGTACTGCATTTCGCTCTTTTCGCCACCCTGATGCGTCGCGAACGCCTTGATGAACTCGCTCCCGCGCTTCACGCTTATCGATTGATCCTGTCCTTCGATGATCCGCCCATCGAAGGGCAGCTGTTTGGCCACATTGAGCTTGTAGTTCCTGTCGTTGAAATCGTTGACCAGCATCAGGGCCCACTCGAGACCGAAGGTGGAGGTGATTTTCTCCATGGTGAGATTGCCAAGGGTTTCGAGGTCCACGATGGACGTGAGGCTCGCCGAAAACACGCGCAGGCTCTGGTAGTAGGTGAAGGTCTTGCCGCCGTAGATCCTTTCGAGGAAGGAAAGCGTCGTCGTCCGGAGAGGGGAAAGGATTATCGAAGTGATGAATCCAAGGATGAGGGCCAGGAGAAGCACCCGCGGAAAGGGAATCGCGCGGTCGAGGTGGAAAACCGGCATGAAGAAAAAGAGAAAGAGAGCGCTCGTCAGCAGCGAGACGAAGATGGTGAGGATGATGTTGAGCATCGCCGAGGAGTAGTGAATGAGGCGGTATTTGTAGACCGCGAAAAAGATGATCGCCGCGTTGATCGTCGTGGCGAGAAGATCGATGGGATATTTCCCGATGGGTTTGTAGAGGTTGGCGGCGACTCCGACCACGATGATGGCGGCGCCGATGATGAGAAGGCGCAGCGTCTTTTTCTTGAACTTGTTGTCGCTCCGCGTCAGCTGACGCGTCAGCAGGAGAATGGATAGGCCGAGGAAGAAGTAGGACAGGGAATAGGCCAGAATAGAGCCGCTGCCGAGGATGTAGTAGAATCCGCTTTTATCGAAGCCCGCGTCGGCGACAACCTTGCCCGAAAGGTTGAGGTAGGCCAGATATAGATAAATAATATAGCCCAAATAGTAAAATACTTGATATCGTTTCTTTTCGGTGCCGGAAAGATAGATCATGGTTTGAAGGAAGGAAATGGGGCCGCCGAATAACCCTAAAAGCATGACCTTGTTCCAGAAGAGCGGGACGAAAAGCCCCGTATTGGCGTGCATCATAAAAGAGCCGAAGCTCCACAGGGCCATGAAGAACATGTACTGGAGGAATGAGGTGTCCACTTTCTCTTTTCGGCTGTAGAGGCCGAAAATGATGAAGATGATATAAATAATGAAGGACAATGCCGGAATGAGCGACGATGCGTCCAATATCATGCCGAAACCTCTGGAATCTACTTTTATCTGGCAAAGCAGAAGATACTATAGCATAATGGATTTCACAATGGTACAAGATTCGCTTGCGGCGGCAGGTTTTTTGCTTCTCTTCATGGCAGATATCCTTTGGGTAAAGGGCCAAAGAGGCGTTTCGGCTCTCCATGCCTCCGGGTACATGGCCGTGGGAGGGTCGATCGGCTGTATGGCGCTGTTACCAGGCCTAGGATGGCGAGGGCAGAACTCGGCGATCGACTATGGCGAGTGGGGGGCGGATCGGCCAGGAGCCCTCGTCTCCGCGCTTTTAGTCGCCGTCGCCCTGGCCTCCTTCACCCTTCTTCTCTGGTCGGTATTCTTCGAATTGGAGATCGCCAAAAGAAAAGGAACCCTGAGTCCTGCAAAGACATACTCAGGCGGCACCTATGGCCTCTGCAGGCATCCGGGATTCTGGTGGTTCTCCTTCCTCGTCGCGTCCATCGGCGCGTTGAGAGGATTTCGATCCAATTTCTTTACAATTTTCATCATGATTGGCCTCGATCTGCTTTTAATATTCATACAAGATTGCTACACTTTTCCCAAGGTCTTCCGTGGATATGAAGATTATAAAAAAAGTGTCCCCTTCCTGATGCCGCGCATGAGGAAGGGACGGTCGCATCGTGACTGAGTGAGGACAGACGGGTTCTCGTCACGTGGACGGAAAGGAAAAAATGACCGCAGCAAAGCAACGCACGATTCTGGTTATAGACGATGATCCTTCCATCCGCAAAGTTCTCTCGCGAGGCCTCGAAAGGCTAGAGTTCGCCGTGAGCATGGCCACGAACGGCCAGGAAGGGCTGGACCTGCTCGCGTCGGGCGAATTGGACCCGGACTGCATCCTCCTCGATATCAGAATGCCCATTCTTTCGGGCAAGGAAGCCCTGCCGAAAATCAGGGAAATCAAGCCGCTCACGCCCGTCATCATGCTCACCGCGTACAGCGACCTCGCCACGGGCCTGGACGCGATGAAAAATGGCGCCTTCGACTACCTCGTGAAGCCGAGCAGACTGGAACACATAGCCGAGACCATAGCCAAGGCCATCCGGTACCGCGATATCATCAGGGAAAAACTCGAGCAGGATAAGAAGAACGAAGAATATCGACTTTCCCTTGAGCGCACCATGCAATCCAAGACGCTGGAGCTCAAGGAAACATACGGCAAGCTGAAACAGGCCAACATGCAGACGGTCCAGGCTCTGGCCGAAACCATCGAGGCGAAGGATCAGTACACCCAGGGACACTGCGAAAGGGTGCGAAGTCTGGCAGTGAGGCTGGCCAGGGAACTCAAGCTGCCGGAAGACCAGATAGAACCCCTGGAGTTCGCCGCGCTGCTTCACGACATCGGTAAAATCGGCATTCCGGAACGGATTCTCAATAAAGTGGGTTCGCTCGATCCCGAAGAGATCGAAGTCATAAAGATGCACCCGCTCATAGGCGCCCAGATCCTTTCGATCGTCGAGTTTTTCGCCCCCGCGATCAATGGCGTCAGGCACCATCACGAACGCTGGGACGGCAAAGGGTATCCGGACGGGGTCGCCGGAGAGGATATAGATCCGCTGGCCCGCATCATCACGCTGGCCGACACCTTCGACGCGATGGCGCAGTCCCGCCCCTATAGAAAAGCACTGCCCCTCGATGCAGTGCTCGATGAAATCAAGGCGGAAAGAGGAAAGCAGTTCGCGCCCGATGTCGTCGACGCGTTTTTCAGGGCAAAACTCTACGCCGACTACTTCAATCTTTCTAGAATCGATAGGTGAAACGGCCGGGCACCGTCTCGCCGGTCTTGTTCCAGAACACCGCGCGCTTGAATCCATAGAGGGCGGCCCTGTCTATCTCGGGATCGCCCGATGACTGGTAAATGTCGGCGCCCCTGATCTGGTTATTGCTGGTGATCGTGAATACTATCACGACGGGCGCGAGATTCTTGTTTTTCTTGTAGTCGGCGTCCGCGATGTTATAGCCAGCGTCTTCCAGAATCTGCCAGAGTGGTTCGCGCTGATCGAGGGATACTTCCGTCTTGAGCCGGTAGGCCGATCCATCGAACTCGTAATAGGTGGTAAATGCCTTCTTTCTCGCCTGGGCCGAATAGATGACGGTGTTGGGCGGCTGGATGAGGTTGGGAATGGAATTGTATATGGAAGCCGAAACCACCCGGGGCAGGGGCATGCTGGAATAGATGGGCGAATAAATATTATGCCCGACCGTGCCCTGGGAACCTCCCAGCATAGTATCAGAAGAGCTTCCCTTTTCGGACTTGTGGATGCTGGTCGTGCTCCCCGTCCAGGGGACCGTGCCTTTTCCGGGCACGAAGAGCATCGAATTGGTCGAACTGATATGCGAACCCGGATCGCGCTGCCCCGGAACCCAGGGCTCGACGGGTACGGCTTCCGCCACCGAGCCGACTTGGCCGGGGGGCGTTACCTCAGGCAGCGGCGCCGAGGGGGCTCCGGGCGTCTCGGCGGCCTTGGGGCTTTCCGCCGCTGGCATCACGGAGGAAGCATCGGCTTTGGCGACGGGCGCGGATGGCTGGGCGGGAGAAGGCGTCGGCGCGGGTTTGGGCGCTAGCTTTTCCACGGTTTTTTCCGGGATCTGGGCCTTGGGCTCATCGATTTTCTTGGCGGGCTCGGGCGCTTTCACGGGCACCGTCGGTTCGGCTTCGATCGCCTCTTCGCCTTTATCGGAAGGGTTGATCGAGCCAAGCCCTATGGAATTCGTGATAGGTCCCGGCAGGTTGATCATCACCGTGGTATTCGCGAACATTTGTTCCTGAGGATTCAGGATGCTCAGCGCGAAGCCTACTGCAAACGCCAGGCTGTAGAGCCCGAAGGTTATGCCGATCGAGACGCGTCTGCGTTTTTTTTCCTGCCGCTCGGCATAGCTCAATGGGGACTTCATCGAACTATTTTCTCCTTCCGCGTGATGAGGCCGACGTTTTCTATGCCGTTCATCCGGAACGCGTCCAGGACGGAGACGATGAGTTGGTAGGACGCGCTCGATCTTCCTTCGAGCACGGCCCTGACGCTGCCGGAATCGGATCCGGACACGCGCTGTTTTAGAATGGTGGAGAGTCCCTGGAGATCGGTTCGTGTCTTCTCTACATATATCTCATTTTCGGACATGACGGTGACGCGAAGCGCCGAGGAGGATACGGATTGGGCCGTCCTCGAGCCGGGAAGATCCAGGGAAATCCCCGGCGCCGACCTGAATGTGGTCGTAATCATGAAGAAAATGATGAGCTGGAGAATGACATCGATGAGCGGCGTCATGTCGACGCCGACCCTCTGGTTTAGACGACGTACGCTCATGCTCCCTCCGAATCGCTTTTTTTCGAAGCGCCGTTGCCGGCGTTGATCAGCATGACGAGCATATTCACGCGGTTCTCAAGCAAGGTCAGTATGGTGTTCACCCGGCTGACCAGGAAGTTGTAAAAAATGATGACCGGCACGGCGACCACGATGCCGCCGACCGTCGTGATCAGGGCTTCGGAGACGCCGGAGGCCAAGGCCGAGGGGTCGCTGACAGCGCCGAATTTGCCGAGAACGCCGAAGGCTCTCATGGTGCCTGTCACGGTGCCGAGAAGGCCCAGGAGGGGGGCAATCGTGCTGATCGTACCGAGCGTGGAGAGACCCTTTTCGAGCTTCGGCGCCTCGAGGGCGGCGGCATCCTTCAAAATGTCGCGCTGGACGCCTTCGGGCTGATGTCTATTCTCGATGCCGATTTTTAGCAGGGCCGAGAAAGGCGAAAGATTCTGATCGCAGATTGAGAGCGCTTCGTTGTAATGCCCCTGCAGTAGGCTGGCTTTAATTCGGATAAAAAGCTTGTCCTCATCGCCGGATATGCGGCGCAGATAAAGCAATCTCTCGATAATAATATAACAGGCGACGACAGAAAGGGCCATGATAACCCATAAAACCCACCCGCCCAACACTATAAAATCAATCATGACGACTCCTTGATACAGAAAAATCCCTATAATCTTTATCGGAAGTATATCGCCGCAATCAACGATTATCCATTCGCGAATAAAATTAAACGGCGAAGGAAGCCCTCTCGGGTCCTCCTTCGCCGTTTATGTCTGAGACGTCGGGCGGGCTCTAGATGCCGACGATCACTCTCCCCTCTGGTAATTCGGGGCTTCCCGCGTGATGGTTATGTTGTGCGCGTGGCTCTCGATAAGTCCGGCGTTCGTGATTCTGGTGAGGCGGGTCTTGGTCCGCAGGTTTTCGAGGCAACCGGCGCCGGCATAGCCGCAGCCCGATCTCAGGCCGCCGATGAGCTGATAGACGAAGTCCGAAAGCTTGCCTTTATAGGGAATCATGCCCTCGACGCCTTCGGGAACGAGCTTGTCCGAGGAGCCGATGCCGGTCGCGTAGCGGTCCTTGCCATAGCCTTGCAGCGCGGCGAGCGAGCCCATGCCGCGGTAAGTCTTGTATTGCCTGCCGTTGTAGAGGACGAGTTCGCCCGGCGACTCCTCGAGACCGGCGAGGAGGTTGCCGAGCATTATCGCGTGGGCGCCGGCCGCTATCGATTTCACCATGTCGCCCGAGAATTTGATGCCGCCGTCGGCGATCACGGGGATGTTGAATCGTTCGGCCGCCTTGGCGCAGTGATAGATGGCGGAGAGCTGGGGCATGCCCGCCCCCGAGATTATGCGGGTCGTGCAGATGGAGCCCGCGCCCACGCCGATTTTCACGGCGTCCGCGCCGGCCTTGACCAGGGCTTCCACGCCTTCGGCCGTGACGACGTTGCCCGCGATGATGGCGAGTTCGGGCGCAACCGCCCTGATTCTCTTTATCGCCTCGATGACTCCCTTGGAGTGGCCGTGCGCCGTGTCGATGATGAGCGCGTCGACCTTCTTGGACACGAGAAGGTCGACGCGCTGCTCGAGGTCGGAGCCCACGCCCACCGCCGCCGCCACGCGAAGGCGGCCGGAGGAATCGAGGGCGGCGTTGGGATAGTCTGCCTTTTTGGCTATGTCCTTCACCGTGATGAGGCCCTTGAGTCTTCCCTTTTCATCGGTCAGGGGCAGCTTCTCGATTCTGTGTTCCTGGAGTATGTTCCTGGCCTGCTCGAGCGTCGTGCCCACGCGGGCTGTGATCAGCCTTTCGCTCGTCATGAAGGTGCTCACCGGTTTGTCGAAGTCCTCGGCCGCGCAGAAACGGATGTCCCTATTGGTGAGGATGCCGACGAGCTTCTTTTCCGGCCCGCTCGTGATGGGGATGCCGGAGATGCGGAATTTCTGCATGAGCTCGCGGGCCTCCAAGAGTGAAGCTTCCTTTTCGAGGCACACGGGATCGAGGATCATGCCCGATTCCGAGCGCTTGACCTTGTCGACCTCGCCGGCCTGCTGTTCGGGCGACATATTTCGGTGGATGACGCCCATCCCGCCCATCCTCGCGAGGGCGATCGCGAGGGCGGACTCGGTGACCGTGTCCATCGCCGCCGAAAGCAGCGGAATATTGAGCGTGAGGTCGCGGGCTATTCTCACCTTCGTATCGATATGGGCAGGCAGAATTTCGCTGTAGGCCGGCACGATAAGCACATCGTCGAAGGTCAGCGCCGTGTTCGACTCGAAAATATCTTCGTTCATTCCTTCATCCTCCGTATACTGGTTTAGGTTAATGCCTGAAATGGCGTACGCCGACGAGCACCATCGCGATGCCAGCCCTATCCGCCGCTTCTAGGGATTCAGGATCCCTGATGGAGCCGCCCGGATGCGCGATGGCCGTGATACCGGCCTTGGCGGCTTCTTCCACCGAATCGGGAAAGGGAAAGAAGGCGTCCGAAGCGAGCACCGAGCCAGCGGCCTTCCCGCCCGCCCTTTGGGCGGCGATGCGCACGGAATCGACCCTGTTGGGCTGGCCGCCGCCTATGCCCACCGTCGCGCCGCCCTTGGCGAACACGATGGCGTTGGACTTTACTGACATGCAGGCCTTCCACGCGAAGCGGAGATCGCGCAGCTCGATTTCCGTCGGGGCCCTTTTCGACACGGCGCGCCATTGGATTTCCTCGGGGTCGCCCGCGTCGACGTCCTGGCGCAGGAAGCCGCCGAGGACGGTCCTGATTTCCGAACGCTGGGTTCCTTTCCCCGGAATGACGAGCCTGAGATTCTTCTTCTTCGCGAGAAGCTCCAGCGCCTCATCGTCGAATCCGGGCGCCGCGACGCATTCCGCGAAGAGTTTGCCGAGGCTTCTGACACAGTCGGCCGTGAAAATGGAGTTGGCCGCTATGACGCCGCCATAGGCCGAAATGGGGTCGCAGGCGATGGCGCGCTCCAGGACTTCGTGGAGGGCTGCCTCATCCGCGCTTTCGGCTTCCGCGATGCCGCAGGGAGAAAGATGTTTCACGACGACGATGGCCGGCCTCTGGAAGCGATTGACGGCGTGCCAGGCCGCGTCCAGGTCGAGAATGTTGTTGTAAGACAGTTCCTTCCCCTGGAGGACGCGGCCGCCCAAAGGCCCCCTCCCCTTCTCGAATGAATAGAGTTCGGCGCTCTGGTGCGGATTTTCGCCATAACGGAGTTCCTGGGTTTTCCAGCCGCTGAGCGTAAATGAGACTTCCAGGGACCGCGGGTCGGCGGTCTGTGGAAGGGACGCGGCACGCGCATGGACTGAGGATTGCGGCCCGGGAGCGGCTCGCGTCTGGCCCGCGAGCCAGGCCGCTATCGCGGCGTCATAGGATGCCGTCCGCGCGAAGGCTTTGGCGGCGAGGTTCCGCCTGGTGGTTTCCGACACGGAACCGGCCGATTCGATTTCCTTCAGGACAGGCTCGTAATCGACGATATCGCAGATGACGCTCACCCTCTCGTGATTCTTGGCGCCCGCCCTTATGAGCGCCACGCCGCCGATATCGATTTGCTCTATCGCGTCGGAACGGCAACTGCCGGGATCGGCCACCGTCTTTTCGAAGGGATAAAGGTTCACGACGACGAGGTCGACGGCCTTGTATCCCAGCTTCCGGATTTCATCGAGATCCTCGCTCGCCGCGCGCGCGAGAATCCCGCCATGCACGGCGGGATGGAGGGTTTTCACCCTTCCCCCCAGAATCTCGGGCGCGCCGGTGTAGTCGGCGATTTCCTCGACGGCGATTCCCGCGGCTTTGAGAGCTTTGGCCGTGCCGCCCGAGGCGAGAATGGACCAGCCGAGTTTCGAGAGCTTTCCGGCGAACTCGACGAGACCCGTCTTGTCATGGACAGATAGTATTGCCTGAGGCATTCTTCAGACTCCTTTTCCGCTTTCGCCGGAAATCGAGCCGAGCATCGCGGCCGTGCGCACGACCAGGAGATGTTCGGTTTTATGCATTCTTTTCTCAAAGGCGTCGAGCGACTCGGTCCCGCCGATCGCCACCCGTTCGAACGCTATCACCGGACCCGCGTCGACGCGTTCGTCCGGGACGAAGTGGGTCATGACGCCCGAATCCGTGATTTCGCCGCGGGCGCAGGCCTCCCACGCCCTCTCGATCGCGTGGGTTCCGGGAAAGGTGCCCGGCAAGGCCGGATGCAGGTTGACGATCCTGCCCGGAAAACGCGCCGTGAACTCGGCGCTCAGGACGCGCATCCAGCCGAGGAGGAATATGTAATCGGGCCGATATGGCGCGATCGTCTCGGCGAGCATCCTGTCATAAGCCCCGCGCGAGGCCTCTTTCTCCAGTTTCGGGTCGCGGCTGTATCGCAGGACTATGAACGGTATTCCGGCCTTTTCCGCGCGCCGCAGCGCGTAGGCTTCCGGATCCGATGAGACTACGAGGACGATGGAGGCTTTCACCTCGCCTTTTTCGATTGCGTCGATCAGCGCCTGCAGGTTGGAGCCGTTGCCCGATACCATCACGACGAAGCGCGTTTCGCCCGAGGGGTTCACGCTCGGCCCCGGGATGTATCCGCGCTTGCGTCTATCGCCGGGCTGCCCATTTTCGCGACGCGGCCGCTTTTTTCCATGATCGCCGCCCCTACGCCGGGTTTCAGTTCGCCGATCACGTAGAAAGGATTGCCCGACAGGCGCGCGACGGAATCCACGGCTTCCGGCGCCACGACGGCCACCATTCCGATGCCCATATTGAAGACCCTGTACATTTCCAGCTCGTCGATTCCGCCCTTTTCCATAATGAGGTGGAACAGAGGAGGCATGGGCCAGGAATCCATCCTAATATGGGCATCGAGATGAGGCGGCAGAATCCTGGGCACATTGCCTTCAAATCCGGCGCCCGTTATGTGGGCCAGGGCTTTTATGAGACCGGGTCCTTTCTGCAAAACAGGCCAGAGGATCGGCAGATAAGAGCGATGAGGAGCGAGCAGGGCTTCGGCGAGGGGCCGTCCCAGGATTTCGGCGTAGCCGCGGAGTTCCTCTTCCGAAAAAATCTTCCTGATAAGGGAAAAGCCGTTCGTATGCGGTCCGCTCGAGGGAAAGCCGAGGAGGAGATCTCCGGCGCGCATCGTCTTGAGCGGGAGCATCCGTTTTTTTTCGGCGAGACCGACGATGGCGCCGGCCACGTCGAATTCGTTCGGCATATAGACGCCGGGCATCTCGGCGGTCTCGCCGCCGATGAGGGCGCAGCCCGACTCCCTGCAGGCCGCCGCCATTCCGCCGACAGCCTCCGCGATCATGGAAGGATCGAGCTTCGAAGTGGCGATATAGTCCAGGAAGAAGAGGGGCCGCGCGCCCTGCACCAAGATATCGTCGACGCAGTGATTCACGATGTCCTGGCCGACGCTGTCATAGCTTTTGACGAAGGCCGCGAGCTTCACTTTGGTGCCGACGCCGTCGGTGGAGGAAACGAGCACGGGATCGTCCATCGCTTTCAGCGCCGAAGCGTCGTACATGCCGCCGAAGGAACCGATGCCGGCGAGGACTTCGGGTCCGTAGGTGGACTTGACGGCGGCGCTCATGAGATCGACCGCCCTATCGCCGGCGTCGATGTCGACCCCGGCTGAGGCGTAGGATGCGGCCGATCCGCCCGGCGCCTTCGTCGCCGCGGTTCCGGCCGGAGCCTCAGACGCCGAAGCGGCGGCGGCCGATGAATGATTGCCTTCCCATCCGTTCTGCGTCAGGAAGGTCTTGCCACGACCGATGTCTTTTCTGTAGCGGGAGAATGGCACCTCTACGCGCGCTACCCTGGCGTAAGCTTCCTCGAGCGCCTCATCGACCGAATCCGCCCAGGCCGAAGCGCAGAGGAGTCTTCCGCCCGAAGCCATCACCTTGCCGTCGCCGTCGCGATAGGTAGCCGCGTGGAAGAGGACGGAATCGGGACGGCCGCCGAAGTCCTTCACCTCGCGCTGGGCGCCGTCATTGGCATCGATCGCGTAACGTTCAGAGGCTATTATGACGCAGGCCGCGGCCTTGTCTGCCCAATCAATCTTAACGTTTCCCAAACTGCCTTTGGCGCAGGCATCGAAAATTTCGACGATGTCCGATTCCAGAAGCGGCAGGATGGCTTCCGTCTCGGGATCGCCGAAGCGGCAGTTATATTCCAGGGCCTTGGGGCCATCCTTCGTGAGGATGAGCCCCGCGTACAGGACGCCGACAAAGGGCGTCCCCTCGCTGGCGAGACCTTCGCAGGCTTTCTTCAGGAAGAGCTCGGCGAAACCCCGGGCACGGCCGAAGGGAGCCGATTTCGCCGAGGCTATCGCTCCCATGCCTCCCGTGTTCGGTCCAGCATCGTTCTCAAGGAGCCTTTTATGATCTTGGGCGGGCGGCATGACGCCCACGCTGGAACCATCGCAGAAGCCCAATATGGAGACTTCCTCGCCAACGAGGCGCTCCTCGATGATTACCTCGGCGCCGGCATCGCCGAGCCTTCCGTCCTTCATGATCATGGCGAGGGCGTCTTCGGTCTCCTTGTTCGATGACGGCAGGAAGACGCCCTTTCCCGAGGCGAGCCCCGACGCTTTTATGACGAAAGGCCACGGAGCGTTCCGAGAAAAGTTGAGCGCTTCATCATATGAAGAAAAAACCCTGAAGTCGGCGGTGGGTATGCCGTATTTCCGCATGAAATCCTTGGAGAAGGATTTTGAGGACTCAATTCTGGCGGCCGCCGAGGAGGGACCGAAACACCGCGGCCGCCCATCGCGTGAAAGCGCCGAAAGCTTATCGGCCAACCCTAAGGCGAGCGGCAACTCAGGCCCCACAACGACGAGATCGATGTCCTTTGACGCGGCGAATTCGGCGAGTCGGTCGACATCGCCGACCCTGATGTCGACATTCGAACCGTATAGGGCGGTTCCCGCGTTGCCCGGCGCGCAGTACAGAGCGTCGAGAAGCGGCGAGGCGCTCATCTTCCACGCGAGGGCATGTTCCCTGGCCCCTGATCCGACAAGAAGTATTTTCATGCGGTCTTCACTCCTGACATCAGAATTCGAACCTATCTTTGGATTCGGAGATCCCCACGTCGAAGGGATAGATCCCGGAAAAACAAGCGGTGCAATAGTCGTCGATATCGCCGATGGCCTTGCCCACCGATTCGAGCGACAGGTAGGAGAGCGAATCGGCGCCGCTCCACTTGGCCATTTCGGCCATGGGGAGAATATTCGCGATGAGCTCGCGGCGCTGGCCCATGTCGACCCCCATCATGCAGGAATATTTCACCGGGGGGCTCGCTACCCGCACGTGGACTTCCTTTGCCCCGGCGTTTTTCAGTAACGCGACGAGGGGCCGTATCGTGTTTCCCCTCACGATGGAATCGTCTATGACGATAATCCTCTTGCCCTTCACGGAATCGTGGAGAACGTTGAATTTAAGGGAGACGCCCCGCTTGCGAAGGAAGGTTGTGGGTTCTATGAAGGTCCTGCCTATATAGCGGTTCTTGACGAAGGCCTCGCCGTAGGGGATGCCGGAGGCTCCCGAATAGCCTATCGCGGCGGAAATGGAAGAATCGGGGACGGGAATGACGAGATCGGCTTCGACGGGCGAAGATCTGGCCAGTTCCTCCCCGAAGCGCCTGCGCACTTCATGGACGGAAAGGCCGTTCCATACGCTGTCCGGCCTCGAAAAATATATGAATTCGAAAACGCAGGAGGCCAGGCGTTTCTTTTTGGTTTTCGCCGGCGCGTCGGAAATTTTCACCGCTCCGTCCGCGTCGCAGGAAACGATCTGTCCCGCTTCTATTTCATGGATTTCATGGCAGCCCAGCGTCGAGAGGGCGCAGGTTTCGGACGCGACGACGAAGGCTTTCTCCGCGGTGAATCCATAGGCGAGGGGTCTCAAGCCCCAGGGATCCCTCGCGGCGAAAACGCCGTCCGGCGTGAGGGCCACGAAGGAGAAGGCTCCCACCCAGGAAGCCATGGTGGATCGAATGCGTGAAACCCAGTCTTTCTTGTCCGATCCCGCGAGATCCATGATCATAAGTTCGGTGTCGCTCGCCGAGGTGAGCCCGATGCCCTTGTTCAGAAGTCTTTTGCGGATATCGCTCGCGTTGACGATATTGCCGTTGTGCGCGAGAGCTATGGGTCCGTGGCGGGAATCTATGATGAAGGGCTGCGCGTTGCGCACGTTCGAGGAACCCGTCGTCGAATAGCGGTTATGACCGATGGCTAGGCCGCCCGCGAGGCTTTCGATATCGGCTTCGGAAAACACCTGTGACACCAGGCCAAGATTCTTCTTCGAGTTGATGACCTTCCCGTCGAAAGCGGCGATGCCGGCCGATTCCTGGCCCCTGTGCTGGAGCGCGAAAAGCCCGTAATAGGCGAGCCGCGACGCGTCCTTCCCCGGCGCGTAAATGGCCATGACGCCGCATTCTTCATGCGGATCGTCCTCTACCAGCCAATTTTCTTCCATCATCGTGCCGCGCCTTTCCTTTCAGAATCTTCGTTCAATGAGAGTTCGTCGCTATCGATCTTTTCGCGCTGCTCAGCGTGATACGCGTAGAGCTTGGCCTTTATCGATTCATCGCCGGCGGCAAAAAGCTTAGCCACGAAAAAAGCCGCGTTGCGCGGTTCCAGAACCGTGGCCGCCGCGACGCCGGGAGGCATGCGCAGGGAAGAGAAAATGTCGGCTCCGCCGAACGCGTCGCAGGGAGGAGGACAGGCTATGACGGGAAACGCGGTCGCGAAATCGACCATTCCCGAAAGCGCGTTGGACAGTCCGGCGATCGTGATATAGGCGACATTGTCGCTCTGTTTCTCCTGCGCCCCGAGAATATTCAGCAATTTTTCGGGCGTCTTGTGGGCCGAGGCTATTCTCGTCACGTGCTCGATGCCGAAATAATCAAGCCATTCTATTATGCGCTCCGCATGGCCGTAGTCCGACTTGGCGCCCATCAGAATGACGGCGAGATTTTTCTTCATAGATTTATCCCCGCTTTTTCGAGATTCGCCAGAAGCCTGGGCTCCACGGGATATGAGCCGGGGACGAAGGTTCGGCCGGTCAGGAGCTCGTAGGCTGTCTGGTACAGAATGCCGGTGTCGGCCCAGACGCCGTCGGGCAGGTTAGGAATTTCCCCGTCGCCCCTGTACCCCGTCTCCGCGTAACGCATCCGCACGAATTCCTTGTCGAAAATTTCGGGCTCGCGACCTTCGGCCAAGCGCGCCGCGTAACTGCCGAGGCGCCAGTAGCGCGAGGAATCAGGCGTATGGATTTCATCGATGAGCATCACTTTTCCTTCGGCGTCGAGACCTAATTCATATTTCGTGTCGACGAGAATGAGCCCGGCCTTTTCGGCGACCTCCGTTCCCCTCGCGAAGAGAGCGAGCGCGATCTCCATCACGCGATTCCAGGTTTTCGCGTCGACGAAGCCCTTGTCGACCACCTCTTTGATGGTAAGTCGCTCATCGTGCTGCCCCGCCTCCGCTTTTGTCGTGGGCGTTATTATCGGAGAAGGGAGACGCTGGTTCTTTCGCAGGCCTTCGGGAAAACCGTATCCGTAGATGTTCCGCTCGCCTTCGGAATAGCGGCGCCAGAGAGCCGTGGAGGTGACGCCGGTTATATAGCCACGCACGATCACCTCAACCGAGAGAGGGGAAGCTTCGCGGACTATGGAAACGTTGGGATCGGGAACGGAGAGGAGGTGGTTGGGGGCTATATCGGCCGTCTTCTCGTTCCACCAAGCCGAAAGCTCGTTGAGGACCTGGCCCTTCCAGGGCACCGCCGCGACGATCCGGTCGAAGGCGGAAAGCCTGTCCGTCGTCACCATGAGGCGGCTGGAATCGTCCAGCACGTACCAGTCCCTCACCTTTCCCGAATGCTTCTCTCTCTTCCCTTCGCCCAGGCCCATGAAAGCCTTGGGGAGCATCGCCTGGATTCTGTCGCGTTCCATCATATATAGCTCCTCATAACTGTTTCGCATAACGCACGCCGTTGACAAAAAGGTCAAGGCCGCCGCCGGCCTTTCCTCCGCGGTAAGCCCTCGCCCCCGGACCGGAAAAAATATTGTCCTCGGGATGCGGCATGAGACCCAGGACGTTTCCTTCGGGATTGCAGATGCCGGCTATGTCGGCCACGGAGCCGTTGGGGTTGTCCGGGTATCTGCCGGCGGCGGGCGAACCGTCCGGGAGAGCGTAGGAGAACGCGACGAGTTTTTTCGCCAGCAGAGCCTCGAGATGAACCTCGTCTTTCACGAGGAACCTCCCCTCTCCGTGGGCGATGGGGCATACGACCGGCGCCGCCAGGTCCTTGGTCCAGATGCAGGGGCTTTCCTCGGCTTTCATCGTTACCCATCTGCATTCGAACCGGCGATTGAGGTTGTCGGTTAGCGTCGCATAACGCTCTTCCCCGTCGGAAGGAACAACCTCTAAGCCGGGCAGTATTCCGGCCTTGACAAGGGTCTGGAATCCGTTGCAGATGCCTATCACCGCTTTGCCTTTTCCGACGAATTCGCTCACCTCGTCCCTGAAAAAGGAGGCTATGTCCAGGGCGAAAAGCCGGCCGGCGCCGAGAGCGTCGGCATAGGAAAATCCGCCCGGGATCACGAGAATCCGGCTTTCGACGAGAATGCTCCTGTCGGACTTGAGTTCGTTGACATGGACAATCCTGACTTCGGCGCCGGCCATCTCCAGCGCGTAGGCCGCGTCCGTATCCCTATTGATCCCGGCGGCATGAAGGACTATTGCCTTGGGTTTCATTTTCCGCCTCCGATATCGGTTCCGGCATCGTCGCCCGGCTGATCTCCCAGAGCGGCCGATGTCTCGCTCGCGAAGGCTTTTTCGAGCCGGGAGATGTCCACCGATAGCGCGTTCCCGCCGAGCAGGGCTATCGAGATCCGGGATTCGCGGGAAACGCGGCCGATTTTTCGGCAGGGAAGACCGGCCATCGACGCCTCGAAAGCCGTCGTTTTCTCCGGCGCTATTTCCGCGAGAAAGCAGCCGTTCGTTTCCCCGAAGAGAAGGAGTTCGTCCTTTCCCGTCGCGGGATGCGGCCAGTTCCTCGGTTCGCCGCTCGCCGTCAGGGCGAAGGCCGCTTTCTCCGCGGCCTTCAGGTCGATATCTGCCCCCAGCCCGCCGCCTATGCACATCTCGGCGAGCGCCGCGCCCAATCCGCCTTCGGAGAGATCGTGGCAGGAAAGCACCTGGGATTTCAGGATAGCCGAATGAAGTTTCCTGTAGACATTGGGGGATATGGCGGAAAAATCGGGGCCTGAGCCGCCGTAGTTCGTCTCGCCCGACAGGGCCGCGCCTTTCCCCTCCTGCCCGGACAGGATGTCCTGAAGCACGGAGGCCGGGTATACCGGCGAAAATTCCCCGACCAGATACAGAATTCCGGATTTGGATTTCAGGTCGGTGGTGGGCGAGAGCGCGATGTCCGGCACGATTCCCATCGCTGAAATGAGGAGCGAGGGAGGGATGGCGATGCGCGATCCATCGGGTCCTTCGAATTCGTTGTTGAAGGAGTCCTTGCCGCAGAAGAAGGGCGCCCTGTGCGCGACCGAGACATCGCGACAGGCCTTGGCGGCTCTAAGGAGTGTCCAGACGTTCTCCGGCTTCCGCGGATCGCCCCAGCAGAAATTATCCACGATGGCGATCCTGTCGGGATCGGCGCCCGACGCCACGGCGTTTCTCACCGCCTCGTCTATGGCGGAAGCCGCCGCGTTGTACGAATCGGCCTCCCCGTAGCGCGGATTGAAGCCGTTGGATATCGCGATGCCTTTTCTTCCCTTCGTCTCAAGGGGCTTTATTACGGCGGCGTCGGCGGGTCCGGACTGCGTCGATCCCGCGAAGGGTCCGATCCTCGTCCCTCCCTGCACCTCATGGTCGTACCGTCTTATCGCCCATTCCTTGGAGGCTATGGCATGGTGGGACATCACTTCCGCGTAGAGCGTTTCGAGCGGTAACAAGGATGAGGAAATTGCCTTTGGCGCGGGCGTTTTGGGCGCCGGTACTTTGGGCGCCGACGCGGTCAGGCGCCTTCGCGGCATTCCGCCGTGGAGGAACTCGCAGTCGAGGTCGAGAATCGGCTCGCCTCGGTAATGCACGACAAGCCGTCCGTCCCCGGTGAAAAGGCCCAGGTCGCAGTATTCCACATCGTTGCTGTCGCATAGGGCGGCGAGCGCCTTCATGTTTTCCGGGGGAACGGCGATCACCATTCTCTCCTGCGCTTCGGAGAGCCAGATTTCCCAGGGGGCGAGGCCGGAATACTTGAGGCGGACTTCCGATAGTTCTATGTCGCCGCCCAGTTCCGAGGCCATCTCGCCGACGGCCGAGGAGAGCCCGCCGGCGCCGCAATCGGTTATACCCGTATATAGTCCGGCGTCGCGCGCGGCCAGTATGATTTCGGTGACTTTTTTCTCGACGATCGGCGCGCCTATCTGTACCGAGGATCCCGCCGTGTCGAGCGTTGCACCGTCCATCGTCATGGAAGAGAAGGTGGCGCCGCGTATGCCGTCGCGCCCCGTCCTGCCGCCGAGCGACACTATCCGGTCGCCCACGCGGGGTTTGGAGAAGAAGGCGCCTTTGGGCGCTATGCCGGCGCAGCCGCAGTAAACGAGGGGATTGGCGGCGTATTTCGCGTGATAATGGATCCCGCCGTTCACCGTCGGGATGCCCATTTTATTGCCGTAGTCCTGGACGCCGGCCACAACCCCGGTCCGGATATGGTCGACCGAAAGGCCGCCCACGGCAGGTCCGCCCCTGCCCTGCCCTTTGCCCAGGTCGGGCATCCCGAAACAGAGCAGGTCCGTGACCGCGATGGGCCTGGCCGACACGGCCACGACGTCGCGGATGACGCCGCCGACGCCCGTGTTCGCGCCGCCGAAGGGTTCAATGGCGGAGGGATGGTTGTGCGTTTCGACCTTGAAGGAAATATCGTATTCATCGTCGAATTCCATGATGCCCGCGTTGTCCTTGAACGCGGAAACGATCCAGGGGGCGGCGATCTCATCGGTGGCGGCTTTTATATAGGAACGGAGTATGTTGTCCACGCGTTTGGGAAGGCCGGCTTTTTCGCCTTTTTCGACGTCGATGATAGCCTTGAAGGTTTTATGGAAGCAGTGTTCGCTCCATGTCTGGGCGAGCATCTCGAATTCGACATCGGTACAGGCTCTTCCCTCGGCGGCGAAGTAATCGCGGATGGCCGCGAGTTCCCCGAAATCGAGAGCGGCCCGTCGTTCCTCGTTGAGCGCCGCGAGCCCTTCGTCGTCGAGCGCATGCACGGGGATTTTTTCGACGGCGATCCTCGCTTCGTCCAAACCGGGAAAGGATGGTTCCACGAAGCCCAAGGCGTAGCGCTGCACGACGGGATTGGCGAGGAGCCTCGAAGCCAGGAGCCCCAGTTCCACTTCGTTCAGCGCGCCGCCGTCGGTACAGGCGATCTCGAAACGCTGCCCCGTGGACGCGGCGTCGATGCCCGAAATGCCCAATTCGCGCGCCGAACGCAGGATCTCGTCGGCTACGGGATCGGTCACGCCTGGATGGTAGGCGACCTCGATCGCGTTTTTCGTGTCGCCTTTGGAAACCGGGCAGGTTTCCACATGGAAATCCTGGGTGACGGGGTCCGAAAAAAGAAAACGCCCGAGGAGATCAAGCTCCTCGGGCGCTATTTTCCCGCGCACAAAGTAAATTTCCGAGCGCAGTACGGCGCTGACCTTTTTAAGGCCCAACCGTTGCGCACCGCGCACAATCACAGCCGAGGATCGAGCCCCCGGACGCAATTCTCGTATCGTAAAGCGATAAACTGGAAATTGATTACCCATAGAAATTAATACCATCGAGGGTAAAATTTAGTCAAGTACCGCTATCTTCTCTTTGATCGTGTCGGCAAATTTTTCGGCCCTTTCGATCGAGTCGCCCAGATATTCATCGATATTCATCAGGGAGGAAAGCTCCGCTTCGTTCAGCTGGCTCCTGAAAAATACGTCTGCTGAAATCGCCGCCGTCAAGGTATTTTCTTTCCCTTCCTTGATTTCCGCCCATGCGGTGAGGGCGTGGCGGCGCAGTCGCTCATGCGTCTCCTGTCGGTCGGCCCCGGTCTTCGCCATCGCCATGAGCACCCGCTCGGTGCATGCAAAGGGAGCGTAGCGCTCGTAGGTTCGCCGTATCGCGCCTTCGTCGAGCACGAAGCCGCCCATGATCTTCTTGGCCGTCTTCAGCAGTTCGTCGCTGACGAGGAAGGCTTCGGGAAGGATCGTCCGCCTGTTCGCGGAATCGTCCAAGGTCCTTTCGAGCAGGGAAAGGGACGCGTTGCTCCAGGCCACCTGGGGATAGCTGGAGAGAAGCCTCGACAGGGAATCGATTTTTTCGGCGTCGATGGGATTGCGCTTGAAAGGCATGGCGGACGAGCCTACCTGGCTTTTCGCGAAAGGCTCGGACAGTTCCCCGATGGGGGGAGACTGCAGGACCCTGAGGTCGAAGGCCATCTTGTGGAGGGCCGCTCCCAGCTCCGCGAGCGCGGAGAGGGTCTTGTATTCCTGGAGCCTGCTGCATGTCTGGGTCGTCACGGGATAGAAGGCGATGCCCAACTCCTTCTCGAGCGAGGCTTCGAAGGCAGGGAGGTTTTTCTTGCCCACAAGTTCGCCATACGAAGCCGAAGTGCCCACGGCGCCCTTGAAGCCTTTGCCCCTGATGGAAGCCTGAAGGTCGGTGAGGTCGGTATAGGCGCTGAGCAGGTCCTGGGCCCAGACGGCGCAGCGATAGCCGAACGTCGTCGGCTCGGCCGGCTGGAGATGCGTAAAAGCCATGACGGGCAGCCTAGCGTGTCGCTTTATCGCGTCGGCCATTATCGACAGAAGTTCGGCCAGCCTGGCGCGCACGAGGACCAGGGATTCGCGTATGCGCAGGGCGTCCGCGTTATCCTCTATATCCATCGATGTCGCCCCGAGATGGATGACTCCGCCGGCTTTGGGGCATTGTTCGGCGAAGGCCTTGATTTCGGCCATGAGGTCGTGCCGTATCTCAGCCTCTATCGCGAGGGATCGCTCGATGTCTATATCCCTGGAATGCGATTCCAGCTCGGCCACCTGCTCGCCGGTCGCGAGCCCGAAACCAGATTCCACCTTCGCGAGACTCACCCAAATGCCGCGCCAGAGTTCGCGCTTGTGCACTTCGCTCCAGAGGCGACGCATTTCGGCCGTCCCGTAACGCCAGGAAAAGGGTGAAAGATATCCGGAATAGTCTGTCATTGCCTGACTATAGCAGAATTGGGAATTACTGCAAATACTCGAATTCTTGAATCGGAAACCCTGGCTGGGGACGTCTCATTTATGCGAGGAGATATGGCCGCGGCCGCGGCGCGACCCATTTCCCTGGATTAGGATCAAGGAGGGTTTATGAATTCACTCAATAGCATTTTGGTCGAAGGGAATTTGGTGAAGGACCCGAACACCAAGACCTTGCCCTCGGGCAGCCAGGTCTGCGATTTCACGCTCGCCACGAACCGTTTCTATAAAAACGGCGAGGAGGGATTCGAGAAGGAAGTATCCTACTTCGATATCGAAGCCTGGTCGCGTCTCGGCACGGCCTGTTCCCAGAACCTCAAGAAAGGCCGGGGCGTCCGCGTCGTGGGAAGGCTGAAGCAGGATCGCTGGGTGGATCCCGAGGGCAAACAGCGGGCAAAGATCAAAATCGTCGCTGAACATGTCGAGTTCAAAACCATAAAGCCGGAAAGCAAAAACGACGACGAAGCGCTCCCCCAAACTCAGGAAGCCGAGGAGCTGGAGGATTCCGGCAGAGCGGTCGTGTTCTGAGTGAGGTTGTAGGGGCTTATGGCCTGGAGCGCTTCCTGGGTGGCGGCCTTCAGCAGGTCAAGGAAGTGCTCCCTGGATTCGGGGCTCCTCATGCGCGCGGAAGGGCCTGAGATGCTCACCGCGCCCGCGAAATCGGAACCGGGCAGACGGAGAGGCATGGCGTAGCAGGTGAGGCCGATTTCGTATTCCTCGCGGTCCACGCCGTACCCCTGCTCGCGGGCTCTTTGCGCTTCCCGGATGACATCCTCCGGTTCGGTCAGCGTCGTTTCGTTGATTTTGGGCAGGGGGGTGGATCCGAGGAGCGCGCGGATGCGCTCCTCCGTCAGCTGGGACAATATGGCCTTGCCCACACCGGTACAGTAGAGGGGGAGCCTGTCGCCGGGCGCGGAACGCATGCGGAGGCTACGGTTCGCTTCGGCTCTGTCCAGGTAGATGGCGCTGTCGCCGGCCAGGCAGGCGAGATTGACCGATTCACCCGACTCTCTCGCCAGGCGTTCTATGATGGGGCGAACTTTTTCGACGACAAGGGCCCTAACGGGAACCTTGCTGCCCAACTCAAAGAGGGATAGACCGAGCGACCATCCGCCGGGCCGTCTTTCGACGACGCCACGGGATTCCAGAACGGAGAGGTACCGAAGGGCCGTCGCCTTGTTCATACCTGTCTCCTTCGACATGCGGGCGAGACTCACTTCCCCGCCGACTTTCGCCAGGTAGAAGAGAATATCAAGCGCTTTTCCAGCCGATTCACTCATGGTCTTTGTACATCCTTTTCCAGCGGAGCAGAATAATAAAACAGCGTTTCATTAATTGAGTCAGAATATAGCCCTGCGGCATCGGCGTCAAGCTTAATTTTTCGCCGATGCGCCCTATTACGCTTTATCCTGCGGGGCTTTACCTTGCGCGGATTCGTCTTCGTTGTAGAAACCATCCTTCCAGTTGAAACGGGAGGCATCCGGAAGGACTTTCCCCTCGGCCGCGGCCTTCGCGATATCCCTGAACAGCCCGCGCGCCGGATTCGCGTTTGAAAGGTCGAGGATGAACTTGTCGATGTGCTCTTTCCGAAGGAAGGCCGTCCTATCGATAATGGAGAAGGGTCTGTCAGGCACGACAACCGTGTAATCGCGACGGCCATTCATCGTGTACGTGGCGCCGTCACGGTCCATGAAGCTCGAAGAATCGTATTTCACGCTCAGGTCGCCTCGTATCCTGAAAAGCTGGGGATAGGAGAAGGTAATGGGCATCATGGCCGAAGGCGGAACGCTCTCGGCGATCCGCATGAAATTCTGCTTCGAGATTTCCATCGGCGGGATCAGGTAGCGGACACCCTGATCGAAGAGAAACCCGGCCGCCCAGAGATTGAAGGCGTAGAGCCAGGGACCAGCGATGATATCCAGGTCTTTTCCCCGGAGATATCCGAGGTGGCCGAGGTTGTTGGCGACTATGCAGCGGACGCCCCTGGATATCCAATAATCCAGTTCGGGCTCCAACCACGCGACATCGCTCTCTGGATAGAAGGGGTCGAGCCAGAGCACCAGCCTGTCGCGCTTATAGGGGATGGTCGACTCATTCTTGCGCATGGCTTCCGCGTTGAGCTTGTCGAAGACGATCATGGCTTTCTGGGGCGCGGCGGCCAGCACCGCGTGCAGGTCGGCCACCTTGCCCACGAGGGCGTAATATCCGGCTGGAAGAGAAGAGGAATCTTTTTTAGGGGGCATCGCGAATTGAGGTCTCGGGGCTTCATCCCTGGAGGGAAACGCCCTGTATCTGTCCAGGCTGTGCGGTAGGACATTCTTGTACCTGCGCGCCATCGACGCGGTCTGTATTAGGTAGATATCGTCGTTCTGACGCCAGTCTCCGTCCATCTTGAGGAGCATTCCGTTCACCTGTTTCTTGATGCCCCTGATTTTCGCGGTGACCCTGCCAGAATCGTCGGATCGGTGAATGCGGATGGAGTCGCCTTCCGAAAGCCCATCGAAACCGCTCATCACGGCCCAGCGTTCCTCGTCGACCGCCTTGATGTCCTTCACCTTGCCCAGGTGTATACCTGTTCCGCCGGCCTGGTCGGGATGGATGAATTCGGGATTGTCGCTTCCGACGAAAAACGTGGTCTTCCTGCGGGCGAAATCCGACTGAAGCATGGCTTTGGCCTTGGCGAGGGCGCGTTCGCGGTCGATCTGGCAGTTGTCGATGAGATGCCGATAGGCGGCGACCACCGTGCCGACATATTCGGCGGACTTCATGCGGCCTTCGATCTTGAAGGAATCTATGCCCATATCGATGAGGTCTGGCACATAGTCGATGAGCTGGAGATCGTCAGGCGAGAAGAAAAAAGCCTTTTTCGTCTCGGACTCGTAGAGCCGCCTACAGGCTTGGGTACAGGCTCCCCTGTTAGCGCTCTTCCCGCCCAGATAGGACGAGAAAAGACAAACGCCGGAAGCCGAAACGCAGAGCGCGCCGTGCACGAAGACTTCCAGCTCGAGCGGCGTGTTCTGACGGACCGTCCTGATTTCCTCGAGACTGAGCTCCCTCGCCAGGACGGCGCGCTTGAAACCCTGACGCGAGAGAAAATGACAGCCACGCGAGGAGGCTACGTTCATCTGGGTTGAGGCATGGAGGGCCAGTGAGGGAAAATTGTCCCTCGCCATTTTGAGGACGCCTAGATCCTGGACGATTATGCCGTCCGGCTTGAGTCTGTTGAGGAACTGAAGCAGCTGATACACCCTATCAGTTTCCCTCTCCTCGAAGACCGTATTGACTGTTACATATACCTTTTTGCCGTGTTCGTGGATGGTCTGCAGACCGGCCTCGAACTGATTGAAGGCAAAATTCGCCGAACGCATTCTGGCATTGAATGAGCGCAGGCCAAGGTACACCGCGTCCGCGCCCTCACCGAGGGCCGCATTAAGCGCTTCCGGCGAACCGGCCGGCGCAAGCAATTCTACTCTTTTCACATCAATGTTATAGGATGTAAAGACCTTCTATTTCAAGATGGCTGCGGAATATATCAACTACATTGCGCGCTGCCCCCCTTCCTTGGGTTGAAAACCGTAACCCTTTTTGTATATATTGTCATTTGATACTATCCTGCGCCTCGGAGCATTCGATGGAACTTCGCACAATAAGAAATATTGGCATCATGGCTCACATTGATGCCGGAAAAACCACGACGACGGAACGTATACTCTATTATTCAGGGAAAACCTACAAAATCGGCGAAGTGGATGATGGCGAAGCCACCATGGACTGGATGGACCAGGAACAGGAGCGAGGGATAACGATCCAGAGCGCCGCTACCACCACGTTCTGGCGCGGACATCAGATCAATATCATAGACACGCCAGGTCACGTGGATTTTACGGCCGAAGTCGAACGCTCGCTTCGGGTGCTGGACGGCGCCGTGGCGGTGTTCTGCGCGGTCGGCGGCGTCGAGCCCCAGTCGGAAACCGTATGGCACCAGGCCGATAAATACAAAGTGCCCCGTATAGCCTATGTCAATAAAATGGACAGGCTCGGCGCCGACTTCGACGCCGTCCTCGCGGACATGAGGGTGAAGCTAGGCGCCTCGCCCGTCGCCGTCAACGTTCCTATCGGGGCTTCGAACAGCTTCGAAGGCGTGATCGATCTCATCGCCATGCGGGAAATCCGCTGGAGCGGCGACGGCAACGAAATGACGGTCTCTCCCATCGCGGAAGAAAGGAAGGCCGACGCGCTGGCTCGCAGGGACAGCCTCCTCGACACGCTCTCCTCGCACTCCGACGCTATCACCGAGCTATACCTCAACGGCGAGGATATCCCGGCCGAACTCATACGATCCGAACTCAGGAAGGCCTGCATCGCCAGGATTCTCGTGCCCGTGCTCTGCGGAGCCTCGCGGCGGGATATCGGCGTGCAGCCTCTTCTCGACGCCGTCGTCGATTTCCTTCCGGCGCCCGACGAAGTGGAGCCCGTAAAAGCCCTCCACGCGAAGAAGGAAGAAGAGATAGAAGTGCCCTGCAAGGTCTCCGGCTATCCGCTCGGCCTCGTTTTCAAAGTGCAGTGGGACAGGGAAGCGGGCCCCTTATGTTACGTGCGCATGTATTCGGGAAGCATACACAACGCCAGCGTCGTGTATAACGTCTCAAAGAAAAAGCGGGAGCGCATCACGCGCCTCCTCAGGATGCACGCCAACAAGAGCGAACCCATGGAAGTCGCCAACGCGGGCGACATCGCGGTCATCGTGGGCCTCAAGACCGCCCAGACCGGCGACACGATCGGCACCGAGGGCTGGCCGGTGCTGCTGGAGCGCATGCATTTCCCAGAACCGGTCATTTCGGTGTCCATCGAGCCGAAGACCCTCTCCGACAGGGAAAAGCTCAAGGAAACCCTCGATATTCTATCGCGCGAAGACCCCACGTTCACCACAAGGGACAACGAGGAGACGGGGCAGCTCGTCATCTCGGGAATGGGCGAACTCCACATCGACGTGCTCGTGACGCGTATGCTCCGCGATTTCAAGGTTCAAGCGAGGGTCGGGAATCCCCAGGTGACCTACCGCGAATCCATCACGAAGGAAGTCAGGCACACCGAAGAATTCAGCAGAATTCTGGCGGGTAAAGAAAACACCGCCAAGCTCACCATCGAGGCGATCCCCCTCCCCCGAGGCACCGGCAATGTCTACAAGAAGGCGCTGCGCGCGCCGCAGGTGCCCGAGGAAATCTTCGAAGCGATCGAACGCGGCATCAACTCGGCATTCGCGTCGGGCATTCAGTTCGGCTACCCGGCCGTCGATATCGGCATCAACCTCGTGGACATCCACTACGACGAACTCACATCCAGCGTCTTCGCCTTCGAGGCCTGCGCCAACATGGCCTACGATTCGGCCTGCCGCACGGCGGGCCCCGTCCTTCTCGAGCCCATCATGAAGGTGGACATTTCCACGCCGAAGGATTTCGTCGGCGAAGTGATGAGCCTCGTGTCCCAACGTGGCGGCCTGATCCACGGCTCCGACTCGAAGGCGCTGATCGATGTCGTGCATGTGGAAGCTCCGCTCTCCACCATGTTCGGCTTCACGACATCCCTTCGCTCGGTGAGCCAGGGCCGGGCTTCGTTCTCCATGGAATTTAGCCATTTTCAGCCCAAATCCAACAGATAATCGCTTCGCCACTCCATAAAAAAACCTCGCGGCTGTCCGCGAGGTTTTTCTTTTTCCGTGGCCAGCGGCAGCGCCTAGACACTGGCCGCCGCGACTCCGTCGAGATCCCGCGGGTGACTCAGTTGTTTATCGCCAGGCCCACCGAAACGTAGTCGCTTCTCAGGAAATAATAATTGGTGAGGGGAAAACGTCCCGCGTGGTAAAAAGCCTCGAAACGTATTTTGCGACCGATGAAGCCCTTCTCGTACTCGATGCCGCCGCCGACCGTGTATTCGAATTCCCAGGGGTTGTCGGGATCGTAGCCTCCAACCTGATGGAGTGTCTGGCCGTCCTGGTGGAGCTGGAAATCGCCGGCGAGGAAAAGCGAGCCCCAGTCGCGGAAGGATACTTTGATTTCGGCGCCCGCCTGAAGCCGCCAGGCCTTGTACGAGTCGGGCAGGCTCGAGACCTCCTCGACGAGCCCCTCCTGGTTGAGTATGTGATAGGCTAGGTCGTCGCCGCTTGGGGACAGGAATCCGGCGGGGACATGGATGCCCGGTCGGATCCAGGATTCGAGCATGGGAAGTTCGGCCTCGAAGTAGAGCCGCGCCCAAGGGCTGGGGTTGGCCGAAACGCCGAACACGTGGGAGCTGGCGCGCGTGTATTCTTCCAGATGCATATAATAGATGTAATCGGCGTCTCCAGGCTGGGGAAGATCCGAGATCGTCTCGTCGCCCCAATGGCCTGAGAAGTGGTGCCAGCCGTAGCGGAGCGAAACCGCGTCGAAGAGGCGCAGGGTTCCGGCGAGCCGCCATATTCCGTCGAAGCCGAGGGTGTCCGTTCCCCCGAAAGCTTGGAAGACGGTGTTGATCCCGCCGTTCGTCGTCACTTCGGCCTTGAGAAAGTCCCAGAGCTCCAGCCTCGCGAAGCTGAGATTGATGAAGCCCTTTATTTGATAGAAGCTGTTGTGGCTCGAGAATTCGCTCTCGCTGTAGTGCGCGAAGGGGATCTCCACATATTCGGTCCCATTGGAAGCGAGAATGGTCTGGGGAACGCCGGAGTAATCGGTCACCTGGAAATACTTGAAGCCCGACGTGAGAGAATAGGGATCGGCGAGATACTCGGGGTAGAGCGAGTCGCTGTCGATGAGGTTGAAGGCCAGCCCTCCGTTGAAAAGCTTGAGCTGCGCGAAGAGGTTCGCCGGCGCGGCCAAAGCGACGAAGAGACAAACCAGGACCGCGAACGTTTTTTTTCTGGCAAATATCCAATTTTGCATAAAATCCCCTCGGGCTGACGATCTGTGTCGAACCTATTTACACCACCGACGAACGCTCCTGTCAAGCGCATAACGTTCCCGGCATGTGGAAGAGGGGAGCGCCGCGCCCCCCCACTCATGGTGAATGACAGAAACGGGGATTTTATCGGGGCGAGAAAAGCGTTTTTTGGGGAGAAACGATCACGCGCCTCGTCCGACGCGAACGATGGAAGGAGTCAAGGCCTAGAAGCAGGAAAGGATATAGGCGCCGAGGAGCGTCTCTATTCGATAGAGCTCTTCCTTATCCTCGATTTCAATATTGGAGCGCATCTGTTTTTCCAGCTCGCCGACATACCAGAAGAAAAGGCCAAACTTGGGGTCGATGCGGAAAGCGTATTCGAGGAAATCGGGCGCTCTTCCAGCCGAACCGAAGAGCAAGGAAGGAATGGCCCGCGCGATGCTCACGAAACGCCTGAAGGCAGAACCCATTTTTTCCGACCGGTAGTCCTCGATGAACACCTTCAGATCCTCGAAGAGAATCTGTTTGGGTTTTTCATCGGCTTCATTTACCCAGGTTTTATGGACGAGCAGCTCCACGTTTTCGCGGAAGACACGGAGAAGATGGAAGGTCCGAATCAGCTTCTGGTCTTCGGTGCAGTGAATGTAGAAAGAAAACTCCCCGGGGTTTCCGAGAACATCGGCCAGCCGTATCGCGTAGGATTCGCGCATAGAGCCTTTTTCCGTGACGAGAGCATGGAACAACTCCAGTGTCCTTTTCTCAGAATCGGTGAGATAGGTATCCAACATTGAAGTCTCTGCATGATCCATGAGTGTACGATGTCGAAAAGCGCCCCTTTTGGTCAAGGGGTTGAAAAGAGCCTTTTTCGAAAGGGGAAAAACGGCGCGCGGGATATCGCCAGCGCGCTTCGCGTCGAGGCTTGCGCGGGTCCAAAAAATGCCAGATAATTTTCTCCATGAATAACGATATCAAAGTAAGCCTCGACCTCAATGTGGGTATGGGGTTTGTCCCAGCAAAATATCTCGGTCCCGAGGAGGACGAATTCAGGATCAGGAACGAACAGTTCCTCGCGACCGGCAAGAACCCCGCAAGCTATCGAAAACTGAAGCCTTTCGAACTCGAAACCCTCATACGCCAGAACAATACCTGCAGCGATTGGTCGCTGATATCCGTCGCCGACCCTTTCACCCCCGAACTAATCTACAACTCCTCGTTCGCTGGCCTCGTGAGAATTGGCTGCCTGGAGGAAGTGACCCTCGAACATCACGATCTCCATCTCTTCGCCGGCATTTCCAACTCCCAGATAATCGCCTGCGACATAGGGAACAACTGCGTGATCAGCAACTGCGCCTATATCGCCCACTATATAATCGGGGACAACTGCATACTGATAGACAACGCCGAGGTCCATGTATCGAACCACGCGAAATTCGGCAACGGCAATGTCGTGGAGGGCGAAGGCGAAGAAGTCCGCATCATGATCGACGTGATGAACGAGGGAGGCGGGCGCTGGATCTACCCCTTCGTCGATATGACCTGCGCCGACGCGTACCTTTGGGCGCGCCATCGCGACCGAACCGAACTCATGAATGAGTTCGGCAGGATGACCGACGCAATGTTCGATGCCCGCAGGGGGCGCTACGGCAGCATCGGGAACTATTCGGTGCTGAAGTCGAACGGCGTGATCAAGGACGTGGCGATCGGCGAAAGCGCCTACATCAAGGGAGCCAACAAGCTGAAGAACCTGACGATCAAGTCGAAAGAAGGCGCGAGAACGCAGATTGGCGAAGGCGTGGAACTTGTCAACGGCATCATCGGCTATGGCTGCAAGGTCTTCTACGGCTGCAAGGCGGTGCGCTTCGTGCTCTGCGACAGTTCCTCGCTGAAATACGGGGCGAGGCTCATCCACTCGGTTCTGGGCGAAAATTCCACCGTCTCATGTTGCGAAATCCTCAACAACCTGATTTTCCCGGCGCATGAGCAGCACCATAACACGAGTTTCCTCATCGCGAGCCTCGTCAGGGGCCAATCCAACATGGCGGCTGGCGCGACGATAGGCTCCAACCACAATTCCAGGGCCCCCGACGGGGAGATAGAGGCTGGGCGCGGTTTCTGGCCCGGGTTATGCACTTCGGTAAAGCATTCGTCGCGCTTCGCTTCCTTCTGCCTCTTGGCCAAGGGCGACTACCGCTACGAACTCGACATTCCCTTCCCCTTCTGTCTTGTCGACAACGACTACAAGCGGGACCGCCTTCTCCTCATGCCCGCCTTTTGGTGGATCAGCAACAAATACGCCCTGATGCGAAACGAGGGGAAATTCAACTCGCGGGACGCCAGATGCGACAAGAGCCTTCGGCTCGAATATTCTCCGTTCGCGCCGGATACGGCCGAGGAAATTCTATCGGCCATCGCGCTTCTCGAAGAAATGACGGGCAGCGCTTTCCTCAAACATCGAGAGGAAAACCCGAATGATGAGGGAATGGAAGCCTTCGCCGCGATGGCCGATACGCTTTCGTTGACCGCCAACGGCGCGGCGAACGCGACCGCGACCGAGCGGCTCGGGCGAGAGATTCTGGCGGGTGGCCCCAAAGTCCTCCCCTTCGAGGTCACGGCGGCTCATGTCGAACACTCGTCGAGGGAATGCGTCATAAGGAAACCATCGCAGGCGTGGCGCGCTTACAAGGAGATGCTCCTCTGGTTCGCCGGAAGGGAGATCGCCCGCTTCGCGACGGAGCAACCCGAAGCTCCGACCTGGGGAGCCATCGAGGCGGAGCTTTCGCTTGACGACAACTGCAGAGTCGGCGTCGAATGGGAGAATCTGGGGGGGCTTCTGGCGTCGAAACCGCGCCTTGAGAAGATCCTCGCTAAGGCCGAGGCGGGGGAATATCCCACCTGGCGCGAGTTTCATGATGAATACCGGGCATTGTCGGAAATCTATCCCGCGGACAAACTCCGCTACGCCTGGTCGCTTCTTGGGAAGCTCTATCCACGAACTCCGGGAAAAGAGGAGCCGGAGGCCGGGACGAGTCCCTCCAGGGAGGGAGTACTCGCCGCCTTCCAAGACCTTGAAACGCTGTCGGCTTCCGTCGCCGAGGGGGTCTTCACCTCCAGGGCGAAGGACTGGAGCAATCCTTTCAGGAAGTCCACCTACCGATCGGAGGCAGAGATGACGGCCGTCCTGGGGCGTCCGGCCGAAAATTCCTTCGTGCTGAAAACCCACAAAGAGGCGGAAGCCCTCTGCCATGACCTAAAGCGATTGGCCGACGGACTCTAGGTCGGTCTCGCGATCTGCTAGCGAAAAGCTTTCTCCAGGATCGCCGGATCCACTTCGTAGGGAAGCGTTATGCTGCCCAGATCCGCGTGGGCGCTGTTGTATTCGGCGCAGACTTCCAGGGCGTGCGGGTTGCAGGCCCAAGCCCGGCGCGCGACGCCACCCATGACGTCCCAGGGCATGGCCATCTGGATGACGGCGTCGATGCGCGCCGAACCGTCCAGGACGAGGCCGAAGCCTCCGTTGATAGCCTTGCCGATTCCCACGCCGCCGCCGTTGTGCAGGGCTATGAGGCTCATGCCGCGCGCCGCGTTTCCGGCGAAGCACTGGGTCGCCATGTCGGCCATCATGTTCGAGCCGTCCTTGATGTTGCTCGTTTCCCTGAAGGGGCTGTCGGTCCCTCCCGTGTCGTGGTGATCCCTACCCAGCATGACGGGTCCGATTTCCCCCTTCCTGACCAGCTCATTGAACCTGAGCGCGATTTTCATCCGGCCGAGCGCGTCCTGGTAAAGGATGCGCGCCTGCGTTCCCACGACGAGCGCGTTCTTCTCGGCGTCCCTTATCCAGAGCCAGTTGTCCCTGTCCTGGCTGCGCCTGTCCGGATCGATGCAGTCCATGGCGGCTCTGTCGGTCTTTCGAAGATCCTCGGGTTTGCCGGAAAGGCAGACCCAGCGGAAGGGACCATAGCCGTAATCGAAGAGCTCGGGGCCGAGAATATCCTCGACGTAGCTCGGAAAAATGAAACCGTCCTTCTCGTCCACGCCGTTTCGGGAAATCTCAGTGACACCAGCGTCGAATACGGATTTGAGGAAGGCGTTCCCGTAGTCGAAGAAATAGGTGCCCGCGGCGACGAGCCGCTTTATCACTTCGAAGTGGCGCCTCAGCGAGGCATCGACGAGGATCCGGAACGCGGCTCTGTCCTGGGCGAGGAGACGCGTCCTTTCGGCGAAGCTTACGCCCGCGGGGCAGTAGCCGCCGTCGTAGGGAACGTGGCAGCTCGTCTGGTCGGAGAGGAGATCGATGTGAACCTTCCGCGCGGCCGCGAATTCGAGGAGATCCACGATATTGCCGTGATAGGCCACGGCGATGGGACGCCTGCCGGCCGCGGCTTCCTCGGCAATCCTGAATGCTTCTTCCATCGAAGCGCTGACGCAGGAAACCCAGCCCTGCGACAGCCTCGTCTCGATGCGGGAGAGGTCCACCTCGGCGATTATGGACGCCGCGCCGGCGATGACCGCCGCTTTGCCTTGGGCCCCCGACATGCCGCCCAGGCCGGAGGAGACGAAAAGCTTTCCCGCGAGGTCCCCTCCGTGAGGAATCCCGAGCTTGAGGCGGCCGGCATTCATCAATGTGTTGAAAGTGCCGTGCACGATGCCCTGCGGGCCGATGTACATCCAGCCGCCGGCCGTCATCTGCCCGTAGTTGGCGACGCCCAGCGCCGCCGCCAGGTTGAAATCCTTCTGGTTGTCGAACATCCCGACCATGAGGCCGTTCGTTATGATGACGCGCGGCGCCATCGGATGGCTCGCGAAAATGCCCAGCGGGTGTCCCGACTCGACGACCAGAGTACCGTTTTCGTCGAGTATTTTCAGGTATTCGCAGATGAGCCGGTACTGCATCCAGTTTTGGCACACCTGGCCCGTTTCGCCATAGGTGACAAGCTCGTAGGGGTAGAGGGCTACGTCGAAATCCAGATTGTTGTCGATCATGACCCTGAAGGCCTTGCCTTCGACGCAGCGACCGCGGTACTCGTCGATCGGGAGGCCCATGAGTCTTCCGGAGGGCCTAAAGCGGTACCCGTAGATCCTTCCACGCTCCTTCAATTCGGCGAGGAACTCCGGGGCGAGCCTCTCGTGCCACTTGGGAGGAATATATCTGAGCGCGTTGCGCAGGGCGAGCCTTTCCTGGGCCGGGCTCATATCGGCTTCCCTCCGGGGAGCACGCCTTCTGCCCGTTTCAAAAACAGGCGCGGGCGGCAGCTCATCCATATCCAGGGAAATCCTGATCGCGTCTTTATTGTCCATCGGCAATTCCTCCATCAACGAATCCTGAAAGCATTATACAAGATATTGAGGAATGTGGAGGAGAATTTTTCCGCGCTTTGCGCCCGCCTTGGCGGCGCCGAAGGCCCACCAGAACTCTTGTCGAGATCATATTATATTAGTA
>DATMZF010000060.1:0-22462 GCA_035560555.1 Rectinemataceae bacterium
GGTATAGATATTTTTTTTCTCCAGGGTTATACTGATACCCTGAATCATTTCGATTAAATTTGCTTGCCGGGACTGCCGCCGATGGACGCGAAACGCGCTTCGCGCGACGCGCATGGCGACGCGTAAAGCGCCGCTTGGGGACGGAAGTCCGGCCAGTAGAAGCAAGGATGGTCGGCGCATATGGATGAAAAGCTTAGAGAGCTCGAAGAGCGGCGCGCCAAGGTGCTTGCGGGCGGTGGTCCCAAGCGCATCGCCGCGCAGCACGCGAAAGGCAAGAAGACGGCCAGGGAAAGAATCGACGCCCTTCTTGACCAGGGATCCTTTGTCGAACTGGACGCGTTTGTCGAACACCGCTGCACCGATCTGGGAATGGACGAAATCCAGGCTCCCGGCGAAGGCGTCGTGATCGGCTACGGAACCATCAACGGCAGAACCGTCTACGTGTTCGCCCAGGATTTCACCGTCATCGGCGGATCCCTCGGCGAGATGCACGCGGCGAAAATCTGCAAGGCCATGGATATGGCCGTAAAAGTGGGATGCCCCTGCATCGGAATCAACGATTCCGGCGGAGCGAGAATCCAGGAAGGCGTGGACGCCCTCTCCGGATACGGCGACATTTTCTACCGCAACACCCTCGCGTCGGGTGTCGTGCCGCAGATCTCCGTCATCATGGGACCCTGCGCCGGCGGCGCCGTCTATTCACCCGCGCTCACCGATTTCGTCTTCATGACGGAAGGCTCCTCGAACATGTTCATCACCGGACCGCAGGTTATCAAGGCGGTTACCGGCGAAGACGTATCCGCGGAAGACCTCGGCGGCGCTCGTGTCCATACCGAAGTATCGGGCGTATCCCAGTTCCGCTTCAAGGACGAGGAAACGACCATCGCGGGCATCAGGAAACTCCTTTCCTTCCTGCCCCAGAACAATATCGAGGACGCTCCCCTCGTGAAGAACGGCGACGACCCCAGCAGGGCCGACGTCGAACTCGCCGCGCTCATGCCCGATTCGCCCAACAAACCCTACGATATCCGCACGGTCATCGCGCGCGTCGTCGACCTGGGCGACTACATGGAAGTGCAGCCCGACTACGCCAAGAACATCGTCACCTGCTTCGCCCGCCTGGGCGGCAGATCGGTGGGCATCATCGCCAACCAGCCCGCCGTCATGGCCGGCGTTCTCGACATCAACGCCTCGGATAAGGCGTCTCGCTTCATCCGCTTCTGCGACTCCTTCAACATTCCCCTCGTGACCTTCACCGACACGGCGGGCTACCTCCCCGGCGTCGGACAGGAACACGGCGGCGTCATCAGACACGGCGCCAAGCTCCTCTACGCCTATTCCGAAGCCACCGTCCCGAAGCTTACCGTCATCCTGAGGAAGGCCTACGGCGGCGCCTATATCGCCATGTGCTCCCGCCACCTCGGGGCTGATCAGGTTCTCGCGTGGCCGACGGCGGAAATCGCCGTTATGGGTCCGGACGGAGCGGCCAACATCATCTTCAAGAAAGAGATCGATGAGGCGGCCGATCCCGCAGCGGCCAGGAAGGACAAGATCGCCGAATACAAGAAAAACTTCGCCAATCCTTACAAGGCGGCGGTGAGAGGCTACGTGGACGACGTGATCGATCCTGCCCAGACCAGGGCCAGGCTCTGTTCGGCGCTCACCATGCTGCTCGGCAAACGGCAGACGCTCCCCGCGCGCAAGCACGGGAACATGCCCGTCTGATGTGGGGTGAAGCATGAGCTATGAATTGATGACGACGGTGAGCACGATCGCCCAGGCTATCATCGCTGTGGCCGCGATCGTTTGGCTGCTCCGTCTGGCTTTCGGCGGCAGGAAAAACACCTCCGAGCCGGCGCGGGAATCCCTGAGCGCGGCGGCGGAGCCGGTCGCCGAACCGGCCTTTCATGCGGCGGTTCCAGCCCAGGACTCGGGAGCGCTGATCGCGGCGATAACCGCCGCCATAGCCGCTTCCACGGGCACTTCGTCGGACGCGTTCCGGATCGCTTCGATCAGCGCGTCGGGCGAATCGGAGAGCGGATTCAACACCCCCGTATGGGGAAGGGTCGAACGATTCGCGCGGAAATAAGCGCATAAGGAGAATGGTATATGAAGCAGTATAAAGTAACCGTAAATGGCCAAAGCTACGATGTGAGCGTCGAGGAAGTGGGTGCCTTCGCGGCTCCGGCGGCGAGAGCCGCGGCGCCGGCGGCAGCTCCCGCGGCGGCTCCGGCTCCAGCCGCCCCAGCGCCTGCCGCGGCGCCGGCTCCCGCCCAACAGGCCGCTCCCGCGTCAGGCCCCGTGGCCGGAGCCACGAGCGTCAAGGCGCCCATGCCCGGAACCCTTCTGTCCTTCAAGGTGGCCGTCGGGCAGCAGGTGAAGAGCGGCGACGTGCTCCTGATCCTCGAAGCCATGAAGATGGAAAACGAGATTGTGGCTCCCCAGTCCGGCAAAGTCGTCGGCCTGAGGGTATCGACCGGCGCTTCGGTCAATACGGGCGACGCTCTCGTCGACCTCGCGTAGAACCGGCTTGTCTAGAAAAGGCACCCATCCGGGTGCCTTTTTTTTTCGGAATCCGCCCGAGGCGCGCTTTCCCGGAGGGGACCGACGTGCTATAGTTTGCGGAATTCCGGTATATTTATGCAAAATTGATGGTGCTTTCCATCGATTAATGGAGTTTCTCGATGAATGTGCTAAAATTCGGTGGCGCTTCGGTAGGAAGCGTCGAGGCGATCGGAAACCTGGTCGAGATCGTCAGGGCGGGCAACGAAAAGATCATCGTCGTTTCGGCTTTCGCTGGCGTCACGGACGAGTTGATCCGCGCCGCGAAACGCGCCGAAAAGCGCGCCGACTATCTGACTGTTCTCGAAACGCTTCGCTCCAGGCACAGAACCGTGGCCGATCATTTCCTGAAGGATGAGGCGGCCGCCGCCGCTCTCTCCGAGATAGACATCCATTTTGTGGAGCTGAGTGACTTCCTGCGGGGCATAGGACTCCTGAGGGATCTGACAAAACGCAGCCTCGACCAGATCATGAGCGTCGGCGAAAGCCTTTCCGCCGCCCTGATCGCCCGAATCCTGACGGCGGGGGGAATACCGGCCCGGTACGTCGACGCGCGCGAACTGATCAGGACCGACGCCAATTTCGGCTCGGCCCGCTATCTCGAGGGCGAAACCCGCCAGCTTGTCGCGGCGAGGCTGCCCGCTATCGACGCCGCGGCCGTCATACCCGGCTTTATCGGTTCGACGGCTGAAGGTTTCACCACGACCCTGGGAAGGGGTGGCTCCGATTTCACGGCCAGCATCATTGGCTCTTGCCTCGGCGCCGACGAGATAAGGATATGGTCCGATGTGGATGGCATGCTCACGGCCGATCCCCAGTTGGTGGCCGACGCCTTCCTGATCCATGAGATTTCCTACGAAGAAGCCCTCGAGATGACCCATTTCGGGGCGAAGGTCGTGAATCCCCCGGCCCTCCTGCCGGCCATGGAATCGGGCATCCCCATAAGGATACTCAACGCCTTCAACACTTCGGGCAAAGGGACACTGATCGTGAAACAGACAGGGAAGAGCGCCTATCCCGTCCGCGGGTTGGCGTCCATCCCCTCGATCAGCCTACTCAGCATACGCGGCATCGGAATGCCCGGAGTGACCGGCATCGCCGGCCGGATGTTCAGCGCGCTGGCCCGCGGCAGGATAAACGTTATTCTCATAACCCAGGCATCGAGTGAGCTCTCGATCTGCTGCGCGATAAATCCCGAGGACGCGATCGATGGCCGGCGGGCGCTCAGGGAGGAATTCGCCCTTGAGATAGCCGCCGGATTTATCGGCGAACCGTCGATCGAGAGCGAACTGTGCGTCATCGCCGTCGTGGGCGAGCAGATGAAGCAGAGAACGGGTATCGCCGGAAGGGTCTTCTCCGCGCTGGGGAGGAACGGCGTCAACGTCGTGGCCATCGCCCAGGGCTCTTCCGAGCTCAATATCTCCATCGTGACCTCAGCCCAAAACAGGGCGAAAGCGTTGAACGTCATCCACGATTCCTTCTTCCTCGCCGGGATGAGGACGGTCAACCTTTTCATGGTCGGCACTGGCCTGATAGGCGGAACCCTCCTCGCACAGATCGCCGACCAGAGGGAACGGCTCCTCAGGGAACACTCCATACGGATCAACCTCGTGGGGCTCGCCAATTCCAAGAAAATGATCATAGATCCGAGGGGCATCGACGAGACCTGCTGGAAGAAGTACCTTTCCGAAGGCAGGGCGGCCGATTTGGGCCGCTATGTGGATACGATCAAGGCGCTCAACCTGCCTTCGGCTTGCTTCTGCGACTGCACGGCCAGCGAACTGCCGCCCGATCACTACAGGGAGCTCTTTGAGGCCTCCATCTCCGTCGTCACGCCCAACAAGCGCGCCAACGCCGGCCCCTTCGAGCGCTACAACGCCCTGAAGGAAGCCGCCCGCCAGATGGACGTCGTTTACGGCTATGAGACCACCGTGGGCGCCGGCCTGCCCGTCATCGGCACGCTCCACGATCTCGTGGCCTGCGGCGACAGCATCGCCAGGATAGAAGCCGTCCTTTCGGGAACCGTCAGTTTTATCTTCAACCAGCTGGGCAGGGGCAAGAGCTTTTCCTCCCTCGTTCTCGAAGCCAAGGAAAAGGGCTACACCGAGCCCGATCCCAGGGACGACCTGGGCGCCATCGATATCGCGCGAAAGACGCTGATTCTCATACGCGAGGCGGGATTCCGCCTCGACTACGAGGACATAGTCATACAGCCCCTCCTTCCGGAGAGCCTGACGAAGGCGCCCAGCGTGGAACGGTTCCTCTCGATGCTGCCCGAAGCCGACGTGATGATCGGCGCGCTGGCGAAAGCCGCGGCGGAAAAGGGCAAGGTCCTCCGATACGTGGCGACGATCGAGCCGGACACGGCGAGTCTCTCGTTGCGGGAATACGGTCCCGAGAGCCCCTTCTACAACCTGAGCGGCACCGACAATCTTGTCATGTTCACGACGGCCCGCTACTCGGCCAATCCGCTCGTGGTGCGCGGCCCCGGCGCCGGCGCCGCGGTTACGGCCGGCGGCGTCTTCGCCGACATCCTGAAAACCGCGCAGTCCTACTTGTAGACGGAATCCTGATAAAAAAAGCCCTACGGTTCAAAAGTTGAACCGTAGGGCTTTTCGTTACGCGCCTAATCAGCGTATACCGTTTTTTCCCGGAAGGCGCCGGCGACGTTTAAACAGCGATAGGCTTAGCCGTCTTCTTTGATTTTGAAATCTGTATTATGACGATCACTATGAGAAGGGCGCCGCCGACGAAATCGTCCCAGAGCGCTGGGGTGACCATGCCGAGTCCTCCGACGATTGCCGCGACGCGTTCGTACCACTTCATGTTCGCGAACATGTACCCTTCCACGCCTGCCGCAAGTCCGACTATCCCTACTATCGCGGTGAAGATCATCCAGACCATCTTGATCGGATTGTCCATTACGCCGAAAAGCAGCATCTGGGGGTCGAAGACAAAGATGAAGGGAATGATGAAAGCCGCGATGCCAAGCTTTGTCGCCTGCACACCTACTTTCATCGGGTCGCATTTTGCGATCGCGGCGCCGGCAAAGGCAGCCAGGGCGACCGGCGGCGTGATGTCGGCGATGACGCCGAAATAAAAGGCGAACATGTTGGCGGAAAGGATGATTGCCTCGGAGTTCGGGGGGAAGGGGTAGCCTGCCGTATGGTTGAGAATCATGACTATCGCAGGGGCGGCTATCGTGGAGGTGATGACATAGTTGGCGGTAGTGGGGACGCCCATGCCCAGGATGAGCGATGTGATCATCGTGAAGACGAGGGTCAATAAGAGATTCCCGCCGGCAGCCGATACCAGGATTTCACCGAGCTTCAGGCCAAGGCCGGTCTTGGTGACCACGCCGATTATAATGCCGGCGCATGCGCAAGCGGAGATTACGCCGAGAGCGCCCCTGGCGCCAGCTTCGAGTCCCTTGACCACGTCCATGAAGGTGAAAGTAGCCTTGTGTCCTCTGATCACGGTGATGATCGACGCGATGCTGGCGATCGTCACCGAGATGATGATAGCCCACATAGCGGCTTTCATCGGGGTAGCGCCTTCCTCGAGAAGAAAGATAATCGTGACGAGAGGAATCATCAGGTAGCCGCGCTTGAGCCAGATATCCCTGGCTTTTGGCAGCTCGCTGCGCTTCATGCCCTTGAGGCCGAGTTTATGCGCCTCGAAATGGACCTGCGTAAAAACCGCGAAGAAATAGAGGAGAGCCGGTATCGCGGCTCCTAGGGCGATTCGCCCGTAGGGAATTCCGGTGAATTCAGCCATGAGGAAAGCTGCGGCGCCCATGATTGGAGGCATTATCTGCCCGCCCGTCGAAGCGGTGGCTTCCACGGCCGCGGCGAATTCGGGCTTGTAGCCCAGCTTCTTCATCATGGGAATGGTGAAGCTTCCGGAACCGACGACATTGCCGACCGATGAACCCGAAACGGTGCCTTCGAGGGCGCTCGCTATGACCGCTACCTTCGCGGGTCCACCGACCGCCCATCCTGCGATGGCATTGGAAATGTCGATGAAAAATTGACCGATTCCTGTTTTCTCAAGAAAAGCTCCGAACAGGATGAATAGAAAGATAAAGGTGCTCGATACACCGATTGGCGTACCAAAGATGCCTTCTGTGGTGAACCAGAGATGTTCGACCATGCTTTTTACCGTTACGCCTCTATGCGCAATTTTTCCAGGAAGATAAGGTCCGGCAAAAGCATAGGCGAGAAATACCAGGGCTACGATAACCATCGGAAACCCGACTACGCGGCGAGCCGCCTCGAGCACCAAGAGGACTCCGATGATTCCGACGATCATGTCGAGGATCGTCGGGCTTCCTGAACGCTGTGATAGCGTATATGTCCATAGGATAGTCACATAAAGCGGTGTTATGGCTCCCAGGACAGAAAGAAACGCGTCGAGAGGATGGATCTTTGTTCTCGACCACTTTTTGCTCGAAGGATAAAGTAAAAATATGAGACAGAATGCAAATCCAATATGGATCGAACGCTGCATCATCGCGTCGAGGACGCCAAACATCGCCGTGTATACTTGAAAGACGGAAAAAGCGATGCAGATCGCCGCTATCACCTTGCCAAAGAAACCCGCTATTACTCGAAAGTCTGATTCTTTGTCAAATTGACGCATGACCTCTTCTGTGTTGATTGGCGCGTCATCAATATTTTCCACAACTTCTGGTTTTCCACTCATGTGGAGGTACCTCCTGATAAATCTCAAAATGCCGCTTTTGCGGCCAGAAACAGCTGGGTTTCCTGAGGAACCCAGTCGGTGAAAGGATAGAAATGACCATCGACGACGATTCCGTGTCCCTCGACGATCGAAACCATCACGGGGATGACGGCGAAATCGCGCGACATGTCTAAAATGAATTTGCCGTCGACGAGATGATATCCACCTTCGGCGTCGGCGGGCATACCCACTCCCGAACTTTCGTATTCCAGCTCGAACAGATGTAAAATTGGCCTCCCATCCGGGCCGGCGACGACCGTAAAGCGTTCTACCACGGGAGTCAGATGGTAAGAATGCACGAAAACGTGGTCGAAGCGATTATTCCGCAGAGGAATTTCTGCGATGACTCGTGATTCGCGGTCCGACACGATCAAAAAAAAAGAGCCGGCCGCCGATCCAACCTGCCGCGATATGTCTTGCGCGAAAGCGGGCAGGGCGCATACCGCCACCGCGAAAAACGCGGCGAATACCGCACCTATTGCCCGTTTCATGGTACTTCTCCGAAAACAGGCGCCAGTAAAAACCAGCGCCCACTTTTTCAACCCGGTCCTGAAGCTCAGGACCGGGTTTCTTTGGGCATCGAAATCGGATTACTTGTTCTCTTTGTAGAATTTCTCGGCGCCTGGATGCAGGGGAATGGACATGCCGTCGACCGCGGTGGCGATGGAAACGTCGGCGCCCTTCTTGTGGGAAGCGGCGAGGCGTTCGCCATTGGCGAACATGGTCTTGAGAAGGTCATAAACGAGTTTGGCATCGAGTTTGGAGCTTACGGCGAGCATGGATTTCACGGAGACGGTCCAAACATCGGCGGCCTGACCCATGTAGGTGCCGGCGGAGAGTTTTTCAGGGGTGTAGAACTGATATTTGGCGATGAGCTTTTTCGCCACTTCGCCATCGATGGCGACGATCGTGATTTTCTTGGAAGCGCCGAGGTCCTGGATGGCGGCGGTCGGGGCGCCCGCGGTGTTGAAGGCCGCGTCGATGTTTCCGTCTTTCAGGTTGGAGGCGGATTCGGCGAACGACAGATACTGAACCTTGATGTCGGCATAGGAAAGCCCCGCTGCCTCTAGGACCTGGCGAGCGTTGAGCTCGACGCCCGATCCGGCCGCGCCCACGGAAACTTTCTTGCCCTTGAGGTCGGCTACGGTTTTGATGCCCGAATCCTGGAGAGCGATGAGTTGGACAGTCTCATTGTAAAGGCAGGCGAGTCCGCGGATATTCTTGGTTCCCTTGCCCTTGTAAATCTCGAGATCGTTGAGGGCATAGTAGGCGGCGTCGTTCTGTACGAAGATGACATCGACCTCGCCCTTGGCGAGCATGGCGATGTTGGCGGCGGAAGCGCCGGTCGCGGTGGCGTTGGCGTTCATTTTGGGGATATTCTTGTTCCATATCTCGGCGAGAGCTCCGCCGAGGGGGAAGTACGTACCAGCCGTGCCTCCGGTAGCTATGGTCAGGAACTTCTGCTGGGAAGAAACCGCGCTGACGGCAACGAGCAAGCAGAATAGAATCGCTAAAAACTTCTTCATTGAAAACCTCCAGAATGAAATGTGGAAAGAATGAGTCTTTTCCATTCGACGTGACGAGGGTAGTATAAAATGCTTTTAGGTATATCGCAATCGCAATTTCAGATTTTCGTTCGGGGCGCGCGATGAGACGACGTGCGGAAAATAAAGAAGGCTTCTGGAGAAGGAGGCACAACCCGGAAGCCTTCGGAGTCGATTTATGAGCGTGAAGCTCAGGAATCGGTTGGCAGGAAAAATATAGCGCGGACTCTGAATAAAGGTCAACAGTTATCGATAAAAAAAGAATCTAATATTTCATTCTCGTCTTTTACCGATGAGATTGCGCATCGATCGCCGCTCGTGTATGGTACTTGCGGGTATTTTTGGGGCCGGATGAGGCATTGTTGTGCCGCTGCCGCCCTGATGGGGGAGGTTGTTCCGTGATTTCTTTCGAGCGCTGGAAAGATGGTTTCGTGATGACCGTCGAGGGCCTGCGAGTGCTGAGGCACGCTTCTTCCTCGCCCGCGATTTTCATTTGGGTGGCCACGACGAAAGCCGTACTCATAAAGGCGGAAGGGAGAAAAGACGGCAAGGGAATGAGCTGGCGGAACCCGGGCGCCTGCGAAATAATCAATGAAGGGCCCGAACTAACCGTCCTGGAATTCGGCTCCTTCTGCACCATCAGAATCTCCTATACGGAAAGAGTGCTCCATTTTCGCTTTTTTCCCTCCCCGGCGTCGCCCGAAGGAATCAGAATACGATTCGGCGCCAATCCCAAGGAAAAACTCTTCGGCGCCGGCCCCTCGACAAACTATGATCTCAAAGGCAGAAGCTTCCAACAGACAGGCTCAGGTTCTCCGGTTTCGCCTCGCGGCGATCCCACCATCATGTCGAATCTCGGCGCGTGGATTCATGTCGATACGGAGGAAAGCGTCGGATGGCACTTTAGGGCTTCCGTCACCGAGGTCTCGTGCTCATCCTTGCCCAGGGAAATAGCGCTCGGTTTCGGGAAGACTCAGTCGATGGGCATGGAGCTCCTTACCCGCTATAAGGCCGGGAAGTTGGTCTCGGCACAAGACCTGGGCCATACGACGCGCTCGGGCGAAGGCGCCGGCCCGGGAAAGCTTCAGCGGGGGAGAATTCCTGAGGCCCTACAGGCGGGGCTTGTTTCCGATTTGAGGGGAGGGGGGGAGAATCCGGCTATCCCGACCCAGGAAGCCGCCGCCCTGGAGGGGTTGGCGCCTTGCGCCGTCGTTTTCGACGGAGAGAATGGTCGCAACGCGGGAAGCCTTGTCCTCGAAGGGGAGACCTGGGAAAAAACCCTCGAGAAAGCTTTCGCCTTTCCCCTTTCCTTTGGCTTTGGAACGACGAAAAGCGCCGAAAATCTCGTCACCGCTATCCTTTCCCTTTCATTGACGGGAATGGGCAATGTTTTCGTTCCGGTGGAAGCCCCTTCCGGAAAGAAAGCCGAGTCCGATGGCCGGGGGATGGAAAAAGAAGCGGCCTTCACGCTCGAAATCGCCCCCTTCGGTCCGCTTTTTGTCGTGCATGGCCCGACGCAGCCCCGTGATGAAGCGCTCGCGCGCCGAGTCGCCGCCGCCGCAAAGGTCTACGAGATGCTCAAGCCTTACAGGGAATTCTGCTCGCGCAAATGGGTCAAGGACGGCATACCGACATTGATTCATCCCGCTCTTTTTTATCGCGACGAAGATAGTCTCTGGGAATACCGCGACCAGTACATGTTCGGCCCGGATATGCTGATCGCCCCGACAAGCGACGCTGGGGCTCGTCGCCTTTGCCTTCCCCGCGACGAGTGGATACATCTGTGGACTTCTCGCCGCTACCGTGGAGGGGAGACGGTCGTCGACGCGCCGCGGGGAAAACCGGCCGTTTTCTACAGAAGCGGCAGCGAATTCGCCGGGCTTTTCGATTCGATACGGCAGAAGGCTACCAGGTTTTAGCTCGCGGGCAGGGCTCTTGGGCTTATGTTTTTATTCCCCCATTCCCCAATAGACTCATCGGCGTTTGCGGACCATGAGGGCGACGGCGCGGGCTTCGACGGCGTTTCCCGTTCCTATTTCGCCGAACCCCTCGTTGGTCTTGGCCTTGACCGAGACGTCGCCGGGAGCGAGCGAGAGCCTGTCGGCTATCGAGGCGCAAATCTTCTCGCGCTGCGGCCCCAACCTGGGTCTCTCGAGAATCACCGTGCAGTCTATGTTGCAGATGTCCCATCCGGCTTCTGCCACCTTTTCGGCGACCATGGCGGCGAGCAGTCCCGAATCGGCGTCTTTCCAGCGAGGGTCGGAGGGAGGAAAATGCGAACCGATATCGCCCAAGCCCAAGGCTCCGATGAGGGCGTCGATGATGGCATGCCAGAGAACGTCCCCGTCCGAATGGCCGGCCTCGCCTCTATCGTGTTCGATGTGGATTCCGCCGATAAGAAGTTTTCGGCCCGGTACGAGGGGATGGATGTCCCAGCCCTCGCCGATCCTGAACGCTGGTCTTTCTTCTTCCATGGGCATGTCTTCCCTATAGGTTATCTTTCTGTTCTTCCTGTCGCCGGGCACGAAGGCGACCTTCCCGACATAGCGGTCCCAGAGCGAAGAGTCGTCGGTGCAGTCCCAGCCTTCTAAGGCGGCGGCTTCATAGGCCTGCGCGAGGGGGAGCGGCGCGAAGCCTTGGGGTGTCTGCGCGGCCTTTATGGAGGCGCGTTCGGGGTGGGTCGCGATGAAGCCGCCGGGGGCTATCATCTTGGGAGTGTCGGGAAGGTCGCTCAAGGGAACGCAGGCTCCGTGGGCCCTCGCCGAGGCGAGGACGGCGTCTATCGTGTCGGCGGCGACCCAAGGGCGCGCCGCGTCGTGCACGAGGACGACGGCGTCATCGAGGGGCATCGACGCGGCGCGCCCCTCGCCGATGAGCGCTTCCAGCCCATTTTTTACCGAGGCTTGCCTGGTAGCCCCTCCCTGGACGAAGCGGAGGCCGCAGGGCAGGTCGGCGAGTCTGTCGTTGAGCGCCCCGTCTATGCTCGCCCGGATCTCGTCCAGGCGAGTCGCGGGATATGTGATGAGGATGCCGGCGAGGCTTTTTATGTGGAGAAAAGCCTCGAGCGAGCGCTGGAGGATGCTTTTCCCGTCAAGAGGAAGGAGTTCCTTCTTGGCGCCGCCGAAGCGCGAACTCGCGCCGGCGGCGGTCAGAAGAAGAAAAACGCTTCCATCGAGAGGGAGGCGCGGAAGTTCAATGAATCGTCGAGAATCCAGCGGAACGAAGCCGGACATCGGGTTTCAGCTTTCTAGCCGCGCGTGGATGAGTTCCGAAATTTCTTCCTTGGATTTTCCGAGCGAGAAGGATATCTCGTCCTGCAGAAGGTTGATCGCGGAATCGTAAAGTTTTCGCTCGAGAATGGGAAGTTCCTTGATTTTCGAGCGATGGTAGAGCGAGCGCACCACGGAGGCTATATCCATGATGGAACCTTTCTTGAGAAGATCCAGATTCATCTGGTATCTGAGTTTCCAGTCCGAAGGGATAGGGGCGTAATCTTCCGATATGAAGCTCAGCGCCAGCTGAGCCTCGTCCTGTGGGACGATGGGGCGAAGGCCGAGCTGTGCGGCTTTATCCACGGGGACCATGACCGTCATGTCCGAAAATTCCAGGTAGATTATGTAGTAGAGAACCGTTGTATCTTTGAAGGATTTTTCCCTGATCTCCAGGATACGTCCAACACCTTGGCTGGGATAGACGACGCGCTGATCGATTTGATACGCGGGGACCATTGTATTCTCCATAAGAAACGCATTATAGCAAAAAAAAGGGCTTTCGTCAAAGCATCGCTCGACTTGCGGCGGGTAAATCGAAAGTGTATCTTTTTAACCTGATATGAAAAAGGACAAAGCTCTGCCCCGCGAGATTTGGGCTTTCCCTCTCTTCCTCGCCGCGATAATCCTGACGGGCTTTCTCTTTCGGACCGAGATAGCCGGCATTTTCAGGGACAGGGAAGAGATCAGGGCATGGATACGCGACAAGGGAGTGCTTGGTCCCTTCATCTTCATCGGGCTGCAGATTGTCCAGGTTGTGGTGTTCGTCATTCCGGGGGAGCTTACGCAGACCATGGGGGGCTTCGTCTTCGGGTTCTGGCGGGGCAGCGCCTTGAGCGTGATCGGCATCGCCATCGGATCGCTCATCAATTACGGCGTCGGCCGACTCTTCGGGCGCCCATTCGTCCTCGCCGTCCTTGGCTCGGGCAGGCTAGGTCGCGCGGAAAATGCCCTAGCCAACCGCAAGGCCGAAGCGGGATTTTTCCTTCTCTTTCTCGTGCCGGGAATCCCTAAGGATGTACTCTGCTATTTCGCGGGCATGGTCAAGGCTCCGCCATCCGTATTCCTCGCCGCGTCCATGATCGCGCGCCTCCCCGGTATCGTCGGTAGCGCGCTGATCGGAACGGCGACCTATTCGGGCCGATTTGTCCTGGCGCTCAGCCTGCTCGCCGCCGCCTCGCTCGCGCTCATCGCCGGAATAGTGTGGCGCAAGCCTCTGGAAGCCTGGCTGACGGCGCGGTCCGGCGAAAGAAAAAATCATTGAGGATACGATCATTGGCGAAAGGGGGAACTATGGCCGCGCCGAAAGACAGGAGAACGCCGTGGTGGGAAGACGCCGTATTTTATCAGATTTATCCCCGAAGTTTCATGGACTCGAACGCGGACGGCATAGGCGATCTGGCCGGCATAGCCGGCAGGCTAGATTACCTGGAATGGCTAGGGGTGGACGCCCTGTGGATTTCTCCTTTCTTTCCCAGCCCCATGAAAGACTTTGGCTACGATGTGGCGGACTATCGCGGGATAGACCCGATTTTCGGAACGATGGGCGATTTCCTCTTGCTCATGACGGAAGCCAAGAAGCGTGGCATCAGGGTAATCCTGGACCTCGTGGCCAACCACAGCTCGGAGGAACACCCCTGGTTCGTGGATGCCAGGTCCTCGCGCGAATCGCCTCGGCATGACTGGTATATTTGGGTGCCCGAAACGGGGAAGGCGCCTAACAACTGGAAGTCCCTTTTCGAACTCCGTAGCGCCTGGTATCCCAATCCCGCCACGGGCGAACGGTATCTCGCCACTTTCACTCACTGCCAGCCCGAATTCAACTGGCGGAACCCCGAAGTGCGCGGCGCTTTTTACGATATCATGAAATACTGGTACGGGCTGGGCGTCGACGGATTCAGGCTCGATGTAGCCACGGCCTATGCCAAGGACCCGGCCCTCCGTTCCAATCCCTTTTCCCTCAAGGCCAACCCCGATTTCTTCCAGAAACATGTCCACGACCGGAACCATCCGGATTTTCATGGTTTCTTCAAGGAAATGCGACGCGTCGCCGATGAAAGCCCGAAAGCCTCGCCGGATGCCAGCGAGCCGGGCGAGAGGATCCTTATCGGCGAAACCCATGGGCAGGATCCAGCCCTCGCCGCCTCCTGCCATGGCGATGGCGACGATGAGCTCCACATGGCCTTCAATTTCGACTTTCTGCGCCAACCCTGGAGGGCTAAGGCTTTTCGCGGCTCCGCCGAGCGCTGGTATTCCCTCATGCCCCAGGGAGCCTGGCCCAACTTCACCTTGAGCAACCATGATCAGCCGCGCCATATATGGCGCTACAGGGCTGACGATCCGGAGATCACCCTGGCGAGGGCGAAGGTCGCCGCCGCCATGCTCCTCACGCTCAGGGGTTCTCCTTTCCTTTATTATGGCGAGGAAATCGGGATGGGCTGCTTCAGGTTGCCGCGAAAGGCCCTGCGCGATCCCCTCGGCATAAGAACCTGGCCCCTGGCTTTTCTCGGCCGCGACCCCGAACGTACGCCCATGCAGTGGGACGGCTCGCCGGGTGGCGGTTTCGGCTCTTCCTCTCCGTGGCTGCCCCTCAACCCCGACTGGCGCGAGTGCAACGTGGCGGCGCAGCGCGAGTTGCCCGAGTCCCTCCTCTTGTGGTACCGGAGCCTTCTCGCGCTGCGCCGCGCGGAAGCCGCCCTCCGGCGCGGGACGATGCGTTTCCTGGAAAAGGGAGCGGATATTTTGGCTTACGAGAGGTCGGATGAAGCTTCGGGCAGGCGGGTTGTGGTTTTGCTGAATTTCGGGTCGCGCGGAAGCGACATCGCGGTAGGAGAAGAGCTTCGTGTCCTGCTCGGAAGCGGCCGTCCTTCCGGTTCGGTCATCGCCGCGGGCGAAGTCGCCCTCGGTCCCTGCGAGGTCCTCGTCGCGAGCCTTCAGCCGACTTAGGGGCGGCGCAGGTAGCGCGGTCGCCCGTTCTCTTCGGCTCTTTCGATCTGATACCGCTGCATGGCCGCGAAGGCGGCGAGGAGCCTTTCCTTGTCGGGGTAGTCTTCGAGCCCAGCCTTTTCGAGCGCCATGAGCAGTTCGTGAACGGTTTCGAGGGTGGAAAGGCAAAAGGGGCCGGGCTGTTTCTTGATGAGCCAGCGGCTGGGCGTCTGGGGCGTGAACATGAGTCGGGGAAGGGCGAGCAGGCCTGGGCTGTCTCTGAGCACCGCCTTGGAGCAGGACCATGTCGAATCGACGAGAAAGGCGACGATCCTCTTGCTTCCGGAGGCCGCCGCAAGCCCGACTCCCGACCCGGGCTTCGAGAGATCGGTTGAAGGTTCCCCCGGATACAATAAAACCGGATAATTAGCGGGGTTGTCGATGAGCGCCCTGACGCGCGGCTGCGCGTCGAAAGCCGTGCCGGGGATAATTTCCGCGTTGGCGATGTGGAGAAAGGCGAGACGTCCGGTGCCGCAGCGTTCGCGCCGCCACTCCTTGAGGTGCATGAGAAGGACGATCTTCGTGCGAAGGCTCATCGCCGGTTCGGTCGGGCAGAGGCAGGATTCCTTGGGGCGCCGGCATTGGAGGCAGATTTCTCTGTACAGGATGGATGCTCCTGGGGATACTATACAACAAAGCCGGAAATGAGTGGATATCCTTTTGCTGACCCGGCAACCTAAGTGTTGATGTGAGCGTCGAGAAAAGCCAGCTATGGCTGGTCTTTTCTCGACGCGAATGCCACTACTCGATCGCCAGGTCAGTAAGCTTCGCGGGAGGTGTATCGATGTCTGGTAAAGTCGATTTTGGCGTTTGCGACAAGGTGGCCGTCGTCACCGGCGCGAGCCGTGGGCTTGGCCGGGGTCTCGCGGTGGCGCTGGCGCGTTCGGGGGCGAGGGTAGCGGCCGCCGCGCGGAGCGTACCTGAGCTCGAAACCCTCGCCCGGGAAATCCGCGCGGAAGGAGGGATCTGCGAAGGTTTCGCCATGGACCTGCGCGATATCGCTTCGATTTCCTCGGCCTTTTCGCGGATCGTCGGGCATTTTGGCCGCGTCGATATCCTCGTCAACAACGCGGGAATGGGAAACCCTATCCCCGCGGTCGACATCGCCGAGTCCGATTGGGACTGGATGATGGACCTCAACCTGAAAGGAACATTTTTCTGCTGCCAGGCGGCGGGCAGGATCATGCTCGAGCAAGGAAAGGGCAGGATCGTCAACATCAGCTCGCAGGCTTCAGTCGTCGCCATTCCAGGCGAGGCGATCTACTGCGCCTCGAAGGGCGGCCTCAACATGCTCACCAAGGTGCTCGCGGCCGAATGGTCTGGGAAGGGCGTCACCGTGAATGCCGTTGGGCCGACCTTCGTGCGCACGCCCGGCACCGCCGAGCGTCTGGATGATCCCGAATTTCTCGCCGGCGTCCTGGCGAAGCTTCCCCGCGGGCGGGTGGCGACCATCGAAGATGTGGCCGGGGCGGTGATCTATCTCGCGTCCGACGCGGCGGATATGGTGACGGGTACTCTCCTTCTCGTCGATGGAGGCTGGACGGCGCTCTGAAGAGATCTCATCGGCTATGATCGCCCGCGGAATTTGACGATTCCCCTCTATTTTCATACTTTCAAACCTGGATGTCCTCACTGAGAACCGATCGAGGAATGACCTATTATCCACCTGAACAGCGCGCAAGGAGCCATATAGTGAAAGTGCAGGAAAACCCCAAGAAACCGCTTTTCTATTACTACGGCATAGTGATGCTCGTCGTTTTCATTTTGAATGCCTTCGTTTTTCCTTCCGTGTTGGAGCGCAAGATCGTCCAGACGGATTATCGCAATTTTCTCTCCCTGGTGGATTCGGGCTCGGTGACGCAGGTCCAAATCGACGCTTCGCAGATCAGCTTCATGACAAAGGGCGCCGATGGAAAGGATATCGTCTATGTCACGGGACGTGTCGACGATCCGGGATTGGTCAATCGCCTCTACGCCGCCAAGGTCGAGTTCAGCCAAGTTATCCCCAAGGGAAGTTCACCCCTCATCTCGCTGCTCAACTGGATTCTTCCCCTGGCTCTCTTCATCGGCGTAGGGCAGCTTCTTTCCAGCAAAATGGCCGGGAAAATCGGTGGCATGGGAAACGCGATGTCCTTTGGGGGAAGCAAGGCCAAAATCTACGTGGAAGCGCAGACGGGCAAATCCTTCGCCGATGTGGCAGGTCAGGATGAGGCCAAGGAGGCGCTCAAGGAGATCATCGATTACCTCCACGCCCCCGAAAAGTACAAGGAAATTGGCGCGGCGATTCCCAAAGGCGCCCTCCTCGTGGGTCCTCCCGGCACGGGGAAAACCCTGCTCGCCAAAGCCGTGGCCGGAGAGTCAAAGGTTCCTTTCTTCTCGATTTCCGGCTCCGAGTTCGTGGAAATGTTCGTCGGCATGGGCGCCGCCCGCGTCCGCGACCTTTTCAAACAGGCGAAAGAGAAGGCGCCCTGCATCGTCTTCATCGATGAAATCGACACGATCGGAAAGTCCAGGAACTCGGGCGGTTTCGGCGGCAACGATGAGCGCGAGCAGACCCTGAACCAACTGCTCTCGGAGATGGATGGATTCGATGCCGACAAGGGCGTCGTCATCCTGGCGGCTACCAACAGACCGGAGACCCTGGACAAGGCTCTCCTGAGGCCCGGGCGCTTCGACCGTCGTATCCCCGTGGAGCTGCCCGACCTGGCCGGCAGGGAAGCCATCCTCAAGGTTCATGCCAACAAGGTGAAGCTGGGCGATGGCATAGATTTCAACGCTATCGCGAGGGCTACATCGGGCGCCTCGGGAGCCGACCTCGCCAACATGATCAACGAAGCGGCGCTCAGGGCGGTGAAGATGGATCGCAAGGAGATCATTCAGAGCGACCTCGAGGAATCGGTGGAAGTCGTCATCGCGGGATACCAGCGCAAGAACGCCGTGATTTCCGCGAAGGACAAGCTCACCATCGCCTACCATGAAATCGGCCACGCCCTCGTCGCTGCCAAACAGAAGAACTCGGCGCCCGTCCACAAGATCACCATCATCCCGAGAACCTCGGGAACCCTGGGTTTCACCATGCAGGTGGACGAAGAGGAGCAGATACTCCTGAGCAAGGAACAGGCGCTCGACAAGATCACGACCTTCATGGGAGGAAGGGCCGCCGAGGAGCTTATTTTCAATTCCATCACGTCGGGAGCCTCGAACGACATCGAGCAAGCCACGAAACTGGCGCGCGCCATGGTGACGCGATTCGGCATGAGCGAGACCTTCGGCATGATGGCCCTCGAAACGGTCAATAATCCCTATCTCGGCAACGATACGACGCTTCTAGTCTCATCCGAGACGGCGTCGAAGATAGACGGCGAAGTGCTCAAGATCATCGAGGAATGTCATGCCAGGGCGAAAAAGATCCTGGGGGAGAATGTGGACAAGCTGCATGAACTGACCAAATGCCTTCTAAAGAAGGAGACGATGACGGGCGAGGAGTTCATGACCGTCCTGAATCGAAGCGATCCAAGCGAGTCGTGCTGAACCGTCCTGCGGTCAATTTCTATCGACGAGCACTATGAAAAACTTGCTTTTTATCGCAGAATGAGCCGAGAGTATTTGCGGAAAAGGGGTAGCGCTTGAAGAGGCTCCAGAAGATTCTATCGAGCAAGGCGAACCTAGTCTTCCTGGCGATGCTCCTCCAGCTGGCGATCCTTGTGGGCGGCCTCATCGCGTTCATGGATTCTTTCTACATTTTTTACAGCTTGAGCATCGTGTTGAGCTTCGCCGTGGTCCTATGGATTCTCAACGACACGAGCAATCCCGCGTATAAGATAGCCTGGCTCATCTCGATTCTCGTCTTCCCCATTTTCGGGGGAATCTTCTATCTCTTTTTCGGCAAGATTCGCCTGAGCGGGACGATGAAGCGGCAGATCAAGGAAGGCGAAAAATGGGTGCGTCCGCTGATGACGCGGGGGAGCGAAAACCTCAGGAAACTGGAATCCCTGAATATTGACGCCGCCATGCAGTCGCGCTATCTCAGCGTCCACGCCAGGAACCCGGTCTGGACCAATACGGCCACCGAATATCTTCCCAGCGGGGAAATAGCCTTCGAGCACATAATCGAAGCGTTGAAAAAGGCCGAGCGTTTCATATTCGTCGAATTCTTCATCATCGGGGAAGGCCGGATGTGGGAAACCATCCTCGCTATCCTCGCGGAGAAGGCGAAGCGGGGCGTCGACGTGCGCGTCATGTACGACGATTTCGGCTGTATCGGGAGACTGCCTTCAGGCTATGAGAAAAAGCTCGAGGCTATGGGCATCAAATGCGCCGTCTTCAATCTGCTCAAGCCCCTCCTCTCCGCCAGCTACAATCACCGCGATCACCGGAAGATTCTGGTGATAGACGGCAGGGTGGGATTTACCGGTGGCATAAATCTGGCCGACGAGTATATCAACGAATTCCCCCGATTCGGTCACTGGAAGGACAATGCAATCAGGCTGGAAGGGGATGCCGTAGCCAGCTTCACCTCGATGTTCCTCAAGTTGTGGACCTTCGCGAGACGGAAGCATGATGACGACCCGCGGTATGAGGCTTTTCCCCAGGATGGATTGCCCGTATCGGAATCCGACGGATTCGTCCAGCCTTACGAGGACAGCCCCCTGGACTCGGAGCTTGTCGGTGAAAATGTCTACCTAAACATCATCGGCAAGGCCAAGCGCTATCTCTACATCACGACACCCTACCTCATCATCGACAACGAAATGCTGATGGCGCTCACCCTGGCCGCGAAGAACGGACTGGATGTGCGGATCATCACTCCCCATATCCCCGACAAATGGTATGTCCACGCCGTCACCCGCGCCAACTATCGCGCGCTCATAGCTGGCGGCGTACGGATCTTCGAGTACATGCCAGGCTTCATCCATTCGAAGACCTTCGTGGCTGATGATGTTTTTGGTACGGTGGGCACCATAAACCTGGATTTCAGGAGCCTCTACCTCCACTTTGAATGCGGCGTCTGGCTCTACGGCTGCAAAAGCCTTCTGGCCATGCGCGACGACTTTCTCGCCACCCTGGAAAAATGCCGGGAGGTGACGATAGCTGAGCTCGACGCCATTAAAATCCATCGCAAGGTCGCCGGCTGGCTGCTGAAGGTTTTTTCGCCCCTTCTCTGAATATTCTGCCTTGGCTCCGCTTTTTTTATTGTCGTTGAATCTTCCGCCAAATTATATCGCTTGCCTGGCGCAAACTCATGAGCTACAGTAAAAGTCCGGAAATAGCCGCTCGATGTCCCAAGGCGAAGCGGCGGTGAAGGATGCGACGATGATATCCAATATCTTCGCGCCGCTTGTGGCGGGGCTGTTTTTCCTTCTCTATTTCATCTACTTCATCATCGCCAACCCCTCGAAAGCAGCCTCCTACCGGTATTTCGTCATATTCCTCATCAGCATGAGCGTCTTCACCCTCGGGAGGCCGTTCCAGTTAATGCTGGGACCCCATCCCCTTCCTTTGATCGTCGTCAATATACGTGTCTTCATCCTCTGCGCGGTGATAGCGCCGATCATAATCCTCGCCTCGGATCTTTTCGCGAAGCGAAGAAAAAAGACTTTCCAGGCCATCATTGTATCGGTATGCGTCCTACTCGGCCTTACCTATGTTGTGTTCAACACGTTGGGAACCGATGAGAGCAAGGTTCTATTCGGATTCGCCGGCATGATAGCGCGCGACAACCATACGCCATCGGGAATGGCTCCTTTTTATGGCCGGGAAGTCACCATCGCGGTTCAGGTAGTCATCGGCCTCATCCTTCTTTTATTCTCCCTGGTCAAGCTTGTGGCGCTCATGCGAGAGACATCGCTCAAGGGATTTCTAAGGAGCCAGGTTTTCCTGTTCAATGGGGGAGTCTTCATCTTCGCCGCATCCTTCATCATGGGATCTCTCCTGAAGCAATGGGGCATCTACTACGCCGCGTCGGTGGCAAGCGCGCTCCTCTTCGGCGCGAGCGTCATGATAGACGCGAAAGAAGTGCATCGCGGCTACGAGAAGCTGATTCCCTTCATAAAAGAGGATATCGTCGACAATGTCGCCTTCAGCGAATTCTCGAAGCCCAAGCTGGCGGAGATGCTCGGCTGTCTCGGCAAAGGCGACCTGAACACTATCGTCGTGATGAAAATAATGACCGGTAAGCCCGAAGCCCTGAGGGACCTGAGTTCGCTCGACGAAGTCATGAGGATCGCGGGCAAGGCCTTCGAAAACGCCTTCAGCGAGGAGTGCTTTCTCCTCATTCCCCTTTCCAGGGGGAGGATCATGGCAGTCCTCAAACTTGCCGAGGATACGGCTGCCGAGGATACGGCTGCCGAGGGAGATGCCGCGGAGAGATCGGCCAGGCTGCCTGCCGGCGGAAAACGAGCCGTCCTCTGGGACGCTCTGGAGGGCATCCAGACCGAAGCGCGACGAGGCCCGAAATGCGGGCTCGCCATAGGGATAGGCAGGAGCTGCGGACGCATGGAAGACCTGCGCCTTTCCTATCACGAGGCGCTCAAGGCGCAGGAATACGCCGAGCGCCTTGAGACCTCGAGCATCATCCATGTCGAGACCCTCGATGGCCTCGATAGGCGTGAGAGCCGCTACCCCGTCAAGGAAAAGGAGAGTCTTCTCTCCCTGATCGAGGCGGGCGAAGCGGAAAAAGCGGGGAAGGCTTGCGCCGAATTTATGGTAAAGTTCGCTCCCTTCGTGGCGGAGCGGCCCGAGGTCTTGAAAGTTCGGCTGTACGAGTTTGTCGGTTCCTTGATCGATGCGGCGATTCTGGGGGGAGGGGACGAAAACAGGTTGAACGAACTCGTCGCCGGCTATTTTGGCGACATCGACCACGCCAAGGATCCCGAAATGGTCGGAAAATGGATGGAGAAGGTGGCGCGTGAGGTGGCCGAAGCGGTCGCCCATGTCCATGAAAACCGCTCCAAGTCCCTGGTCAAGCGCGCGATGAAATACGTCGAGGAAAATTCAGAATTGCCTCTGAGCTACCGCGACGTGGCCAAGGAAGTCTTTGTAAGCCCCTCCTATTTTCTCTTTCTCTTCAAGCGCGAGAGGGGGCTCACTTTCGTGGATTTCCTGACCGCGGTGAGAGTGGAGAAGGCCAAGCTCCTCCTCGCCACCACGGAGAAGAACGTAACGGAGATCGCTTTCGAGGTCGGCTTCAATAACCCGAATTATTTCTCGAGCACCTTCAGGAAGCTCGTCGGAATGAGCCCGAAGGAGTATCGAGGAGGAGAAACCTCCGAGATCGCCGCGAAATAGAGCGTTTCGTCATATTTTGTAGAAAAAAAATAAGATTTTTAATGCGCCCGGCCTCGCCGTGGTCCCCAATGA
>DATMZF010000061.1:0-91687 GCA_035560555.1 Rectinemataceae bacterium
GAATATTAAAAAGTCAAAGGAGGCTTCCCGTGATGAATGAGTTCCGGAAGCGCGGCATCGCAACCATTTTCGCCATCTTTTCGTCTCTCGCCTTCGTCGGCGTTCTCGTCACGAATGGGCTCGCCAACGCCTTGCCCTTGAATGGGGCGAACACCGGCGTCCTGTCCGACGAAATTCCCAATCTCTTCGTCCCCGCCGGCCTCACATTTTCGATATGGGGCCTCATCTACCTCCTTCTGGCGGGATACATCGTCGCCGTTCTGGCCGAGGCCAGAAGAACCGCGAGGGATGAGCGTTCAGATGGCGGCTCAGCCTGGGGGCCGGCTGACGCCGCGCTTTTCCTTCTCAACGCGGCTGCCAATATAGGCTGGATTTTCGCCTGGCACTGGAGAAATGTGGGCCTGGCCATGTTTCTCATGCTGGTGATTTTGGGAACCTTGATCGCCCTCGAGGCGGGGAATCAGTCGAAACTTTCCAGGGGCGGCGCCCTCGATAAGGATAGCGTCAGGGGCTCGGCCAGACGTTTCTTCCTGACCGTCCCTTTGCGCGTTTATCTCGGCTGGATATCGGTCGCCACGATCGCCAACGCCACGGCCGTCCTCGTAAAGGCCGGCTGGTCCGGATTCGGGCTGGATCCGCGGTTCTGGACAGTCTTCGTGATCGCGGCAGGCCTCGCCGTGGCTCTCGGCTTTTCCCTGCTCAAGCGGCAGATAGCCGCTCCCCTCGTCATCGTGTGGGCCTACGCCGGCATCGTGATGAAAAGGCTTGAGACGGACGCTTCCTACTCGTCGCCGGTCTGGATCGCCGCCGCCGTCGCCGCCTTCGTCATCCTGGCGTCCTTGGTCCCCGTGCTACTGCGTCGAAGGGAAACTCGCTGAACAAGCGCGTCGGGCGGCCTGCCGCGAAAGCGGCAGGCCGCCCGGATACAGAAAATCATCATGAACGACGGATGTTGAATAAATATTCGCTTGACTTGCAAATATATCTACAATAAGGTTCTCGACTAAGTTCTGGAGATTATTACCAGATAAGGAGGATCTTGTGGCATCGAAAAAGAAATGTTTGCTGTCTATTCTGTCGATCGCTGTGGTTCTTGGGGTTTTTATCGCGCCTCTGGGGGCGACGGGAACGCTTACGGCAGTGTCCACACAGGATCCTGGAAGCTGGGATCCCGTCGACACCTACCTTGTCGCCTGGGCGGCGGTTTCCACCAATATCTACGACGGACTCACCTATCGAGGTCCCGACGCGAAGTTAGTCCCCGGACTCGCCGAGAAGTGGGAAACCCTGGACGGCGGGAAGCGCATCCGGTTCTCCCTGCGGAAAAACGCGCTCTTCCACAACGGCGAGCCGTTCAACGCGGAAGCGGTTAAGTTCACTTTCGACCGTCTGCTCGAGGGCGACGGCAAGAAAGGACCGCAGCGCTCCAATTACGCTATCATCGATAAAGTCGTCGTCGTGGATACCTACACCGTCGATTTCTATCTCTCGAACGTGGACCCCGTGCTCCTCGTGAAACTGGCCGGATACGGCGCCATGATAGTGCCGCCTAAGTATATCCAGGAGAAGGGCGAGGAATACTTCAACACTCACCCGGTTGGGACCGGACCCTTCAAATTCGTGTCCTATGAGCCGAAGGTGAACATCAAACTGGAAGCTTTCGACAAGCACTGGGGCGGCGCGCCCAAACTGTCCAAGCTCGAGTACCGCTTCATAAACGAGCCTGCCACCGCGATCGCCGAACTTCAGGCCGGACGTGTCGATCTGCTCTTCGGGGCGAACATCCCCATCGGCATGATCCCGACCATCAAAGCCAACCCGAAGCTCGACGTCGTGAGCGTTCCCGGCCCAACCGTCTATTCGCTCCGCTTCAACACCAAAACCGGCATCACGAAAGACGTGAACGTCCGCAAGGCGCTGATCATGGCGGTGGACAGAGACGCCATCATAAAATCGATCCTCGGCGGCCAGGCCACGGCGATCTCGAGCTTCCAGGGCCCTCTGTCGTTTGGCTTCGATCCTTCCATGAAAGTGGTGCCCTACGATCCGAAGCAGGCCATGGCTCTGCTCAAGGAAGCGAAGATTCCTTCGGGCGCTCCCGTTCAGATCGATATCAGGGCCGGAAACGCCACCTTCCTGGAAGTCAGCCAGGCCGTGGCCAGCTATCTGAAGATGGCGGGCATCAACGCGACGATAAAGCCCTACGAGAGCAACTACTTCCTGAACGACATCGTGCCTCCCGGAAAGACCGGAGAGATGTTCCAGCAGGCATGGGGCGGCTGGACGCTGGATTTCGACAACACCGCGTATCTGATGTACCACACCGGAGAGAAGTGGAATCCCTACGACAGCGATCCGAAACTCGACGCCCTGCTGGAATCCCAGCGGTCCATATCGGACAGGGCGAAGCGCGAGGACATCCTGCAGTCGATCGCCCAGTATACGGCGAACAACGCTCTGGAAATGGAGCTGTACAATTTGAACGAGATGTACGCCATCAATACGCGCGTCAAGAATTTCGTCGCGCCTCCCGACACTCGTCTCAGGCTCTCGAACGTTACCGTTGAATAAAAAGCGACTTTGTAGGAAGTTGCGTGGCTTCTGACTGAAGTACCATCAGGGCCGTTCCCGCAAAGAGCGGCCCTTTTGCTTGAGGGTGGGCGAGTGGCAAAGTTTTTAATCAGGCGATTGTTTCTGGCTGTTTTCGTGGTCATCACGGTCACGTTGATCGTTTCGTACGCTATCAGGCTGACAGGCGACCCAGCGTTGATGCTCGTCCAGGGCGCCGGCAGCGTGACGGAGGACGACCTCGTGCGCATCAGGGAATCCCTCGGCCTCAACGTCCCGTTCATCGAACAGTATTTTAATTTTCTCAAGGGTTTCGTGACCTTGGATTTCGGGAAGAGCTTCATGGGCGGAACCTCGGTGTCGCTCCTCATCTCGAAAGCCCTGCCGGCCACTCTTCTGCTCGCCCTGGCGTCCATGGCCATATCCATCCTGATATCCATTCCCCTGGGAATCGCCGCGGCCGTCTCCAAGGGCAAGTGGCAGGATCAGCTCATCAGGATACTTTCGCTCGTGGGCATTTCCTTTCCGAATTTTTGGCTGGGCATCATGTTCGTGCTCTTCTTCTCCATAGCCCTGAAATGGCTGCCGCCCAGCGGCATGGAAGGGCCGTTGAGCTTCATCATGCCGGCCATGACGATGGGCATCATCATGACGGCGACAAACGTTCGTCTCGTGCGCACGACGATGCTGGAAACGCTTCAGTCGCAGTATATCATGGTGACCCGGGCGAAGGGCTTGAGCGAAAAAGTCGTGCTCTACAAGCACGCCCTCCGCAATTGCGGCATACCTCTCATCACCTATTTCGGGCTGCAGTTCGGCGGCCTCTTGGGCGGCGTCGTCGTGGTGGAAAGGGTATTCAACTGGCCGGGAATGGGCACTTTGGCTTTCGACGCGGTGGCGTCCAGGGATTACCCCGTTCTGCAGGCTGTCGTCTGCATCCTGGCCCTCCTGATCGTATCGGTGAATCTCATCGTCGATATAGCCTATGGTTATGTCGATCCTCGCGTGCGGAAAGAGTGACTCATGAAAAATAAACCGGCATCGCCTTCGCCCTATAAAAACATCGAATTCATCCTCGGCTCCCTGCTGGCTGGCGGAATCTGCCTGCTCGTCCTTTTTTCCTTTCTGCTATTCCCGGACGGGGGCGAGTCGATAGACCTCGTCAACCGGCTGCAGCCGCCATTCAAAAACGCCGCCCATATCTTGGGCACCGACCCTCTCGGACGCGATGTTTTGGCGCGCATGATCGTCGGAGGGCGCATCTCCCTTTTGGTGGGGTCATTCTCCGTGCTCGGCGCCGTCATCGTGGGCGTGGTGCTCGGATTGGTGGCCGGCTATTACCGCGGATTCTGGGATACCTTGACGATGCGTTTAGCCGATGTCCAGCTCGCCCTGCCTTTTATCCTTCTGGCCATCACCTTCACGGCCATCATAGGCGGAGGGTTGCGGAACACGATAATTCTTTTGATAATAACGCAATGGGTGCAGTATGCCCGGCTCGTTCGGGGCTTGGTGCTCACGCTGAAGGAACGCGAGTTCATACTTTCCGCCCGGGCCATAGGCGTCAAGGACAGGGGCATCCTGTTCCGTCATCTCCTGCCCAATCTCGCGGGACCGATCGTCGTTCTCATGACGCTCAACATCGCCAACAACATCCTTCTGGAGAGCAGCCTGACCTTCCTGGGCATGGGCGTGGATGTCATGGTTCCCAGCTGGGGCGGAATGCTGGCCGATGGCCGCACCTACCTCCAGAACGCGTGGTGGGTCAGCGTCTTCCCGGGCTTGACCCTCCTCCTCCTCGTTTTGGGGCTCAATCTTTTCGGTGACTGGCTTAGGGATCGGCTGGATCCCACCGGCAGGACGGCAAAATGACGATACTTCTGGACAAAACCTTTCCCCGCGCACTCGATGAGATTGTGGCCCGATACGGCGCCGCGCCCTCGGGCACCCGGCTCGAATGCTGGACCTTCGACGACGAGGCCCATCGCCGCGAGGCGGAACGGACGCTCGCCTCGCGCCAGGTGCGCGCCCGAATCCGCAGCGCCTATAAGCCTCTCGTGCACTACTTCCTCGAGGACGTGGACCGCTCAGGGCTCGCCAGCGTCGAGATAACCTATCCGGTCCACCCCGGCTGCCCTCCCGACCGTTTCCTCCTCGAGGCGTACCCGCTTTCGGCGCTCTGGGCCGATGTCGCCGTGAGTTTTGCGGCGGGCGTCGCGAGCGGCACGGGCGAGGGTCGCGTCGAGGGAGCCGCCAGCGACGAGGGTCGCGTCGAGGAAGAGGTCAGCAATGGCGGCATCGATCCCTTCACCTATCTCGCGAAGCTAGCCTACGCTGACGGACACATCGAAACCCATCGGATACTCGCTCCCAACCGCTCCTATGTGGACCATATCGGCGAGACCTGCGTGACCTCCGCGGGATGGATGCTCCTAAGGTCCCCCGAGGGGGCCAAAGAAGAGAAACATCTTCAGACGGAATATGAGGCGATCTACGCCGAGGCGCTGAAAGCGGTGACCGACCATGAGTGGGGAGGCGTCGAGCCGTTCTTCGACTCCCTCTCGCTGCGGGTCACGCTGCCCGTCGAAGACATACCGCTGCCTCTCGGCGAGGAAGCCTTGAGCCTGAGGGAAGCCCTGCACGAGGAATTGTATTTTTCAATCCTCGAACTGTTCCAGAAAAAAACTGGACGGCCTGTCAGCGATCGCAGGATAAGGCCGGGACAGGTGGTGCCCGAGATTCTGTATGGCGAAGTCCCCACGCTCAGGATAGAGCTGAAGCCCCTGTCCGCCGAGGATATGGGAGGGAATTTCCAGGACCTGGAGATCGCGGAGCATTCGATTACCGCCGCCCAAGTGGCTTCGGAGCTTGCCCTTATCGAAGGCTCCCCTTTTCAGGCAAAGTCTTATTCCGGCAGAGTAATCGCGGGAAAGTATCACAAGGGCAGCGACGCGGCGGTGATGATAAGCGGCGGCCAACACGCGAATGAAACATCCGGCGTAATCGGGGCGCTTCGCGCCGCCGGCGAACTAGCCCGACGGCCTGGCGCGCACTTCGAGGTTTCGCCCCTGGAAAATCCCGATGGCTACGCTCTCCACAGGCTCTTCTGCGTCGAAAATCCGAAGCACATGCATCACGCCGCCAGGTACACGGCTTTGGGCAACGATCTGGAATACCAGGAGGACGACAGCCCCTATGAGAAGGCCATTCGGGTAGAGGCTCAGCGCCTGACCGACGCCAAACTTCACATAAACCTCCACGGATACCCTTCCCATGAGTGGACGCGTCCCTTGTCCGGCTATATCCCCCGGGGCTTTCCCGCCTGGATGCTGCCGCATGGATATTTTATGGTGCTGCGCCACCACGCCGCCTGGGCCGCGCCGGCGCGGGAATTCCTGGAACTTCTTACATTACGTTTGGCCAAGTTGCCCGGATTGCTCGAGTTCACGGAAAAGCAGCTCGCGGTGTATTCGCAATACGTGAAAAAGCCGCCTTTCCAGATCATCAACGGCTTCCCCTGCGATCTTTCCGTAAACGAGACTTCGTCCATACCTTTGCGGCTCATCACCGAGTACCCCGACGAGACTATCCACGGCGACGCCTTCATCGCCGGTCATACGGCGCAGAAAGAAGCCACGCTTGCCGCCTACGAAATCTTCCAGGCCATGAACGCCAGAGGGATAGCGATATGAACATCAAGGCGTCCGCGACCCTGCCTCCCTCGCTGCTCACCGTCGAGGATTTGACGGTGGCCTTCGGTTCCACGCCTGTCGTGGAGAACCTTAGCTTTTCCGTTTTCCCGGGAAGGACCCTCGGCGTCATAGGCGAATCCGGATCCGGGAAATCCATGACAGCCTTGTCCATCATGCGGCTCGCCGATCTGATGGGAGCCAACTTCCCTTCGGGCCATATCCGATTCGAAGGCCAGGGCGGTTCGACGGACCTCCTCTCCGCGCCGCAGAAGACGATGCGCGGGATACGCGGCAAAGATATCTCGATGATTTTCCAGGAACCGATGACGAGCCTCGATCCCATCTTTACGGTGGGCGACCAGATCGCCGAAGCCTTGATCTTGCACAAAGGGATGGACATGAAATCGGCCTTGGCGGAAGCCAGGCGCCTCCTGGACATGGTGCGCCTGCCCGACGCGGGCGCCATGATCCGGCGCTTTCCCCACCAGCTTTCGGGCGGCATGCGCCAGCGCGTGATGATATCCATGGCCTTGGCCTGCGGTCCCAAGCTTTTGATAGCGGACGAGCCCACCACCGCCCTGGACGTCACCATTCAGGCCCAGATCCTCGCCATCATGAGGGAGCTGCAGCGCGAGCTTGGGATGGCGGTCATCTTCATCACCCACGACATGGGCGTGGTCGCCGAAATGGCGGACGATGTCGTCGTCATGCGGAAGGGCAGGAAAGTCGAGGAAGGCCCGGTGAGCGATATTTTCAGGAAGCCCGCCCATCCCTACACGCGCACGCTGTTGGCCGCCGTCCCCCGATTGGGCAGCATGACGGGAGAGATCCTTCCAAAAGTTTTCCCCATTCCGACGCTGGAGGGCGAGGACAGGCTCACTACGACGGCCAGCGCCTTCGACCAGCCGGACGCCGAACCCCACGATACCGCCCGCTTCGACCAACCTCCCGTATTGTCGGTAAAGGATTTGGTAGTCCGCTTCGACGTAAGGAAGGATATCCTGGGCCGAGCCACGCACCGGGTCCACGCCGCCGAGAAAGTCAGCTTCGACATCTTCCCGGGGGAAACCCTGGCCTTGGTGGGTGAAAGCGGCTCCGGGAAATCGACGATAGGCCGCGCCATCCAGCAATTGCAGGCGATCAACTCCGGGGAGATCCAGTTCAATGGACGATCCCTGGCGTCCATGGGCGTCGAAGGCCGGAGAAAGCTGCAGCAGGAGATCCAGTACATTTTCCAGGATCCCTTCGCTTCCCTGGACCCGAGGCAGACGGTGGGTTTCTCCGTTTCCGAACCGCTGCGAGTACATCATCTTCTGAAGGATGAGAAGAAAATACAGGAAAAGGTCGTGGCCCTTCTGGAGGATGTCGGCCTCCGCGCGGATTACGCCAAACGCTACCCCCATGAATTCTCTGGCGGCCAAAGGCAGCGCGTCTGCATCGCCCGCGCTCTCGCTTCCGGTCCGCGGCTCATCATCGCGGATGAAGCCCTCTCCTCGATGGATGTATCCATCCAGGCCCAGATAATCAATCTATTCATGAAACTGCAGAAGCGGCATGGCCTGGCGTACTTGTTCATAAGCCACGACATGGCGGTCGTGGAGCGCATGAGCCACAGGGTAGCGGTCCTCTATCTGGGCCAGATCGTGGAAATCGGCGGCCGGGCGCAAGTCTTCGGGAATCCCCAGCATCCCTATACCCGCAAACTGATGGAAGCCGTGCCGGTCACGGATCCGAGCCAGCGCCGCAGCCGCCCCATCTCCAATGAGGAAATTCCCTCCCCAATACGGCGGAGGAACGACACGCCCGCGATCGTGCGTTTGCGTGAGGTGGACGCGGGGCATTTCGTGGCGGAAGCGTAGGAGCGATCCATGACGATTGACCTGAATGCCGATGTCGGCGAGAGTTTTGGCGCTTATTCCATGGGGAATGACGCGGCGCTTCTCGGGCTCGTGAGTTCGGCGAATATCGCCTGTGGCGCCCATGCGGGAGATCCTTCAGTCATGCGGAGAACCATAGCCGACGCCATCGCGTGCGGGGCGAGCCTCGGGGCTCATCCCGGCTATCCCGACCTTCAGGGATTTGGGCGCAGGTCCATGGCCATGTCCGAATCGGAAGTGTACGGCTGGGTGCTCTATCAGATCGGCGCGCTGCAGACCTTCGCGCGGGCGGCGGGCTCTTCGCTGCGTCATGTCAAACCGCACGGAGCGCTCTACAACGACGCCGCCAAGAACCTGGCGCTCGCCAGAGGCATCGCCCGCGCCGTTCACGCCGCCGGAGGCGACCTCTGCCTGGTCGGCTTGCCCGACTGCGAGATGGAACGTGCCGCGAAAGCGGCCGGCATAGCCTACGCGAGGGAGTTTTTCGCCGACCGGGCATACGAGGACGACGGTTCCCTGGTTCCCCGGTCGCGCGAAGGAGCGGTTCTCCACGACGAGGATCTCTGCGTCCGCAGGGTGCTCCGGCTCGTCGCGGAAGGAAGGGTCGAAACCGCGAGCGGAAAAATAATCCCCATCAGCGCCGAGACTATCTGCCTGCATGGAGACAACGAGAAAGCGGTGGTTTTCGCCAGGCTTCTGACGCGAGCCCTGAAGGACAAGGGCGTTGAGATTCGCCCCTTCGCGCCGGCGGTCCTTGGCTGAATGGCTATGGATCCCGAATACGCCGTCTATCCTTTCGGCGACGCCGCCCTCATCGTCGAGACCGCCGATGAGATATCGGAATCGGCGTACAGGCGGATTCGGGGCCTGGCCGAAGCGGTCGCGAAAAACCCTCCTGAGGCGCTGATCGAACTCATACCCTCCTACCGCTCCCTTCTCGTGACCTACGATTCGCTCCTGGCCGACTACGCGTCGATGGAAGGCGCGATCTTGAGCCTCATTTCGCGGGTTGGGGCTTTTACGGAACCCGCTTCCGAAATCGTGCGTATCCCGGTCTGCTATGAAAGCCCGTACTGTCTGGACCTGGACGAGGTGGCGCGCCATACCGGGCTGAAGCCCGAAGAAGTCGTGAAGCTACATTCCGCGAATGCCTATCTGGTCTATATGCTGGGCTTTACGCCGGGCTTTCCTTATTTGGGAGGAATGTCGGAAAGGATAGCGACTCCACGCCGCCTCAGCCCCCGCGTGAAGATTCCCGCGGGATCCGTGGGTATCGCGGACAGGCAGACCGGGATATATCCGATGGAGAGCCCTGGCGGCTGGAACATCATAGGCAGGACCCCGCTTTCCCTTTTCGATCATACCCGCGAGCCGCCGGCGCTGCTAAAAGCGGGAAACTACATCCGATTCTATCCTATCAGTTCAAATGAGTTCGACCGGATCGCCTCCGATGTCGGTCGCGGAGCCTGGTCGCCAGAAATCGAAATGACCCGTGGGGCGAAGCGTGACTGAAATCCTGGTGCTGTCTTCCGGCGTACAGACAACCGTGCAGGACCTGGGACGTTTCGGGTACCAATCCCTGGGCGTGCCTCCCTCAGGCGCGATGGATAGGGACGCGCTGGAGACGGCGAATCTCCTGGTCGGTAACCCGCGCGGGGAAGCTTGCCTGGAATGCGTCCTTGGCGGCCTTGAACTAGAATGCGGCGCTCCTCTCGTCTTCGCCGTCTGCGGGGTCCCGATGGATCCGCGCGTAAATGGAAAGCCGGCGCCCGGCTACGAGACGCTTCGCGCGAAGGCGGGTGACGTCATCTCGCTCGGCATGGCCGAACGCGGTCTCTGCGCCTACATCGCCTTCGCCGGAGGGCTTGCCGTGGACCCTGTCCTGAAAAGCCGCTCGACCTATGCGCGCGCCGGCTTTGGAGGCTGGCGCGGGCGACCTCTTCGCGCGGGCGATAGAATTCCTTTGAGGGAAGGCGCGGCTGGGCCGAGCGCCGCGCCCGGGCTCCGCGACGCGTCGCCGCTCATCCGCTTCGTGCCCGAGGAACTGCGGCCGCGGTATTCCGCGGAGATTACCCTACGAGCCATTCGCTCGCACGAAGCCGCGAGGTTCCAACCGGAATCCCTAAGCCGCTTTTTTTCGGAGCCTTTTTTTGTTTCGCCCAAGAGCGACCGGATGGGCTGCCGCCTGGAGGGGCCGAGCCTCGCGCACAGCCGGGGCGCCGACATCCTCTCCGCGGGTGTCCAGACCGGAACGGTTCAGGTGCCCGGCGACGGCTTTCCGATCATCCTTCGCGTGGATCGTCAGACGACGGGCGGCTACGCGCGCATCGCGCATGTCATACAGACCGACTTCGCGAAGCTGGGGCAGCTGCGCCCCGGCGACAGCGTTCGATTCCTGGAAACGACGGTGGAAGCCGCGCAGGAAGCGTGGAAAAAGCGGGAAGCGGCCATCGTCAAATCGATTCGGGAAAAAACCGACCTGCCTCGTCCCATGCCCCGAGCTGAATCTGGCATCGCATCCCGCGCCGCGCCAGGCGCCCAGGTTTCTCAGGAAGAAATGCGCCATTTCAATGTCATCGTCAACGGCATCGCGTACGATGTGACGCTGCGGGAAATTCGAGTATAAAGGAGCGCTGGACAAGCGATTCGATAATACCTATTGCTGTTGAGTCCAGCATGGCTTTTAATTATGGCGAATTCACCATAATAAGACTTTGGGTTATTCCTCTCTTCCCAAATGCCGAGGAACTCAACAATGTTGCGATTTCTTAGCCAATCAGATATGAAGAAATTTCCATCCTTAACCTTCAACATATCCATTAAGGAGAGGAAGTCATTTTCTGGTAAAGAAAAGACTATTATTCAATTACCTGTAGCGAATAATAGACTTTTTTGCTTTGCCCATACTCTCCTCCTACGCCACAAACGCGTTGAAGGGCAAATAATCCTTCTAGAACTCTTGCCCAGTTCTGATATTTCGGCGACACTAGTCGCGATATACATCACCCAGCGGAGCGAAAATGGAAATACTTGTCGCCATCAAGCAAGTGCCGGACACCGATAAGGTGAAGATGGACCCCGTGACGGGGACCATGGTTCGCGAGGGGGTGGACACCATCGTCAATCCTCTCGACCTCTACGCCATCGAACTGGCCATCAGACTCAAGGAAAAACACGGAGGGCGGGTGACCGCCTTCACCATGGGGCCGCCCGCGGCCGACAAGGCCCTCAAGGAAGCGATGGCCATGGGCTGCGACGCGGGCGTCCTCATCACCGACAGGGTTTTCTCGGGCTCGGATACCTGGGCCACGTCCTACGCGCTCTCGCGCGCGATCGCGAAGATGGGCCGCTACGATCTCATCCTCGCGGGGGAAAGGGCCACCGACGGCGACACGGGGCAGGTGGGTCCCTGCATGGCGGCCTGGCTCGACATCCCCGTCCTCACCTATGTGGGATCGATCGAATCCTCGGACGAAAGCGGCGCCGTGGCGCCGCGTATCATTGTGAGGCGCCTCGTCGAGGAAGGCTACCAGCGCGTGCGGGTGGACCTTCCCTGCCTCCTCACGGTCGTGAAGGAAGTGGCCAATCCGAGGCTGCCGACGCTGCGAGGCAAGAAATTCGCGCGCCAGGCCAAGATCACCGTCTACACGGCGGCCGATCTCGACGCCGAACCGGCCTATCTGGGTCTGAAGGGGTCGCCCACGAAGGTCTCCAAGATTTTCTACCCGAAGGTTACGAGGGGCGGAGAGACCGTGAAGGCCGCCGACGAGGCGGGCGTGGATCTGGCCGTGGATCGGCTCGTCGGCTTCCTCGCAGAGCGCGACTTGGTCGGGGGGCGCTGAGATGGCGGAAATGAACAACACTGAAAAGAATAACGTATGGACGATCGCGGAGCAGTCGGGCGGAAAGCTCAAGAATGTCTCGTTCGAGCTTCTCGCGCGCGGCAGGCATCTGGCGGACAAGCTGGGCGTCAAGCTGGTCTCGGTGGTCCTGGCCGACGGAATCGGCGATGAAGCCCTGTGCGAACTCATCGAGCGGGGCGCCGACGAAGTCCTTTGCGTCGCTGACCCGGTATTGGCCGATTTCGTGTGCGAAACCTTCGCGAAGGCCCTCGTGGCTCTCGCGAGGGAGCGCCGGCCGCAGATCATCCTCGCGGCGGCCACGAGTTCGGGGCGGACGCTGATGCCGCACATCGCGGTGACGCTGCACGCCGGGCTCACGGCCGACTGCACCGAGCTCGACATCGAGGAAGGCACGGGACTTCTGCTGCAGACGCGGCCGGCTATCGGCGGCAACATAATGGCGACGATAAAGACGCCCGACCACAAGCCGCAGATGTCGACGGTGCGGCCGAAATCGGCCAAGGCGCTCGAACGCGACGCCTGCAGGACCGGAGGCATCGAGCGGATACCCCTCGATCCGTCTTTCGTCGAGAAGCGCGTCGAAGTGCTCGGCCTCGAGCGCGACGTCGAAGGCTTCGAGAACATCGAGGAAGCGGCCATCGTCGTTGCGGGAGGGCGCGGCCTCAAGAAGGCGGAAAACTTCAAGCTCCTGCGCGAGCTGGCCGACGTCCTGGGCGGCGCCGTCGGGGCGAGCCGCGAGGCCGTGGACAGGGGCTGGATTTCCTATCCCCACCAGGTGGGCCTTTCGGGCAAAACTATTTCGCCGCGCCTCTACGTATGCGCGGGCGTATCGGGCGCCATCCAGCATCTGGCGGGCATCAAGACGGCCGAGACCATCGTGTCGATCAACGGCGACCCCGAAGCGCCCATACACAAGTTGGCCGATTTCGCCGTGGTGGGCGATCTCTTCGAGATACTGCCGAAGCTCACGGCTGCCCTGAAGCGGCGCGCCGAAAGCGCGGGCGGGCCGGCGGGCGGAAACGCGGCCGCATGCGAGGGAGGCGATCGATGAAATACGGAATTGTCACTCAAGGCGTCATCGACGAACTGCGCGCCCTCCTCGGAACCAGGAACGTCATAGCCGACGAGGAGCGCATGGAAGCCTATTCGCACGACGAGACATCGGCCGAGGAATACGGCCACATGCCCGAAGTCGTGGTCACGCCGACATCGACCGCCCAGGTGGCGGAGGTGGTAAAGCTGGCGAATAGACTGCGCCTTCCCCTCACGCCGCGCGGCGCGGGCTCGGGCCTCTCGGGCGGCGCCATCCCCGTCTTCGGCGGCATCGTCCTCTCCCTCGAAAAGATGAACAAGGTGATCGAGATCGATTACGCCAACATGACGATGACGGTCGAGACGGGCATCGTGACGAACGAGATCAACAACCTCGTCAAGGAGAAGGGACTTTTCTACGCCGGATACCCCATGAGCCTCGAGACCTGCTTCCTCGGCGGCAACATCGCCGAGAACGCGGGCGGCGGAAAAGCCGTGAAATACGGCGTCACCTCGCGCTACATCATGGGCGTCGAGCTCGTGACGCCGACGGGCGAGGTGGTCTGGCTGGGCGGCAAACTCTCCAAGGACGTCACGGGCTACGACCTCACCCACCTCATCGTCGGCTCGGAAGGCACCCTCGGCATCGTCACGACGGCCATCATCAGGCTCATCGGACTGCCGAAGGCGAAGTCGGACCTCCTCGTCCTCTTCAAGACCCCGGCCGAGGCCATAGCCTGCGTGCCCGAAATCATCGCGAAGGGCACGATCCCCACGAGCATGGAATTCATGGACAAGCTGTCGGTGGAAACCTCCTGCCAGTACCTCAACGAAAGCCTGCCCTACGAATCCTGCGGCGCCATGCTCCTCATCGAGATGGACGGCTCCGACAGCGAGCGCGTCGACGCCGACGCGGAAATCGTGGGCGACCTCTGCGTGGAAAAGGGCGCCATCGAAGTGTACATGGCCGACAACCGCACCACCCAGGAACGCGTCTGGAGCGTGCGCAGGAACATAGCCGAAGCCTTCAAGGTGAAATGCCCGATCCAGAGCCTCGAGGACATCGTCGTCCCGACGGCCTCGATACCCGACATCATCCCCGAGCTCGACCGCATATCGTCGAAATACGGCATTTCCATTCCCTGCTACGGCCACGCGGGCGACGGCAACCTCCACGCGACCCTGGTGAAGGATCCCGTGATGTCCATGGAAGCCTGGAAGGCCGCCGAGCCGAAAGCCCTGGAGGAGCTCTACGCCGTCGTCACGAAGCTGGGCGGCAAGATCTCGGGCGAGCACGGCATCGGCCTGAAACGTAAGAAGTACATGGCCGAGTTCATGAGCCCCGTCGAGATGGGCCTCCTCAAGGCGATAAAGAAGGCTTGGGATCCCAACGGCATCATGAATCCCGGCAAGCTTTTCGACCTGGACTGAAGATTCGCGGCCTGCGCCGCGCGGCGCCATCAGGGCATTGGAGACGGGCATGAAGATTGAGATACCCTTCGAGACGGGAGCCGTGGCGGCCGAGCTGCCCGACGGCAGCGACATTCTGAGAATGAGGGAATTCCGACCCCTCGCCGAACCGGGCGCGGCCATTAGGGCGGCGCTCGCGGCGCCGATAGGTTCGGAGCCGCTGGCCGAAATCGCGAGGCGAGCCCGCGGAGGCCGCGATACGGCCAAGGCCTGCGTCGTGGTCTCCGACAAGACGCGGCCAGTGCCTTACAGGGGGCCTGACGGCCTCCTTCTCCCGATACTCGAAACGCTGGGCGCCCAGGGCTTCGCCGCGCGCGACATCACAATCCTCGTCGCCTGCGGAATGCACTCAGGGATGAACCGCGAAGAGCTTGAGCGCATGCTCGGGCTCGAACCCTTCGCCCTCGGCGTCGCCGTGGTCAACCACGACTGCCGCGACGCGTCTTCCCTCGTCCGGGTCGGCGTCACCGCCCGGGGGACCGAGGCTCTCGTCAACCGCCTCTATGTCGAAGCCGACCTCAAGATACTCACCGGCCTCGTCGAGAGCCATTTCATGGCGGGCGCCTCGGGCGGCCGGAAATCCATCTGCCCGGGCCTCCTGGGCGAGGAAGGCACCCGCGTCTTCCACGGCCCCGCCCTCATGTCCCACCCGAACACGAGAGACCTTCTCATCGAGGGGAATCCCGTCCACGAGGAATCGCTCGCCGTGGCCAGGCTCGCCGGGGCCGATTTCATCGCCAACGTCACCGTGGACTCGCGGTTCAGGGCGACGGGGATCTTCTGCGGAAGCCTCGAGGCGGCGCACGCCGCCGCCGTGGCGCATTTGCGCGAAAGCGTCGGCATCCCCGTCGAGAGGCCTTACGACCTCGTCGTGACCCACGGCGGCTTCGTCGCGCAGAATCACTACCAGGCGGCCAAGGCCGGGGTTGCGGCGCTCGGCGCCCTGCCGCCCTCGGGCGGGAGCCTTCTCCTCGTCGCCGACAACAGGGACGCCGAGCCCATCGGCTCGGAGAGCTATAGGACGGTGCTCGCCCTGCTCAAGGCCATCGGGCCGGAAGCCCTCGACCGCCTTCTGGCCACGCCCGATTGGCCCTTCATCCTGGATCAGTGGGAAGCGCAGATGTGGGGCAAGGTCTTCAAGCGGGTGACGATGGAGGATTTCGTGTATTTCGCGCCACAGCTCGGCCCCGGCGACAGGCGGATCGTGCCAGGGATCGACGGCGCGCGACTCGCCGTTCCGGCGGCCGTCCCGACCGCCGGAACGGCCGCCGAAGCCTCGCGAGCGGGCGCCAACGCCGCCGCCGGTGTCGTGCGCGCCGCCGTCGCCCGGTTCCTCGCGCGCCGCGGCGCGACCGAGTCCGACGTGGCCACAGGCAGGGTCAGGATAGCCTGGCTCGCCGACGGGCCTTACGGCATCCCTATTCGCCGGTAGGCCTTGGGGCTCGAGCCGAAGTGGCGCCTGAAGGCCCTGCTGAAATTCTTCGGATTGGAATAGCCCAGCTCGGCGCTAACCTCGGTGACGCGCATCCCTCTTTCCTTGATGAGACGGGCCGCCTTCTCCATGCGCATGGCGGCGATCGTGTCGGAAAAGGAACTGCCCGACTTTTCGCGGAACCAGGTCGAGAAATACGTCGGATTCATCCTCGCGGCGCTCGCCGCGCTCTTGAGGCAGGCGTCGCCGATATTGCCGCGCAGATAGGCGAAAACGTCGGCCAGAACGGGATCGAGCGATGCGGATTTCGGCGCGCGTTCGGCATCCAGCTCCCTGGCCACCGAGGCGAAAATCGAGCGGAACTCCTCGTCCGAAGGCGGTTTCACGAGATAGCCGCGAACGCCGTAGCGGAAGGCTTCCTGCGCGTATTCGAATTTCCTGTAAGCGCTGAGGAAGACCACTTTCACGAAGGGATGCTCCGCCGCGAGCCAGGCCGCGAACTCGAGCCCCGACTCCCCCGGCATCTTGATGTCGCAGAGCACGGCCTCTACGCCTTCGCTCTCGACGACAGCCCTCGCCTCGCCCACGCAGGAAGCCCGGGCGGCCACCACGAAGCCAAGTTCGTTCCAGGGATAGTAGGCGGCCAGCGCCGAGCGGATTTCTGCTTCGTCATCTACTATGAGGACCCTGTACATGAGGCGATGATAGGTCCGCGCCGCCGGGCGGTCAAGTTTGCCGCCCGGCTTTCCCGCCGTCGACCTGAAGAAATGATACCATGTACGAAGATTATGTTCCTTTGCCGCCTGTCCGGGCGGGTATAAACTCTTTTGTCATCATAAAATTCTCCGTGGAGGCATGTATGAAACGTAAGCTCGTCGCCCTGCTTTGCCTTGCTTTGATCGCCGTCGCCGGCGTCTTCGCCCAAAACAAGAAAGTGGAGCTCAAGATCGCCTGGTGGGGCTCGCAAGTCCGCCACGAGGCGACCATCAAAGTCATCGAAATGTACGAGAAGCTCAACCCGAACGTTCATATTACCTATGAGTTCGCCGGTTTCGATGATTTCTGGACCAAGATGACCACCATGGCCGCCGGCGGCCAGCTACCCGACATCATGCAGCAGGACTACTCGCGCATCAATGAATGGAAGACGCGCAACCTGCTCGAACCTCTCGACGAGTATGTCGCGTCCAAGGCGCTCGATCTCTCCGACGTCGCCAAGCCGATCATCGACTCGGGCTCGATCGACGGCAAGCTCTATGCCGTCAGTCTCGGCTCCAACTCCTATTCCATGGTCCTCGACGTGGACGCTTTCAAGAAAGCCGGCATCCCTCTTCCCGCCCAGGACTGGACCTGGGACGATATGGAGAAGATCGCCCTCCAGCTCCATGAGAAGCTTGGCATCTACGGCATCGGCGGCGGCTTCGAAGTCGACGAGCTGGCGTGGAAATCCGTCTACCTCTCCGACGGCCAGTACCTCTACTCCCCCGACGGCAAGTCCCTGGCCTACAAGGACGATACCCTTCTCGTGAACAACCTCAAGATGCTTCAGCGCCTCATCAAGGCCGGCGCGGCGCCTAGCTACCAGGAATACATGGCCACCTTCGGCGGCACGGTCGGCAACATCCAGATGGACGCCATCGTGACCGGCAAATCGGCCATCGAGGCCGTGTGGTCCAACCAGGTCGTCGCCGTCGCCACGGCGGCCGGTCCCGGGCGGAATTTCGCCGTCGTGCACCTGCCCCGCCTCAAGAAGGGCGGACAGGCCGGCAACTTCCTGAAGCCCTCCCAGTTCTTCTCGGTCACCTCCCAGTCCAAGAACAAGGTCGAAGCGGCTAAGTTCCTGAGCTTCTTCACCAACTCCATCGAAGCCAACCTCATCCTCAACGCCGAACGCGGTGTTCCCGTCGCCGGCAAGGTGCGCGACGCCCTCAAGCAGAAGGTTTCGCCGGTGGTGAAGACGGTATTCGAGTACCTGGACCGCGTCGCCAAGGACGCGGCGCCCACGCCCCCGCCCGAACCCGCCCGCCACGCGGAGATCAGGGCCAACGTCTATGTCCCCCTCATCAGGGAACAGGTTTTCTACGGCGTGCTGACCGCGGAAGAGGCCGCCAAGCAGCTGCGCGTCCAGGCCACCGAGATCCTCAAGAGAAAATAGCGCCGCTTATCCGGAATGGAGCGACCCTGGCGCCCGCCTCGGTCGCTTCGCTTCCATCGCGCCGAAAACCCAAGTCGAGGAGCCATCCATGAAAACGCCCAGCGGTCGGACCGGACATTCCGGCCAGCGTGGATCCAACAATCTTGCCGGCTACCTTTTCATAGGACCCTGGCTTTTCGGTTTTCTCGCCCTGACGGTGATTCCCATCGCCGCGAGTTTTTTCTTCTCCTTCACCGATTACGACATCCTCTCGCCGCCGCGTTGGGTCGGGCTGCGGAACTTCCAGAAAATGTTTTTCCAGGATCCGCGATACTGGAAGTCGGTGAAAGCCACCGTCTACTACGCGCTCACCGCCGTTCCCCTCCGCCTCGTCGTGGCCCTGGCCGTCGCCATGCTCCTCAACGTCAAAAGGCGGGGCGTGGCCTTCTACAGGGCGCTATTCTACGCGCCGTCGGTGGTGGGCGACTCGATCGCCGTCGCCGTCATGTGGCGCCAGATCTTCGGCGGCGAAGGCCTCGTCAACGCCTTCTTGCGCCTCCTCGGCATGCCAGGCAAAAGGCTCTGGCTCGCCGACCCTAAGTTCGCCATCTGGACCCTCATCATCCTCGCCGCCTGGCAGTTCGGATCGGCCATGCTCATCTTCCTGGCCGGGCTCAAGCAGATTCCCTATGAATTCTACGAATCGGCCGACATGGACGGGGCGGGACCAGTCCGGAAGTTCTTTTCCATCACGCTGCCCCAACTGACGCCGATCATCCTGTTCAACCTGGTGATGCAGACCATCAACGGGCTGATCGTCTTCACGCCGGCCCTCGTCATCACCAACGGCCAGCCGCTGGATACCACCAACTTCTACGCCCTCTACCTCTACAGGAGGGGCTTCGAAAACTTCCAGATGGGCTACGCTTCCGGCATGGCCTGGGTGCTCATGCTCGTGACCGCCCTCCTCACCCTCCTCATATTCAAGACTTCGTCACGCTGGGTTTTCTATGAATCGGAGGGCAAATGAAAGCGCAAACGTCGGCCCGCAAGGCTACGAGGACCCTTGTCTTCCATCTTTTCGCCTCGGGCCTGGGCATCGCGATGATCTACCCCATCCTCTGGCTCGCCGCCTCGTCGTTTAAGGGGCCGTCTGAAATCTGGCGCAAGATATACTCCCTCATTCCCGAAAACCCGACCTTCATCAACTACGTGAACGGGTGGAAGGGCTTCGGCGGCACCTCCTTCGCCGTGTACTACCGCAATTCGATCGTCTATACCCTGCTGGCCGTCATTTTCACCATCGTCTCCTCGGCCCTGGTGGGCTTCGGCTTCGCGCGCATCCGCTTCAGGGGTAAAAACTTTCTTTTCGCCTGCATGCTCGTCACCATGATGATACCGCCCCAGATCCAGATCATTCCCCAGTACATCATTTTCAGCAAGATAGGCTGGGTGAACAGCTATCTGCCCCTCGTCGTCCCCAGGCTTTTTGGCCAGGCCTTCTTCATCTTCATGTTCGTGCAGTTCCTGCGTGGAATCCCCCGGGAACTGGACGAGGCGGCGGAAATCGACGGCTGCGGCCTCGGGCGCATATTCGTATCGGTCCATCTTCCTCTCCTGAAGCCCGTGCTCTTCACCGCGTCGATCTTCTCCTTTTATTGGACATGGAACGACTTTTTTTCGCCCCTGATCTATCTGAACGATCCCAAGCGCTATACCCTGTCCGTCGCGCTGCGTTCTTTCGCCGACCCGTCGGGGCTGACGGACTGGGGCGCCATTTTCGCCATGTCTTTCCTAAGCATCCTCCCCGTGATAGCCTTGTTCATCGCGTTCCAGCGCTTCCTGGTGCAGGGCATCGCCACCACCGGGCTGAAGGGCTGAACCGCGGGGGAAGCCGAACCGGGCGCCGCGCGGACCATTGCCCGAACAGGACGCCGCGCCATAAGGAGTTTACACCATGGGCAATCCGCTGGATTCCATAGACCGCGCCGAACTGGAAAGCACGATAGACCTCGTCGTCGACCGGACCCTCGCCATGGATTTCCGCTGGGACTGGCCGGGCGGCGTGGCGTTTTACGGCGTGGGCCAGGCCTGGCGGGCGACGGGTAAGATCGAGTACATGGAAAAGCTCGCCGCCTGGGTGGACGGCTACATGGAACTCGGCCTCCCTCCCTTCATGATCAACGCGATGGCCATGGGCCACTGCCTGCTTGACCTGCACGACGCGACGGGCGACAAGAAATACCTTGCCCTCGCCGAAAAAAAGATAGCGTATCTCAAAAAGGATGCCCTCCGCTTCGGCGACGGGGTGCTCCAGCATACGGTTTCCGCCGGCAATGACTTTCCGGGCCAGGCCTGGGCGGACACGCTTTTCATGGCCGCGCTCTTCATGCTGCGCGCCGGGATAAAGTTGGGCGACAAGGAGCTCGTGGCCGACGCCCTGGCCCAGTATGGCTGGCACGAGGAACTCCTTCAGGACCCTGAGACCGACCTCTATTTCCACGCCTACGACGACAGGACGAAAAGCCACCTCTCCGGCCAGCGCTGGGCGCGGGCCAACGCCTGGGCCGCCTACACGATGGCCAGCGCGCTCAAACAGATAAACTACATGTATCCGGAGTTCATGGCCATCGACGGTTCCCTCCGCGACCAGCTCGCCGCGCTCGCGCGCCTGCAGGGCGAATCGGGGCTATGGCATACGATCCTGGACGATCCCCGATCCTACGAGGAAGTGTCGGCCTCGGCCGGAATCGGCGCCGCCATGGTTCTCTACGACTATCCGCTCCACGCCGCCCGCGCGGCGAAAGCATATGCCGGCCTCCTGGCCAACATCGACGCGAAAGGCGGCGTGCGGAACGTGTCCGCGGGCACGGCCGTCATGGCGAGCGTGGAGGATTACTGCCGCGTCCCCAGGAAACGCCTGCAGGGCTGGGGCCAGGGGCTGGCCCTCGGCTTCCTCTCAGCCCTCCTCGAGAGAGCTAAGTCCGAAGAAAAGGCGCAAGGAGCGAAAAAATGAACGAAACTGAACATTCCGGCGGCGGCACTGGCGCCCTCGACCTCACCATAGCCTATATCGGCGGCGGATCGCGCGGCTGGGCCTGGACCCTCATGGCCGATTTGGCCGCGGAGCCCGCCCTGCGCGGAACCCTTCGCCTCTACGATATCGAAAGGCCGGCGGCCGAAACGAACGCACGCATAGGAAACGCCCTTTCATCGAGGGAGGACGCGGTCGGGAAATGGCGCTACGAGGTGGCTGACAGTCTGGCTTCCGCCCTGCGTGGCGCCGATGTCGTCGTCGCTTCCATCCTGCCCGGCGGCTTCGAGGAAATGGCCTCCGACGTCCACGCGCCCGAAGCCCTGGGCATCTACCAGTCGGTGGGCGACACGGCCGGTCCCGGCGGTCTCCTGAGGGCGCTGCGGACCATCCCCATGTATCAGGTGATCGCCGAGGCGGTGCGGGACTTCTGTCCCGATGCCTGGGTCGTCAACTACACGAACCCCATGGCGCTTTGCCTTCGCGCCCTCTACGAGACGTTCCCCGGCATAAAGGCTTTCGGCTGCTGCCACGAGGTGTTCGGCACGCGAAAACTCCTCGCCGAAGTCGTTCGCGCCCGACTCGGGGCCTCCCTGCCCGGAGCCGCCGCCGCCGAGATGGCCGACATCGAGGTGAATGTTCTCGGCGTCAACCATTTCACCTGGCTGGACGTCGCCTCCTACAAGGGCGTGGACCTTTTCCCGGAGTACAGGGCCTTCGCGGATGAGCATTTCGAGGAAGGCTACGAAGGCGCCGAGCACGGCGGCTGGCTCAACTCCCACTTCGATTCGGGCGAGCGCGTCAAGTTCGACCTCTTCAGGCGCTACGGACTGATCGCCGCCGCCGGCGACCGCCATCTGGCCGAGTTCATGCCCGGTCGATTCTACCTTCGCGATCCCGAGACGGTCCGCTCATGGAAATTCTCCCTCACGCCGGTGTCCTGGAGAATCCAGAACGCTGCCAAACTGCGACAGAAAGCCGCGCGCCTGGCTTCGGGCGAGGAACGTTTCGAAATCGGGAAATCGGGTGAGGAAGGCGTCAGGCTGATCAAGGCAATTTTCGGCCTGGGTTCCTTCGTGAGCAACGTCAACCTTCCGAACCGAGGCCAGATCGCCGGCCTGCCGCTCGGCGCTGTCGTGGAAACCAACGCCCTATTCTCCCGCGACACCGTCCGCCCCGTCCTCGCGGGCTCGCTTCCCCCGGCCATAGCGGCGCTCACCGCCCCCCACGCCCTGGCCCAGGAAACCATCCTCCGCGCCGCCCTCGCCCGCGACGCCTGGGCCGCCTTCCCGGCCTTCGTCGCCGACCCGCTTATGACGGCCAAGCCCGCCGACGCCGAGCGGCTCTACGCGAAAATGCTGGATGCCACGAAGGCCTACCTTCCCGATTGGAAGCTCTAGCCTCATCCGTCCATTTCCCGCTCGAGCCGCGAAAACCCTCTGGGATAAGCCCCATTCCGATCGCAAACTTGACACGCGGCGTATTGGCAAATAAGCTGTAGCGACATCGCAATTCATACGACGGAAAAGGATTCGTCCCTGTATTCTGTCAGCCGATTTGGGGAAGTACCAGACATGATCAAGAAAGAACCTACTTCGCGACAGCTTCAAGCAGACAGGACTCGGACCCTACTATATTCCATAGCGGTATCCCTCATGGAAAAGCAAGGATTCGGCAACACCACGATCGAGGAGATCGCCACGAAAGCCGGCGTATCGATCGGCACCTTCTATCACTATTTCAAGTCGAAGGAAGAGATTTTCTACGACATTTTCAAGAAGGCGGACGAGTACTTCGAATCGGTCGTCGCTCCCGCGCTCGACAGGGCCGACCTCGCTGGCGTCCCGGTGCCCGAGCAAGTCGTTTCCTACTTCAGGTACTACGCGCATTACAACCTGAGCCGTGGATTCGGAAACATCACCCAGCTTTACAATACAAAGAACAAGATTTTCGCCAAAAAAGGCAGGTTCATGCAGGAGCTCCTGAGGCAGGTCATCGCCAAGGGACAGGAACGAGGCGATTTTTCGAAAGAGATGAGCTCCGACGAAGCCACCGAATACATGTTCATAGTGTCGAGAGGCATTGTCTACGATTGGTGCATTCACGATGGCGCCTACGATCTCGAGGAAAAGATGGGATCCTCTATGCGGTTGCTGCTGAGGGTCATGAACCGGCAGGATACCGTCGACTGAGTCGGGGGAATGCGAAGAGACCCGACAGCGTCGACGCTGTCGGGTCTCTTCGGGCAAAACGCTCTAAAAATGAATCTTGAGCGCTCATTCAGAGGCCGCGGCCTCGGGGTGAGCCTTTTTATTTTCCGTACTTTTCCCAATGGGCGCTGAAAATTTTATTCTCGTCGGGGACGACGGGTGGAATCGGCATCGAGACCCAGGTCGTGTTCAGGAAATGCTTCCAGTGCACGTTCTCGTTCACGATGTTGCCGCCCCAGGTGCCGCAGCCGAGGGTGAGGCCGAAGGGCATCCCGTTGTCGTAATTGCCCGAGTTGCCGAAGGGCTGGGTCTGGCGCACCATGACGCGGCTCACCCGCGCCCTTGTGGCGAGTTCCACCATGTGAGCGTCGTTCGTCGTGTGGATGCCACAGGAGTGGCCGTAGCCCGAATACCGGGTTATGTCGCGCACCAGGCAGATCGCTTCCTCGAATTCGCCGTACTTCCACACCGTGAGCACCGGCGAAAGCTTCTCGCCCGAGAACATGTCGGCCGGTCCCACCGCCTCTCCCAGCACCATCAGGAAGCTCACATCAGGCTTCACCGCGATCTTCGCGAGCGCCGCGATCTTCTGCGCGTGCTGGCCCACGTGGCTTCTGCCCATGTGCGCACCGTCCGGCCACATGAGGTCACGCAGTCTCGCTTTTTCCTCGGGACTGCAGAGGTGGCCTCCCAGCTCCTGAAAGTACTTCATCATCGTGTCGTATACGGAAGCCTGGAGCACCACCGAGTTCTCGGAGGAGCAGGAGGTGGCATTGTCGAAAATCTTTCCGTTCCTGATCTTGGTGGCCGCGTCCAGAAGATCGGCCGTCTCGTCCACCACCACGGTGGAGTTGCCCGCGCCCACGCCGTAGGCCGGTTTGCCTGAGGAGTAGGCCACCTTCACCAGCGGCCCTCCACCCGTCGCCACCACGAGATCTACGCTCCGCATAAGCTCCTGCGACAGCTCGATCGTCGGTTCCTTGATGTTGAGCACCAGGTCTTCCGGGGCCCCAACCTTCCTCAAGCCGGCTCTCATGTAGGAGGCGGCAAGGTCGCAGGACGCCTTCGCCTTGGGATGGGGCGCGAAGATCACCGCGTTGCGGCACTTCAGGATGGGCAGGCCGTTGCAGGCTATCGTCGAGGTAGCGTTCGTCACCGGGGTAAGGGCCCCGATAACGCCGATGGGCTTCGCGATTTTCAGGAGGCCTTTCTCTTTATTCTCCTCGATGACGCCCACGGTCTTAAGCCCGTAGAGATCGCGGAGCGTGCCCAGGGTCTTCTTCTGGTGCTTGCCCAGCTTGTCTTCGTAGACGCCCATCTCCGTTTCGTCGGCGGCCAGGCGGGCGCAGGCCTTGGCGTGCTCCAGCTGGTACACTTCCCAGCCCACGGCCGCTACCATCTCGTCCACCCGCTCCTGCGACCAGAATTCTATCTTCTCCTGGGCGGCGCGCGCCCTGTCCACAAGATTCTTGATTTCGTCGGACATGTTCGTCTCCTATTTTGCTTCCAGCTTTTCCGGGCTCAAGGTTCTGTAGTAGCTGCCGCAGAGATGCTTGGGATTGATCGCCTCGCGCACCTTGTACTGGTACGCGGTGACGAGGGGCTGAGCCAGCTTTATGTACATCGCGTCGTGCTCTTCCTGCGTGAAGCCGTAGCCGTCGGGTCGCCTGAGGTCCTGGTTCCAGTGTCCCATGTCAACCCCGAGCTTCTTTTCCGTCATCCAACGTTGCGTGTCGTTGAAGAAATCCGCCGTGCCCTTGATGGAGGCCTTGTCGTAGGCGTCGAAGTTGACGAAGAATTCCCAGCCCGTCACGCCGCCGCCGCCGACGATGGAGACCGATCCCATGTCGGAGTCGCCGCCGGTGGCCGCGATGTAGGGCGTCTCCAGCTCCCACTTGCGCTTGAGGGCCGAGGCTTCCTCCATGAGCTTCGAGCTCACGAAGAGGTTGCCCGAAAGGCCGAAGTTGCCTTCGTAGGCGCCGCACATCACGTAATTGAGGTTCTTGTGTCCCAGCCTGATGAGGTAGAGGAGGACGTAATCCATCATCTCCTTTTCCATCATGAACTTGTTTTTCCATCCGCCCGAGAGTTCGAGCACCTTGTCGAGAGCCGCTTCCTTGTACTCCATGTCCCGCCTCGAGGTTCCCGCGAGGACAACCTGGATCTCGATCTTCATGTCCTCGTTGACCTTCTGGAGTTCGGGGTCCGCAAGGAGTTCGGGCAGGTCGCCCAGCTGCCTGTCGGGATCGGTGATGATCTTGAGCATGGCCGTCTTCAGGTTCCGGCCGAACATGTTGAACTGCCGGTGGCCGAGGAAGAGGATATCGTTCTCGTGGAGAAGGGCGATGGTCGCGGCGTAATCGTCCCAGGTCTTGAAGCAAAGCGTGTAGGCCTTGAAGTTGTCGGGAAGATCGGCCTTGTAGGCGGGAATCGTCCCCCTTGATGGAAGGGAGCTGGGGCCCGGCCAGGGGTGGAGGCGGATCGCCATCCTGGTGCAGACGCCGAGGGATCCCGTGCTGCCCTGGAACCCGCGCAGGATTCCGCGCGTGCTCGGGCCGGGGCCTTCGCCGCAGAACCAGCCGGAGCCTGAGCCGAGCGAGCCTGTCCTCAGGACTTCGCCGTCGGGAAGAACCCACTCGGCGCCGAGCATGTTCTCGCTGGCGCAGCCCATGGAGATGGAGGTGGGGCCGAAGCCCACCCAGCCGGCCGTGCTCGCGAGGGGAGAGGAGGAGCAGCCGACGCCGGGGACGTTGAGGGTGAGGCCGACCTTCATCGCCTCGGCCTGGACCACCGCGCCGATGGCGTAGGGTTCGACGACGGCGAACATGTTCCTGTCGTCTATCTCGATCTTCCTCATCCTTCTCATGTCGAGCTGGATGGCGTAATCGGAGTCGATGAAGCCCATCGCAGACCAGAAGGTGGAGGAAGCCTTGAACTTGATGTTGTACTTGTTGCAGAGGCGCACGATCTTCTGGACCTCGGCGGTGCTTCCCGGCAACAGGACAGCCTGGGGAAGGGGTGTCTTGTGGTCGTAGGGGCCGTAGTGCGCCGAAGACTGCGAGGCTATACAGCGGTAGGTTTCGAGCACTCCCTTGTCCCGGGAGATGTTCCTGGCGCCGACTATAGTTTCAAGCGCCTCGAATATTTCTTTTGAAAGAGCCATTTGCATCCTTCCTTACAGGGCCATTTCGACGAGCTCGACGATGTCGAGCACTTCTATCGTCCTTCCGTTCTCATCCTTGGTGCCGCGGAAGTTCGATTCGCACCAGGGGCAGGCGGTCACGAGGGCGCCGGCGCCGGTCGAGTTGGCCTCCGTGACGCGCTCGGCCGCCGTCCATGAGGAAAACTCAGGGTTAGTCTCGTCGCAGACGCTTCCCGCGCCGCAGCACCAGGAATACTCCCTGATCCTCTCCATCTCCACGAGTTCGACGCCCGGAATGCTCGCGATGACGTCGCGGGGCGCGTCGTAGATGCCGTAGGCGCCGTTGAAGCGGGGCCTGCGCGGTTCCCAGGTGTGGATCTGGTTGAAAATCTTCTTTTCCTTGCCTTCCCAGGCGACGAAGGGCTCGCCGAGGCGGCCGAGGTGGCAGGGATCGTGATAGGTGACCCGCATGGGCACTTTTTTCGTGAACGCGAGTTTCCCTTCCTTTATGAGCCTGTCCATGTATTCCACCACATGGAGGACTTCGACCTTGAGCCCAAGCTTGGGATACTGGCGCTTGAAGGCGTGATAGCAGTCGGAGCAGGGGGTGACGATGATCTTCGCGCCCGAGGCTTCGATCGCCTTGATGTTGGCGGCCGCGCTCGCGTCGAAGGCGTCCTTGAAGCCCATCTGGAGAGCCCTGCCCGCGCAGCACATGTCGGCGGCGCCGAGATATCCCAGATCCACGCCAGCCTTCTTGAGTATGCGGACGGAGGCTTTCGCGTTCTTCACGTACTTTTCGTCGTAGCTGGACTTGCAGCCAGGGAAGAAGAGGACTTCGGCCTTTTCCTTCGTCAGGTCCTTGAGGCCGAGCCCTTCGGCCCAGGCGCCCCGCGCGGCCTTCTTCCTGCCCCTGATCATCGTCTTTTCCTTTTTGAGGGACTCGATGATCTCGGCCTGGCCGGGGAGGAGCTTGCCCTGCTCGACCGCGTAGGCCTTGAGCTCGATGTTGTGATCCAGCGGTTCGAGATTGTACCTGGAAACCTTGCAGGCCACGTCGCAGGCGCCGCAGGAGGTGCAGGCGTGGATGATGTCTGTCGTCGTCGGGGACAGGTCGGCGTCCTTGGTGAGAAGGGCCAGGCCCAGCTCGAAGCGGCCGCGGGCCGAATACGTATTGAAGTTTCCCCAGGAGATGCTGGGGCAGTTTTCGCCATATCGCTGGCTTTTGACCTTGTCGAAGGGAATCCACTTGCAGCCGAGACAGTTGCTGCAGCGTTCCTCCATAGGCCTGAAATCTTTAAGCGCCATATCACTCCCCCTGTAAACCGAGCTTGCCGGTGTTCATGATGTTTTTGGGATCGAAGATCCCCTTCATCCTCTGAAGGATCATCGTCGACTGCGCGTCCTTGTTGAGCTGGAGTCGCGACCAGATCCCGTGCGGCCTGAGGTAGTAAGCCCCCATTCCCGCGAAAGTCTCGCTGGCCTGGACAAAGAGCTTTTTCGCCCTGGCTGTTTCCGAAGCGCTGGCGCCGTCGTAAGGCAGGATGAATTCGCAATGGTACGAGGTGCCCATGTTCTGCGGATTCACGTAGACGCCGATGTCGCACAGGGGATATCCCGCGGCGGCGGCGAGCTCGTTCATCTTCGCGTTGAACTCGGGGAAGCGGTCGAGCGTCGTGGTGAAGAAGAGCTCGGCGAATGAGCCCTTGCTCTTTTTCTTCCAGCCCGAAGCTTCGCCGGTCCCTGTGACCTTCGCGTAGACGGTGTCGCCCGAGAGGCCGGGCAGGGAGGGCAGGAGCTTGAGGCCGAACTGCTGGGCGATCTCGGCGATATCCAGGGTCTGGGCCTGGGCTCGCTGCTCTGGAAGGATGCTCTGTCCGGATATGCCGACGAGAGCCACCCATGCCGGCATGTCGGCCATCCGCTTCGCCATGTCGGCGGAATCATCGGCGACGAGGGCGGCCAGGGCGGCGCGGTTGACGACGAGCATCTCGTTGCCCAGGCGGAGCTTGATGACGCGATAGACGAAATCGATCAGATCCTCGACCTTCGCCGCCGGCACCAGATGCATCGCGTGCACGGGCGAGGCCGCTTCGCACTTGAGGGATGCCCATGTCACGATGCCCATGCTTCCCTGGGAACCCGTGAGGAGGCGGTAGAAGTCGAGCATCATCGGTCCCGTGCCCGAAACCTGCCATTTTTCGCTTCCCTGCTGCTTTTCTATGTCGAGGGGGCCGCCGCCGGCCTCGCCCGTATACATCCTGTTTCCGTCTCCCCAGACCACCTCGGTGCAGCGCAGGGGATCGATGAAGTTCCACTGGTGCAGCGCGTTGAGCCTCGGCTCCATGTCCAGGACGCTCGCGACGACCGATTTGCCTGACTTGGGAGCGAGGGGCATGGAGAATTCCAGGCCTTCCTTAGCCAGGGCCGCCTTGAGTTCGCCGTAGGTGACGCCGGGCTCGACCACGGCCATCCTCTGTTGGCGGTTAACGCTGAGAATGCGTTTCATCCCGCTCAAATCGACGACGACGGCTTCAGGCACGGAGGGAACCGTATCGCCCCTCTGGCCGGGACCGGTGGAGCTCACGGGCACGAGAGGCGTCCCCGTCTCGTTCGCCAGCTTCACGATGCCCTGCACCTCCTCGGCGCTCTTTACTTTGACAACCAGGCGCGGCTTTATCGGAACGGCGAAACTTCCGTCCCTCGAGTAGCGCTCCAGCGTGCTCGCGTCGTCGGCGACATTTTCCCTGCCGACAATTGCGGCCAGTCTCTCAACAAGGCCATCCATTCTGTACCCCCAATGTGGTGATTTGCAGACAGGAAATGGGTGATTTCCCCGAATTTCCTTGTTTGGTAGATATAGTTCACCGAACGCGTTCAGTGTAAAGTGAGTTTTTTATTTCTGTCAACCTGAATTTTTCGAGATGTCGGGAATTTTTTAGGCATCGGCTTGCCGGAGGCGTCAAGCGTCGAAAATCGCGCAAAGTTTTGCTGTAAAACGTGATCCATCCATATTTTTCCGTGAGCTCCGATGCTACGCTATGCTGCGCCATATCCCGTGAGATGGAAGAATCCCCGTGCCGGAGGAGGCCGCGGAAAGATAAATATTTTTCTTGACAAATCCAGAAAATGTAGGATCATAATACATAATTCGGTGAATGCATTCTACGAAAGTATCAAGGAGGCAATCATGTCCAGGAGAACCACAAAAACGCGCGGCCTTACAAGGCTCCTGGCGCTCGGGCTTCTGCTCGTGGCGTTCGTCGCGCCCGCGATTTCCCAAGCCAAGGAAATCAAGCTCAGGTATTCGCTGCTCTGGCCGGCCAGCCATCCCATCACCAAGCTCTCGCAGGAATGGGGAAAGGATGTTGAAGCCGCCACGAACGGAAGAGTCAAGGTCACGACATTCCCCGGCAATACCCTTACCCCGCCCATGCAGGCATATGACGCGGTCGTGAAGGGCATCGCCGACATGGCCGGCTGCCTTCTCGCCTATGCCCCCGGAAGGCTGCCCCTGTCCGAAGTCCTGCAGCAGCCCCTGGGCTACCAGAACGGCTACCAGTCGTCGAAGCTCGCGAATGCCTTCTATAAGAAATTCCAGCCCAAGGAATTCGACGACGTCGAAGTGATGTATCTCCATGGCGCCGCGCCCGGCTTCATCTTCACGAAAAAAGCCGTCAGCTCCATAAAGGAAGTGAAGGGGCTGAGGATAAAGGCCAACGCCGAAAACGCCGATATCGTCGTCAACCTCGGAGCCGCCCCCGTCACCATGCCCGTCAGCGACACCTACGATTCGCTGCAGCGCGGCGTCATCGACGGGACGCTCTTCCCCCTCGAAGCCCTCCAGGGCTACAAGATCGGCGAAGTGGTCAAGACCGTCATTCAGGACTACGGAATCTCCTATATGACCTCGATGTACGTGATCATGAACAAGGACAAGTGGAACTCCATCCTCCCCGAGGACCAGAAGGCCATCGAGAAGCTCAACGACGAGTACAACGAGAAACAGGCCAAACTCTGGGCCGAACTGGACGCCAAGGCGAAAGAGTATGCCGCGCAGAAAGGCGTGAAGTTCCTCGACGTCTCGAAGGAAGATCAGGCCGTCACGGTCGCCCTCATGAAGCCGATCCTGGACAAGTACGTGGTCCAGATGAAGGCCAAGGGCCTTCCCGGCGAAGAAGCCCTGAAGTTCTGCCTTGACTTTATAAAGAACAATCCCTGAAGCCATAAAAACTAGGTAGATGCTGTGCGAGGCGCGCCCGGGTTCGCGAACCCGGGCGCGCCTTTGAGCAGGCGGAGGATATAATGAAGCATTTCACGACTATCGTGAAAAAGGTCGATGCCATTCTCTACGTCATGGCGGGCGCGATCCTGGTAGGCATGGTCCTGCTCACGCTTTGCGACGTCATTCTGAGGAATTTCGGCCATCCTATAACTGGATCCATGGAGATCATCATGTACGGCGGGGCCTTGGTATTCGGCTTTTCCATTCCCTACGCCACCTTGCTCAAGGCTCAGGTCCAAGTCGACCTCATCGTTGAAAAACTGAAGCCGAAAGCCCAAAAGACGATCACGGTCATCACGAGGATCATAGGCGTCTGCCTCTTCCTCTTTATCGCTTACAACTTCTTCGTGTATGGCTTCGACGTGAAGAACACGGGCGAGACGACCTCGAGCTTCAAGATACCCTATTACCCGATAGTATTCGCGCTCTCGTTGAGTTTTCTCTTCCAGAGCCTAACCCTCGTCTACGATCTTGTCGAAGTGCTTAGCGGCACTGACGAAGACGCCAAGGAAGCGACACTATGAGCACAGAAATACTCACCGGCCTCGTCGGCATCGTCGCCCTGCTCGCGCTGTTCCTCACCGGGCTGGAGATGGCGTACTGCATGGTCCTCGTCGGATTTTTCGGATTCACGGCCCTGATGTCCTTCATTCCCGCCTCGAATCTGGTGGTTAAGGAATTCTTCGACGCCTTCACCACCTATTCCTACACGGTCATCCCCCTCTTCGTGCTGATGGGGGAATTCGCCTCGAATACCAATATAGCCAAGCGGCTCTACACTGGCGCCTACAAGTGGTTCGGCCACGTGCCCGGCGGCCTCGCGATGACGACCGTCGTCGGCGCCACGGCCTTCAAGGCGATGTGCGGCTCCACCCTCGCCACCGTGGGCACCTTCGCCGGCCTGGCCATCCCCGAGATGGACCGTTTCGGCTACTCGAAGGAGATTTCGGCGGGAACCGTCGCATCGGTGGGGACGATAGGCATGATCCTTCCGCCGAGCACCGTCCTCATCCTCTACGGACTCATCTGCGAGCAGTCCATCGGCAGGCTCTTCCTCGCCGGCATAATGCCCGCCCTCATGATCGCCTTGCTTTTCATGTTGACCATCGTCGTATGGGTGACGTTGAAGCCAAGCATCGCGCCGAAGGGCGAGAAATCCAGCTGGAAGGAGCGTTTCAAGGTCCTGCCCGAAATGCTCGCCGTCATTATCGTATTCGTCATCGTCATCGGCGGCATGATGGTCGGTTTCTTCAGCCCGACCGAGGCGGGCACGATAGGCACGGTGGCGGTCTTCGCGCTGGCCCTGATCCGCAGGGAAGTGAATTTCCAGATGATCAAGCGCTCGATCAAGGGCTCGCTGAAGACGGCCATCATGACCCTCATGCTCCTCGCGGGTTCCTCGATCTTCGGACGCTTTCTCACCATCACCGAAATTCCCTTCCGGGCGGCCGACTGGGCCTCCGCGCTTCCCCTGCCTCCCTTCGCGGTGATGCTGGCTATCATCGCGATCTACCTGATCGGCGGATCCATCATGGACGACCTCGCCTTCATGGTCCTCGCCACCCCCATATTTCTGCCGACAGCCCTGGCCCTCGGCTACGACCCGATCTGGTTCGGCATCATGATAAGCATCACGCTCATGATCGGCGGACTGATCCCGCCCATAGCCCTCTATGTCTTCATCACCGGCAACATAACGGGCATCCCGTTCAAGACCATCTACAAAGGCGTCGTGCCCTACCTGGCCGCCCTCGCCGTGGCCCTGGTGCTGATTTTCCTCTTCCCGCAGATCATCACTTGGCTGCCCGACAAGTTCATGGGACCGCTCTAAGTCGATGGAACCCGAGAACAGGGAACAGGCGAGGGGTATGACCTGCATGGTGGCGGTCTACCTCATTTGGGGGCTGCTTCCGGCTTACTGGAAGCTTCTGGTCGGAGTGCCACCCCTCGCCGTCATGGCCCACCGGGCGCTCTGGGCCTTCGTCTTCCTCCTCGCAGCCCTCGCGACTGTCTATAAGCCGAAACACCTGTCTGCCCCGCTCGCGGATAGACGGGTGTTTTCCCTTCACCTGCTCGCGAGCTTTTCCCTGGCCATCCAGTGGACAGCCTACCTGATCGCGGTCTCGTCGGGACGCCTCGTGGAGCTGAGCATGGGCTACTACCTCTATCCTCTCGTCGTGACCTTCCTCGGCTGGGCATTTCTCAAGGAGAAACTGAATCGCGCGAAGATTTTTTCGCTCGCGCTGGCGGGAGCCGGCGTGGCGGTGACCATAATCGGCTACGGTCGGCTGCCCGTCCTCGCCCTTGTTCTGGCCGGCTCGTTCTCCGTCTACTCCCTGGTGAAAAAAAAGATAAAGGTCAACTCGCTCCATTCGATCTTCTACGAAATCCTCTTCCTTCTCCCCTTCGCGCTCGCCTATGTCGCATGGTCCGGGCTAGGCGGTCAGGGATTTTTTTACGGTTCCTCGCCGGGATCGGCCGTTTTGCTCATAGGCGGAGGCCTCCTCACGGCCATCACCCTCCTCCTTTTCGCCGCTGGCGCCAGGCGTATTCCCATTTTCGCCGTCGGCTTCCTCCAGTACATTTCGCCCACGATCGTGCTTCTTCTCGGTGTCCTCGCCTATGGTGAGAGTTTCGGCCCGACGCAGTGGATAAGTTTCGCGCTCATCTGGCTTGGGGTTCTCGTGTATGTACGCTGTCAGTTCGTGAACAAATAGACGCGAAGACACCGGATACCTCGAGGGAATGCCCGCCCGGCCGGCGACGATAGCCGCCGCGCTTTCATTGACAAACCGCCGCGCCTCTGTAGAATGAATGGAGTGCCCACGCGAGGGAGCCTCGATGCATGAAGCGCCCATGAAGGAAAACAAGACCACGATCATGGTGGTCGACGATACGCCGGAAAATCTCGTCCTCATCTCCAGAATGCTGCTGCCTGAAGGCTACAGGGTCATGACGCTGCCAGACGGCCGGATGGCGATCGACGCCATAAAGACAAATCCCCCCGACCTCGTCCTTCTCGACGTCATGATGCCGGGGCTGGATGGCTTCGCGGTCTGCTCGATTCTCAAGGCCGACCCTCTCACTGCCTCGATACCCGTCATCTTCATAAGCGCGCTTTCGGAGCCGCTCGACAAGGTGAAGGCCTTCGAGTCCGGCGCCGTCGATTACATCACGAAACCTTTCAATCTTATGGAAGTGAAGGCGAGGGTGGGCGTCCATCTCGAGCTTCGATCGGCGCAGAAGGCGTTGGAGGATTACAGCTCCCTTCTCGAAAAAAAAGTGAAGGAGCAGGTTGAGGAATTGTCGGCCGGCCAGCTGACGCTGATAACGGCGATGACGAAACTCGTGGAGGCCCGTGACGACGCGACGGGAAGGCATATCGAGCGCACGCAGACGCTTTGCCGCCTTCTCGCCGAGCGCCTGGGCGGTAAGCCCGGATACCGGGAAACCATAGATCCCGGTTTCATCGAGGACATCTACAACGCGAGTCCGTTGCACGATATCGGGAAGGTGGCGATCAAGGATTCGATCTTGCTGAAACCCGGCAAGCTTCTTCCGGAAGAGTACGAGATCATGAAAACCCACACGACGATCGGAAAGGAATACCTCTGCCGGGCGCTTGCGAAATCTCCCAAGAACAAGTATCTCAGGATGGGCATGGAAATCGCCGGCAGCCATCATGAAAAGTGGGATGGAAGCGGCTACCCCGAAGGCCTGGTTGGCGAGGCGATACCTCTCTGCGCGAGGATCATGGCCCTCGTCGACGTTTACGACGCGCTCCGTTCCACGAGGTTGTACAAGGAAGCCTATCCCCACGCACAGACGCTCGCGATGATCGTTCAGGGGAGGGGCGGCCACTTCGATCCCGCCGTCGTCGACGCCTTCCTGGAAATCAGCGAGGCTTTCGACCGCGCGAGAAGCGAGATGGATGAACTCTCTCCCCCGGCCGATCGACGCTGAGCGCGGGAGGCTGGCAAACCCTAGGAGATCAAGTTCGCTATTTCCATCAGCCGTTTTATCTGGAAATTTTCCGCCATTTTCCTTACGCCCTTGGCCAGAACATCGTCGATGGCCATGATGGCGTCGGCCAACGCCTTGACTTCTTCAAGATCACCAGACTTTATAGAATCGCTCAACGCCAATGAAAGCTCTGCCGGAAGTACGGCGAACCTCGCGGCAAGAACCGCTTCCTCGTCCTGTCCGCGCCCTGATTCTCCGTCCTTATCGACATAGCGGTATCCCAGATGCGCGAGCCTTCCTATCGCCTCGAGGACGACCTTCTCCCTGAATGGTTTCCTGATGAAGGCGTTCGCGCCTATTCCCAGCACGTCGTCGCTTTCCTTGTCCAAGACGCTCGCGGTTATCACGATTATTTTAATGTGGTCCTTGGCAGGATCGGTTCGGATTATGCGGATCAGATCCTTTCCGCTGATTCCCGGCATGACGAGATCGAGCAGGATGATCCCGGGGTTCCATGAATCGATCAACTCCAGGGCCTCCGCTCCATTCGCCGCTTGAGCAGTGGGGAATCCCAGCGGCTCCAGGAGCTTCACGAGAATGTCCCTGTTCGTCTCCCTGTCGTCGACGACGAGGATGCGCGGCGGTATTCCCTTCAGGATTCCGTCGATCCTTGTCTCGCCCTCCTCGATCGCTCCCTCGGCCACATGGGGGGGCGCGTCGATCGAGAATGAAAAGCTCGTTCCCGCGCCACGTTCGCTTTGGATGTTTAGTTCTCCCCCCAGGAGCTGGCAATATTTCTGGCTTATCGACAATCCCAGCCCCGTGCCTCCCTTGCTGCGGCCGACATCGGTCTGCTCGAATGGCCGGAAAATCTTCTGGATGTCTTCGGCCGCGACGCCGCTGCCCGTATCGGAGACCTTGAAGGCGAGCCTGCTCGGTGGCTCGGCGATGACCGAGACGTCGACGCTCACCGAACCGATGTCGGTGAATTTTATCGCGTTCCCGATGAGATTTATGAGAATCTGCTTGAGCTTGGCCTCATCGGTCAGGATATAGGGGGGTATGTCGGCTGGAACGCCGACGGAGAATTCGATTCCCTTCTTGGAAGCGGACATCGCGAACATCTTCTTCAGTTCGAGGAGGACCGCCCGCACGTCGCAGGGTTCGATCGAGGCCTCGATCTTTCCCGACTCAATCTTCGACATCTCGAGCACTTCATTTATCAGGGTTAAGAGATGCTCGCCGCTCGCGTTGATGGTCTCTATTTCCCGAAGCGACTCGCCGGATAGGCCTTTGTCGCGCATGAGTATCTGGGAATAGCCAAGAATGGCGTTGAGCGGCGTACGTATCTCATGCGACATCCCGGAGAAGAAGATGGTTTTCGCGCCATTCGCCCTTTCGGCCTCGGCCCTCGCTATTTCCAGCATCTCTTCGCTTTTCTTGTGTTCATGTATTTCAACCTGCAGGTTCTTGTTTATCGTATCGATATATTCCGTTCTCTCGGCTATCCTGCGCTCGAGGTTCTCCACGGCGTCCATGAGGCTTCCGTAGAATTTTTGCAGACCGCTGATTATCGTGAAGAACATCATGAAGAAGGTGATGATCGTGAATACCCACGAGGAGGGAGCGGTAAAATAGGAGGTGAACGATAGATCGATCCGAAGCAGTTCCTGCGAGACGAGGATGCCGAAGGCGACGGCGATTACCAGGCCGGCGGCCAGCGCGTTGATGCCCGCCTGCCTGCCGTAGAGGATGGTCGCGATGATTCCCGCGCTGAAAAAGTAGGAAAATCCTATGCCGATATTGCTTCTCGCCGCCAGCACTATGGTGCCCGTGGAAAACAGGAAAAAGAGCAGCAGGGTGATTTTTGTCTCGACGGCGATTCTTTTCCTGCCCAGCGCTACCAAGCAGGGCAGTATGAGAAGCGGCGTGTAGACCCAGACGAAGACATCGAAACCTATGGTCGCGACGTGATAGGCGACGGAGAGGAGCAGGGGAATGGAGAACAGCGAATAGGAAATGAGGGTGCTGTCGACGATGCTCGCTCTGATATCGCCCATCGACTGGTACTCTTCGAAGAATCGCCTCAGCTGTCTGTGGTCTTTTTTCGGCATCTTCGCGGAAGACAGCAGGAGCAGCGCGACGATAGATAAGGCTATGGCGAGCAGTAGCATGGTGTTGATCCAGCCGGGATGCTTCTTTTCCTTCGATATCTGGGGCGTGAGATGCCGCTCGAAAGCCCTGTAGTAGGCGCTGTCCTTGTTCCCCCGAAGGCTTTTGAGTTGTCTGTCGAAGAGGGCGATGATGCCCGCATTGACGGGCGCGCCTTTTCTGAACGCATAGCGGATTTGTGACGGGTTGAAGATTATGGTTGTCCTATACATTCCGCCGTCTGTCTCGTTCATCAATCCGAAAAGCCTGTTGACGACGGCGGCGCTGGCCCGTCCATCCGCGATAGCCTTGAAACAGTCTTCGTAGGAATCGAGGAACAGGAATTCGCACTCGACCCCGTAGTCGGCCGCCATCGTGACTATGCCATGCTCGCCCGTCGTGTGAATGCTGTCGCGCATGACCGCCACTGTCTTGCCGTTGAGGTCGGTGATTGTGGCGATCGAGCTGGCGGTGGCGGCATATACCACTGCCCAGTTGAGAAGGGCCGATTCGTTGTTGAAATCGAAGCTGTCGGCCCTGGCGGCCGAATAGGCCACATCGGGCATCACGTCGATCTCGCCGCGAGCGAGACGCCCGAGGCCTTCCTCCCAGGTCCCGGGAATATACTCGGGGCTGATACCGGAGCCCTCAAGAATCGCCTCGAGAAGGTCGATATGGAAACCATACGATTTTCCTTCCGAGGACAGGCCGATTTTCGGAGGGTTGTCGTAGACACCGACACGAAGCGCGGAGGGAAGGGGGATTGGCTCGCTGGAATATGTCGGGGAAAGCATGAGGAGCGTCAAGGCGAGTGACAGGAGAAATACTTTCAAATTGTCCTCCTACGCCTGGCCTTATTATAACAGGAAGAAACATGGCGACAAGGCGGCGGTGGATCGGGCGACTCTATTCCTAAGAGGACTTGAGTGCTATATTCCGGGTACCGCATTATCCGCGATCGATCGATGTAAAAAAAGCTTGGTTGCGTAAAAAGGAACCCTAATATGGACGCATCGCATAGAACGACCTATCTGGAGAGAGACGCGATATTCCCGCTTCTCATAAAAATGGGCCTGCCCGCCGTGATCGGCATGATGGTGAACGCTCTCTACAATATCGTCGACACTATTTTTGTCGGTCTGGGCGTAGGTCCGATCGCCATCGCCGGCCTCGCGATCGTCTTTCCCATCCAGATGATCGTTTCGGCCATCGCCCAGGCCATCGGCGTCGGAACGGCATCCATCATTTCGCGGCGGCTAGGGGAAAAGAGGCTCGAAGACGCGGCTAAGGCGCTTGGCACGGCGATCGCGTCCGTCACGCTCGCGACAGCGGTCATCGTAGCCGTCCTTTTTCTGTTCATGCGGCCGATTCTCGGCTTTTTTGGAGCCAGCGCCGACACGATGCCCTACGCGATGGAATACCTGAGCATAGTCGGCGCTGGCTTCTTCTTTTTCTCGCTCTCGATGTGCGCGAGCAATCTTCTCCGTTCCGAGGGTAGCACGAAGGCTTCGATGATAGGCATGGTGATCGGCGCCCTTCTCAACACTGTCCTCGACCCCCTCTTCATCTTCGGCTTCGGGATGGGCATCGGGGGGGCGGCCATCGCCACCGTCATCAGCCAGATCGCTTCCTGCGTCTATCTGTTCGGAATGTACGCGCGAAAGAAAACGGTGCTCCCCATCAAGAGATCCTTTCTGCGCGTCGATCGCTCCATTCTGGGCAGGAGCGTCGTCCTGGGCACCCCCTCCTTCGTGCAGAGCGCCGGCATGAGCATCCTCCTTCTCATCGTCAATACGAACCTCGGGAAGTACGGTGGCGACGAGGCCATCACGATCTATGGCATGGCGCATAAACTCAATATGCTCGTCATCATGCCCATATTGGGCATCGTCCAGGGCTTTCAGCCGATAGCGGGCTATAATTTCGGCGCGAAGCGCTTCGATAGGGTGAAGGACAGCCTGAAAGTCACCATTCTCACCGCCCTCGGCCTGGCCTTCTTCGGCTACGCTTTCATGATGATCTTCCCCCGCGTCGGCATGAGCTTCTTCACCCGCGACGCCAGCCTCATCGCCTCGAGCGCCCGCGTTCTTCGAATTCTCTTCCTCTTTGTCCCGGCCGCGGCCGTCCAGATCACGGGCTCGGTCTATTTCCAGGCCGTGGGAAAGCCGACCGAGGCCCTCGTGCTGAGTCTTTCCCGCCAATTCCTCTTTCTCATTCCCTTCGTCCTGGCGCTGCCTCTCTTTTTCGGCCTGGACGGCATCTGGGCGGCTTTCCCCTTGGCCGACCTGCTCTCGGCTACCATCACGGTGACGCTCCTGCTGCGCGAGGTTCGAAAATTGGGCGCCCTATAGGCGGTATTTCGACCCAGGGCAAAAAAAAGATTTGACAAAGACGAAAGTATGACTAATACTGTGTTCTATCTGGTTAACCAAACTTGTTAACCAGATGGGAGACAGTTCCGCATGCCGGATAGACAGAAATCTGGAGACAAATCCAAGATTGAGCTGATCGTCCTCGATTACCTGAGGGACCAGATCGTCTCGGGACAGCTGAAGGCCGGCACGAAGCTGCCGTCGGAGCGCGCGCTCGGCGAAACCTTGGGCGTGAGCCGCGGCTATGTGCGCAAAGCCCTGGCCAAGCTGGATCATTACGGCCTCATAGAAACCTTGCCGCAGCGCGGAACCATCGTAGCCGGCCTGGGAAGCAAGGCCATCTCCGGTCTCATCGCCAGCATCGGAAGCTTCGACGAAGCCTTCGAGCCCGCCAATCTCTTCGAAATAAGGTCCCTGCTGGAAGTTTTCGCCGCCAGGAGGGCGGCCGAGCGCGCCGACCAGGACGACGTGATGGAAATCCTGAAATGGCACTCCGAGTTCCGCGCCAGGGCGAGCAAGGGGCAGAGGGGGCTGGAGGAGGATCACCTCTTCCACCTCGCCATAGCCAAGGCGAGCGCCAATCCGGTCTGTCTCGCGCTCACGAGCTATATAACTCCCCAGATCATCTCCATGAACGTGGATTTCGCGGAAAGCGACCCCAACAGGTTCCAGAGCACTGTCCTGGAACATGACAGGATCATCCGCTGCGTTCTGGCGAAGGACGCGGACGGCGCCGCGAGGGCCATGCAGGCTCATATGGATGAGGCGTACAAGAGGCGCTGGCCGGAAAAAGCCTCTGAGAAGCCGACGGGGCCCGCTGTAGCCCAGGCCCCGCTGTTCATTTAGTTGTTCGCTTTGAGAATTGCCCATTCAAGATTCCAAGGAGGTTCGGAAAAATGAAAAAGGTTTTCATGACGGCAATCGCATTCGCGATGCTCTTCACGTTCGCGGTTTCCGCCGCGGACAAACCGGTCACCGTCACCCACTGGTACTGGGCCGACAACAGCAAGTATTCGGCCACGATGCAGCAGATGGCGGCGGATTTCAGCGCGACGAATGGCAAGAACATCACGGTCGTCGCCCAGGAATATCCCTGGGACGGCGGCGCCTACAGCGAAACGCTGTTCAGGGCGGTGATGGGCGGCGGCGGACCGGACACTTCGTCGTTCAAGCTCACGTCGACTCCGCTTTTCTCGGCCAATGGTCTCCTCGCCAATCTCGACGGCTATCTCGCGGGATGGAAGGACAAGGATCAGATCGAGGCCAGTCTCTATAAAACCATGAGCGACGCCAGCAGGACCAAGAGCGTCTATGTCATGCCCTGGAACACCCAGGTTCTCTATGTCTACTACAGGCCTTCGATGTTCAAAAAAGTCGGCATCTCCGTTCCCAAGACCTACGCCGAATTCCTTGAGGCCTGCAGGAAACTCACGCAGGACACGAACGGCGACGGCAAGACCGACGTCTACGGGTTCGGCATGCGCGGCGCCAAGGGCGGACAGGAACCTTGGGGCAGCTTCATCTGGGCGCGCGGCGGCAATTTCAACGACATGACGACTCCTCAGGCTATCGCCGGCATGCAGGACTATGTCGACCTCTTCAAGAAAGGTTATGCGCCTCCCACGGCGACGATGGACGGCTTCAACGAGATCATCGCCAATTTCAAGTCGGGCAAGACGGCCATGACCGTCCATCATATCGGTTCGTCGGCGGGAATGGTCGAGACCTTCGGCGATGATGTCGGCGCCTTCCCCTTCCCCGGCGATGTCGGCCAGTGGACCTCGATGGGCGATACCGAGAACGTCATTCTCAAGTCAGCCAAGAACAAGGACGCGGCTTTCGAGTGGCTCGCCTATCTCGCGGCCGGTAAAGGCCAGGAGACATGGTGCACGGTGACGGGCAACGTCCCCGTCAGCAGAAACGTCAAGCAGCTGCCCTTCTTCCAGAACAACAAGTTCATGAAGGTTTCCATCGAGGGGGCTCCCGTCGCCGGCATTCTCCCGATTCTCGATACGACGACGGAGTGGATCAGCACTATCTGGCCGAACACCGTAGCCGCCGCGCTCATGGGGAAAATTTCCCCCGCCGACGCGATGAAGCAGCTTCAGGCAGGTCTCTGGGGTAAATAATCCCCGTTTTTTCACAGCTTTATTTCCGGGCCGCGCTGCTGCCGCTTCGGCGGCAACAGCGACGCGGCCCGAATTTTTACCAAAGGTATGGATCGATGCGGCGGAAAACGAATATCTGGCCTTATCTGCTCCTGGCCCCGGCGCTTCTCATCGTGCTGACCGTGGTGTTCATCCCCGCGGTCAACGCCGTGCTGATGAGCTTCAAGAATTACGACCTCAGGCGGCCGAGCAGCATGGGCTTCGTCGGGCTCAAGAACTATATGGCGGTTCTGGCCGACCCACTGTTCTGGCGCTCCTTATGGAAGACTATTGTATGGGTCGGGCTCGGCGTCGGCTTCCAGTTCGTCTTCGGCTTCATTCTCGCCTTGCTGCTGAACAAAAAGTTCATGGGAAGGGGATTGGTCCGTTCGCTGAGCCTGATTCCCTGGGTTACGCCGGGCGTCCTCATAGGGCTCATGTGGCGATGGATTTTCGACGGCAACTATGGGGTGCTCAACGATATCCTGTTGAAGCTGGGCTTGATCGGCGACAAGATTCCCTTCCTGGCCCAAGAATCCACGGCTTTTCCGGCGGTGATAATGACGATAATATGGCAGGGCATACCGTTTTTCGCCCTGATGCTCCTCGCCGGCCTCCAGGGCATCCCCGACGAGTTGTACGATTCCGCCGACGTGGACGGCGCCAGCGGCATCCAGAAATTTTTCCTGGTGACCATCCCTTCGCTGAAGAGCGTCATCTTCGTCACGACGCTGCTGCGCATAATATGGGTGGCCAATTCGGTTGACGTCATCTTTAACCTCACCGAGGGCGGGCCGGCCTATTCCACCCAGACGCTCAGCGTCTACATTTTCAACAAAGGCAACTCCCTCAACCTCGGCTACGCCGCCACGATGTCGATCATGCTGACGCTCGGCCTGTCCCTCGTGGCCCTGCGCTATCTGAAAAGCATATTTAAAAATCAGGAGGGAAAAGCGTGAAAAAGGGAAAATTCAAGCTTCTCAGGACAGTTCTTTTCTATCTGCTCCTGGCGGCGATGCTCCTGTTCCTCCTTTTCCCCTTCTACTGGACTTTCGTCACTTCCGTAAAGCCGGAAAGCGAACTCTATGGCGAGGTCGTCACCTATTGGCCCAAAACCTTCACGTTCGATTCCTACGGGAAGCTGTTCACCGAATTCAACTTCCTCAAGCCCATGGCCAACAGCCTGCTCGTGGCGTCCATCACGACGATGATATCGCTCACCGTCTCGCTTCTGGCGGCATATTCCTTCTCGCGCTTCAGGTTCAAGGGCAGGAAGCTCCTCATGACCATGTTCCTCACCAACAACATGTTCCCAACGGTGCTCCTGCTGATCCCTCTCTACGCGATCATGCGCAAGCTGGGCATTCTCTATACGCCCGGCTCCCTCGTGCTTTCCTATACGACCTTCACCATTCCCTTTTCGATTTGGCTGCTCAACGGCTACCTGGACGATCTGCCGCTGGCGCTCGAGGAGGCGGCGATGGTCGACGGCGCCAACAGGGCGCAGGCTTTCATGAAAATAATACTGCCCATCCTGATGCCGTGCATCGTCGCCACGGGGGCTTACGTGTTCATGACCTCGTGGAACGAATATACCTTCGCCGTCATGTTCACCAACGAAGCGAACCGCACGATTCCCGTGGCCCTGAAAAATCTCATAGGCCAGCTGGGCGTCGAGTGGGGCATGCTCACCGCGGGCGGAATAATCACGATAATTCCCGTTTGCATAATGTTCTTTTTCGCGCAAAAACGGCTGATCGCCGGCCTCACCGCCGGGGCGGTCAAAGGCTGATTTCAAAGGAGATATGGAAGATGGACGACGAGTCTCTGGACGAAAAGTCCAAACAACTGAGGCTGGATATCCTCAAGATGCTCTATCGCTGCCAATCGGGCCATCCCGGAGGGTCTCTTTCCCTGGTCGAGATGCTGATGGCGCTTTATTACCGGACGATCCGCGTGGCTCCGAAAAATCCGGCCATGGAAGACCGCGATCGCGTCGTCCTGAGCAAGGGCCACGGCTGCCCTGCGCTGTACGCCGTCCTCGCCGATCTGGGATTTTTCCCGCGCGAGGATCTCTGGGACCTGCGTCAGCTGCGCTCCCATCTCCAGGGACACCCCGACATGACGAAAACCCCCGGCGTGGACGCCAACACGGGCTCTCTCGGACAGGGCGCTTCCATCGCCATGGGCATGGCGCTGGCCGCCAAATACAAGAAAGCCGACTACAAGGTTTACGCGATTCTGGGCGACGGAGAATGCCAGGAAGGCATGATCTGGGAGGCGGCGATGTCGGCGGCCCACTATAAGCTGGACAATCTCGTCTTCATGCTGGACCACAACGGCCTGCAGATAGACGGCTCCAACGATCAGGTCATGGGACTCGGCAACATAATGGAAAAATTCTCGGCCTTCGGATTCGAGTGCCTCAAGGTGGACGGACACGATGTCGGCGCGATAGCGGAGGCGTTGGCCGCTCCCGCTATCGGGAAGCCGAAATTCATCTGCTGCGAGACGGTGAAGGGCAAGGGCGTGTCCTTCATGGAGGGTAACGCCGGATGGCACGGCAAGCCCATGAACGCCGAAGAATACGCCAAAGCGGCGAACGAACTGGGGGGAAGCATCGATGCCTGAAGCAAAATCCTTGAGAGTCGCCTACGGCGAAGCGTTGGCCGAACTCGGAGTGTTGAACGATAAAGTAGTCGTCCTCGACGCCGATCTTTCGCACGCCACCATGACGAGCATTTTCGCGGCCAAGTATCCGGAACGCTTCTTCAATTTCGGCCTGGCCGAGGCGAACATGATGTGCGCGGCCGCGGGCATTTCGCATTCGGGCCTCATTCCCTTCGCGAGCACCTTCGCCCTCTTCGGAACGGGACGCGCCTATGAGCAGATCCGCAATTCAATAGCCTACGTCAACGCCAACGTCAAGTTCGGCTTTTCGCATTCGGGGCTTTCGGTCGGCGAGGACGGAGGCAGCCATCAGAGCATCGAGGACATCGCCCTCATGCGGGTGGTCCCCAACATGACGATATTCGTGCCCTGCGATTCCGTCGAAACGAGGAAGGCGGTATTCGCGGCGGCCGCGATAGACGGCCCCGTCTATATCCGCGTCGCCCGGCCTGTCGTGGAAACCTTCACGACGGAAGACGCGCCCTTCGTTCCCGGCAAGGCCAACATCCTGCGCGAAGGCTCGGACATCTGCGTCATCGCGACGGGACTCATGGTGAAGGAAGCCCTGAAGGCCGCCGATGCCCTGGCCGCCGACGGCATCCGCGCGACCGTGGTGAACATGCACACGATAAAACCCTTCGACGAGGAATGCGTGCTTAGGATGGCCAAAAAATGCGGCGCCATCGTCAGCGTCGAGGAGCACTCGATCATCGGCGGCCTTGGTTCGGCCGTGGCCGAAGCCCTCGCGGGCTATTCCGACGCTAAATTCAAGCGCATGGGCATCCAGGACAGATTCGGCTGCTCCGGAAAACCCGCCGATCTTTTCGCGGAATTCGGCCTCACGCCGGCCGACATAGCGGCCGCCTGCAGATCGCTCATCGGCCGATAAGGAGAACATCATGGAAATTCTGCAATACGACTACGCGGAGAGCGGCCTCAAGCGCGTCTACGAAAACGAGAAATGGATGGTCGGCATCAAGAACTGGAAGCCGGCCAACGATATCCAGAATATGGACTGCCTGGAGCGGCATAACGCGACCGACGAACTTTTCATCCTCCTCGCCGGCAAATGCACGCTTCTTTTCGCCAACGAAACCGCCGGGGGCTTAACGATCGAGGCCCTGCCGATGAAGCCCATGAAGGTGTACAATATTCCCAGGACGCTCTGGCACAACACGGTGACGATGACCGACACCAAACTCATCCTCGTTGAGGACGTTACGACCTCGTCGGCGAACAGCGACGTGGTCATGCTCGACGCGGGCCAGATAGCGAGGGTGAAGAAGCTGGTGGCCGGCATCTAAATGAAAAGAATACGCGCTGGTCTCATTGGCGTCGGCAAAATCGGCATGGCGCATATCGAGGCCATCAGGAGGCTGGGCTACGCCGATGTGGCGGCCATCGTCGTGCGCGACGAGGCCAGGGCGAAGGAACTCTGCGAATACTACGGCATTCCCAGGCGCTATGCCGATTACAGGGAAATGCTCGCCGATCCGGACATCGATGTCGCGCACAACTGCACGCCGAACAAAGCTCATTTCCAGATCAACAAGGACCTCATCCTCGCCGGCAAACATGTTCTCTCCGAAAAGCCGCTGACCGTCGAGCCCCGGGAATCGGCCGAACTCGTGGAGCTTGCCGCGGCGAAAGGGGCGCTCACCGCCGTGAACTTCGTCTACCGGCATTTCCCAGTCGTTCAGCGCGTACGGGACATGATAAATGGCGGCGAGCTGGGCGAGATCTATTCCGTCAATGGCACGTATTTCCAGGATTGGCTGCTCCGCGATACCGATTACGACTGGCGCGTGGAAGCGAGCCTGGGCGGCCCCTCGCGGGCGATGGCCGACATAGGCTCGCACTGGTGCGATCTCGCCCAATTCCTTCTGGGACAGGATATCGCGGAAGTGTGCGCCGACCTGGCGACCTTCATACCTGTCAGGGTAGAACGGATATCGACGGAGCCGCCCGTCACGAGGAGGGTCCATGTCGATACCGAGGATTACGGCAGTGTCCTCCTTCGCTTTTCAGGCGGCGCGCGCGGGGCGTTCACCGTATCCCAAGTGAGCGCGGGCAGAAAACTGGGGCTCTGTTTCGAGATCGACGGCAGCGCGGCCTCGGTCCGCTGGGATTTCGAACACGCGGACAGACTGTGGATCGGCCACCGCGACGGACCCAATGAGGAACTCTTCGCGCATCCGGGGCCGCTCGATGAATTCGGCAAGAACCGCCGCCTTCGCGGCGGCACCGCGGAGCGTTGGCCCGACGCCCAGAAGAACATGATCGACAGCTTCTACGGGGCGATCCTCCATGGTGACCCGCCGCGCTATGCGGACTTCGCCGAAGGCCACAAAGTCAACAAGGTCGTGGAGGCGATCCTGGAAAGCGACCGGAGCCGGGGCTGGGAGAGAGTTCGCCCCTGATCTCCCCATCAGCCGGAATCGATTGATGGCGATCTAAAACCTTTTCACTACGTTTCCAGAAGAGGCCGTGGCCAGTGAAAGTCGTAATTGTCGGAGCCGGCATTCTCGGCATCCAGATAGCCAGGGAATTGGTGGCGGAAAACAGGGATGTGGTGATTATCGAACGGAATCCCGACATCGCCAAGGGCATAGCCAACGAACTCGATTGCATGGTCCAGGAGGACGACGGGGGAAGCCTCGAAACGCTCGCCGAGGCGGGGACGGCCGACGCGGATTGGCTCATAGCCCTGACTGGAAGCGACGACGCCAATATCGTTTTCAGGGGAACGATATCGTCCATCTTCTCGGCGAGCTCAAGGAACTGGGCGTTCCCAGTTTAGCGGGATCCTCCCCTAAAGGCCGTCACCTCGGAAAAGAGCTAAACGCCCAGTCGCTGCTGGGAAATCCCGTCATCAAGGTGATCGACGAACACCGCGACTTCGCGAAGGTCGCGCGGTGGAGTACCCGGATACCGGGGTGATATGCCGGCGCGATACTCGATATCATGCGCAAAGCCAACAAACTTTTACGCCTAAGCCTTGATGCCCGAAAGCGTCGTGCCTTCGATGATATAGCGCCTGAAGATGAGGAATACGATAATCACCGGAATAATCCCCAAGGCGGCGCCCGACATCATGAGGCCGTAATCGTCCACGAACTGGCCACGAAAGCGCGTCAGGCCCAGCTCAAGCACGAACATCCTCTGCGAATTGGTGATGACGAGGGGCCACATGAAGTCGCCCCAGGCCGTCATGAACTGGAAGATCGCCAGCGCGACGGCCGAACTGGCCGAGAGCGGCACGATGATCGCGAAGAAGGTCCGCCAGAGGCTCGCGCCGTCGATCTTGGCCGCCTCTATCATCTCGTCGGGAATGGCCTGCATGTTCTGCCTTATGAAGAATATCCCGAAGCTCGAGATCACGATCGGGAAAATGAGGCCGGTGTAGGTATCGATGAGCTTCAGCTTCACGCTGAAGACGTAGAGCGGGATGATGTAGCACTGGAAGGGTATCATCAGGGTCGCGAGGACCAGGAAGAAGAGGGTTTTCTTGAAGGGAAAGCGGAATTTAGCGAAGACGAAGCCCGCGGCGAGGGATGAGAAGGTGGAAAGGACCGTGCCGACGACGGCCACGATGCTGCTGTTGAGGTAGTAGCGCAGGAACTTCGCGTCGCTTATCAACTCCATGAAATTCTCGAGATAGATTTTCCGCGGAAGAATCGTCAGCGGCACCTTGAAGATTTCGGCGTCGGACTTGAAGGCCGTCACGATCATCCAGAAAAACGGGAAGATGATGACGATGGACGACAGGGCGAGCGCGATCTCCGTGACCGCGGTATTCGCCCTCTTTTTCGCTTTGTAGCTCAGGCTTCCCGTCATGGCTTATTCCTCTTCCTTGGCCAGCCGGAACTGGATCAGCGTCATGGCGAGGACGACCACCATGAGGATCATGGCCTCGGCCGACGCGCTGCCCATCTTGAAATACCCGAAGCTGCGCGTGTAGATATCGGATACGAGGACATCCACCTGGGCTCCTCCGCCCTGTTTTCCCATGGTCATGACATAGAACTGGGTGAACACCTTCAGGTTGTTGATGACCGACATGACGGTGACGAAGAGGGTGATCGGCTTCAGGAGAGGCAGGGTGATCTTGGAGAAAATCGTCCAGGGCCGCGCCCCGTCCATCTCGGCCGCTTCGTAATAGGTCCGCGAAATATTCTTCAGCCCGACGGAAAAAATCATCATATTGTAGCCGATGACCTTCCATACGCTGACGATGATGACCGATACCATGGACATCTTGGGCTGGGCAAGCCAGGCCACGCGCGGCAGGCCGATCGCCTGAATCATCAGGTTGATGAAGCCGTTCTCCCAATCGAAGAGCCACATCCACACAAGGCAGACGGGAACGAAGGTGAGGACGACGGGAATGAAGATGACCGTCTCGTACACCGAGGAAAAAGGCACCTTTTTGTTGATCAGATAAGCGAAGAGGAGACCCAGCGCGACGGAGAAGAGGGTCGTGTAAAGGGTGAAGCTCATCGTATTCATGAAAGCCGAGAAAAAAGTCTTGTCCTGGAAGAGCCTGACGTAGTTCCTCAAACCCACGAAATTCCCGAAGCCGTCGATCAGGCTCCAGTTGAAGAAACTGCCCGTGAAGGTGATGCCGATGGGGATGAGCCGTATGATGAGGAAGCCGAGCATCGTGGGGACGAGTATGGCGAGGATGAAGCCGGCTTCCTCTCTGTTGGTGAAAAGCTTTTTCCTGGTTATGGTCGGCATCCTCAATCCCTCCGCGGGAAGGGTGGGGGCGCCCGGCGGCGGAACGCCGCCGGGCGCCCCCGGTTCCTGGTCACGCTTTGGCGCTGTCCGTTATTTCGCGTAGAGGCCTTCGTCCTTGAGCATGTCGTCGACGATGACGCCCACCTTATTGATCGCATCGCGGATCTTGGCTTCGTTGCCCTGGAGCGAGCTTTCGCGGAAGAGCTTGGTGATTTCCTCGCCCACCTTGATCATGATGCCGTTTTCGGCCGTGAGGCGTTTCTGCCAGATGAACTTGAGGTCCTTGGGGTTGTCGACGCCGGCCATGAGCTGGGGAGCGGCCTCGAGCAGCTTGCTGTAGTCGAGATCGGCGCGGGTGGAGAGCCAGCCCGTCTCCTTGACCATCCGCTCCATGACGGGCTTGGAATAGAAATAGGAGACGAATTTCCAGGCTTCTTCCTGGTTCTTCGAGGCCTTGGGCACGAACATGTTGCGCGTGATGGCGAAGGTGCCGCGCTGCGTTCCCTTGGGAAGGGCGGCCGCGCCGTAGTTGAGGCTGGGCGCCGCTGTCTTGAGGGTTCCGACGACCCACTGCTCGCGCTGGAACATGGCGGCCTTGCCCTGGGCGAAGGCGTCGGAGTCCTGCTTCACGTTGAAGTCCGTCACCTTGTACTTGTAGATGAGGTCGAGATAGAGGTTGAGGGCCTTGTAGCCAGCGTCGTTGGCGAAGCCGTTGTGGAACTTGCCGGGGCTGGTCTTGCTCTCTTCGAGGATGTCGCCGCCGAAGGGCATGAGGCCGAAGGCCCAGAATTTCTCGCAGGTGCCGGATGGGTTGCCGGCGAAGCGCATCGAGAGGCCGGAGCGCGTGACGTTGCCCTGGGCGTCGTACTTGGTTAGCTTCCGCGCGTAGTCGATCATCTGGTCGATGGTGTCGGGAGGTCCTTTGAGGCCGGCTTCGGCGAGCATGTCCTTGTTGTAATACAGGACTTCGCTGTAGAAGCAGAAGGGAAGGCCCATCATCTTGTCGCCATAGAGCACGTCGTGGAGATATTCCTTGTTGATGACGTCCATCGTGTTCTTTCTCACGTCGGCCGGTACTTCGTTGAAATACTTGGTGGCGAAGGGAAAGGACTGGAGGCTGATGAGTTCCAGGATGTCCGCTGAAGTCTGGGAGGGCACGGCCATGCCTAGCTTGTTGCTGAGGTCGGCCAGCGCGAAGGTCTGGATCTCCACCGTGATGCCGGGGTTTTTCGCCGTGAAATCCTTGGCCACGGATTCATAGAAGCCCTGAAGCTCAGGGTATCCGCTCCAGAGCGTGAGCTTGACGGGTTTGTCCGCCGCGCCGACGCAAAATGCGGCGACGAGAAGAGCCGCGACGATAATCAAATGTTTCCTGTTGATCATACTCCCTCACCTTTCGCCCGATTCTTTCGCTCGGATCGCGTACGCGATCCACAATATTGTAACTCCAAAAATTGATACTAGGTGAGTTTTTTTATGCCGTCAAGGTTGAATCCATTTGCGGCGATCGCTGCAGCTTTTACCGGAATTATTCATTATCCTATACATTAGGTGGATATTGTCACGTAGGAGGCTGCCATGAAGAAGTCGGTGAAGGGGAATGTGTCCTGGGTAGGGAAAATCGACTGGGAATTGAGGAAGTTCCACGGCGAGGAATATTCGACCCATAAAGGCTCCAGCTACAACTCCTATGTCATAGAGGAGGAGAAGACCGTCCTCATCGACACCGTATGGCTGCCCTTCGCGAAGGAATTCGTGGACAACCTGGAAACCGAGGGAATTCTTGGCAGGCTGGACGCCATCGTCCAGAACCACGGCGAGGTGGATCATTCAGGCGCCCTGCCCGAATTGCTGCGCCGCCGGCCCGATCTGCCGATTTACTGCACGGCCAACGCGGTGAAATCGCTGAAAGGCCAGTACCACCAAGACTGGAACTTCAAGGTGGTGAAAACCGGCGACAAGCTGCCGCTGGGCAACGGGAAGGAACTGGTTTTCGTGGAAGCGCGGATGCTCCACTGGCCCGACACCATGTTCAGCTATCTTTCGGGGGAGGCCCTGCTCTTCTCGAACGACGGTTTCGGCCAACACTACGCCTCCGAGCTTCTCTTCAACGATCTCGTGGACCAGGCCGAACTCTACGCCGAATGCATCAAGTACTACGCGAACATACTCACGCCTTTCAGCGCTCTCGTCAAAGCCAAGATAGAGGAAATAGTCGGGATGAAGCTGCCGCTCGAGATGATAGCGCCCAGCCACGGCATCATCTGGAGGAAGGACCCTCTCCAGATCGTCGGGAAGTACCTCGAATGGTCGCAGAACTATCGGGAAGACCGGATCACCCTGCTCTACGATTCCATGTGGAGCGGAACGAGGCGTCTGGCTGAGGCCATCGCCGAGGGCATCGCGGAAGTCTCGCCCTCCACGGAGATCCGCCTCCACAACATGGGCAAGTCCGACAAGAACGACGCCATCACCGACGTGTTCCGCTCCAAGGCCATCTTGCTCGGTTCGCCCACCATCAATACCGGCATTCTTCACTCGATCGCGGGCATTCTCGAGGAAATTCGGGGCCTGAGGTTCAAGAACAAGAAGGCCGCCGTATTCGGCTGCTACGGCTGGTCCGGCGAAGGCAACAAGCTTCTGGCCGAATCGATCAGGGCGGGCGGATTCGAGGTGCTGGGAGAGGGCTTGCGGAATCTATGGAACCCCGACGAGGCCGGCCTCGCCAGCGCGAGGGAGTTCGGGAAGAAGTTCGCGGCTGATACGGCGCTTCTCTAGGCGCGGCCTTATAAATTGCCATCAGGAGTATGAAATGAAACGGATCGTTAAACTGTCTGTCCTCGTCGCCCTAGCCATGGCTTCGGCCAGCCTCTGGGCGGAAACCAAGAAACCCCTCGACCTCGTTCCGGCTCTCGACCTGCAGCGTTATCTCGGCCGCTGGTACGAGGTCGCCCGCTATCAGCACGGATTCGAGAAGACCCTCGTCGGCGCCACCGCCGAATACGCCCTCAGGGATGACGGCAGGATTTCGGTGCTCAATTCCGGGTTCAAGAAAACCCTCGAGGGGAAGTACACCGACGTGAAGGCGGTGGCATGGAGACCCGACGAGGCGGTGCCGGGCGCTCTAAAGGTGAAGTTCTTCGGTCTCTTCACCTCGGACTATCTGGTCTTCGGCCTCGACGACGAGGATTACCAGTGGGCTCTCGTGGGCAACAACAGCAGAAAATACCTCTGGCTCCTCTCCCGCACGCCCGAGGTGGCTCCCGAGCTCCTCGAGAAGATGAAGGGCATGGCGGAAGCCCAGGGTTACGATCTTTCCAGGCTCTATATCGTTCCCCAGAAGGCGCGTTGAGCGATAAAGACTCTTGGGCAGGATGAGGCAATTCCGAGGCCGGCGCGTTCAGCGGCCTCTTGGGCGGCTCCTCAGGGGGCGAAGAACGATGCCAGAAGCGGCGTCATTATCAGCACGAGGACCATCCTGAAGAGATGGAAGGTCATCGATATGGGCGTTTCGGCGCCCCCATCGGTCATCGAGAGGGCCATGCCGGAGAGGCCTCCGGGCGCCGTGGCGAAGATCGCCGTCCTGATGTCGAGGTGGAATACCTTATTCAACACGACCGCGAGCCCGAAACAGAAGAGGGTGAGCACGACGATATAGCAGAGGGCGATGGGGACGACCGTCGGGTGTTTCTTAATGACCTCGATGTCGGAGTTCGAGACGATGATATAGGCGACGAGAAGCTGGGAAATGACGGAGAGGGCGCCGCCGGCCGGCAGGTTCGTGGAGAAAAAACCTTTCGCGAGAAGCCCGGCTATCATGCCGCCCGTGAGATAGCCCGAAGGCAGCTTCAGCCGGTTGCCGAGCCATGCGCCGACGAGAATTGCCGCGATGATGATGCTTTTTTCCTTCATGATGTTCTCCTAATCGGTTTTTGCCGACCTGCCTGGTATGACGAAGTCTTAAAACAGGCGAAAATCCCCGAGCTGCTTCGCGAATCCTGATTTATCCCGCCAGATGACGAAGGATTCGTCGAGATTTTCGGCCCAGATGGCGCGCGCTCGCGCGGGATCGCGGGTCTTGAAGGCTTCGAAGAGTTCTTTTCTATGCATGATGCTCCGTTCGAGATGCTCGGGCAGGACAAGCCGCATTACGCGGTAGCGGTCGAATATTTCCCGTTGCGCCCACACCTGCTCGAGAAGTTTGGCCGATCCGCAGGCGCCGAACACGATTTCGTTGAACTGCTTCACGAGGGGAAAGAGCCGTTCGAGAAGCCGGTCGCCGTCCAAGGTGGCGTTGGCCTCCTCGATCCGGTCTAGAGTTTTCGCTAACGCGTCGAGTTCGCGGGCGGCGATGCGGGTGGCGGCGTATTGGACGGCGAGGCTCTCCACCGCCTTGCGGATCGCGAAGCAGTGGGCAAGTTCGCGCGCGGACAGCCCGCATACGCGGTTGCCTTTCATGGGAATGCGTTCGATGTAGCCGCCGCTTTCGAGTTTTTGCAGGGCTTCGCGCGCTGGAGTCCTGCTCACGCCGAATTCCTCGGCGATTTCGGCGTCGGTGAAGCATGTATCGGTCGCGAGTTCCCCTCGAACGATGGCTTCCCGGAGGCGGTCGAAAATAATCTCCCTCATCGGTTGGGCGCGAAGATCAGGTTTGTTTTTCAAAATGCTCATCGCTGACATCCTCTCGTTTCCATTGGGAATCCCCTGTCGTCGATAGTGAAAAGAGTGTTGTATACCGTATTCTGTATACACAAAAGCATAAACCTTTACCCTCAAGCTGTAAAGCGGGAGAGCGGTCCTGTCATCGCGGTACAGCGGTCTTGATGTCACTGAGGACGGCGGGCTTGGCGTTGCTTAGGGCGGCGGAGAGCCCGTGCCCCTATTGCGCGAATCCTTCGGTCTGTACCAGGATGGGGATATATGGAGACGAAGAAAGCGAAGGCGGCCGCGCCCGTTGTGGCGACTTCTCACGACGAGGTTTTGGCGGTTGAGGCGGCTTTGCATGACAACGCGGCTCTATCCGGCAAGGCGGTTTTGGCCGGCCGCCCGGCGGATTCCATCCTCGGGGCGAAAGAAGAACGCTGGGTGAAAAAGCTCGTCATGGCCAAGGAACTGGCCGAAGGCGGTTTGGGAGAGAGCGCCAGCCTGGCCGTGATCACTCTCCGCATGCCCGCTTCGCTTCGCACTTCCGGAAGGTTCGGCGAGATGGCCCTAACCCTGCACCGCTCATTCGCGGGGGCGCTTCGCGGAAAGAGTATCGTCATCCTTCGCGAGGAATTTCGCGTCGGGGGCGACGGACCGGAATCCTACCTCGCCGCCGCCGTCGACCCTGTCGCCTTGAAGAGGCTGGCCGTCGACTGGGAGACGAATCACCCCTGGGGAGAGCTGGCCGATCTCGACGTCATGGACTCGGGCGGCAACCCCGTCGGTCGCGCCGACTTGGGTTTCCCGCCTCGCGCCTGCCTGATCTGTGGGGAGGACGCGGCCCTCTGCACCACAGAAAGGCGGCATGGTCTCGCCTCCATCGAAGCGCGCATAGAGGAAATCGCGGCGAGGCCGGAGCTGGCGGAACGGGTGGAGAGGCAAGAGAGGGTGGGGCGGCCGGAGTGGGCGGCGAGGGATTGTGGCGAAGCAGATAGGCGAATAGGCAGCCTTGCCCTTGCGGCCGCTCTCTACGAGGCATCGGCCGCGCCCAAGCCTGGCCTCGTCGATCCGCTGTCCAGGGGCGCCCACAAAGACATGGACTATCTGACTTTCATGTCGAGCGCGGCGGCCATCGGTCCATGGTTCGCCGAATTCGCGAGGCTCGGGCGTCTGCACCACGGCGAACTCTCCGGACTGCTCCCTGCTCTCCGCGAAGCCGGCAAGGCGGCGGAGCGCGACATGTTTGAGGCGACAGGCGGCGTCAATACGCACAAGGGCCTTATTTTCTCGATGGGGCTGCTCTGCGCGGCGGCCGGCCGCCTGGGGGCGGCCGGCCGCGCCTACGAGGCGCAGTCCTGCGCCGCGACCGCGGCGGAAATCGCGCGTGGCATCACGCTCCGCGATTTTTCCGGGGCCGCTTCCGCCACGGTCGGCGAGAGGCTCTTCGTCGCCGAAGGGATTCGCGGCATACGAGGGGAGGCCGAAGACGGATTCCTAGCTGTCATCGGATGCGCCCTGCCTAAACTGGAAGCCGGTTTGGCGGCCGGTCTTTCCTGGAACGACGCCATGGTGGGAACCCTTCTCGAGCTATGCTGCGTCGTGGAAGACACAAACGTGCTTGGACGGGCGGGGCGGAATGGCCTGGCCATCCTGCGTTCCGAAGCCAAAAACGCCCTGAGGCTCGGTGGTATGGCGACGCCGGAAGGCCAAGCCGCCGTCCATGCCATGGATGGAATCCTCATCGAGCGCAATATCAGCCCGGGAGGATGCGCCGATCTGTTGGCGGTAACGGTCTTCCTTCATCTTTTGACCTCGTCTCGTCCGTCAACTAAAGCCTGATTCGCCCGGAGTCTGGTGGACGCCTTGCCCTTCCCGCCGACCCGCGACATACTGAAAGCCTATGGCCAAGCCGAATCCCTATCTCCACAAGACCCAATATTATGAGACCGACCAGATGGGAGTGGTGCACCATTCTAACTATATCCGCTGGTTCGAGGAAGCGAGGACCGACCTTCTCGAGCGCGCCGGACTAGGCTACGACAAGATGGAGGAGCGCGGCATCATCGTACCCGTGCTGGCGGCGTCCTGCGAGTATAAATCGAGCGTCCGCTACGGCGAAACCGTAGCGATACTGCCGAAAGTCGAAATCTATACCGGCCTTCGTCTCGGCATTTCCTACCGCATCGTCGACGCGTCGACCGGCGAACTCCGCGCTACGGGGGAGACTCGTCATGTTTTCCTCGACGAGAATTTCAAGCCGTCCTCGCTCAAGCGCAGCCACCCCGATGTGGACGAACTCATGAAAACCTTGCTTGCCTTGGGGCGGGACAGCTAGGATATGGCTTTCGAAAGCACCTTTTACGAAGGAATGCCGACATGAGGTTTATCCTTTTTTTCTTTCTTGCCGCGCTCACCATCTCCCCGGCCGCGGCGGCCGACCCTTCGCGCCTTCAATCCTACGCCCTCAGCATGGAAGACGGGCTGGCCAACAATTCGGTCTATTGCGCGATCCAGGACCGCACGGGGCTCATGTGGTTCGGCACGTTTGGGGGGCTCTCCCGCTACGACGGCGAATCATTCGTCACCTACAGACCCCATCAGGGTATCGGCGGCTCCGGGTTCCTGGCGGCTTCCGTCGTGTTCTCGCTTCTGGAAGATTCCCAGGGGAGGCTCTGGGTAGGCACGGACGGCGGCGGGCTCGCGCGATATAAGCCCGATTCCGACTCCTTCGATGTTTTCAGGGCCAATCCCGGTATCGCGGGGGCGCTCAGCTCGGACAAGGTCTATGCCCTGGCCGAGGATCGAAGCGGGGAAATCTGGGTGGGATTGGGCGATGGGTCTTTGGGAATTTTCGATCCCCCGACCGGAAAGTTCAGGAGGGTGGGACAGCCCCCGGAAGAGGGCTACCCCATCCGCTGCATCCTCGTCGACAAGGCCGGCAAGGTATGGGCGGGGACGGAAGGCGGCGGCCTCCTGCGCTACGACGCGGCCTCCGGGCGCTTCGACATCTTCGCTCATGACGCCCGCGAAAAGGACAGCATAGCCTCGAACATCGTGCGCTCCCTCCTCGAGGACTCGGGGGGACGGATCTGGGCGGGGCTTGGCGGCGGAGGGGTGGACCTTTTCGACGACGGCCGGTTTTTACACGCTAAGCCCGGCAGGGGGATAAGCGTTCCACAGAACGCCGTCAGGGCCTTGGCTCAGGATTCGGAGGGAAGCATCTGGGTGGGATACGCCGATTCCGGCCTCGGTTCCATAGACGCGTCGACCCTGGAACTCCATCCCCCGAAGCCGGACGAAGAGGCTATGGTCAGATCGATATATCCCGACCGGCGCGGTCTCATGTGGGTCGGTCTCAAGGATGGGGGAATCAGGACCTACAATCTGCGTTCGGCCCTTTTCGAGCGCTACCCGACCCGTTCCGACGGCAAAGCGCTGCGGGACCTGCGCGGCATATGTCAGGACCAGGCGGGGCGAATCCTCGTCGGCTCGGACGGCGGAGGCATCGTCGTCCTGGATGAAAAAGGAGGCCAACCCAAACCGCTGAAGGGGCTCCCCTCCGACCATCTTTCCAACAAGGTCTATTCGATCCTGTCCGCCAAGGACGGCACCCTCTGGGTCGGCACCGACGGCGGAGGCCTTCTTTCGCTGGACCGAAACGGGAAAACCCGATCATATCTCCACGACGACGGAGACCCGGACAGCCTCGCGAGCGATGTAGTCTGGGCGCTGTACGCCGATCCCGACGGTACCTTGTGGGTGGGAACCGAAGGCGGCGGGCTCGATCGCTTCGACGCGGCGAGCGGAACATTCGCCCACTACCGCCCCAACCCGCACGGATCTTCCATCCGAGGCAGCTCGGTGCGCGCCATTTTCCGAGACTCCCGAGGTCGGCTGTGGGTCGGCACCTGGGACGGCGGGCTTTCGAAGATGGATCCCGGAGCCGCGGACTTCGCGGGCTATGGGTATGACGCGGCCGATCCTTTGTCGCTCGGCGATTCGAGCGTCAACTGCATTTTCGAAGACTCCGAGGGTTACGTCTGGGTGGGAACAGGCGGATCGGGTCTCGCCAAGCTCGACCCGGAGACGGAGAAATTTACCCATTTCTCGGAGAGCGAAGGCCTGATGGGCGCCACGGTCTATGGGATCGTCGAGGATCAGGGCGGCGATTTGTGGGTGTCCACATCCATGGGACTCTCGCGGATGGATCGGAAGCGGGGGACTTTTTTCAACTTCGGGGTGGAGGACGGCCTGGCTTCGAAGGAACTCGCGCAGAATTCCTTTCTCCTCGCCCGCGACGGCGGCATCTGGATCGGCGGGATGGGCGGGCTCACCCATTTCGACCCGCGGCGCCTCCCCCGCGTCGCCCCGAAACCTCCCATCGCCATCCTCGGCATCGAGACTTCGGGCGACGCGGGCACGGCGCCCATGATCAAGCCAGACGCCGATGGGATGAACGAAATCGAACTCGGTTACAGGAATTCCGGCCTCAGCTTCCATATCGCCGTCCTCGACTACGCTTCGCCGGGGCGCAACCGCTACGCGATGCGCCTCGAGGGCAGGCAAAATAACTGGATCGATTTGGGAACGCACAGCCGCGGCACGATAGCGCCGCTCGCTCCGGGCCGGTACATCCTCCGAGTGAGGGGGGCGAACGGAAACGGAATCTGGAACGACGAGGGCGCCTCGCTTTCCATCCTCGTCAATCCGCCGGTATGGAGAACCTGGTGGTTCAGCCTCGCCCTGGCGGTCTTCGTCTTGGCCCTGGTGGCCGGGGCGATAGCCATCCGCGTCCGTTCGCTGAGGCGGCGCAACGAACTGCTCGTGAACTTTTCCCGGCACGTCGAGGCCGCGCGCGAGGAAGAGCGCATCGCGGCGGCGCGCGAGGTCCATGATGAAATCGGCCAGCACCTGGCCGCCCTCAATATCCAGGCGTATTGGCTTCAGGGCCACCCCAAGGCGAAGCCGGATGAACGCGAGGAGAGGGTCGAAGAGATGCTCCACTCGATTTCGGACGCCATGGGCTCGGTAAAGGCCGTCGCGACGGCGCTCAGGCCTGTCGCCCTCGACGCGCTGGCCTTCGACGAGGCGCTGCGCTGGTACCTGCGCTCTTTCGAGCGTCGCAGCGGGATAAAGGCCTCCATCGAGATAGGCGAATCCATGCCTCACGTGAAAGGCCCCCTCGCGACCGCCTTATTCCGCATCCTCCAGGAAATGCTGACGAACGTTATGCGTCACTCGGAGGCGAAAAATATCAAGCTGCGGTACCTGGTGGAGGGGGACAGCCTCCTCCTCGAGATACAGGATGACGGGAAGGGTATAGACGAAGAAAGGGCGAAAGCGGAAGATTCATTCGGCATAATCGGCATGCGCGAACGCTGCGCGGCTTTCGGCGGAACCCTGAAGGTTACGGGCGCGAACGGCCGTGGCACGACCTTCGCCGCGCGCGTTCCGCTTCCGCCCGCGCCGGGACCGGCGGGGGCGAAAACCATTCCCCATGAAACCATTCTCGAAGGGAAGGTCGACGCCGGCGGAAAGGCGCGGTTCGCGCGACGTTGGGCAGCCATTTTTAGGAGGCGGTAATGTTGAGCATCCTCATCGCCGACGATCACTATCTGATCAGAAGGGGACTCAAGCAGCTCCTCGTGGAAAAACTGCCGACTCTCAACGTGGACGAGGCTGAGGATGGCTTCCACACCCTCGAGCTGGCCCGCGAGCGGCACTACGACGTCATCGTTCTCGACATTTCGATGCCGGGTAAAGACGGGCTCGACCTCATCCGCGATCTCAAGGACCTCGATCCCGCGACCCATGTCCTTATACTCAGTATCCAGCCCGAGGAACAGTACGCGCTGCGCGCCTTCCGGCTCGGGGCGTCGGGCTGCCTCAACAAGTCCGGGGATCCGGGCGATCTCGTGGAGGCGGTCAAGACCGTCGTTACGGGGCGGCGTTACCTGAGCCCGAAGGCCCAAGAGCTGCTCCTCGACGATGTGGCCGGCGTGGGCACGGCTCCGCCTCATCGTCGTCTCTCGGACCGCGAGTATCAGGTTTTCCGCCTCCTTGCCTCGGGCAAGACGATCGGGGAGATTTCCGAACTTCTCGCCCTCAGCGTGAAGACCGTGAGCACCTACCGGACGAGGATTCTCGAGAAAATGGGTCTCGAAAACAACGCACAGATTACGCATTACGCGTTCAAGAATGGACTTATCGGCGATGAGTAGCAAAACTGTAGGACAAAAGCCTACAACCGAATATGTCCGCGTCCTATGGACTATCCGTCGTTGACGCCTCAGACTTCAGCGTATGATGGAAGGAAGTGACGGTTTGGAAACGCGGATATATCCGCCCTTTCTCCCCGAGGACCGCGCCCAGATCATCGCCTTCCTCGCCTCGCGCGGCCTGAGCTGGGACGAGGATCCGGATTACTCCGTCGCCGTGCTCCGCGATGGCGGGATGGTGGGCGCGGGCTCGCTTTCCGGCCGCATCGTGAAGGGGCTCGCCGTCGACGAGAGGCTCGCGGGCGAAGGCTTGATGCTGCGTATCCTCTCGGAACTCGAAGCCGAGGCCGGACGCCGGGGCATCGTTCGCCCCTTCATCTTCACGTCCCCGCCCAACCGGGCGATTTTCGAGTCCCTGGGGTACCGCCTCGTCGGCGAGGCTCCCGGCGCCTCCGTCCTCCTTGAGAAGGGCGACGGCATCGGACGCTGGTGCGCCGAACTTCGCGGCATCGCCGGCTCCGCCGGCCGGGCCGCTTCCACCGCCTCCGCCGCTCCCATCGGCACGGCAGCTCCCGTCGGCCCCGTCTCAGCCCTTGTCATGAACTGCAATCCCTTCACGCTGGGGCATCTCCACCTGGTGCGGACGGCCGCCGCCCGGTCCTCGCGGGTTTTTCTCTTCGTCGTGGCCGAGGAAGCCTCATCCTTTCCCTACGCGACGAGACTGCGGCTTGTCAGGGAAGGCACGGCCGAATTCCCGAATGTCGTCGTCGTCCCGGGCAACGAATACATCGTCTCGAGGGCGACCTTTCCGACCTATTTCCTCAAGGATAAGGCGGGCGCCGCCGCCCAGATACACGCGCGTCTCGACGTGGACATCTTCGGACGGCACATCGCCCCGGCGGTCGGCGCCACGAGGCGCTTCATCGGGGAGGAGCCTTACAGCGAGGTAACGGCCATCTACAACGGCGTGATGAAGGAATGGCTTCCTTCCTACGGGATAGAGGTCGTGGAGATTCCCCGCCTGGCCGACCGCGGGGGCGCGGCGGTGAGCGCGTCTACCGTCCGGCGTTTTATACGCGAGGGAAATCTTGAAAAATCCCGCGATATCGTTCCGCCTAGCACCTGGAATTATTTGATCTCGGAGGAAGCCGCGCCCGTTCTGGAACGCATAGCGGCCTCCGATGGCAGACATTAATAGAGAATATAAGGAGAAGATGCGATGGACATCATCAAATCGGCGACAGCGGGCACGCTGGAATCCTGCGACGCCGCCGTCACCGTCGAAACCTTGGAGCCGGGAGCGTCCAGCTCCGGCGATAGCCTTGAAATAGTGGTTGAAAGCGCGGATAAGCGCTTCGCCGGGCGGGTGCGCGAAGTGGCGACCGCCGCCCTCGTGGAGCTGGGTGTGGTCAGCGCCCGCGTGACGATACGCGACAGAAGCGCCCTGGACTGCACGATCCGTGCCAGGGTCCAGACGGCGTGCCTGCGCGCCGCCGGACGCGACGCCTCGGCGACACTACCCTGGGAGTACCTTAAATGATAGCGAAACTCAGGCGTACTATGCTTTTCGTTCCGGGCAACAACCCCGCGATGGTGAAGGACGCGCATATCTACGGCTCCGATTCCATCATCTTCGACCTCGAGGATTCGGTATCGCCCGCCGAGAAGGACGCCGCCCGCCTCCTCGTCTACTCCGCCTTGCGGTCGATTGACTATGGCACGGTCGAGAAGGTTGTCCGCGTCAACGGTCTCGACACGCCCTGGTTCGAGGCCGACGTCGAGGCGATGGTGAGGGGAGGCATCGAGGTCATCAGGCTTCCCAAGACCGAGACCGCCGCCGATATCCAGCATCTGGAAACCCTCGTGGAAGCCACCGAGCGCGCGGCCGGAATCCCCGTGGGGACGGTGCGGCTCATGGCCGCGCTCGAAAGCCCCCTCGCCATCATCAACGCTTACGAGATCGCCCGCGCTTCCCCGCGGATGATAGGCATAGCCCTCTCGGCCGAGGATTTCGTGACCAGCATGAAAACCAGCCGTTCGGCCGAGGGCGTCGAACTGTTCGAGGCTCGCGGGCGCATCGTGATCGCGGCGCGGGCCGCGGGCGTCATGGCCCTCGACACCGTCTTCACCGACATCAACGATCAGGAAGGCTTCCTGCGTGAAGTGCGCCTCATCAAGCAGATGGGCTACGACGGCAAGTCCGTCATCAACCCGAACCAGATACCGCTCGTCCACGCGGCCTTCGTCCCGACGGCCGACGAGATCAAAAAGGCCCGACGCGTGATCGAGGCGGCCCGGGAGGCCGAGGAAAGAGGCTCGGGCGTCGTGTCCCTCGACGGCAAGATGGTCGACAAGCCCATCGTCGTCCGGGCCCAGAGGGTCCTGGACCTCGCGGGCCTCGGCGGCAAAGCCGGCGCCAGAGCGGCCAACGCCACGGAGGCAAAATGATGTCGCGCAACGCACTTGGCCGGGAAATACCGGCATCGCTCCCCGGCTTCGGGAAGCTCGAAGCCTTCGCGGGCGCCTGGGCGCGCAATCCCCTCATGGACGGTTCGCGTAAGCTCCTCTCCTCCGGCCGTCCGACCAAGGTCCTTGAGAATCTGGACGAGGCCATACGCCGCTCCGGCCTCGAGAGCGGGATGACCGTCTCATTCCACCACCATTTCCGCGAAGGCGATTTCGTCGTCAACATGGTGATGGACGCGATCGCGAAGGCCGGAATCCGCGACCTGACCCTGGCGCCCAGCTCTCTCACCTCGGTCCACGCCCCGCTTCTGGAACACGTCCGTTCAGGCGTCATACGCCGCATCTACACGTCCGGGCTGCGCGGGGCGCTGGCCGACGCGATATCGCGGGGAGCGATGGATATCCCCGTCGTCATCCATTCCCACGGCGGGCGCGCCCGCCTCATGCATGAAGGGACTATAAAGCCCGATGTCGCCTTCCTGGGCGTTCCCTGCTGCGACAGCTACGGCAACGCGAACGGATCGATGGGCAAATCGGCCTGCGGCTCCCTCGGTTACGCGATGGTGGACGCGCGGACGGCGAAATCCGTCATCCTCCTCACCGATGGCCTCGTCGATTATCCCGTCCTTCCGGCGAGCATCGGCCAGGAACTGGTGGACTGGGTCGTGCCCGTGGACGCCGTGGGCGACCCCAAGGGCATATCGAAGGGCGCCACGCGCATGACCAAGGACCCGCGCGAACTCCTCATCGCCAGGAACGCCGTCGCCGCCCTGGACGCCACCGGCGTCATCAGGGAGGGCTTCTCCTTCCAGAACGGATCGGGCGGGGCATCGCTCGCCGTCGTGCGCTACCTCAAGGAACTCATGCAGTCCCGCGGCATCAAGGCATCCTTCGTCCTCGGCGGCATAACGAGCCAGGTCACGGAAATGCTGGAGCAGGGCCTCGTCGGCGCGCTGTTCGACACCCAGAGCTTCGACGCGGACTCGGCCCGCTCCATGGCCGTAAATCCCCGCCACTACGAGATAGACGCCTCCTGCTACGCGAATCCGCTTTCCAAGGGATGCGCCGTGAACCTCCTCGATTTCGTGATTCTCTCGGCCTTGGAGATCGACGAGAACTTCAACGTCAACGTCATAACCGGATCGGACGGCGTCATCCGCGGCGCCTCGGGCGGGCACAGCGACACGGCCGCGGGGGCGGCCCTCACCGTGGTCGTCGCCCCGCTGGTGCGCGGCCGAACGGCCAGCGTCGTCCGCCGCGTCGAAACCGTCGTGACGCCGGGCGAGACGATCGACATCCTCGTCACCGACTTCGGCACGGCGGTCAACCCGCGCCGGGGCGATCTGAAGGCGGCCCTGCGGGCCGCGGGCCTGCGTACTTTCGACATAGCCGAGCTCCGCGAAAAGGCCGAATCGATAGCAGGCGTCCCGGATCCGGTCCGCTACGGCGATCGCGTCGTCGGCCTCGTCGAGTACCGCGACGGCACGATCATCGACGTTATAAGGGAAGTGATCGACTGACTCATGTAGGACTGAACCCTACAGCAAAATCGAGGGTCTTCCTACATACGGTTTCGGAAACAGCCCCTAGACTGTCCCCGAACATGGAGGATTTCGGCGTCGCCATGGCGACGCCGAAATTTATCGTAACAACCATAAGGAGCGAGAAAAGATGAAAAAGGCAATCATGCTTATTTCCATCGCATTGCTGGCCGGCGCCGTATTCACGGTCGCGGCCGCGGACAACTATCCTTCCAAGCCCCTCGAAATCATCGCCCCCGCGAACGCGGGCGGCGGCTTCGACGCCCTCGCACGCGCCATCGACCGCGCGCTGAACGTCGAGAAGCTCTATCCGCAGCCCACGGCGGTCGCCAACATCCCCGGCGGCGGCGGCGCCATCGGTTTCTCCAAGATGGCCGCCAAGGCCAAGGATAATTACGAGCTGATCGTATTCTCCCCGCCCCTCATCATCGGCAACGTCAACAAGACCTTCCCCGGCAAATACACCGACCTCACCCCGCTCGCGAAGTTGATCACCGACTATCAGATCTTCCTCGTCAAGGCCGATTCCCCCTACAAGACCTTCAAGGACCTCATGGACGCGGTGAAGAAGAATCCCCAGGGCGTAAAGTTCGCCGGCGGTTCGGCTGCCGGCAACATGGACCACCTGGCCTTCTGCAAAGTCGCCAAAGCCTATGGCATCAACCCCTCCAACCTCGTCTATCTGGCCACCAACGGCGGAGGCGAGGCCATCATCAGCCTCCTGGGCGGCAACGTTTCCTTCGTGTCCACCGGCGTCGGCGAGGCGCTCGGCCAGATCGCGGCCGGCACCGTCCGCGCGCTCGCCATCTCCTCCCCCGAACGCGGTACCGGCGTGATCGCGAACGTACCCACCGTGAAGGAAGCCGGCATCAACGTCACCTACGAAGTCTGGCGCGGCATTTTCGGAACCCCTGGAATGTCCAAGGAAGCCCAGGACTGGTGGGTGAAGACGCTCAAGACCATGAGCGGAACCGCGACCTGGAAAGACTCCCTCGCGAAACTCCAGTGGACCAGCGCGTTCGCCCCTTCCGATGAGTTCGCCTCCTTCCTCGCCGACGAGTACAAGTCCTATCAGGACCTCATGAAGGACCTCGGTCTCTCGAAATAACGTTTTCTATCCCTTCAACCAATAAGAGCCGGGCCGGTTCGACGAAATACTCGTCGGGCTGGATCCCGGCCTGCTTTCGATCGGAGATATCCAATGGCAAAGAAAAAGGAAATCAAACGCGAAGAGCGTATCGCGAGCGTCATCATGACGGTTTTTTCGGCCGCTTACCTCGTCGGAACGTTTTTCCAAATCCCGACATCCTCGATACGTCAGGTAGTAGGGCCCGCGGTATTCCCCAGGGCGGTCGGGATCCTCATGCTCCTGATCTCGGTCGTCTACCTCATTCAGCAGATGCGCGGCTTGGTAAAGGAAGCTGATGAAAAGCGCGCCGCGATCATCGGCGCCGACGAGAAAGTAGAGACCAAGGCGGACATAAAGACGATGGCTATCATGGTCCTCATCATGATCGCGTATGCCTTCCTTTTCGAGCCTCTTGGATACGCGGTAACGACCTTCTTGTCTTTCATGGCCGGGTTGCTCGTGCTGAACAGGAAGCATCTCATCCGCGACACCATCGTCGGCTTGGTGGCCAGCTTCGGGATGTACTTCATCTTCACGGCGCTGCTCAGGGTTCAGCTCCCCGCGGGCGTTCTTAGCCTGCTTGGGCTGTAGGAGAAAGGTATGCAGCAATTATTCAGCAACATCGCCCTGGGTTTCGGCGTCGCGGGCACGCCTTTCAATCTCCTTCTCGCGTTCGTGGGCGTATTCCTCGGCACGATCATCGGTGTTCTTCCCGGCATCGGCCCGATGACCGGCGTCGCGCTTCTCATACCGATTACCTTCGGGATGCCGCCCTCCTCGGCCATCATCCTCATGGCGGGCATCTACTACGGCGCCATGTATGGCGGCTCGACCACATCGATTCTCGTCAACACGCCCGGAGAATCCTCCAGCGTCGTCACCTGCATCGACGGGCATGAAATGGCCAAGCAGGGACGCGCTGGCCCAGCCCTGGCCGCGGCGGCCATCGGCTCCTTCGTCGCGGGCACCTTCGCCACGATCATGCTCATGGCCTTCGGGCCCTTCCTCGCCCAGGTGGCCATCAAGTTCGGGCCGCCCGAGTTCTTCGCCCTCATGGTGATGGGACTCACGGTCGTCACGAGCCTCGCCGGCCGCTCGATGTTAAAAGCTCTCTTCGCGACGCTCCTGGGCCTCGCGATCGCCATGGTCGGCATCGACATGCAGAGCGCCGTGCAGCGCTTCACCTTCGGCAACCTCCAGTTCATGGACGGCATCGAATTCCTCGTCGTGGCGATCGGCATCTTCGCCCTCACCGAAGTCTTCGTGAACATCTGCGAGATGAAGAATCCGAAAGAGACGTCGATGGAGCAGATCAAGGGCGGATTGTGGATGACCAAGGAAGACTGGAAGCGCTTCTGGCCCTCGAGCATCCGCGGAACGCTCTCCGGCTTCTTTGTCGGCGGCGTCGCCGGCGCGGGCGCCGCTGTCGCGAGCTTCGTGTCCTATGGCCTCGAAAAGCGGTTCGGCAAGCACAAAAAGGAACTCGGCACGGGCGCCATCGAAGGCGTCGCGGGTCCCGAATCCGCCAACAACGCCGCGGCGGGCGGCTCCCTCATCTATCTTCTCTGCCTCGGCATCCCCGGTTCGGGCACGACAGCCATCATGCTCGGCGCCCTCATCATGATGGGACTCCAGCCCGGCCCCCTTCTCTTCACGCAGCAGCCGGCATTCGTCTGGGGCCTGATCGCCTCGATGTACATCGGCAACATCATGCTCCTCGTGCTGAATCTCCCGCTTGTCGGCATGTGGGTCAAGCTTCTCAAGGTTCCCGAATACCTTCTGACGCTCCTGATCATCCTCTTCTCCTTCCTTGGCGTATACACGATGAACAATAGCGTCCAGGACCTTCTCCTCATGGTGGGATTCGGCGTCCTGGGTTATGGCATGAAGCGAGCCGACATACCAGCCGCGCCCATCATTCTCGGCATGGTTCTGGGAAAGAATATGGAAGAGAAGTTCCGCCAATCGATGGTCATCTCCGATGGCAGCCTCGGGATTTTCCTGCAGCGCCCCATCGCCGTCTTCTTCCTCCTCGTCGCCTTCGCCTCGATCACGAATCCCTACTGGAAATACATCCCCATGGGATTCCGCAAGCTCTTTGGAAAAGCTCCGAAGGCGGTTTGAGTTCTTGCCGAAGCATCGATAGTCTTGCTGCGCCACAATTGAATTTCGAAGCGGTTCGGATCGACCGAACCGCTTCGAAACTCGAAGATGCCATCCCTTTTGGCCGACTTCATCATCGACGAGATCCCCCCGTCAACGCCACCGTCGTGATCGCCATTTCCTCCAACCTTCAAGGCGTGGCGACGCTTGTGGGCGACACGGCGTCGATCCGACGCCGATCTATTTCGGGTTGCTGGTGGGCACGGCTTTGGGCGGAAACATGACGCCGATCGGGGCATCGGCCAACATCGCTGGCTTGGGAATACTGAGGAAGGAAGGTTACGAGGTAAAGCCGAAGCAGTTCATGAAGATAAGCGTGCCTTTCACCCTGGCCGCCGTCACTTCGGGATATCTCCTCGTCTGGCTCATCTGGGCTTAAGGCGACTGGCGAGGCAAGAGGGCTCCGGTTCTCTTGCCTCTTTTCCTTTTTGGAGCGGGAAACCCATCGCGTGCGGTGGCGCCTCGCGGAAAGACCTCCCCCTCGGCCAACGTGATGCCTAACTCGCCCAGCCTCGCGCATTTCAACGCATACATACTACGCTAACGCTGAGCATTCCGAGCATAAATATTTTTGTTGACAGTTCCGAGAAAGCGTTCTATGATTTTCTTGTATGAAAATACTTGCAGAAAGAACTTTCAGGAGCGCGCATGCACGAATATGGGCTGATGATCAAGGTCGCCGAGCTCTACTACTACAAGAAACTGTCACAGAAGGCGATCGCGGCAGCTCTCGGCATCTCCGTCCCCACCGTGTCGAGGATACTCAGCGAAGCGCTCCTCTCCGGGCTCATCAAGGTCGAGATCGTCGATGTAGACCAGAAGGCTTCGGGTTTGGGGATAAGGCTGAAGGAAAAGTTCGGCGTCAAAGATTCGGTGATTGTCAACCCTCCCGCTTCGCCCAATCCGGAGTTCCTCAAAAAGCTCCTCGGCAAGGCAGCCTACGAGTTCGTCATGAACACCGTCAATCCGGGCACCATGGTGGGCCTTGGCCCGGGCAGCACCATGTATGAGTTCGTCGAAGCCATCGATCCCATGAAGCAGGTGCCCGGCATCACCCTCGTTCCCCTGATGGGCGGCTGGGGCTACGGCGGGCTCGCCTACGAAGTCAACAGACTCGTCAGCACGGCCGCGGCTGCGCTCCATTGCCAATATCATCTCATGCCTTGTCCGGCGCTGGTGAGTTCGGAAGAACTCCACACCATGCTGATGCGCGAGCCTCTCATCGAGGAAATCCTGCGCATGTGGGATTCACTCGACATCGCCGCGTTCTCCCTTGGCGGCGAAGTGGAAACGGGGAACTATCCCCAGTTGCGGAAGAATGAGGTCGCGCTGCCCAAGGCCAAGGCGCATGGGGCGGTGGGGGATATTCTGGGACGGTTCATCGACGATGCCGGGCGGATTCTCGATATCGAGGTCAACAAGCGCATGGTGTCCATTCCCCTGGAAAAGTTGGCCGCGATACCGCTGCGCATCGGCATCGGCGGGGGAAACGCGAAGATTAGGGTCCTACACGCCGCCCTCAAAGCCGGCTTGATAAACGTATTGGTGTCCGACGCGACAACCTGTGAGACAATTCTGGAAATGGAGGATTCAACCGATGAGCGAAACATTCCCTGTTCTTGAAAAAATGGTCGCCGTGAAAAAGCCGGTATTCGGCATGGTGCATTTTCCGGCCTTGCCGGGAACCCCGATGTTCGACGCGGCGGGCGGCTACAAGAAAATCTACGAGACCGCGCTCCGCGACGCGGAAAACCTGGACAAGGCGGGCTTCGACGGCTTCATGTTCAGCAATGAGGGAGACAGACCCTACCTCTCCGACGTATCCAAATACACCGTCGCCGTCATGGCGCGCCTGGTGTCCGATATCGCCGGCCAGTTCAAGAAACCCTTCGGCGTTTCCGTTCTCGCTGACCCTGTCGCGGCCATTTCATTGGGCGCGGCGGTCGAATCCAGCTTCATCAGGATCTTCCTGTCATGGGTATTCGCCTCCGATTGGGGCATCGTCAATCCGGACGCGGGGATGCTGCAGCGCTACCGCGCGCAGTTCAACCCGGCGCCGGCGGTGTTTGCCAATGTTTCCGGCCATACCGCGCCTTTGGGCGGACGAAGCATTTTCGACATCGCGAGGGGCGCCATCAAGTTCGGTTTGGCCGACGCGGTATGCCTCGCGGGGAGCACGGCGGGGAGCGAAATCGACGTGTCCGAGATAAACCAGGCGAGGGACGCGACTGGCGGCAAAACGCCGGTCGTCATCGGCACCGGCGTGTCGGTCGGCAACATCGACACGATGTTTGACCTCGGCGACGCCTTCATCGTCGGCACTTCCCTCAAGGTGGACGGCGACACGTTCCAGCCCATCGATCCCGGCAGGGCGCTCGCGTTCATGAAGAAATTCAGATCGCTGAGAGGGTGAGCGCGATGACGAGTCTCCGCACTGAGGGAATAACCAAGGAATTCCCGGGCGTGCTCGCCCTGGATCACGTTGACTTTGAGCTCGCCAAAGGCGAGATCCACGCCCTGGTCGGAGAGAACGGCGCGGGAAAGTCGACCTTGGTGAAGCTGCTCGCGGGCGTCTACAGACCCAGTTCGGGCAGAATCCTCATCGACGAAAAGGAAGTGACCTTCGCTTCCCCGCGCGACGCAGCCTCATCGCTCGGCGTCGTCCATCAGGAACGCGAGCTGGTTCCTTATTACTCGGGAACGCAGAATCTTTTCCTCGGACAGGAGATCAACAAGCTGGGATTCCTCAGCAAGCCCGCGATGAAACAGAAGGCCATCGGGTTCATGAAGGAGTATGGGCTCGAGCTGGACATGGACAGCCCCGTCTCAAACCTCGCGAGCGGCATGCAGGAAATGCTGACGATCCTGAAAATCCTCTTCCGCTCGCCGGAGATCGTCATCTTCGACGAGCCGACGGCGCCCTTGAGCGTGAAGGAATGCGAAATCCTTTTCCGCCTCATCCACGACCTCAAGAATTCCGGGAAGTCGATCATCTATATTTCCCACCACCTGCCCGAAGTGCTGGAGCTCGCGGATCGCATAACGGTGCTCAGGAACGGGAAGGTGGTGACGACGGTCGACGCCAAGGCCGTCTGCGAGAACGACATCATCAGGCTCATGATCGCGAAGGACCTAAGTCAGCAATATCCCAAGACGGCGATGGAGCCCGGGGCGGAAATCCTCAAAGTGGAGTACGAGGGAAGACCGCTGTCCGGGTTCTCCATCCGCGCGAGGGAAATCGTCGGTTTTGCCGGCCTCGTCGGATCGGGCAGGTCGGAACTCGCCAGGCAGGTTTTCGTGGGCGACGCGCCGGGAAACAAGTTCAGTGTCACTCTGGCCGGGAATTCCTTCGTTCCAAAGAACCCCAAGCGTTCGATCTCGAGCGGCATCGTCATGATCCCCGAGGACAGAAGGGGTGAGGGGCTCGTCACCGCCTTCGATGTCGGTGAAAACCTCGCTCTGCCCAGTCTTTCCCGCCTCTCCAGGCTCGGTTTTCGCGACGAGAGGAAGATTGGCCAGCGCGGCGCGCGGATAATCGGCGATCTCGCCATAAAGGTTTTTTCCAAAAATCAGCTGGTCAGCACGTTGAGCGGCGGCAACCAGCAGAAGGTTTCCCTCGGCAAATGGTTCGACGCGGACGCGAAAGTCTGGATATTCGACGAACCGACGCAGGGAATCGACGTCGAGACCAAGAGCGAGATCTACCTGATCATGGAGCGATTGGCTTCGAAGGGCGCGGCTGTCTGGTTCATCAGTTCCGATCTTCGGGAACTGGAGGCCATCGCCGACAGGATTCTCGTCATGCATGAATCGGAAATCGTGGGCGAATTTTCGAGGCCCTTCCACACAGAAAAAATTCTCGAAGCCATGTTGGGCAATCGCGGCAATGAAGAGGTGCAGGCATGAATGTCAAAAAATTCCTGATGAAATACGGCACGGTCGTCGCGCTCTGTGTTGTTTTTTTCTTGTTTTCCGTCGGGGTCCAGGGTTTTTTCGACTCCGGCAACCTCATCAACATCCTCACCCAGATAGCGCTGATCATGATCATAGCCCAGGGTTTCACCATGGCGCACATCGTCGGCGAAATGGATCTCTCCTTCGCCAACCTCGCCAGCCTTGTGAGCGTCGTCGTGGCGGGGCTCATCCTCAAAGGAATGAATCCCCTCCTCGCGATCCTGATCTGCCTTTCCGGAGGCATTCTCTTCGGGGTGATCAACGGAACGCTCGTGACGCGCGTGGGCATCCCTTCGATCATCACGACCCTGGCGACGGGCATCGTGGCGAACGGTCTCATCTATATGTACACGGGCGGTGTATCCTTCTATTCTGGCCTTCCGAAGAGCTTTCTTTACCTTGGCCGGGGGAGGATCGGTCCCCTTCCTGTCCTCGTCCTCATCATGTTCGGCATCCTTCTGATCTGTCACGTTTTCATCAACAGGACCGTCGCCGGCTCGAATTTGCAGGCGACAGGCGGCAACGCCGCGGCGGCCAGGCTGGCGGGCATCAACACGCGCTTCTACAAGGTGCTCGGGCTCGTCCTCTGCAGCTTCGGCGCGGCGCTCACCGGCATTCTGCTCACCTCACGCCTCGGAGCGGCTAACCCCGAGGGCGCGGGTGGCTTCCTGATGGAAGGCTTCGCCGTCGTGCTTCTCGGCCAGACCGTTTTCTCAAGCGGAAGGCCCAGCCCTATCGGCACCTTCGTCGGCGCGCTCATTATCGGCGTCTTGAACAACGGACTCACCCTGCTCGGGGCTGAATACTTCGTGCAGGATATCGTCAAAGGGCTCATCATAATTCTCGCGGTGGTTATATCATCCATCCAAACCAAGAAGATGGGTGTCTGACATTCACGTCAAGGAGGTTCGATGTGAAAAACGCTAGGATGATCGCGGCGGCGGTTCTGTTCGCGCTCGTATTCGTCGGGACGGGATTCGCGCAGGGAATCACGGTGGGATTCATAGCCACCAATTTTTCAAACGAGGCGACTTCGAGAGCGGCCAACGCTTTCGAAAAGTACGCCAAGGCGAAAGGCTGGACACCGATCATGCTGAATTCCGCCGGTTCCGTGAAGACCCAGGGAGACCAGCTCCAGAATCTCGTCCAGAGGAAGGTAAAGGCGATCGTGCTTTCCCACGCGCATCCCCTCGAGATTCAGGATTCGCTCAACGAGGCTTTTAAGGCGGGAATCCCCGTCATCACGATCGACTCCGGTTACGTGGACGGCGTCGTCGCCGACATCACCGCGGACAACTTCACCATCGGCGCCAAGATGTCCACCTATTTCATGGACAGCCTCGGCGGCAAGGGCAACATCATCGTCATCAAGTTCCAGAAACACTACGGAACCAGGCGACGCGGAAAGGTCTTCGATGAAGTCCTCACCGAATTCTCGGGCGTGAATGTTCTCGGTGAATATACCATCACTTCCCCCCAGACCTACATGGCCGATACCCGCAACGCCATGGAAACTTTCGTCACCAGGTTCAAGGATCAGATCAACGGAGTGTGGTGCGCCTTCGATACCCTCGCCTACGTAGCGGGCGACGTCATCCAGGAGCATGGGCTGAAAAACGTCATCATCGTGGGGGCCGACGGCAACCAGGAAACCTTCAAGAGAATCGGAGAAGGCAAGATGACCGCCACCATCGCCCAACCCTTCGAGGATATGGCCGCGAAAGCCGTGGACCTCATCGACAAGATCGTCGTGAAGAAAATCCCCGCGGCGACCGCCGCGCCCCAGAAGATCATCTATATGGATGCTCCGCTCATCGACAAGAACAATCTTCCCTGATCATGGAGACGTTCCGATAATCTAGGCAAAGGCCGGCCGGTTCCGGCCGGCCTTTGCCTAGTCGGAGCGCGGGCGCGTCGGTTCGCGTGAGATCAGCGGCATGGAGAGCAGCATGGAAATATTTCTCGGGTTCGATGTCGGCACGACATCGATCAAGGCGTCGGCCATAGATAAGGCGGGCGTCATTCTCGCGACGGCTCAGGTCCCCTGTGTCATGGAGACACCGAAACCCGGATATTTCGAAATAGATGCCCCCGCCCAGTGGGCCGGCGGCTTTCTTAGAGCGCTCGCCGACCTCGGCCCTGAAATCGTCTCGCGTGCCCGCGCGCTCTGCGTGAGTTCGGTCTGCGCCAGTTTCGTTCCTGTCGACGACGAAGGCAGGGCGCTTCGGAATGCCATCATGTATGGCATAGACACCAGGGCGACGACACAGTTCGAACGGCTCAACCGCGATTTTCCCAATGCCCGGCTCGCTTCCGTGGCCGGGAACGGCTTCACCAGCCACTCGGTGCTCCCAAAGATACTCTGGCTCAAGGAAAACGAGCCGGAAATCTACGCGAAAACCGCCCGGTTCGTCGAAAGCTCCAACTTCATCACCTCGCGACTGACCGACCGCTATGCCTGGGACAGGCCCAGCGCGGCTGGCGCCCACATGATCGATGTGGAACGCGGGGCCTATCCCTCGGAGTTCCTTCGCGACATCGGCGTCGATGAAGGGAAACTGCCGGCGCTGCGCTATCCGCTCGATATCCTGGGTTCGGTTACGAGAAAGGCGAGCCTCGCCACGAGGCTTCCCGAAGGCATACCGGTCCTGGTCGGCGCCTGCGATGTCAACGCCGAAGCCTTCGCCTGCGGCGCTTTTGACCCAGGCAGCCTTCTTCTTGTCTATGGCTCCACCTTGTCTACTCTGTACACCATCGACTCTTTCAAGACGCTCCCCGGCTTTCTCATCGGGCCTTCGGTGCTCGAAGGAACCTACCGCTTGGGCGGCGCGACCTCCTCCGGCGGGCGTTATCTGGATTGGATCCGGAAGCTCCTGGATATGGGGCTTCCTTCCGACCTGGATGGCGGCGGCGCGCCCGGCGCCATCCTCATGCTCCCCTTCCTGGACGGGGCGCGGATTCCCTTCCAGAATCCCGATTACGGCGTTCTCTGGTACGGCATGAGCAGCGCCACGACCCCTAAGGATTTATGGAAAGCGGCTATGGAATCCATGGGGTGCGAACTTTCGCTGCTTCTGGATCTTTTTGCCTCTGTCGGCCAACTTCCAGGCTATGCGCACGTCACCGGCGGCCTGGCTTCCAACAGACAGTTCCTCCGGATCGTCGCCAATGTGTCCGGAATGCCGCTCCGCCACTTTAAAAACGTGAACGCGGCCTTCGGCGACGCCCTCATGGCGCTTTCGATCGAATCCGGCTTGGATGAGGTTCGCGCGGTTCTCGGGGCGCGTGCCCGCTATCCGGACAATGTCGAGGAGATCGTCGCGGATCGAACCTCATTCGCGGCCTACGCCGGGAAAAGATCGGCCTATCGAAAGGCCGTGGCCTTTTTACGGGAGCTCCAATCCTGAGTCGATCCGTGTCGAGTCCTCCCCTCAGAACCCCGATATGACCGCATTGTACGCTTTCCATTGAGGGTTGGCCTTGTAGGCGGCCATGCTCGCGGCGGGCACCCTCAGAGAGGCCACTTCCCAGTGCGGCGGGAATCCCGCGCCGCCCTTGTTGGGGGGTATCGTCGCCTTCACGGTGATCCGATTCAGGTTCGGACAATCGCCGAAGGCGTAGTTCATGATCGAGAGGGTCGTGCCAGGCAATGTCAGCGCCGAGAGGTTCGAGCAGAACCTGAAGGCGCCTTCCTCGATCGCGCGGACTCCTTCCGAGATCGTCAGCGCGCGCAGGCCCTCGCATCTGAAAAACGCGTTTGTCCCTATGGTGAAAATCGAGCCTGGGATGACGAGGTTGTCAAGGCTGACGCAGTCCGCGAAGGCGAAATCCCCAATGCTGGTGTTCCTCTGTCGGGGAAGCTGGAGCGTCGCGAGGCTCGCGCAGCCTTTGAAAGCCCAGCTTTCGATTGAGGCCAGAGCGTCGGGCAAAGTGAGGCCGACGAGGGACGAGCAGGATTCGAAGGCGCTTTCCCCGATCGAGCCGAGGCTTCCGGGGAGATGCAGGACTCTCAGGGAAGCGCATTCCTTGAAAGCCGCGGCTTCTATTGAGGGAACGCCTTCCCTCAGCGTGACTCTCTCGAGGGCGGCACAACCCCGGAATGCGCCATAGGGAATGGGAGCCCTCCCGCCAACGATCACCGCCCGAAGGCCCGCGCAGTCCTCGCAGACACTATCGCCGAGCGAGCGCAGGCTGTCGGGGAGCGCGAGGCTCTCCAGGCCGACACAGCCCTTGAAAGCCTCCTCGCCGATAGAGGTCACCCCTTCGGGAATGATCAGGTCGCCAAACGCGTCGTACCCTCTGAATCCCCCATCCCTGATGAAGCGCAAGGTCGAAGGGAGGCTCAGGTTCTCGAGGCTGGAACAGCCGAGGAAGGTCTCTTCCTCGATGGCGGTCAGCCCCTCGGGCAAGGCGAGGGTTTCCAAGGCCGAGCAGCGCATGAAAGCCCCCGGACCGATCGCTGAGACGCCGGTGGGGATTCGCAGTTCCGAAAGGCTCGAGCAGCCCGAAAAGGCAAAGGGCGGTATCGCCGCGATCGTCTCTGGAAGCTCGAGGCCGGGGAGTCCTTCGCAGTTCTCGAAGGCCGCTTCGCCGATCCTTGTCGTCCACGGCGACAGGTTGATGGTCTCCAGCGACCGGCACCCCGAAAACAGCTCTGGTTCGATGATCCTGACTCCATCCGGCAGGCGAATCGCCTCGAGCCGGACGCATTCCTGAAACGCTTGGCCGCCGATAAAGGTCACGGAATCCGGTATGGCGACAGCGGCGAGACTGGGGCAATCCCTGAACGCTTCCCTCCCAATGCCGACGAGCCCGTCGGGCAGGTTGATCGATTCGAGCATATCCAGGCCCTTGAAGCCTTCGTCGCCGATGTAGAGAACGGGCCTGCCCTCCCAGGTGGCGGGGATCGAGATGCTCCGCCGCCCCTCCGCCGAAGGGCCCTTGGAGACGGCGTAGGCGTAAAAGGTGGTCCTGTAGGTAAAGGTGAGGGCATCCGCGGGCTGCGCCGCGTCCGGTATCGTTCCGATCCGGGGATTCGCCTTGAGCGTTCCACCTGGCAGTCCCTTTGGCGATATCCCGCGAGGAGGCTGGAAGATCGTGTTCTGGGCCGAAACCGGGCCAAGAACCGCCACCACGATGAACAATAGTCCGATCGCGCGTCTCGGAATGCCGGTAATTTTCTGGCTGTTCATAGTTTCCCTCAACGTATTGGCTTGAGCATTTCCTCGGCGGTTTTCAGTGTCGCCTCGGCGATGGGGCGCATGGGGCTGTCTGGCGCGAGTTCGAGGAATTTCTTCAGATCCGCGACGCACATTTCGTACTTTTCCGCGAAAAGACACGCCCTGCCGCGCAGATAATAGGCGCTGGGGTCAGCCGGCCTCAATTCCATGTAGATTTTAATCGCGTCTAGCGATTTCCAAGGCTCCAGCTGCTGCTTGATCTGCGCCTGAAGATACCTGACCTCGGGATTGTCCGGTATGGCTCGCGCCGCCGTGTCTATGTCCCAGGAAGCCTGGTTGAAATATAGGTAATAGTTGGCATGGTTATTAGGGTACGTTTCGGCGCACCAGTAATTGGCCGCCGCGGAATAATAATCGAAGGCCGGCGACGGGAACAGCTTTTTACCGCCTTCGAGCGTTTTGATCGCGTAGCCGAGGGCTCGACGGGTATCTTCCGGTCCGCTTTTCGCCGCTTGGGGGAAGGCGATATAGTAATTGGCCTGGCCGATAGCCAGATAGGCGAGGGCTTGGTCGCGAGGCGATTCGAGGGCTGCTCCCCCCAGCTTGCCCTGCAGATCCATGAAGGAATAATAAAGCGCGCACAAGGTGAGGCCGTCCATGGCCGAGCAGCGGTTCTTCTCGCCAATCGTCTGGGCGTGGTCGAGCAGCCTGTCCCGCGCCGCGCGCCACTCTCCCGCTTCCCACGCCTCTATGGCGAACCCGAGAAGCTCAAAAGAATCTTCGTAGTCGGGCATCCTCGATTCCAGCGCGGCGAAGTTCCTGAGAACGGGGAGGGGGTCGTAGGGTTTGCGCGCGAAGGATGAGACGACATAGGCCGACAGTTGGTCCGAGCCCGCCTGGGCGAATATCCTTCCGCCTAGGACCGATGTCAGCATGACAAAGAGCACGAGCGCCGCGCGCTTATTCATGAAGGACCTCCGATGGAATTTTAAAATTATGCGGACCGCCCCGTGGAGCGGTCGACGCGTGTTATTTTCTCAGAAGTATGTCCCGAAGTAAAGCAAAAACATTCCCCGCCGATTATGAAGAGCTTTTTAGGGCATTCTACAGCTTTTCCCGCCAAAAATTCATCCGGGGACGAAGCCGAGGCCGGAGTCGAAGCCGGAGCCGGGAAATGATCCACGATTCTGTCACGGAGAAGGGAATTGGGCTCGCTGGGGCGGGGCGAACCGGAGGCATTCTCATTATATTAAAAAACTTGAATTCTCTATATGATTCAGTATATTTCATGGGAAGGAGGGCGGCAATGAAATTCATACCCTATCTTGTTTTCGCCGGCAAGGCCGAAAAAGCGATGAATTATTACAAAGAGGCGTTGGGCGGCCAGATCACCCAAATCGAGCGATTCGGTTCCATGAAAGACGCGAATACGCCGGAAGCGATCAAGGACTATGTCCTGCACGGCGAAGTGAAGGTCGGCGAGCTGGTGATCTACTTTTCGGATTCCCCCAGGCCCGTCGCCCAGGGCGACAATGTCACCCTTCTCGTGGATTTCCCGACGGAAGCGGAGATCGATCGCTGCTACAAGGCTCTATCGGTGGAATCGACCATCGACGTGCCTCTCGGCGCTACCTTCTGGGGCGCGAAATACGCGAACCTGAAGGATAAATTCGGCGTCACCTGGCAGCTGAATTTCCAATATCCGAAGTGAGGCTTGCCCGCTGATTTTCGGTCACAGCGTCAGCATTTCCCCGTCCTCGGGAATGATCAGCGCCTCGGGCGCTATCGAATGCCCCTCCGCGTACGCCCGCAGCTGTTTCCGCGTCACGGTGCCGTGATCGAGCGAATCCATGTGGGTCGCGATGATTCTGCTTCCGGGCAAGAGCGCGCAGATCCGTACGGTCTGCTCTTCGTCCAGGACGATCTTGATTCGCTCCGAGCCCCACACGGCCCCGCTCGAGTGCGCGACGACGATGTCGGGCATCTCCTCGAGCAGTCTTTTCTCCACGGCGGGAATGAGGACCGTGTCGCCCAGCCAGCAGATCGAGGGAGCGCCCTCGGCCTTGAACGAGAAGCCGGAAACGATGCCCATATCCTCGAGCACCGAGCCATGGCCGTGTTGCCCATAGAACCGGCGCATCTCGACACCCCGGAAGATAGCCGATTCCTGGACTGGCCTCGCGTCGGTAAAGCCGAGTTCGCGGATTTTCGCCTCGTCGTCGGGCTGGCAGAACAGAGGGATGTCCTTCTTGATTATCTGTCTCGCGACGCTGTCGAAATGGTCGGAGTGCAGGTGCGAGACGATGACGGCGTCGATGTCGCCGAGGATGTCCTCGAGCGGCATCGGGAGCTCGACGAGGGGATTTTTGGAAATTCCCGCATACGAATAAATGCCGAATTTCGGCGCGAGGCAGGGATCGACGAGGATCGTGCAGGTCTGGAAGAAGAGTTTGATCGTCGCGCTCCGTATCAGTTGTAACTTCATGGCGTCATCCCCGCCTCAGAATGTCGACTCGCTCCCGAATGCCTTTCTCGTGCTCTTCGGGACTCACCGAAGGATCTCGCGTGTCGTAATACAGGGCGCAGGGCAGTTTTTCGCATTTTCCGCAATGCGGCAAGTTCATCGTACCTACGCAGCACGCGTATAGGGGGCAGGTATCAGAGCCCAAATACGGCGCCCAATATACTTTTCCTTCTATCGCGCCGCATCCGGCGCACTGCGCGTTGAAGCTCTTGCAGTTGTCGCAAATGACGCCACAAACGCTTGTCATGATCGATCCTCCTTTTTCCGTTTTCATGTATCCTTTATGATTATGTTGAAGCAATCTATCAGCGACAAGACATCGGGGCAGGAAAATACCGCTCTTTGGACATTGTTGCTTCTGGGATCTATCGAGTACCCGTGAGCGCCGAAAAAGGAGGCGCGCCGCAGGTCTGAACCGCTGAACAGCGTATCCCTGAAAAACGAAGCGCTGAAATCCGCCTCGACGAGGAATGTGTCCTGGAAGAAGCAGCCCGAGATATCGCAACCCGCGAAGGTAGCCCCCTTCATTTTTAGGTCGGAAAAGTTGCAGTTCATCACCCTGCAATCTTCAAACGACAAGTCGAACACGGCCTGATCGCATTGATAAAAATTTATGCCCGCCACCTTGCATTGTTCGAATTCCGCGTCGAGGAATCTCGCGTGGCCGATTTTTGGGTTGCTAAGGTTGCAGGTCTTGAAGACGCAGTCATCGAACTCGCAGCGCGCGAGGTCGGTTTCGGTGAAATCGCAGCCCGTAAACGTGCATCCGTTGAATTCCTTCCCCGATACTCCGATGGTCTGGAAGTCGATGCCGTCGAATTCTTCTCCCTCGAAGGATGCCCCGTCAAATCTGCTCATGGAACCGCCTCGCTGTCGCCTCTTGCCCCGATAGCCCCGCCCTTGGTAGAGCAAGACTTCCGGTACGCGTCGTCGCGTAAGCGGGATTATACCGACCGGGACGAAGCGGCCGCAATGATAAACCCAATCTTTATGAATATTTCACGAGCCTTTAATCAAAACCTGGAAGTCCCCCGGTACAATGCCCCCAACATCATGGCATTGCGTCGATGATGAAAAATTCATCCGTGGAGGAAAGTATGAAGAAATTCCCGGTTCTCTTGCTCGCCCTGACGCTTGTGGCGGGCAGCCTGTTCGCCCAGCCCTCGGGGGCGATGGTCACCTTTGGCCTCATCAGCGATACCCATGTCTGCGACAAGTCCGACCAGTCCGTCGCCATTGCCTTGAACGCTTCTCCCCGATACTTTTCAGGAGGTCTCGCCAAGATCGAGGCGTTTTCCATGGCGATGAACGCGGCTGGCGCCGATTTCGTGGCCGAACTCGGCGACTTCACCGACAACCCCGCGACGCCTGGGCTGACGCCCGCCCAGCGCCGGGAGACCGCCATGGGTTTCATGCGCGCGGCCGAAACCAGGTTCGCGCTCTTTCGCGGCCCGCGTTACCATGTTTTCGGCAACCATGACACCGATCAGGCGGCTAAGGCGGATTTCTTGTCTATCGTGAAAAATACCGATACCGCTTCCGGAGCCAGCTATTACAGCTTCGACAGAGGCGGGGTCCACTTTATCGTCATGGACTCCAGTTTTAGGGCGAATGGCGCTTCCTATTCGGGCATTCCCGGCGAGCCCGGCTCCGGCTACTCCTGGGATGATGCCAATATCCCGGCTGAAGAAGTGGCGTGGCTTGCCGCCGATATCGCCGCGGCGGCGGCCCCCGTCGTCGTCCTGACCCACCAGCAGCTCAATGGCCAGGAACTTGTCGACGCGGCTTATGATCCCAAGCACAGCGTGCGAAACGCGCCGGTCGTTCGCGGGGTCCTCGAGGCCAGCGGGAAAGTGCTGGCTGTCTTTGGCGGCCACTACCATGACGGCGGCTATCAGGAGATCGGCGGGATCAACTACATCGTTCTCCAGGCGAACGCCGCCTATGGGAACGATGTTTCGTACCACAACCAGTACGCCACGGTGAAAATATTCTCCGAAGGCGGGAAATACACGGTATCGTTCAGCGGAAACGGCATGCAAAGAAGTTACGCTTTCTCCAAGGTCCTGCGCTGAGTCTTTGCGGTACGGCGTCCGTACCGCAAAGATCGCCAGCCACCGCGGGAACACGCCAAGATATTTGATCGCCGTGGCTCATGCGACAACATTCGCCTCTTGCTCCCGGGCTTTGACAAAATATCATAATATGTTAGAGTGTTTTATCAATCCGGCTTTCTGTAACGATGTTCCAGCCTGAAACCAAGGCGGAAAGAGGAGCTGTCTCATGGGTACCAATACAATGAAGAGTCTTGTCATAGGCGACCTGGTGGCGAGAATACCGATAGTGCAGGGTGGAATGGGCGTAGGGATCTCGCTGTCCGGGCTCGCCGCCGCCACCGCCAACGCCGGCGGCATCGGGGTGATAGCCGCGGCCGGCATAGGCCTTTTGGAGCCGGACGGCTTCAAGGACTTCCTGGGCGCCAATATCAGGGGTATGCGGAAAGAGATCCGAAAAGCCAGGGCCAACACCAAGGGCATACTCGGCGTCAACATCATGGTCGCGCTGAGCGACTTCGCCGCCATGGTCAGGACAGCCATCGACGAGAAGATAGACATCATTTTTTCGGGCGCTGGGCTTCCGGTGAGCCTGCCCGAGTATCTCGTGGAGGGCTGCAAGACCAAGCTCGTGCCGATCGTGTCGTCGGGAAGGGCGGCCACCCTGTTGGCTAAACGATGGCTCGACAAGTACAACTACCTGCCCGATGCCTTCGTCGTCGAAGGTCCCCTGGCGGGCGGCCACCTCGGTTTCAAGGCCGAGCAGATCGATGATCCCGCCTATGCCCTTGAAAAGATCGTGCCCGAAGTGATAGCCGCGGTTCGTCCCTTCGAGGAAAGAACCGGGAAGAAAATCCCCGTCGTAGCCGGCGGCGGAATCTATACGGGCGCCGATATCAGCCGCTTCATCAAGCTCGGCGCGGCCGGCGTCCAGATGGCCACCCGCTTCGTCGCCACCGAAGAATGCGACGCTTCCCCCAAGTTCAAGGAAGCCTATCTCGACGCCAAAGGCCCCGAAGCTCTGGAAATCATCAAGAGCCCGGTGGGAATGCCAGGCCGCGCGATCAGAAACGGGTTTTTAGACGATGTGGATGCGGGCCGAAAGAAACCGTTCGCCTGCCCCTATCACTGCATCGTCACTTGCGATATCGAAAAGTCTCCCTACTGCATCTCGCTCGCGCTTCTCAACGCGCAGAAGGGCAACCTGGACAAGGGCTTCGCTTTCGCAGGCGCCAACGCCTGGAGAGCCGAAAAAATCGTGCCGGTGCGAGAGCTTGTGGATGAACTCGTGAGCGAATACGAGGTCGCCGATCAAGCGTAATCCATACAGGCGGCAGTTCATCCAAAACCTATGCTTCGGCATAGGTTTTTTATTCGGTTTAGCGTTCCATGTCGACCGTGGAGAAGTACCTCTTCAAAAAAAAATGTTGACAACTGAAAAAAGGCCGCCTATACTCACCTGACGATCGAATGTTACATAATATCACTTACTGAGCAAATGCTCACTTTGAGGATGCGCATGCGTTACGATGAGCGGTTGGTAGTAAAAGTCGCGATGCTCTACTATTTGAGGGACCTGGATCAGGATGAGATAGCCCATCGCCTGAATCTTTCGCGTCAGAGCGTCTCTCGCCACCTCAAGCGCGCGCGCGAATCGGGGATAGTCCGGTTCACGATCAACTCTCCCAACGAGATCACGTTCGCCGAGCTGGAGTTGGAGCTGGAAACCGCTTTTGATCTCAAAGCGGCCGTGATAGCGCCCGTGAATGTCAATGTGGATGACTTGATAAAAGACGCCATCGGAAAATACGCCGCTGGGTTTATTGAGCAAAGTGTCCGCGATGGCGACGTATTCGGCGTATCCTGGAGTTCCACGGTCCTCGCCTGCGCCCAAAACTTGAAAAATAACGGCGTCAAGGACCTGACGATCTGCCAGCTCAACGGCAGCATGGATGTCGCCGACTTTTCCACGAGGGCTGAGTTCATCATTTCCAAAATGGCGGCCGTCTTCAAGGCGAAAACGATTTCGCTGGCCGTGCCGATGCTCGTGGACTCGCCCGAGATCCTCAACTCGATAATGGCTGATACCAGGATCAGGAACTCATTCGAAACCGCGCAGCGCGCGAGCGTCGGCGTATTCGGGATAGGGAGCATCAACCAGAAATCCTCGCTATACCAGACAGGCTATATGAGCCAGCGAATATTGGATGAGCTGCGAGAAAGAAGGGCGGTGGGCGATATCGCCGGACATTTCTTCGACATTCACGGGGAAATCTGCGACCAGCTTTTGGAATCGCGGACACTGGCCGTCCCGAAAGAAACCTTCAGGTCGATGCGGCTCTCGATCGCCCTGGCCGGCGGCGAGCATAAGCTGGAAGCGATCGAGGGCGCCCTGGCCGGAAAATGGTGCAACGCGCTCGTCACCGACGAGACTACGGCGCAGAGCCTGCTTCGCCGCAGGAACGCGAAAGCCTCAACGGCGTTGGGAGCGTGAGGTGAAACGACGGAAGACGGACAGGTTGGCAGCGGGGATGTTTCTTCTCCCCTCGCTTCTGGTATTCGGCGTTTTCGTCTTCTTTCCGCTGGTCTATACCTTCTGGCTGAGCGCCACCGACTGGAATCTCATCTCGCCCGAAAAGCACTTTGTCGGACTCGGCAATTACCTCAGGCTCACGCGCGATCCGCTTTTCTGGAAAGTGCTGCGCAACACGATGCTGTTTTCCGTTTTCACGGTGTTCATCGCGGTATCGCTCGGCCTCTTCATCGCCGTTTCGATCAACGGGAAAATCGCGGGCAGGACGATATATAGGACTTGCATTTTTCTTCCCTATGTCACGGCTACCTCGGCAATGGCCTTGGTATGGCTATGGATTTTCGATCCGCAGTACGGGTTCCTCAATATGGCCCTGAAGGTCTTTGGAGTGAAAGGTCCCGAATGGATAGCGTCCACCGCATGGGCTATGCCGGCCATCGTCATCATGACGGTGTGGCGGTTCACGGGTTATATCATGCTCCTCTACCTAGGGGGATTGCAGGGCATAAACAACGAGCTGCTCGAGGCCGCCTCGGTGGAAGGCGCCGGCCGGTCGACCATTTTCTGGAAGATTACCTTTCCGCTCCTATCGCCTACCACCTTGTTCGTCGTCATAACGACGCTCATCACGATGCTGCAGAACTTCGAGACCGTGTACATCATGACACAGGGAGGGCCGGTCAACTCTACGAATATGCTGGTTCTGTACATATATCAAAACGCTTTCCAGTTTTTCGAGGCGGGATACGCTTCCGCGATTTCCGTGATTCTCTTTCTCATGATGATCGCGTTGACGGCCATTCAGCTGAAATCCTCGAAAAAATGGGTTACTTACTGACTTTTGCGCAAGGAGACGCGGATGATCAATCTGTTCGGCCATAGGGGCGCGGCGGGCGAGGCTCCCGAAAACACGTTGGCGGGCTATGGATTCGCTTATGGTTTGGGCGTGCGCTGCCTGGAGCTGGACGTGCATTTGACTCGAGACGGCGAGCTGGCCGTCATTCATGACGATACGCTGGACCGCACGACCGACGGGAAGGGCCATGTCGGGGGCTACACGATGGCCGAACTCAGGGGGTTCGACGCCGGAATCCTCTTCAAAGGTTTCCCGAAGGCGGGAATTTCCAGTCTGGACGAAGTGCTCGGCGAGTACGCGGCGTCGATGAAGCTATTCCAGATCGAGATAAAGACCGACAGGCCATTCATTCTCGACATGGTATGCAGACAAGTCTGCGACGCCCTGAGGAAGTTCGAGATTGCCGAAAAGACAGTGGTCACGTCATTCGATCCTTACGCCATAAGAACGGTGCGCGGCATTCTGCCCGAACAGAAATGCGGCCTCATCTCGATGTACTATAAAGAAAGCGATATCCATCTCGCGAAGGCGCTCGGCTGCCACAACACCTGCATTCCCCTCAAGACCGGCGGCAGCGAGGCTCTTGTAAAAATCGCGCAACGTCTTGGCCTTGAGGTGACAGGCTGGCTCGGCAACTCGATAGAGGATGTGGATACGCTCCTAGACTGGGGAGTAGACAGCATCACCTCCAACTATCCTTCGATCGTGTTGCCCTATCTCGCCTCGAAGGGGCTGATCGAAGAGCGTCCCTCGGCGAAGGTTTGAGTCCATGCGAATCCAGAAAAAGGGGCGGAAACGCAGAAGGATCGGTCTCACGATCTTCCGGCATATTGTTCTTCTCGCGTTGACCCTGATTATGATCCTCCCGATCCTTTGGGCTTTTTCCACGGCGCTAAAGCCCCAGAAAGAAATCTACTCATATCCGCCGACCATCGTTCCGAGCAGGATCGAATGGCAGAATTTCAGGAAAGCCTGGGAGAGCGCTCCTTTCGGCCGATACGCTTTCAACAGCGTGTTCGTGACCACGACGATCGTCGTCTCCCAGCTGGTCAACGCGGCCTTTGCCGCCTACGCCTTTTCATGGCTTAGCTTCAGGGGAAGGGACACTTTATTCCTCTTTTTCCTCTTCGCGATGATGATACCGACGCAGGTTCTCATCGTCCCGACATTCTTCATATTTAAAACGTTCGGATGGATTGATACCTATTGGGCGCTCATCATCCCCTTCGTGTCGAACGCGTTCGGCATATTCCTCATTAGGCAGGCATTTCTGTCGGTGCCGAGGGATCTTGTGGACGCCGCCAAAATCGATGGCTGCGGACATCTCGGGATCATCAGGCATATCATGGTGCCGTCTTCTCGAGCATCCTTCATCAGCTTTTCCCTCCTCACCTTCACCTGGCGCTGGAACGACTATTTTTGGCCGCTCATCATGACGAATTCGACCAAGATGCGCACGCTCCCCGTGGGCATCGTATTCCTGAGGACCTCGGAAGGAAGCATTGAATGGAACGTCGTGATGGCTGGCGCCGTCCTCGTCATGCTGCCGGTGATACTGCTCTTCATCTTCCTGCAGAAATATTTCGTAGAGGGTGTAATGAGTTCGGGCATAAAAGGGTAGCGGCAGCTTCCCTTGAGATCATAGAGGAGGAAACTATGCGTAGGTGTATGGCGGGGAAAAGGATTCTCGGAATTCTCGTTATTCTCGTGTGCGTGACGATGCCGATCGTGGCGGCGCCTACGCAGGTTGTTTTCTGGTCAGCCTTGGGCGGCAACAACGGCAAGATTCTCGACGCGTTCGTGAAGGAATTCAACGCTTCGCAGAACGAAGTCGAAGTCGTCAACGAATTTCAAGGGGCGTATACCGATGTGGAACAGAAGTTGATGGCGTCCATCGCGTCAGGGAAGACACCCGATCTCGCGATGCTCGAGATTTCGCGCATTCCCGCGTTCGTCAACGCGAAGGCGATAGCCGCGCTCGACGGGTTCGCGGCTGGCCCCAACGGCATCGACCTCAAGGATTTCGTTCAGGGACTCCTGGAAGAGAGCAGGATAGACGGCAAGCTCTACAGCCTGCCCCAGTCGCGGTCTATGCCCGTCTTCTACTACAACAAGGATATGTTCCGAGCCGCGGGAATCAATGCGGACAAGGCTCCGGCGAACTGGAAGGAAATCAGGGAGGCGGCGATCAAGGTGACGGCGGCCGATGGCTCGAGGATCGGTTTCGGCATACAGACGGGCAATCCCTGGTGGTATTTCCAGACCGCCATCGAAAGCTACGGCGCGCAGGTTTCGACGCTGGAGAACGGAAAGCCGGTGCCGACGTTCAACAGTCCGGAGGCCGTCGCCGCCCTCCAGTGGTGGTACGATCTCGTCAAGAAGGACAAGGCCGCCAAGCTCTACGTCGGGAAAGGCCTGACCTCGTGGGAACTTCTGCAGGCCGATTTCATCAGCGGCAAGGTGGGCATGATGTACATCACCACCGGCTGGATGGGCAACATACTGAAGAATTCCGGCTTTGAAGTCGGCGTCGGCCCCTTGGCCGCCGGGCCCACCGGCGCGCGGAGAATCCCGACGGGAGGGAACGGCATCGTGATTCCGGCCAATTCCCCGAAAGCCAAGCAGGACGCCGCGTGGAAATTCCTCAAATGGCTCACCGACACCAAACAGACCGCGAATTGGGCTATGCAGACCGGCTACATGCCGTTGCGCATCTCGGCCGGAAATTCCCCTGAGATGAAAGCGTACATCGCGAAAAATCCGGCGTTCCAGGTGGCGGTCGATTCCATGCTGTACGCGAGCGCCTTCCCGTCGATCAAGAGAAACCCGAAGACTGAACCCACCTGTGATGTGTTGTGGGAGAGGATTTTCATAAACAACGAGTCGGTGCAAAAAGTCGCGGATGATGTGGCGAAACAGGTGGCCGATCAGCTCAAGTGAGACCTGTCGCCTCTGTCATGGACAAAGGAATTTGTATGCTGAAAACGGCGATTGTTGGGGCCGGGCTGATGGGATCCGCCATGGCCTGGCCCCTGAGCGACAACCACAACGATGTGCGGCTCATCGGCACGCACCTCGATGAGGAAGTAATCAGAACATGCAGGGAGAAGAATTTCCATCCGAGGCTCGGAAGGCGGCTTCCTGAAAACGTAAAGCCCTACTTTTTTTCCGAAATCGACGAGGCGCTCGCGGGTTGCGAGATAATCGTGAGCGGCGTCAATTCCCTGGGCGTCGGCTGGATGGCCGAGCAGCTGCAGGGAAGGCTTGTCCCAGGACAGATGGTGGTAGGGATCACCAAGGGCCTCGAGGCCGGCGCCGATGGATCGGTGAACATATTCCCGCGCATCCTGAAAGCCGCCCTCCCCGACTCTCTCCGTAGGGGCGTGGAGTTCGCGGCCATCGGCGGCCCTTGCATCGCGGGGGAACTGGCCGGGCGAAGACCTTCCTGCGTTATGCTCGGCGCCGAAAGGCTCGACATCGCGAAGAAGTTGGCTGACATATTCAGGACATCATACTACTTTCCGACGCCCACCGACGACCTAATGGGGCTTGAGATCGGCGTGGCGCTCAAGAACGCGTACACGCTCGCGGTGGGCATGGCCTACGGCATCCTCGAAAAGGAAGGCGGCGTCGATCGCGCTGGCGCTTCGATGCACAACCTCGCCGCCGCCCTCTTCGCCCAGGGCTGCGGCGAGATTCGCTTCATACTGAAACTGCTGGGCTCGACCGAGTGGTTCGCTTCTTCCTTGCCAGGGGCCGGCGATCTGTACGTCACGAGCATGGGCGGGCGGACGGTGCGGTTCGGGAGACTGCTCGGCATGGGGAAGAGTTTCCGGGAAGCCCGGGAAATTATGGCCCAGGACACGCTCGAATGCGTCGAGATAGTGAAGAACATGGGCAGGCTGCTGCCAGCGTGGCGCCGCAAAGACCTGATCGGCGAGGTGGACCTGCCCCTCATGAAGGCGCTCATCGATGTCGTCGTGGAGGGCGAGGCGCTCGCTCTGCCGTTGCGTGAGTTTTTCCTGTGATGGCGGCCGCAGCCGAAATGACGTTCGCTCAACTCTTCTTGTTGAGTCTCTTGCGCAGCTTGGCGGTGAGCTCGTCCACTTCAGCTGAGTATGCGCTGTTGTCGAAGAGCATCTCCTTCGTCTGAAGGACGGCCCCGCGGATCGAAGCGCAAATCGTGTGCATCGGGTCATTCTTTTCGTCGAGGAAGAGGAGATCGTCCGGAATCCTTTGGAGATTTCCATTCCAGAATGAATCGTCGTCGGGAATCGCGAACTTGGCCACGAGTCGCCTGTTGAAATCCAGTTCGTTCTTGTCGTCGAAGTTGTCGGTTATATCGGTGGTGCCGACGAGAAATCCCTCCTGGAAATAGGGGCGCAGGGCCAGGGAGGGGCAGGCGCTCAAGAGCCTTATGTTGACGATTTCCTGCTCGGAGTTGATGGAAATCCCGTTGGGCATGTAGGGCAGGGCGAGAACATAGACGAAAGCTTCGGCGGCTTCGCCACTGGACTGGGCGAAGGAGCAGGCGACCCTGAGCGATTGCGTCAAGTCCAAGAGCGGGGTTTCGTGCACTTGGTAGTGCTGTATGAGCGACCACTGAATGTACTGTTTCCTGCGTATCTCGTCGGCGGCGCGGCGGTCGTGCTTTTTCGTCTCGTCCACGAGGAGCGCTGAAATCTCCCTGAGCAAGGCGAAATCGTATTCCAGCCTGGCCTTGGAAATCACGTTTTTCCTGTAGAGCGAGGGATAGAGGCTGCTCGCCCCCGCCTTGTTCCGGTGGTCCCTGGCCTGGCCGCGAAAAAAAAGAAGACAATCCCTGTTCAGATAGGAAAGCTCAGCCACGATTTTCATCAGCTCGTTGTAGGTCGCCACGGGAAAAGCGTCGCTTCGCGGCACCGAGTCAGCGCAGTGGCGCTTCAGCGTTTCCGTCAGTTGGGGCGTGACTTCTTTCATGATATGTACATATGATAGGCAGTCGCCATGCAAAGTCAACCGCGCGGCGGCTAGTTCCGGAGGGCAAATCCGATGCACATGGAAGCGGAGTTCGTGGAGCGATTGAAAAACAGAGGTCTGGGAGAGGTCGAGGTCGCCTCCTCGCTGCGCAGGGTCGAGAGGCTCAGGGCAGCGCTCGCAGGCGGTGGATTCTCTCTCGAAAGGCCCGACCTCGCGACGGTCGAAACCTGGATATCGGACCGCCTCGCCGCGGGGGAATCGGCCCTGGATATACTCCTCCCTCTCGCCCGCTACTTCGCGACGACCCACGAGCCGGCGATAGCCATCCGTCTCCTGGCCTATCTCTCCCCCGTCGGCGTGCTTCCGGCGATGTCGGAAAGGCTCGCCTCGCTGGAAGGGCAAGCGACGCGCGATCGAGTCATGGCGCGGGTGGTCATTCCTCCGGAGGGGAGCCCGCCGGAAGCGTACCCCGAAGCCACCGCGCGCTTCGTGAGAAGGCTCGCGAATGAGCTGGGAGAGGGCGCGGCCGGCAAGGTGCTCGCGTGGAACGTCCACGGGATTCCCCCCGAGGCTTTCGCGGGGGAGAGGGCGCGGTTCCTCGAACTGGGATCGATCGACGTCTGGCTCGCGGACTATCACCGCCGCCAGGTGGAGATACTGAACAGGCACGCCGAGGATGGGACGCTCTGGTTCGAGCAGAAGATTACGAGGGCGGTCGTGGATTTCGTCCGTGATCGCCAGGAAATCATGAGCGGGGTGAGGAACGGCGACAGGATTTTCATGACGAAAATTCCCTACGACCCGGACAGATACCTCGCGACGTCCGATCCCCTGGAGAGAAGGAGGCTGGCCTGCCATTGTCCTCTCGCGGTCTCATCCATCACCGAAAAGGGCGCAGCGGTGCCTCCGCTCTGGTGCGCCTGTTCGGCGGGCTACACCAAGTTCCGCTTCGACATCGTCTTCGGGGAGGAGACGGAAGCCGCCGTCGTGAACTCGGTGCTCGCCGGCGATGAGGTTTGCCGCTTCGCGATCAAGATACCCGCCTCCCTTGCCAAGGGGCCGCTGTAGCCTCTCGGGCCGCGGGGCGCATAAAAAAGCGCCTCGCCCTTCGGCCGGACGCCTTTTCCCGCCGCGCCGCGGGGGCACGCGCTCAGCCGCGACGCTTCATGGCATCACGAAATAGTAATAGTCCGCGTCGCCTCGATACATGCCATAGTCCGCGCCCACCATGATGTCGTTTCCCAGCGCCTGGTTGAGCATGTCGAGCTCGGAGTAGCCGGCGTAGGAGCTGCCGAGCGCGGCGATAGTCCCGGCGGTGTGGGTGCCGTGGCCACGAATATCCCAATCCTCAGTGGCCGGCACATCGACGAATGGTTTTCCGTCGCCGACGAAAGTGTAGTTGTACCCGCCGTCCTCCGCCGCGACCGTCAATGTGAATACGTTGGGGCCCGCTGCCAAATTCATTGTGTTCTCAATACAGGGAGAAGCGCGGCTCCCTTAGCCGCTTTTCCCTCGAGGCTGTTTGAGTGCGGAAAAACTCGCATAGCTTTTCTTAAAGCGTCAAAATCGTGATAGCCATATTATTTACTGTGGATATTCTGCTGTCGCGGTTTTCCCGTGTCGAGTTTGTTTGTCAAAACGGGACGCGATTTCATCCGACAAAAATAGTTTTATCAAAACGGCCCGATTCGGCGATGGGGCTCCTCGAACTCCGCGCTCATCGGCATCCCTCCCTTTTTATGGACGCCGGGCTGAAGTATACTGGCCTGAAAGCGGCAGAATCGCTTTCAGCCTTTTCACGCACCGAGGTCGGGCCGATGAAACTCAAGGTTGATATCCTCTTCATCAACGCTCTCGCCATCACGATGGACGAGACAGGCAGGATCATGCCGAAGGCCGCGGTGGCGGTCGATCGCGGGACAATCCTCGAGATCGGCGACAGCGTCGACATGTCGGCCCGCTACGAGGCGGACACCACGATAGACGCCTCGGACGCGATAGTGATGCCGGGGCTGATCAACACGCACAGCCACCTCGCCACGGCCATGTTCAGGGGAGCGGCGGAAGACATGGCGCTGGGGCCCTGGCTGCGGGTGGCTTGGGCGCGGGAGAAAGCGATGGTCGATCGGGAGACAGTCGCGCTGTCCTCCCGCCTGGCGATGCTCGAACTGATGATGGGCGGAGTCACCTGCTCCGTCGACATGTACTGGTACCCCGAAGCGACGGCCGCGGCGGCCCAAAAGGCGGGATTCCGCCTCGCGGCCGGCCCCGTCTTCATCGCCGGCGACGGTCTGCCGGACGGGCTCTCCCTTTCGGGGCGAGAACGTTTCGCCGCGGAATTCATCGAGCGGTTTTTCGGCGACCCCCTCATCGTTCCCATGCTCATGCCCCACAGTACCTTGACGGACTCGCCGGAGCTGCTCTCAAGGGTGAAACACCTTGCCGAAGGTTACGGCGTCATGGTCAACCTGCACAGCGCCGAGACCCTCGCCGAACGAAACGAAGTCCTGGCGCGCCACGGCAAAACCCCGATCAGGCTTCTGAGCGACTTGGGTTTTCTGGATGGGAGAACCCTCCTTGCCCACTGCGTCCACGTGGATGACGAGGAAATTGCCCTGCTCGCGAGCGGGGCAAGCGGAGGAGGCGGTGCAAGGGGCGCCAGAGGGGCGGCTGGGGGATACGCC